>JAFGDT010000079.1 GCA_016931965.1 bacterium | reverse complement strand
ATGATTGATTACTAATAAGATCCTGAAACAAGTTCAGGATGACAAATATGACCTTTCGAGACTTTTTCAACAGTCACTGAGGGGAGATCCTTGGCGTAATATAGGAGCCTGTCCCGGACGCGGTCCGTTTTTATAGACCAGAGGGATTGGATTTGATCATTTTTTTATCTATATTCTCACAGGCTTACGTGAACCGAATCACGATCATTAAATTTCAGGAGATAAAAAAATGAAGATACTGATAACAGCATTATTGCTCATGGCCGCTTCAGGCTACAGTGGTGAATGGGAAATGATCTGGTCGGATGAGTTCGATTATGAAGGGCTCCCGGACAAGACAAAGTGGGATTATGAAGAGGGATTCATTCGAAATAATGAAATGCAGTATTATACACGGAATCGAATGGAAAATGCACGTGTCGAAAACGGCATGCTGGTTATTGAAGGACGAAAAGAACAATGGAAGAATCCGAATTACAGAATAGACTCGGCTTCATGGAGAGAAAATCGGGAATATGCTGAATACACGGCAGCGAGCTTGATCACGCTGAACAAAGCAAGCTGGAGATACGGCCGAATCGAAGTCCGGGCAAAATTGCCTCGGGGACAAGGTGTCTGGCCGGCGATCTGGACTCTCGGAATCAACCGGTCGGAGGTGCGATGGCCGCAGTGCGGTGAGATCGATATCATGGAATTCATCGGCAGAGAACCCAACCTGATTCATGCCAATATCCACTATGCTGTGGAGGGCGCACATCAATCGAATGGCGGCAAACTGGAAACCGAATCACCCTACGGGGATTTTCACATCTACGCGATTGAGTGGTACTCAGATCGGATCGACTTCTTTTTTGATGAAATCAAATACTATTCATTTTCAATTGATCAGGCCGGACAGGGTTCTGAAAATGCATTTCGAAAACCGCATTACCTCTTGATCAATCTGGCACTTGGGGGGAGCTGGGGCGGTGAGATCGACGATTCCATCTTTCCACAGAAATACTTAATCGACTATGTAAGGGTTTATAAAGAAAAAAACAACTGATCGAAAGAAGAAAGCAATATAAGCAAACTGCTCAAGGAGGAAGAGGATGGATATAACTTATCAAGAAGCCAAAGCGCTGGTGGAAGCAGCCATCTCCTTGGCCATGCAAAGAAATATCTCCGTATCGGTTGCTGTTGCAGACAGTCACGGTGAATTGGTCGTTTACGGCCGTATGGATAATGCCGCACTTCACTCCGGAGTACTTGCCCAGGCCAAAGCCTACACTGCAGCCCGTGAACGGAAACCCTCATTTGAAAATGGCAGATGGGCACGGGAGACAAACAAAGATATGGGATATTGGGCCGATCCTAAAATAACGGGTATGGGTGGCGGATTGCCCATTTTTAAAAATAAGATGGTTATCGGAGGAATGGGAATTAGCGGTCTTACTGAAGAAGAGGACGAGCAGCTTGTTCAAGAGGCTATGTCCCAGTGCGGATTTTAGAACGCTTCATCTTTTCGATTCTCCAAACAAAATGATTCAAAACTTGAGATAAGCTAAATTCCTTCAGTAACTTCCTCTATCAACATACAGGTCAATTCATTCAAATAAGAAAAAATGTCAAACCATCTGCTCAACCCTATTTTCCTTTTTCTGATTCTTATATCGTGTGATCCATTCAAGACTCAACGTGGTGAAGACCTGCCATTAATCGGGACCAGATGGGAATTGTCATCGATTCATTATATTTTTAAAAGCCCAATTCATGTCCAAAAAGGTGAATATACAATCCTTTTTTCTGATACGGGTACTGTTCAAAGCAAAGTGGATTGTAATGCGTGTTTTGGGGAATTTATTTTGGATGATAAAAAATCGATATCGATTCAACTGGGAATTTGTACAGAGGTCTACTGCGGGGCCGATTCAAAAGACAACGATTTTCATGACGCGATTAAAAATACCACAAGATACACGATCAATGGGAATACATTAAAACTTTTTTTTGAAAATAATTTTTTGTACTTTTTAGGCAAAACTGACTGAAGACTGTAACAAACAAATTCCTCTTATCAGTCAAAGGTGGATACGTCTTCCCGAGAAAAAGGGATGGTTCATAATCTCATTGATTGAAGAAAAATGAATAATTGCTCGACTCTTATGGATGCGATGACAATCAATTGCGAACAAACAGTGGATTGCATCGTCACATTCTTAAAAGAGAAGATAAAAGAAAGTCACAAAGAAGGCATCTGCCTCGGCATAAGCGGAGGAATCGATTCTGCCGTCGTAGCAGCTTTAGCGGTCAAAGCCACGGAAGACCCCTCAAAAGTGCACGGTTTACACCTCCCCGATTTTTATTCACAAAAAAAATTCTCACGATTGTCTCAACAACTGGCTGACCAATTACAGATTCATTTCCAGATGATACACATCGGTCAACAAGTCAAAGAACAAGGAGGATACAAACCCTTTGTTATTAAAATATTCCGAATGTCCGCATGGTTGAACAGATTGATCGCTGGCTTGTTTTGCCGGGTTTATTCTTTTGTCAAATGGAGAAACAGGATGATCAAAAAAAATGCCGACAAAAAGAAAGGTTTACAAAAAGCTTTAACGATCACCCACTCCCTTTCACAAATCATGCCTATGCCCGATAGAATCGCTTCAAGTTTTTCCATACGCCACATCCTGAGGAGAGAAATTTTAGAAGTGTATGCTGCCAAACGGAACCTGCTTCTGGTGGGCGCTGCAAACAGAACCGAATCGTTCGTTGGCTGGTTCGTGGAAAATGGAGTGGATGACCTTCCCATCGAACCGATATTTAGACTTTACAAAAACCAGGTTTTTCAACTGGCCCGTTTTCTTAACATTCCTGCCGAAATCGTGGCGATGTCTCCATCACCCGATATGTTGAAGGGAATACGTGACACAGACATCATTGGATTTTCTTATGATAAACTCGACCGAGTCGCTTATGTTATCGAGCATGGTCTAAATAAAGAAAAGGCATTAATGGAAGGAATCAAATTGAACGAATTGAGAGATATTGCCAAACTCAACCAATTTTCACTCAAAATGCACAAAAACAAACATGAATTTCCATCATTGAATCAAAAAAACGCGCATCAGAAATGATAAGGAACCCTCGGTCACCACTAACCAAAAGAGGATCGAATATGACACAACCGCAAGAAAAGAAAAAATCTGTTATTCGGACAGGGCCCTATCCGGAACTGACCCTTCAGGCACTCATCGTGGGTTATTTTTTGGGCAGTTTGATCGCATTCAGCATCGGTTACGCCAGTCTCATTCTCGGATTTTCAATCGAAGGCTCCGAATTGGCCGCTATCCTGGGATTTGGCATCTTGCGTGGCATCCTGCGGAGAAACAGCATTATTGAAAATAACATCAATCAGACGGTTGCCAGTGCTGTGAACGGTGCATCTGCGGGGATGATGTTTTCTGTACCGGCCTTGTTTATCCTGGGCCAAACAGAATTCAACGCTGTTCTGATGGTTTTTGGCTGCATTGCTGGCGGCATTCTCGGAATCGCTTTCATCATTCCACTACGGAAGCAAATGATTGATTTCGAGCGGTTGACCTATCCAGGGGGTGTCGCTGTGGCCACCATTTTAAAATCGCCAGGCGCCGGTATTCATAAAGCCTTGCTGTTGCTTATCGGAGTAGGCATCAGCAGTATCGTCCATTTTATCAGTCAATCTACCGGTTTCGAAGACTGGGCACTGGGCAACATCATCGGCATGCCGGCCTTTATGAATGGTGTCTGGTATGTGTCACTCCTCACCATCGGTGTGGGATTTATAGCCGGAAAAGGCGGATTTTTCTTTATTGTCGGCGGTTATGTCTGCTACTGGATTCTGGCTCCCATCCTTTCCTCGATAGGTATTTTACCGACTGCAGAAACATTGGAAACATTGGATACAAGCATGCCCAACTATCTGCGTCTCTCATTATTTCGTCCGGTCGGCATCGGCATGCTCATCGGAGGCGCACTCACCGGTATCGTTTTGGCTTTGCCATTGATCATCAGCGCCATCAAAAGCATGCAAACAGCGGCCAAGTCGAAAATGGCCATATCGAAAGACGAAATGCCGATCAAGCTGCTCTACATAGCCATAGGCACAGCGACCCTGTTGCTTTTTGCCATTGCCATATTGTCCACAAAAGAAGTGGGTATCATCCGGGGCGGTTTCATGGCTCTGCTCGGCACACTATGGATTTGGATGGCCGGCGTTATCCTGTCCGAATGCATCGGTCGCACCAACTGGTCACCGTTAAGCGGTATGACCCTGATTGCCATCACGATTCTCATCTTTATCAGCAGCGGAATCGGAGACAGAGCCGCCATCATTTCATCTGTCATGGTGGGTGCAGCCGCCTGTGTGGCGATGGCCCAGGCCACCGATCTGATGCTAGACCTGAAAACCGGCTACCTTGTTGGAGCATCTCCAAGAAAACAGCAGATCGGACAGTTTCTCGGCTCCTGGTTGGGTCCCATTCTGATGATGGCGTTGATTTTTATCCTGCACCGGGCCTATCAGTTGGGGAGCGATCGACTTCCGGCTCCGCAGGGTCAGGCACTGGCCAGTATGATCAGCGGTATTTTGGGGGGAGATGTGCCCATTCAAAAATATGTCGCCGGTGCCGGGCTGGGAGCCATACTCAGCGCTTCCGGTATCGGGGGATTAGGTATCCTGGTAGGACTGGGATTTTACCTTCCATTCAACATTGTGTTGACATACAGTGTTGGGACAGTTCTGAGATTGCTATCGGATTGGAAATTGGGTCATCGATTCAGTGAGGAGGTGGGCATTCCCGTCGCCGCCGGTTTTATTGTCGGTGAAGCCTTGGTTGGCGTCGGCTTTGCACTCTATTTTGTGATTTCCAGTTCAGGATAATGGTAAAGGAGTTCAAATCATGAGAACAATTGGATACTTAATGATATCATTTGGTTTCCTGGCAGGCGCATTGATAGCCGTGCTTGATGAGCAAACTGTGCAGTGGGATTACTTTATCGCAGCTGTTGTTTTAGGCATTGTGGGTATTTTACTCGTTCGTACACACAAAAAACGTTTATCACAAACGGAAGATAAATTGACATCGAATATAAAAAGTATAGAATTGAGCTTAAATCGAATTGTTGAAAATATGAAAAAACTCAATGAAGAGAAAGGGTCAATTCATCCCGGTGACATACGGCACCGCATTGACCAGCTTTTTCCTGAAGACCTCGGTACATTCGTCAATGCCAGAGAAAGCATCTCCCACCTCTATGGATTGCAGGCATATACTGATGTGATGAGTGATTTTGCAGCAGGGGAAAGATACTTGAACCGTGTCTGGTCTGCCTCTGCAGATGGCTATATCGATGAGGTTTTTGCCTATTTGGAAAAAGCACAGATCCAATTTTCAGAGGCTTATGAAAAATTGAAGAAACTGAACTCAAAGAAAGGTCCTATATGCCAAAAGACCACGTGAACTTGCATGATCCCTCATTGAACTTCACATCACACTCGGCATTGTGGTAGTATGACGGTGATAAGCGCACTTATAAGATGAAAATAACGGTATTGGTATGATCCGTACCAAAACATTATTCCCAGCCGAAACAATCTTAATCGGCAGTGGTGCCATGGGGACTGAACTCCGAAAAATGGAAACCACACGGCTGCCTTTTGTCGAGCTGTTCAATCTCGAAAAACCTGAATCTGTAAAAGCCATTCATAAAGCCTATAAAAATGCGGGTTCAAACATATTGGTGACAAACACATTTGCCGCAAACGCGATCACGCTTTCGGAGGCGAATGCTGAATCCATCTGTGAAAAAATCAACAAAACCGGGGTCGATCTTGCCAGAGAGGTAGCTGGAGATGACTGCCTGGTATGGGCATCGGTCGGACCGCTCTCCCTGGGCCTGAAACATGACGACTATACTGATCAACAATTACTCGATACTTATGCAGAGCAATGCCACAGCGTCACCGAAGCCGATGCAATCGTATTGGAGACTTTCGTCAACCTTCGTGAAGCACGGGCTGCCTTGAAAGCAGCTACATCTGCAGGTTTGCCCGTTGTCTTTCAAATGGGCAATACGGGACGCGGATCCACTGGAAGAACGAAAATGGATGCATTGCTATCTGCAGCGGAAGAAGCAAAGGTTTCTGCTTTTGGCACCAATTGCCGACATCCTGATGAAATTGTCGAAGTGATTCGATATGTGTCAAAAAGGACCAGCCTTCCATTGACCTCATCTCCCAATGCGGGCAATCCGAATATCGTAAGAGGTTATGTAACGTACGACTTCCCGCCTGTTGAGTTTCTCAATATTGCCAAACAACTCGTGGAACAGGGTGCCAGTCTGATTGGTGGTTGCTGCGGTACAACCCCAGAACATATTCGCTTGATTGCCTCAGAACTGGTCGGCGTCTCTGTCAAACCACGCTTGAAGTCGGTCAAACAATCCTATGAAATAACAACGAAAATCCGTGAAAAGACCGAAACGCCAAACACAATCCGGCAACTGATGAACTCAGACACTTTTCTGATCAGCGTTGAGATTCGTGCGGATAAAACACTGGATCTCCTAACGATTTGCAACAATGCGAAACAAATTGTACAAGCCGGTGCCGACCTACTGAATGTACCCGACAACGCCGGGGCAACGATCGGAAGAGACGCATCGGTTGTGGCTTCTCGTCTTCAGGAGACGACGGGTGTCCCATCCATTTTCCATAAAACCGTGACGCAGACGAACTTGCTCAGTATTCATTCAACCCTCATCGGCTGTTGGGATCTCGGCCTTCAGGGTATTCTGGCGGTTACCGGGGATTCGCCATCACTGGGTTCCCTGGCACATATGGCAAGCCGGGTCTCCGATCTCAAAAGTTCCGTAGAACTGCTCCGTTTGGTCAGAACGTTGCGCAGTGGTCAAACCATCAGCGGCGAACGAATTGCAAATCCGCCCGATTTCTGTGCGGGCTGTGCGATAGGCAAGCCGACAATCCCTCATATAGATTGGTTAAAAAAGAAAAAAGAAGCTGGCGCTGAATTTGTATTTTCACAACCTGTATTTACTATAGATGATTTTCAAAGATTGCACGATCAAGTGGGTAAAATGGAATTGAGATTTTTCCCCGGTCTGATGCCCTTGCTTAGCTTGAGAAACGCCGCGTTTCTCGCTGGCGGACGCATTCCGGGTATCAGTGTTCCAGAAAATGTAATCCATGAATTTTCACGATATGAAGACAGAGAAGATCAGCGGAAGTTGGGTATGGATCACGCATTTGAATTGGCTGAGACCATCTCGAAAGAGGCAAAAGGAATTTACATCATCATGCCCTTTGGAAAATCATGTTACTCAGACACTGCCCGGATTGTGAGCATGATGCGTTCACAACACATAATATAAAAATGGAATAAAATCTATTCTTTCCCAAACATTTTTTTCTCACACTCGGGACATAGACCGTGTGTAAATTCGGCCTGAGAATGGGCTTTAATGTAAACCTCAAGCTGTTGCCAGTATCCTTCATCATTCCGAATCTTTTTGCAATTGGCACAAATAGGAATCAATCCCTTCAGTGTTTTAATCGTATCCAACGATTTTTTAAGCTCACTGTTGGTCTTTTCAAGCTCATTGTTTTTATGAACCACAGCTTCGTATGTTGAGAACAAAAGATCAAGGATTTGTATCCGATTTGATGTTAAAAAATGTTTTTGACCTGCGAAGTAAATTTCAAGCCCGATATCCGCCATGGAATTCTTTCGCAATACTTTGTTGATTAATATGTATTGAATGTGTGATAAAAGAAAATCCTCATTAAACGGTTTCGTAATAAAATGATCCGCTCCGCATTCCAATCCTTTAATGATATCTTGGGGTTCTGAAAGTGTCGTTAAAAGGATGACAGGAATATCGCTCAGGTTGTCATTCTCTTTGATTTTTTGACAGAGTTCATAACCATTGAGTTCGGGCATCATTACATCACTAATTAAAATATCCGGTTTTTGTTTTTTAATGGATGCAAGCGCCTCTTCACCATTGTGGGTCACAGTGACTTTATATTTATATTTTTCAAGTATTCTTTTTAGATATTCTGCCTGAGTATGGCTGTCTTCAGCAACAAGAATTTCAATATCCTTATTCTCGATTTTAACTCTATTGTCCATGATTTAGTCTCCTTACAGCCGAACAAATCGTTTAATCATCATTCATCCTTTTATACAAATAATAAGCACTGCTTTGTAAAAAACATTTCCCTTCTCTAAAGAAACTTATTATATTATAATCAATGTCTCTAAGAAAACGTATTTTTATGAAATAATCAAGGGAAAATAATATCACTCATAAAGATTCATTGAATAAATTGGTTCAACCCATTTGTTGAAACATCCCGTGCTATCAATAAACGAAAATAAAAAGCAACCTATCAGGAGTGTCTGACTTTTGTTGAACAGAAAATGGCTCATTCTTTTTTTATGGTTTCATACATTGATAAATGTTTGTATTGCGGATGAAATGATCACTTCTCCTGATGGCAAAATTGTTGTTTTTTGTAGTTTACATACAAGGCTGAATTCACTGTTGGAAGAAGAACGGTTTTACTATAATGTCTGTTATAAAACCACATCCATCATCCAAGATTCTCCTTTGGAAATTGAATTCAAGAATGCCGATCCATTGGATTCCAACTTTAGAATCTACAATATAAAAAGAACACAAAAAAATGAATGGATCACCCCCTTCTATGGCACCCAAAAGAGAATTCGTAACAATTACAATGAAATCACATTCTATATGCAGGAAAAAGACATTCCCTTTCGATTGTTTCAAATTATCTTTCGGGTTTCCAATGAAGGTATCGCTTTTCGCTATGTTTTTCAACAACAGGCAGAAATGAATGCGTTTCAAATCACGAATGAGAATTCCCTTTTTGATTGTGCTGAGGATTATCTGGCCTATGTTCTCCCCTTAAATGCTTTTAATACAGCTTATGAATCCAACATACAACCAATGACCATCAGCAAAATATCACAACAAACCATCATCGGTTTACCGTTATTGATCGATACAAACAGTGGCGTATGGATGGCTATTACAGAAGCCGATCTTGAAAATTATGCGGGAATGTATCTCACAAAAGCGCAAAATTCACCTTACGCACTGGAGAGTACCCTTTCACCCAGACGTGACGCTCCTGACATCAAAGTCATCGGATCTACCCCATTTCAAACACCCTGGCGGGTCATTCTTATCGGTGAAGAGCCCGGCGATCTCATCGAATCAAACTTTATATTCACATTGAATGACACGTGTGTGATTGATGATCCGTCATGGATTCGGCCGGGCAAATGTGTCTGGCCCGGATGGTCCGATTACTGGGTAGGTAATGTTGATTTTGAGGGCGGAATCAATACAGAAACGATGCTCTATTATCTTGAATTCGCTCGCGAAAATGGATTTGAATATCTGCAAATTGATGCGAATTGGTACGGAAATAGTCAAGACCGGAATGAAGACATCACCATACCCATTCCTGAATTGAATCTGCCCGCTATCTTGAATGAAGCGAAAAAAGAAGGCGTAGGCATTATCCTCTCTCTGTTCTGGGAATGTGTTCAAGATCAGATGGATTATGCCTTCCCCCTGTATCAAAAATGGGGTGTATCGGGAGTACAGATCAACTATATTAATCACGATGACCAGGAAATGGTGAATTTTATCCATGATGTCATTCAAAAAGCAAGCCAGCACCATCTGTTGGTCAATCTCCACGGATTCTGTAAACCGACGGGCATCCAAAGAACATACCCCAATCTGATTACCCAGGAAGCCGTCTTGGGACTTGAATATGCCAAGACATCCAGACTCTGTGACCCTGAGCATGAACTGATGATCCCATTCACACGGATGCTGGCCGGACCGATGGATTTCACACCGGGCTGTTTCCGCACAGTGACTGCAGATCAATTCGACTACCGATCCCGTCCTCCGCAGGCAATGGGTACACAATGTCATCAGCTGGCTATGTATGTGATCTATGAATCTCCATTGCAGATGGTTGTGGACACACCTGACAGCAACCGAAGCAGGCTATATATCGATTTTCTCAGAGCTGTGCCTACAACCTGGGATACGACGATTGTATTGAATGGTCGGGTTGGAGATTACATTACAATAGCGAGAAAATATGGGAAAGAATGGTTTATTGGCTCAATGACCGATTGGACGGCAAGAGAACTTTCTATCCCTCTTAATTTTCTCAAAGAAGGTGAGTATACCACAGATATCTTTATGGACCATCCAAATATAGAATTGTACCCAAAGGCCATTATCTATCGGAATTCGACTGTTCAACCTTCTGATATTCTGACTGTCCCGCTAATCCCCGGGGGTGGATATGTAGCAAGGTTGACTCCCATACAATAAACCAATGATAAAGGAGACCAAATGATGAAAACCAAAAGCATCACATTGATGAGTATTTGTCTATCGTTACTGGTTATGAATTTATTGGGCATTCAAAGAGAGGGAGGCGGTCAGATGATGTTTATCAATGAATCACAATCAGAATCTGTAATCAATGAATTGATATCTATTCACGGTGAAAGCGAACGCACACGTATCGAACGGGGCGTCAGACAGGTTGCCCGGTTTTGGCGTGAGGAAGATGGCAATATAGAATCCTTTTCAAATTTTTGTAAAGAGTATTATATCGCCGATCCGGAAATGCTCCAAAAAACGGTTGACCAGTATGAACACAATTTTGAAAGTGTACTCGGGCATCTGCAGGAAGTCTATCGTGAGCTCAGTGAGCCGATGCACCTTGACATCGGTCCAATGTTGCCTGTGGATATGCTGTTTGCGGAATACGCACCCACCGCCCATGTGACTGAAGATTTTTTCAAAAACAAAATTGCTTTTGTCGCCCTGCTCAATTTCCCGTTGTACACGCTCGAAGAGCGCCTTGAACGGGGACTATCCTGGTCCCGGGAAGAGTGGGCTCAGGCCCGTCTGGTTGAAAACTTTTATGTCCGTGTGCCGTCTGAAGTGGAACAGGAAATCAACCGGGCTTACGTCTCCACAGAGAATTATATCAACAATTACAATATTTACATGCACCATGTAATCGATGAAAACGGGCAGCGGTTATTCCCTCCCGGATTGATACTGATCAGCCATTGGGGCCTTCGGGATGAACTTAAGGCTCAGTACGCCAAAGCCGATGGGCTTGTCAGGCAGGAGACGATTCAACAGATCATGGAGAATATTATTCAGCAGGAAATTCCGCAGGTGGTCATCAACAACCCGGCTGTTGACTGGAATCTCGCGACCAACGGAGTGGCCGCTTCAACAGCAGACGATGTAGAGAAAATGGCCGGTCCAGCTTCCATCGATGGTTCCCGTGAACCCGACCAGCGGTATGCGCACCTGTTCAACATATTTCGGGCCGAGAAATTATCCGATCCCTATTATCCGACCATGCCGACAAAAATGGATCGCACGTTTCAGCATGACAGAGAAATCCCGGAAGAGACAGTCGAAGCGCTTTTTCAAACCGTCCTTTCTTCGCCCGTAATCGAACAGACGGCGAGACTGATCGAAAAAAGACTGGGGCGGCCTCTTCGTCCGTTTGACATCTGGTACAACGGGTTCAAATCACAGGGCGGTTTGGATGAATCCCGGCTCGATCAAATCGTTTCAGACAAATATCCCTCGGTCGGGGTATTCCAGAGTGATCTGCCCAACATCCTTCAAAAAGTGGGATTCTCGCAGGAGAATGCCGCATTTCTGGCTTCGAAAATTTCCGTGGACCCCGCAAGGGGTGCTGGCCATGCTATGTCCGCCGGACGGCGGGTGGACAATGCCCACCTCCGCACACGGGTTCCGTCTGATGGGATGAACTACAAAGGGTATAACATTGCCATGCATGAACTGGGTCACAACTGCGAACAGGTCTTCTCGCTCAACCGCATTGATCACACGCTGTTGAGAGGGGTTCCCAACACAGCTTTTACAGAAGCGTTTGCATTTATTTTCCAGGCCCGGGATCTGGACCTTTTAAACGTGAAGACCCAAAATCCTGAAGAAGAATATCTGGAGACACTGGATATACTCTGGTCGACTTATGAAATCGGCGGCGTGTCGCTCGTGGACATGCAGGTCTGGCACTGGATGTATGACCATCCGGAAGCCACCCCATCCGAGCTGAAAGAAGCGGTCATTCAGATCGCGAAGGATGTCTGGAACAGATACTATGCACCCGTTTTTGGTGTTGAGGACGTGATCCTTCTCGGTGTCTATTCCCACATGATTGCTTATGGGCTCTATCTTCCCGATTATCCTCTGGGATTCATCATCTCTTTTCAGATCGAACAGTATCTCAAAGATAAAAATCTGGGAACGGAGATGGAGCGGATGTGCACGTTGGGTTCGATCATTCCCGACGCCTGGATGCAGGCCGCTGTGGGAGAATCCATTTCCGTGGAACCCTTGTTAAAAGCGGCTGAAGAAGCCATCGCCAAATTAAATAACCTTTAATCAGGGTATCTCACATGAAACAAACACTATCAGATCACGACCGTGGCCGTCTTAATGACCTGATCGCTGAAACAGAAAAAAAGACAAAGACCCAGATCGTACTGGCTGTTATCCAGCGCAGTGATTCCTATGCGGAATTGCCCTGGAAAGTTTTTGCTCTGGGCGCATCCATTGCCGGTCTGCTGTTTTTTGTTCTGAATCTTTCTTTTCACGATTGGTATCCGCAAGTGACGGTGCTTGTTGCAGTGGCAAGCACTCTGGTATGCGGCATCCTCTTTGCGCTTCTAACCGTCATCATTCCTTCATTCGCCAGACAATTTCTATCCGCCGACCGCGCTGAGATGGAAGTAAGACAATACGCAGATTCTCTGTTTCTCTCGCGGGAGCTCTTCGCCACGAATCATCGAACGGGCATTCTGATGCTGGTCAGTCTGTTCGAACGCAGGATTGTTATTCTGCCGGACAGGGGATTGGAGAATCAATTAAAAGAAGAAGACATACAGAGCGTCATTGCGGCAATGACGCCCTTTTTGAAACGAAAAGAGATCGGAAAGGCATTCGAAAACGGTCTGGAGCGGTTATCCCGCATTCTGGGAACCGCCGGGCCAGAAGGGGGTGAAAATGAACTGCCCGACGATTTGATTGAGGAGAAGGGCGTATGAAAAAAGTATCAAGATTCTTTTTACTGCCAACAATGCTTCTGATGGGTTTAATACTTACGGGAGCGGACATCCCCTATCTGACCGGACGGGTGACTGATAATGCGCAAATATTGTCCCCATCCGTAAGGCAATCGCTGACAGAAACCCTGAAAGCTCACGAGGACCGTACCGGGAACCAGATCGCCATCCTGACCGTGCCCACGATCCAGGGTGAGAGTATTGAAGAATATGCTGTCGAGGTTTTCGAAGCATGGAAACTTGGCCAGCAGGGCAAGGACAATGGTATTCTGATTGTCGTTGTTCCCAATGACCGGCGTATGCGCATTGAGGTGGGATACGGGCTTGAGGGAACACTCACAGACGGGACAGCGGGTCAGATTATTCGATCCATCATGACCCCCCGATTTCAAGATGGAGATTATGACGGTGGGATCACAGAGGGTGCACTGGCCGTGATCAATGTACTGGAAAGTGGCGGGCTTCCGGATTCTATAGGCGAAATGGATTCAGAGGGAGAATCGGGCATCCTTCAATTTGAAGGGCCGGATCTTCCAATCCGGGAGCGCATTCTCATTGGCGCTTTTATTTTCGGCATTATTGGACTTTTTACTGCGATTGGTATTTTCACGCCGGGTGTCGGCTGGTTTCTTTACTTTTTCCTGATTCCTTTCTGGGCCATGTTTCCAATCATTGTACTGGGCTCTGGAGGTGCCTTTATCTGCCTGATCACCTATCTGATTGCTTTTCCAGCAACCAAACTGTTTATAAAAAATACGGAATGGTATAAAAAAGCCAAAAAAGATCTGCGCACAAAGGGAAGAGCCTCTATAGGCGGTTTCAGAATTTCTTCAGGAGGTTCCGGCGGATCCTGGAGCTCCGGGAGGTCGGGATTTTCCAGTTCCAGTTTTTCCGGAGGAGGTGGATCATCAGGCGGAGGAGGCGCATCCGGCAGATGGTAGGGTGAGAATGGCAATTGAATGGATATCCATATTTTACACGGTAGAGCAGCCCGGCAATCTGGTTAAAACACATGACACACAATCCGATCGCTCCGAGGCTGCACCTACAGGATAGAAACAGAAAGGTGGTCACAAATGAAAAAAATGATGATCCTGATTCCCTTTATCATCATGCAGAATCTGTTTGCTCAGGGCATTGCGCCCGAAGACTGGGGGCTAAAAGCTTTTCACATCGACAATGCCCAACTCGGAGAGATCAACTTTTACGTGACAGCGAAGGGCATCGATGAGGAAAAACCCCTTTTGTTTCTCTACAGCGGTTGCAGAGGGTTGCCCACCATGCTGGTTGTACAGACCGAAGAAAGTGCTTTGAAAATTGGAACCGTCCCCCCGGACCAGATCTATGCCTATTCAGATGATTACCATGTCGCTTTTATCGGAAGACCGGGAACACCCTTCTGCGATACCATGCGGGTCGAAGAAATCAATCCACTGCAGAACCTGGAAGACTATCAGCCTTCGGATGAATACATCGAAAAATGCGGGATGGAATGGGAGATCCAGGCCAGTTCGGTCGTCATTGACACCCTTTGCAACATGCTGCATATTTCAGAAGATAAAATCATTGCCATCGGATATTCCGAGGGTGGCATCATCGTCACCAGGCTCGCCGCAGAAAACGACAAGATCACCCACCTGGTGAGTGTCATCAGCACCGGTCTGAACCAGTTTTATTCGAGTATCATCAACAGAAGAATGGATGCCGCCATGGGCATAATGACACATGACGAAGCGCAGGCAGCAGTGGACAGCTTGTTTGCCATATACGAGAAAATTTACAGCGACCCGGACAACACCGACAAATGGTACGACGGTCATCCCTACAAACGGTGGGGCAGTTTTTGTGACTATATTCCTCTGGAAGACCTCGTAAAACTGGACATCCCCATTCTGTTTGTCAACGGCTCAAATGACCGGAACAGCCCCATACTGCAGGCAGACTATGTTAAACTCGAGTTCATCCGGCTGGGCAAGACCAATTTGACCTACCATGTATTGCCCGGCAGTGACCACTGGTTCAGTGAGACCGTTATGGAAAACGGAGAAGAACAACACCTATCGCACCGGGCCGAAGCCTTTCAAATCGTTACGGATTGGATTTCTTTCTATTGACCCGTGGACATCAGGAACATCTAGTATTTAAAACCGATCGACCAGGGGCATAGCCCTTGAACGATCGAGGGGATTCATATTAAAAACCATAACGTCATAAAAACAAGAACAAATAGCTAATAGTCAGCCGCTGTGATATAAAAAAATATCTTGATAATTTCGGTTCTTATTGGAGATTATTGGGTTATATATACCATCCTTGATGCAGATAGCGTTCTCATATTAAGAATTGCACATAAAAAAAGCATATAAAAAATAAACAAAATACAACATCTCAATAACTATTGGTTGATCAACTCAGGCATCCTTACCCGAAGCTAATAACAATTGGATTTCAAAGTCCATGTAATTCAGGAAAAACAATAGAAGAACGGATATAAAGAAATTTGGGGCAGGAGCACTATAATAAGACACACAGAATTAGGAAATCCTGAGCGATTAAGTATTGATATATTTTGCAATCTTTGTTATATTTAACTGTAAATAATATCTTTTATCCATCCTATGAGTTGCTCATAGATGAATATTGAAATAAAACATCGAATAATAAATGGCGATAGCAGATGTATGTCGGAAGTTTTAGACCATTCAGTACATCTTATTATTACATCACCCCCATACTGGCAATTAAAAGATTACGGAAATAAAAAACAAATTGGCTTCGATGATAGCTATGAAAGCTATATTAACAATTTAAATTTGGTCTGGAATGAATGTAACAGAGTATTAGCTAATGGTTGTAGATTATGCATCAATATTGGCGATCAATTTGCACGCTCTGTCTATTATGGTAGATATAAAGTAATACCAATAAGAACTGAAATTATCAAGTTTTGTGAAAGCATAGGCTTTGATTATATGGGTGCAATTATTTGGCAAAAGAAAACTACTACAAATACAACAGGCGGCGCTAGTATTATGGGTAGCTTCCCTTCGCCAAGGAATGGAATTTTATCTATAGACTACGAATTTATTTTATTATTTAAAAAGCTTGGCAAACCATCAAGGCCCAATACAAGGCTTAAAGAATTGTCAAAAATGACTAAAGAAGAATGGAAAGAATATTTTTCCGGTCATTGGAACTTTGGTGGTGCAAGACAAGATGGGCACATTGCAATGTTCCCTGAACAATTACCTTATAGATTGATTAAAATGTTTTCTTTCGTTGGTGACACTGTATTAGATCCCTTTTTAGGTAGTGGAACAACATCATTAGCGGCAAAACGATTACAACGAAATTCAGTAGGCTACGAAATCAATTCTGAATTTATTCCATTAATAAAAAACAAGATTGAAAATAATCAATTAGAAATATCTAATTCAAAAATTGAATACATTGTTCAAAAGAAACTAAACATCGATTTCAATGAAAAAATAAAAAAACTTCCCTATATATTCAAAGATCCACATGCATTTGATAAAAAAATAGACCCTAAAAAACTACAGTTTGGTTCTAAATTAGATAATAATTCAAGTCAGAGAGAGGAATATTTTAGCGTTAAAGAAATAATTAGTCCAGAAGTATTAGAGCTAAACAATGGCTTAAGAATTAGACTTATTGGCATAAGGGAAAAAAGAAATACAAATGGAAGTGCCATCGATTTTTTACAGAAGAAACTAAAAAATCAAAAAATCTTTTTAAAATATGACAGTAAAAAACATGATGAAGAGAACAATCTATTATGTTATGTTTATCTGAAGAACAAAACATTTATTAATGCACATCTAATAAAAAATGGTTTTGTAAATGTAGATGAAAAATCGAGTTATAAATATAAAGACAAATTCATAAAAATGGAAAAAAGCAATGGATAAAGAGTGGATATCCGGTTGTGATGGGAAAAATTTAAAATTTAAAAAAGAGACACTTTTAAATTATGGCATGAATAGATGGGGTTTGAACAAGGCCCATAGTGTAGGTCCTACATCAGAATTAATAAGAGCCTGTGCGCCAAAATCATTTGAAGAATGGGAAAATTTTTATTTCAGTAATGCGAGACAAAAGAAAAAGAACGGTTTAAAAATCACTCGTGAATATATCCGAGGTCTGGGAGAAACTTTATATATCAAATTATCTGAAGTTGTTCAGAATGAATTAGATTCTATCCAAGAAGAAGAATGTATTGATTATGCATATAATTTGGTATTAAACAGGACCTATGAAGGTTATCAATCAGAAATAGATACTATTTATGGTCAATTAGGATCTATACTTAATGTTAAAATTGAACCAGCTCCTGATAAATGGGATAGAAGCTATAACATAGATTTTTATATTCAAGTGAATCAACAATATATTGGTCTGCAGATTAAACCAATTTCATCAGGTCAATCTCTTAACAAATACCAATGGATTGAAATGCATAGGAAGAATCATGAAAGATTTACTGCTGAATTTGGTGGTAAAGTATTTTTTATTTTTTCAGTTAAATCAACAGGGAAGAAAAAGAAAATATACAATGTTGAAATTATAGACGAAATTATAGAAGAAATAAAAAGAATTAGCAGTTAAATACCATTCTTACTTAAAGTAGAAACTTCCGGTTTCACTGGATCTATACCCCTGTGCATAAAAAAAGAGTACTCAGCCATCCGATAAAATCCATCCCGTGTGCAGAAAAACTCGCTTCAAAGACCTAATAGACGATTCACCTGATCGACGGCAGAAACGGCATCGGGGCCGTAACCGTCGGCGTGGATCTCTTCGCTGTAGGTCTGGGTGACAGGCGCACCTCCGATGATTACTTTAATCTGTTGCCGTAGATTCGCCCGATCCAAAGCTTCAATAACCTCTTTCATATAACCCATCGTTGTCGTCAACAAGGCGGACAACCCCAAAACATCCGGCTGATGGGCTTTGATCTGTTCCAAAATGACCTCTTTGGTTACATCCGCTCCGAGATCAACAATGTCATACCCCGCCCCCTCCAGCATCATCGATACAATATTTTTTCCGATATCGTGAAGATCTCCCTTCACCGTGCAGAGAACCACCTTCCCCCTGGCTTTGATTTTGGCCGCGGCCAGGAGCGGCTTGATGATTTCCATCCCCGATTTCATCGCCTTGGCGGCAATCATTACTTCTGGAATAAAAAATTCATTCTTTTTAAACCGTTTACCCACCACATCCATCCCGCTCAACAAACCCTTATTCAAAACATCACTTGCTTCGATATGCTGATCAATCGCATTTCGAGTGAGTGCGGCGACACTGTTCGCATCTCCTTCGATCAGTTTCTCGGCGATCTGTTCCAAAATTTCTTGTGGTGCATTCAAAATAGGTCTCCCAATTTCTATCTTTTTAAAAGGACGATTTCAAGCATCAATACAGCATGGATCTATTTTTACATTTCCAATACGACAACAGCGGCTGCGTGATTTTGCGTATGCGAAATGGACAGCTGAATATTGGAAATGTTGTTTTTTTGAATGACTTCGAGTGTATTTTTTCGAAGAACAAAATGGGGTTTGCCCATTGGATTATTGACAACTTCAATGTCTTTCCAGTGAAATCCCTTTCTCAAACCCGTCCCTATCGCTTTCAGCAGGGCTTCTTTTGCAGCAAACCGGCTGGCAAAATATTGAGATTGCCTGCCACTACTCGATCCGCTGTTCCCTTTCTCGATTTCGGAATCGGTAAAAATGATCCTTAAAAATCGATCCCCATGTTTATCGATGATGTTTTTTATCCTCTCGACTTCAACGAAATCGATACCTGTGCCATAGATCATAAAAGATGACAATCCTATTTGAACGATTTATTTCGCCTGAAAAAGTAACCAATTTCATGAAAAAAGTCAATGTAGAATTCATAAAACCATCATTAAAAAACGACTGCCTTGACTTTATGGCATGAAGCCTTTATATTCTAAAAACGACGATAGGAGTGCGAACCATGGTTTCACAAAAAAGAAAACGAATCGGTTTGCTTACCGGAGGTGGAGACTGTCCCGGATTGAATGCCGTCATTCGGGGTGTCGTCAAATCAAGCATCGGTCAATACAATATTGAAGTGATCGGTTTTGAGGATGGCTATGAGGGACTGATATCGAGAAGCACCATTCCCCTGACCTGGAATAAAGTTTCGGGTATTCTCACTCAGGGAGGCACCATTCTGGGCACTTCAAATCGTACCAATCCTTTTCGATGGCCAATCGATAAAGAAAACGATCACATCATATTTGCCGATGTATCGGATCAGGCGATCGATTATATCCATGAAATGGGTCTGGATTCTCTTGTCTGTATCGGAGGAGACGGCACCATGGCCATTGCAAATCAGCTCAGTCAAAAAGGCGTTCATGTTGTGGGTGTTCCCAAAACGATAGATAATGATATCTGGGGAACCGACATCACATTCGGTTTCAACTCAGCGATGACCATCGCTACCGAAGCCATTGACAGAATCCATACCACGGCGATGTCACATCACCGTGTCATGATTGTTGAGGTGATGGGCCGTTATGCAGGATGGCTGGCACTGGAATCTGGAATTGCAGGAGGTGGAGATGTGATTCTCATTCCGGAAATACCCTATCACATAGAATCAATCTGTGAAACGATACTCAAACGAAGCAAGAAAGGACGCCGTTTCAGCATCATCGTGATATCGGAGGGAGCAAAACCGATCGGTGGGAAACAGATCATCAAACGAATGGTGAAAGAGAGTACCGATCCGGTCCGGCTGGGAGGGATCAGTCACCGACTGGCTGAAGAAATCGAAACAAAAACGAAATTGGAAACCCGTGTGACGATATTGGGACACTTGCAGCGTGGAGGGACTCCCACTCCTTTTGATCGCATACTGGCGACCCGGTTAGGAGTCAAAGCCGCAGAATTGTGTCAAAAAGGGATCAGTGGCATCATGGTGGCGGTTCACGGTGCCGATATAACAACAGTCCCATTGAGTGAAATAGGAGGAAAAACGCGGCTTGTCGAAACAGACCACCTCCTCCTTGACGTGGCGAAAAAAGTGGGAACCTGTTTGGGGAATTGAATTTCTGTTGTCAATTACCCATTAAAACAGAGAAAAATGAACAAACCGTTTTGGATTGGCTTTGATTTCTGTGATTAATGAATCCAGATGGGCGGAGGTTTCGAGCAACTGGTCATACAATTGCCCGTCATGAAGCAATTTACCGAACATGCCCTCTTCATTCTCAATTTGAACAGCAACTTTTTTAATAAGAAAGACAGTGCTATCCAATTGCATGACAACATTCCTGATGTGTTGTAGAGTAGAATCCTTTTGAAAATCCTGTGTTATCTGTTCAACCCGTTGCACACTGGCCTTTAATCCTTGACGATTTTCAGCAACCAATCCTTTGAGTTGATTCGTTGCCTCTTCGATATTGAACAACACCTTTTCAAAATGATCCTCTTCCAGCATGACTTTCAGCTCATCCAAAACATAATCGACACAATCCAACACGTCTGCCGTTTTACTCAACAATATACCCAAATCCCCGCTCATTTTTCCTGTGTAAATATGATTAAAATCGACTGGCCGGCCGCTCTTTCCAGGATCAACCGCTATCTGCTTGCCGCCGATTAACTCACGATTTTCTATTGTCACGGTCAAATCATCTGAAAGGTTCACATTCTGCCTAATCCATAAATGGACTTCCACATGTTCGGGTTTTAAGACAATCCGATCGACTTCACCCTGTTTGATGCCCCGAACAAGAACCGGATCACTCCTTTCCAGACCATACACATTATCAAAACGAACAACAAGTGTCCGGCGACGCGAAAAAATGTCGATATCTTTTCCCCAAATAATGCCCAAGATAAAAATGAACAGTGCTACCATTACAACAACACCCACCGTTACCTCAATTCTTTTTTCAGCCATTACGCATCCTTCCTATATATTATTCGTAAGAATGAGGATATAGAATGGTCATTCAAAATTATGATCCGGATGACGCTCTTCCATTTCAAGCTTTCCCAGAATTTGTTGAGTCAACTCTTTCTGGAACTTTTTTGCTGTATTGTGACCATAAATTTTTAATAATTGATTTAATGCACTTACTTCAGCAATCACAGAAATATTTTTCCCCGGATAGACAGGCAAACGAACCAAAGGAATTTTAACTCCCAATATTTCGGTCGTAATTTCTTCCAAACCCAACCTCTCGTATTTCTCAGACTTGTCCCAATCAACCAATTCAAGCTGAACTTCCACCCTCTTTTGTCTGCGGATACCTCGAATACCAAAAATCGGCTGAATATTGATCACGCCCAATCCCCGAATTTCCATATGATACTTGAGCGTGTCATTTCCTCTCCCGATGAGGACATCTCCTGCACGACGGATGACGGTCACCACATCATCAGCCACCAAACGGTGACCCCTTGAAACAAGATCCAGAGCGATTTCACTCTTCCCTATTGCGCTTCTTCCTGTGATGAGAACCCCAATTCCGTAAACATCAACCAGAGTTCCATGTATAAATATTTTCGGAGCGAATTTTTCATCCAAATAATCCCCAAGCAACTGAAATACACGCGTTGTAGCAAATGGCGTACGAAAAATACTAACTTGATGTTCGTCTGCCAGACGAATAAATTCCGGAAATATCTTGTTGTTACTGGTGACAATGATACAGGGGATATCAAAAACCAATACTTTTTTAAGCGTTTTTTCTCTTTGGGCTACAGAGAGCTTTCTCAAATAGGTCATCTCCGTATTGCCGCATACTTGAATCCGCCGATAAGTAAATAAATCGACAAATCCGGCCAGGGCAAGGCCTGGTCGATGGAGATCTTTTTCAGAGATTTGTTTTTGAAAACTGCTATCCCTCGAGATTAGTTTGAGCTTAAGGCTCTTTTTGTTTTCTAAAAAGAGTGTTTCGACAGAAATCGATGTCCTTTTTTTTGTTTTTTGACTCAATTGGGTATTTCCCCCTTCAAATGATGATTCAGATCGGACAATTGGGAATTGGCCATGGATTCATGTTCAAATCCCCGTATCCGTTCCTTGTATTTCTTCAGTTGTCTTTCCATTTTGTCAACAGCGCCGACAATGGATTTATGCATATCTGAAGAACGCTCATGGGCTGTTAAAACGGTACCATAGACAAATAGATTCACTTCTGCCAAGCGATCCATTTTTTCCCAGCTTAAAATGACTTCTGCATGAATAATACCATCAAAATATTTTTTTAAACGCAACACTTCATTTTCCGCCTCAACTTTTAACTGATCTGACAATTTAAACCGACGTGCAGTAATGTTTATTCGCATTTTCAACTCCTTCGATATAAATAATATTAATCGATACTAAAACGCCTCCGCTCTCGGATGAGCTTGACGATATATTTTCTTGATACGGTCCGTGGTTAAATGTGTGTAAACTTGTGTGGTCGAAAGACTTGCATGTCCGAGTAATTCTTTCACGGCTTCCAGATCGGCTCCTCTATCCAACAGATGTGTGGCAAATGTATGTCGAATCACATGAGGACCCAACTGCTTTTTCTCTGAAACCTGTTTCAGCCATTTATGTACGATGAGTTGAACACCTCTCGACGACATTTGTCCCCCCTGACGATTTAAAAAAATGGCGCGGTTTCCCGCTTTGGGACGCAACTCCCTTCTCCGCAATAGATAGGCTTTGATTTTTTTGCCAGTATTTCGACCGACAGGAAGGATTCTCTCTTTTCCTCCTTTTCCATATACACGCACAGTCCCGCCCGACAAATTGATATCCTCTACATGGAGATGGATCAGTTCTGAGAGACGCATCCCTGTTCCATAGAATAATTCAAGGATGGCTCTGTCCCGAAGTCCGGTTACCGATTTCTGATCGATGCTGGCCAATGCATCCCTGATTTCTTCTACTCGAAGAAATTCAGGTAAGTGTTTTTCCAATTTGGGTCCATTTAATGTAGCTGTAGGATTGCTTTTGACGGTTCCGGTCCGTAACAGATATCGAAAAAGCGCCTTCAGAGATGCCAGTTTACGGGCCACTGAACGACTGCTCATGCCGTGCCGCACAAGTCCACTGATGAAGATACGTATATCCTCTTTCGATACATTTTCGGGACATGGCTGTTCATGCGGTCCGATTCTCTGCTTCATAAATTCAAAAAATTGTTCTAGATCTGTTCGATAAGCCTGAACGGTATGAGAAGAGTATTGTCTCTGTGATGAAAGATATTGAATAAAACGTTCAAGGACTGCTATCATTGACTTCATTCATGGATTTTTAAGATTCACTTTGACGAACGATCGACTTACATTGTGGGCATTGCATATAATCCCCTTTGGTCTTACTGGATTTCTCCTCCAGGTATGAATGACCACATTTTTGGCATACAACAGATACAGGTCGATACCAGGTAGCAAAGCGACAAGCAGGATAATTGGAACACCCAAAAAATGTTTTGCCCCTGCGACTCTTTCTTTCGACGATTTGTCCGGTACAACCCTCTTGAGGACATGGAACGCCCGTTGAATAGGCTTTTGTATATTTGCATTTAGGATAGTTTGAACAAGCCAAAAATCTTCCGTATCGACCCGTTCGGATTGCCAGTTTTGATCCGCATTGTGGACAGACTTCATCTGTTTCAATCGTTTCCTGCGGTTCCAATGGTTGTGTATACTTGCATTCTGGATACCCGGTACAAGCAATAAACCGACCATTCCTTCCCCATTTGACAACCAATTCACGGCCGCACTTGGGACACTGCTCATTCTGATCTTCTTGAAGAGATTCCTTAATCTCTTCCTTTTTTTCCATCGTTCGTTTAACTGCCAAATTGAAGGGACGATAAAAATCTTCAAGAACTTGCGGTCTGTTTTTCTCTCCGGATTCGATTTGATCCAACTCTTCCTCCATACGGGCCGTAAATCCTACATTAAAAATATCAGGAAACTGCTGAACAAGAATCTTATTCACGGCCATACCCAGTTCTGTAGCTTTGAGACTCCTTGCCTCTTTTTCGATATATTTTCTTCCGAGAAGCGTGGAAATAATCAAAGCATAGGTAGAGGGCCTCCCGATGCCTTGGCTATCCATCTCCTTCACCAGACTGCTTTCAGTATATCGAGGAGGAGGTTTCGTAAAATGTTGTTGAGGATCAAGTTTTTGCAAAAAAACACGGTTTCCTTTTTTTAAGTTTTCAGGAAACGGTAAATCATCATGTTTTTCGTCATCGACAGCATAAACCTGCATGAATCCCTTGAATCGAACCACAGTGGCAGTCGTTCGAAAAAGATAGATACCGGCCGTAATATCCAATGTAGATTGTAAAAGGCGCGCAGAAACCATTTGACATGCAACAAAACGATTCCAGATTATTGTATAGATCTTTTTTTGCTCGGGTTTGAGATAGGATGCAACTTTTTGGGGTGGACGCAATATCGAAGTCGGACGAATGGCTTCATGCGCATCCTGGGCAGTTTTCTTGTTTCGATACAAACGGGGTTTCTGCGGAACATATTCCAGACCATAATGATCAGCAATATATTGACGGACATCCTGAACGGCCGTATTGGCCAGTCGGGTGGAATCGGTACGCATATAAGTGATGAGTCCTACGCGTCCTTCTGGGAGATCCACACCTTCATAAAGTTGCTGAGCTATAGCCATAATCCGTTTTGTGGTCATACCGAACCGACGAGAACAATCCTGCTGGAGTGTACTGGTGTTGTAGGGAGGGAAAGGATTTCTCACGATCTCTTTTGTTTTGGATTCGGAAACAATGTATTCCAATTCTTTTAGAACATGAACATGTTTTTGTACCTCTTCTTCATTGGGGATATTCACATTCTCCCCGCCAATTTTCACCAGTTTAGAACGAAAAACGTTGTCTTCTCTGGTATTGAAGAGGGCTTCTATGCTCCAATATTCCTGAGATACAAACTGTGATATTTCCGCTTCTCTTTCACAGACAAGACGAAGGGCTACGGATTGAACACGACCCGCAGAAAGACCCATATAGATGGTTTTCCAGAGAATAGGGCTGACCTGATAACCGACCAGTCTGTCCATGACCCTTCTTGCTTTTTGAGCATCGACTTTTCTATAATCAATAGACCTGGATTGATGGATGGCTTCCTGAATCGCTTTTTCAGTGATTTCGTAAAAAAGAACCCTCTGGATATCATTATTATTGGAATACATTTCATCGGCAAGGTGATAAGCGATGGCTTCTCCTTCTCTGTCTGGATCAGTGGCCAACAAAACGCGCTCGGACGTTGTTGCCAACCGTTTGAGTTCACGCAACACTTTTCCTTTACCACGAATGGTGATATACTCGGGTTCAAATCCATTTTCCACATCAACACCCAGCCGGTTCTTCGGAAGGTTTTTGATATGCCCGACGGATGCTTTGACAATATAATCTTTTCCTAAAAATCGGTTAATGGTTTTCGATTTCGCATCAGATTCAACAATAACAAGCGACTTGGCCATGCGATATTTCCTATACAGAAATGACTTTATAAATTGTTTTTTCCATGACAATGTTTATATTTTTTCCCGCTTCCGCATGGACAGGGTTCATTGCGACCCACCTTTTTTTCAACCCGAATCGGTTGACGCTTCCCAACAGTTGGTTTTTCGCTTTCTTTGGCTTCCTCCGATTGTCCTGCAAAACCCATTCCAGTAGTTGTTTCATGAACGGTAGCCATTTCGGCAGGTTCCCTTATCCTTTCGGGCTGCCAGTCTTTCGGACCTCTCTCAATTTGAATTTGGGCTTTAAAAACGATTTCCAATACTTCTTCATTGATGCGACCCAACATCTCTGTAAATGTCTGAAATCCCTCCTGTTTGTATTCGATAAGTGGATCTTTTTGTCCGTATGCCCGGAGACCGATTCCCTCTTTCAATTGATCCATTTCATAGAGATGTTCTTTCCATCTTTCATCAATGGTCTTCAAAGTCGCAAACCGCTCGAGTTGACCCATCAGTTCATTGCCAAGTAAATGGCGTTTCTTTCGGTACAGTTCATGTGCCATTTGAATCAACCGTTCCTTTAATTCTTCCTGCCGGATAATGGCACATTCTTCATCGGTAAGCGGTAATGGTATGAGCATGGTTTTAAGCAATGCTTCGCGGAGACCATCCCAATCCCACGCGTCGCTATATTCTCCAGGGGAGGTAAAATCTTCAACAACGTCCTCACAAAAATCGTCGATCATCTCAAGAATCTCTTCATGGAGATTTTCTCCCTCCAGGGCCCGTCTGCGACGCGTATAGATCACTTCACGCTGTTTGTTCATGACATTATCATATTCCAAAAGATGCTTTCTAATTTCAAAATTCCGCATCTCAACCCTTTTTTGCGCCCGTTCGATCGATTTTGTAATCATTGGATGCGTAATCACTTCCCCTTCTTCTATACCCAGACGATCCATGACACCAGCAATACGCTCGGATCCAAAGAGTCTCATCAGGTCATCTTCCAATGAAAGATAAAAACGCGACGATCCCGGATCTCCCTGTCTTCCGGATCGACCCCGCAATTGCCGATCAATGCGCCTGGCTTCATGCCGCTCCGTGCCGACAATGTGAAGTCCTCCTTCACAAAAATTCCGTGCTTTAATATGCACAGTGTTGTCTCTCACAACCCGCGCATCTGTTGGGCCACCTATCGTTTTGGGAATAATGATCACTTGATTCGTTTCAAATTGACCAGCTCCAGAAAGGATTTCCCATTTCCCCTTTTCATGAGCTACAACATGACAAGGTGTCTTTTTTTCTTGAAATGTGGTTAAAAGATTCTTGACAACTTCCTGAGGTGCTTCATGGATAAATATATCTCTTCCACGCTTTTGTTCCTCCATGGCAAGTGCCGCCAATTCCTGAACACCTTCATCAAAAAATCGAATAACGCCCTTCCCCAATTTAATATCGGTTCCCCGGCCAGCCATATTGGTAGCAATGGTGACCATGCCGGGTTCTCCGGCGCTCGTGACAATTTCTGCCTCCTGTCGGTGGTGTTTCGCATTTAAAACCGAATGGCGTATATTCCGCCGTCTCAGCATCCGGGACAGTGTCTCCGACACTTCAACAGAGACGGTTCCCACCAACACAGGCAACCCTTGCTCATGGTATTGTTCAATTTCCTCAATGATGGCATTGTACTTTTCCCGCCGGGTTCGATAGACAACATCATCATGATCCAGCCGCCGAATCGGTTCATTGGTTGGCACAACCACAACATCCAGATGATAGATTTCCCAGAATTCGCTGGCCTCTGTTTCTGCCGTTCCAGTCATTCCTGCCAACTTGTTGTACAAGCGGAAAAAATTCTGTAATGTAATGGTCGCCAGTGTCTGAGTCTCCCGTTCGATCGTGACGTTTTCCTTGGCTTCAAGCGCCTGATGTAGCCCATCAGAATACCGTCGGCCGGGCATCAGACGTCCGGTAAATTCATCAACGATCATGACTTTACCATCTTCGGTGACGACATATTCCACATCCTTCTCGAAGAGAGAATAGGCTCTGAGAAGCTGACTGATATTGTGCAATTTTTCACTTTTTTCGGCATAATCGGCCTGGAGTTCTTCTTTCTTTCTTTCTCGTGTTGAAGCGGACAACCCTTCAGCACCTTCTAACTCTGAAATTGTTGTAGCCAAATCCGGGAGGACAAACATTTCAGGATTCCCCGGAGAAATGGATTCACGTCCTTTCTCTGTCAAATCGACTGTGTGGGCCTTCTCCTCCATAGCATAATAGAGATCATTGTCCAACTCATGAAGCCTTTTATCACGCATGTAATCCGATTCGACACGGCGAATCAATTTCTGTATACCCGGTTCATGAAGGAGTTTGATGAGACGCTTGTTCTTTGGAGATCCTCTCTGTGCCTGCAGGAGTTTAATACCTCCCTCATACTCTTTTCCTTCTTGTAACAAACGCTCTCCATCGGCAATAAAGCGATTGACCAGTATGGTCTGGTTGCGCACCAATTGTTCAACCCGAGGTTTCATTTCTGCGAATCGATTTTTCGATTCGCCCACAGGTCCGGATATGATTAACGGTGTTCTGGCTTCATCGATCAATACAGAATCGACCTCATCGATAATGGCATAATAATGACCCCGCTGAACCAGACCCTCAGGAGAAATGGCCATGTTATCTCGAAGATAATCAAAGCCGAATTCATTGTTGGTGCCGTAGGTGATATCAGCAAGATAAGCTTGTTTTCTCGTGGGCGGATCCATTTCATTGGTAATATAAGCCACAGAAAGACCTAAAAATGTATAGATTTCACCCATCCATTCACAGTCACGGCGGGCCAAATAATCATTCACCGTGACCAGATGGGTACCTTTTCCGACCAGGGCATTGAGATACAGCGGCATTGTAGCGACAAGCGTTTTCCCTTCGCCGGTGGCCATCTCGGCAATTTTCCCCTCATGTAAAACGATCGCACCGATTAATTGTACATCAAATGGAACCATATCCCAGACAAGGTCATGCTCCACGACTTTAATCGATTTTCCACAAAACCGCCGGCATGTCTCCTTGACCACGGCATAAGCCTCGGGGAGAATTTCCCAGAGAACTTCCTCTGTGCCCTCTTTTTCTTTCTTTCCCAGATCCTCTATCTGCTGCCTGATCGACTCATAATCAATATTTTCGCCTTCTGTAACGATCCGAAGTTTGTTGTTGAGTTCCTCTATTTCTTTTTGAATATCCCCTATTTTTTCTTGGATCCTTTTTTTAAATTCACTCGTTTTATTTTTCAATTCTTCATCGGAAATATCCTGAAGGGTAATGAAGATCCGGTTGATCTCCTCAACAACGGGCGTTAACCGCTGAATATCACGCTGATGTTTGCTGCCAAATATTTTTTCAATCACTTTACTAAACATAAAAAACTCCACAGGAGTAGTTACCTTTCAAAAGGGTGTAATTTCAATATTTTTTCCATTTTTTAAACAAATGTTGATTTCAAATTCTCATCTATCCAAATTTGTAGTGTTTTCTCACATCTTTACGGATTTCCCAAGTACAGGATAGACCTGACGGGAATATAACGAGATCACCCTCACCCATCTCGACAGGCTTTTCACCGTCAGGTGTAACACTGACTTCTCCCTCCAAAAAATAACAAGTCTCTTGGACATCATAGGACCAAGGGAACGTGGATGTCTCTTTTGTCCAGACAGGCCAGCTTTCTACGCCCAATTCTTTTAAACGCTGTTGACCCGGATTGTGTTCGATCTTAATCTGACCCATATCATTCTCCTTTACATGCATTTCACTGGTATCGATTAACCCTCTCCCTTCTTTAATAATTCTTTTTTCTGTTTTTAATTTTTTATACAGTGTATCTAAAATACCATTAATGAATCGGCCACTCTGCGATGTGCTGTACATTTTGGCAAGCTCAATTGCCTCATTAATCGTGACCTTGGGAGGTATATCTTGAAATTGAAGCAATTCACAAAGCGCAAACCGCAGTATTAAACGGTCTATCAGGGCAATACGTTCAAACTCCCAATTCTCAACAATCAAAGCCACTTCTTTATCTAAAGTGGCTTTTTGTTTTATTGCTTCCATGAAAAGTTCCGTTGCAAAACCGATCACTTCCTGATCTTCACTTTTCGAGGACATCTCCTCGAGGATCACATCAGGGGGATTACCGGATATTTCCAATGCATACAATCCCTGTAATACAAATTCCCGGGCTTTCCTCCTCTTTTTCATCGATTTGGATCCCTATTATCGTCAGTACTTTTTATTTTCAATGAGCACATTACAATGAAATTAAATATAATCCAACCATCCGTACTGATCTTCCGTTTCTCCAGAAAGAATATCAAAAAATCGCTTCTGGATTTTCTCTGTAATGGGCCCCCGTTTACCTTTTCCTATTTGAATGCGATCGACTGATCGAACAGGAGTGACTTCAGCAGCTGTGCCTGTGAAAAAAAGCTCGTCGGCAATATAGAGCATCTCTCGAGGAATGGTCTGTTCAATTACCTCGTATCCCAACTCATGGGCTATTTGAATGGCTGAATCTCTTGTGATTCCCGGAAGGATCGCATCCACCGAAGGAGGCGTAATAATCTTGCCTTTGCTAATGACAAAAAGATTCTCACCACTGCCTTCCGAGATGGTTCCTCTGTTGGTTAATGCAATGCCCTCCGAATAGCCATCCGTTTTTGCTTCCAATTTGATGAGTTGAGAATTCATGTAATTGGCACCGGCTTTCGCCAAAGTAGGCATTGTGTTCGGAGCAAATCGATTCCATGTTGCAATTTTTACATCCACACCATTTTCTAAAGCTTCAACACCCAAATAAGTTCCCCATTTCCATGTGAGAATAGCCACTTCAACAGGACAACTTGTGGGATCCACGCCGAGAGTACCGTAACCGCGATAAGCAATTGGTCTCAAATAGGCTTCTTCATAACCATTGACTCGAACAACCTCCCTACACGCTTCATTCAATTCCTCAAGACTGTAGGGAATTTCCATTCGATAAATTTTCGCCGAATTTAAAAGCCTTTGATTATGATCCGTAATTCTGAAAATGGCGGATCCTTTTTTGGTTTTGTAACAGCGGGCTCCCTCAAAAACACTGCTCCCGTAATGAATCACATGTGAAGCCACATGGACCGTAGCATCCTTCCAATTGATAAATTCTCCATTTTTCCAGATCTTTGAATTTTCATCAAATGCCATAGTAACTCCTCTAACACGATAAACCGATGATCATCATTGATATGAATGGTTTGTTGGTAAACATTCTATACACTGTCCACCAAAACGGTTTCATACGATTTCGCCCATTCCAGTTTCATACAACACACTTTTATTTTAAATCCTTTACACGAAGCTGTGTTTTTAATTTCCCATTCCAGTAATTCTCCTCGACAACATAGATCATGTCCAAATTGCCTTCTCCAGGTGAGAGGCGATAGTGAAGAGGTCCCAAATTAAATCCAATGGCATCAAAAATCTCTCCATTTTGTCTGACCATAAATTTTAAATGATTTTTACCGACGATTTTTGGATTTCCCACAATTTGGAGATTTTGGGAGAGAAAAACAGGCCTCATATTTTTGGGACCAAAAGGGGCAAACTGATTGAGAAGTCGGATCATTTTATCTGAGATATCGGAGAGTTCTATTTTTTCATCAATCCATAACTTTTTAATAAGATCCTCATCCTTTAATTCCTCTGAAGCCGCCTTTTTAAAAGCCTCTCGAAATGGTTCGATTTGATCGACTTGAATCGTCAACCCTGCCGCATGTTTGTGACCACCAAAATCAATAAGATGTTTTTCACACGTTTTGAGAGCCGAATAAATATCAAAATTCGCAATACTTCTGGCAGATCCTTTTCCAACCTCATTTCCGATAGCAATCATCACTGTTGGACGGTGAATATGTTCCACAATGCGTGACGCAACGATTCCAATGATCCCTGGATGCCATCCTTCCCGCATGAGAACCACTGCACGGTCATTCTGATCATCAAATTCGGTTTCAATCATTTCTAGGGCTTCCTTAAAGGTTCTCTCATCGATATCCTTTCGACTTCGATTTTCAGATTCCAATATGTTGGCAATATTTACAGCCTGCTGCTCTGAATCCGTTATCATCAAACGAACCGCCCTTTCAGCATTTCCCAGACGTCCAACCGCATTGATTCGTGGAGCCAGTATAAAAACAACTTGACCTGTACCGATTTTCTTTCCTCCCAATCCCGAACTCTCAACAAGCGTACGAATGCCCAACCTGTCCAGTTTGTTGATTTTCTCCAAGCCTTTTTTCACCAGCAGCCGATTTTCATCGATCAGAGGAACAATATCAGCAGCGCTGCCCAGGGCAACCAAATCCACATATTGTCTGACAATTTCCTCATCCAGAGAAAGTTTTCGAATGACGGCCTGTACCAATTTAAATGCAACACCCACTCCAGCCAGTTCCTTAAATGGATAGGGACAATTCTTTCTTTTGGGATTCAGAATCGCAACGGCTTTTGGCAGTCTACTTGAAGGTTCATGATGATCACTGATAATTACATCAATCCCCATTTCGTTTGCGTAGTCCACTTCATGACATGCAGTAATACCACAATCAACAGAAATGATTAAATCTGCACCCAACTTGGCTGCATATTGAATCCCGGATTTTGATAATCCATATCCCTCACGCAAACGGTCTGGAATATAGTAGAATACTTCATCCCCCAATTCCCGAAAAAAAAGGGTTAGGAGACTCACACCCGTGATGCCATCAACATCATAATCCCCATAGATAAAAAACCGTTGTTTTTTATTCAAAGCCAACATAATCCGATCGACGGCCCGATCCATATCTTGCATAAGAAATGGATCGTAAAGATCTTCCCAATCCGGTTTGAAAAAACGTCTTGCTTCTTCGACTGTTTTAATACCCCGGCTGAGCAACAATCGCGTCACAATTTTAGGCACACCAAGCGTTGACGTAAGATTGTTCACTTCATCTCGGTCAGGTTGTTCCGAAACAACCCACTGCATCACAATACCCCTCTTTCTTCAAAATCGTCCTCACGGACAGAGCTATAAGCCGAATTCTGTATTCCGATTTCATCGGAATGGTAATCATTTATCTGGTGCGGCCTACCCTTGAGTCTATCGAGACGGGCCACCTCGCGTTTTCTCTGTTTCAGAGAAAACTCCTCATTTATTTGGCCTTGCTCCAGGTGGGGTTTATCAGTCGTTTGATGTCGCCACCAAACCGGTGAGCTCTTACCTCGCCTTTTCACCCTTACCCGTACCATACGGGCGGTTTTTTTTCTGTGACACTTTCCGTCGTCCCGAATCACCGGGACGCCTCCGCTCTCCGGAGCACCTCGCCCTGCGGAGTTCGGACTTTCCTCCCCGTTCTGATAAAGATCAGAACAGAGCGATTACCCACTCTGTCCCTGAGGACGTGTGACACCTTTCTGCAAAATAAATTTATTTCTATGCTATATCAAAATCTCCGACTTTAACAACACAGCACGGCGAGCCAGTTCATCCGCTTTGCGATTCTTTTTTCGTGGGATATAACGAATATCCAAATGGATATGACCATTCTTGATCATACTCAATGCTTTGTGATGCAGTGTTGCGAGATGAGGTTTCCGAACACGATAAATGCCTTTCATCTGATTCACAAGAAGTTGACTGTCCGAATGGATGACCAGGGAACAACTCCCGTATTGTTGAACCCAATCCAAACAGGCCAACAATCCGCGATATTCAGCCACATTGTTTGTTGCCCGTCCGATATATTGTCCGAATTCCTTTAAAATATCTCCTTTCTCGTCTTCCAAAACCACTCCGTAACCCGCTTCCCCAGGATTCCCTATGGATGACCCATCGATATAGGCTCTGAATTTCACTCCAGACCCTCCGATTTTTTTTCATCCCACACCAGGATGCGTCCACATACCTCACAAAGAAAAAGACGGTTCATCTGGCGTATTTCAAAAATACGCTGAGGAGGCAATGTTTTAAAACACCCTCCACAGGCATTCCGGATGACCGGCACCACTGCAAAACCATTTTTTGCCTTCCGGATCCGATCATAAGTTGCCACGATTCTTTTTTCAAGTTTGCGCAACACTTTTTCTCTCTGATCATGAAGAGCTGCCTCATCCTTCTCTGTATTCGCCAACCGTTTTTTAAGCTCCGTGCTTTTTTCGTCAAACTGTTTTCTTAATTTTTCAATTTCTTCTTGAACCGTTTTTATCGTACTTTTTGTCTCTTCTTCAGCATCCATAAGTTCAAGTAATCGGCTCTCTTTTTTGCCAATTTCAACTTTGACATTTTCAATTTCCTGAGTCACCGCATCATACTCTCGATTCGTTTTGACATTAAAAAGCTGGGTTTGATATTTGGTCTGATTGCCCTCCAAAGCCTTGATTTCCATTTCCGCCATTGCCCGTTCCTTCTGATAAACCTTCAGTTTTTCCTCATCCTCTTTCAAACCATTTTCACTATCTAAAAGTTTCTCACTTAAACGGCTGACTTGATTGGGAAGATCTCCCTTTAAGCTTTCCAACTGCTTCAATTGTGAATCAAGTTCTTGCAGTTTGATAAGATGTATTAAAACTTGTTGCAATAGATCCTCCTCTTCAAATACGACTGACTCAATTCAAATATAAAAAAGTGCACCTTGATAAAGTGCACTTTTGTACGGACTCCCTTCTTATTGTTGCAATCGAATAAGAATATATTTGCCCTAGATACAGGTATTTCAGCCTCTCCAATTGTGAATCCATCCTCCTTAAAGAACATGGGTGGGCCCAGGAGGACTCGAACCTCCGACCAACGGATTATGAGTCCGCCGCTCTGACCAACTGAGCTATGGGCCCGTCATGAGTATAATGATTTTTTCTTCAAATTTCAACATCTTTTTTCCATGCTTCCATTATCGCATTTCTCTGTAGTTGCCATTTTTTTCTATTTTCCATCCATATTTTACTGTATTGTGAGACATCTTCTCCTTTAGACTGAGCAGACCGCATTTTCTCTTTAATTTCATCAACCATTTGATCCATTTCATTCTCTCGTAGTTTTAATACACAGTCTAAACCGAATTGAAACCGATCCACATCTGGATCCATTTTCTCAGACAGCAATCGCGCAAGCTGCTGTGCAACCATCTGATCTTCACTGAAATGATCGAGCAAAGCTTTTGGTTCCAGCGGATCTCCACGCAGGTATCCTTCATAGATCATGTCCATCAGGATCCGAAACTCTCGTTTCTCAAAATATCTGGGTTCAATAAATTGAAATATCCGTTTCCCCCAACGGTCAAGATCCTCAAGTAAAAGGTTCAATATCCCTTCTTCGGCAATACAATAAGCCGATTGCTTCCTGGTGTCCGATTCAGATAAACGGATCTTTTCCCCTTTCTGAATTTGCTGCAATTGCTGAACAAGAAGCGGCTCTTCTGTATCTAATTTTTCGGCCACATCCTTGATAATGAAGTTACGTTCCAATGGATCGCTTATCTTTGCCACTGTCGTTAAAATCGTTCTGATGGCTTCCGCCTTCTGACTGTGCGTCTGCAACTGACCGGTTTCAAGTAACCGACCGATTTGAAAATCAACAAAATTCAAGGCAGATTTTAAAAGTCCTTCCAGGGCTTCACATCCTTGATCCCGAAGAAAACCATCCGGATCATATCCATTGGGCAGCGTGATGATTTGAACATGGAGGCCGGTTCCGACAAGGATATCGATGCCCCTCAGAGCGGCATTGAATCCCGCCAAATCGCTGTCAAAAACCATGATTGCATTTTTTGTATAGCGGACAAGCATCCTGGCTTGATCCTCGGTCAAAGCAGTTCCTGATGTGGCAACCCCGAAATCCAGTCCACATTGATGCAACCGCATCAAATCGGTATACCCCTCCACCAGCAATACCCTGTTTTCTCTTCGAATACCGGAAATCGATTGATGCAATCCATACAAAACCCGACTCTTCTGATAAATTTGCGTCTCAGGTGTATTGATATATTTGGGACCTGGCTCTCCTTCATTTAATTTTCTTCCTCCGAAACCGATCACGCGGCCTGATGGATTCAAAATGGGAAACATTAGCCGTCCTCTGAAACGATCATAATATCCTTCTCCTTCATTCTTTACAATAACCAATCCTGCATTTTGAAGACTTTTAGGACGGATCGAAGCTTTCCCAGCTTCCTTTAATAGCTGGTCCCAGGAATCCGGAGCATATCCTATTTGAAATTTTTGAATTGTTACATAAATAAAATGTCGTTTTAATAAATAGGTTAAAGCCCTTTTCCCTTCAGTTGTATGATGAAGACACCTTTGAAAAAACTCGACTGCAAACTGATTCGATCGATAAAGTGTCTCTATTTCTTTTAATTGTTGATCATCCTTCTGATAAACCGGTATTTGAATTCCAGCCTTTTCTGCCAGGGAACGTACCGCTTCAGGAAAACTGACACGCTCCATCTGCATGATGAAGGTGAAGACATTTCCCCCTGCGCCACAACCAAAACAATGATAGAATCCTCGAATGGGATCGACGCTAAAAGAAGGCGTTTTTTCTGTATGAAAAGGGCAAAGTCCCATAAACGATTTTCCCTTTTTCTTTAACGTCGCGTATTGCGAAATGAGTTCAACAATATCCGTTGCCTCCCGAATTTCCTGGATTTTATCTTCAGTTATTTTCACTTTAACTCCACAATGGTAACGCCGGTATCCCCTTCATTCCAATTGCCCAAACGGTGATGTTTCACCAGCCGATGGTTTTTTAATAAACGATTCACTTCTTTCCGGAGTGCTCCCGTACCCTTGCCATGAATAATCCTGATCTGTGAGAACCCACCCATCGTGGCATCCTCTAAATATTTTTCTACTGCTGCAACAACCTCGTCCACCCGCATGCCTCGTAGATCAATTTCTTGTTTTGTTTCACGCTCAATGGAGTATGTCGTCATCCCTGTCAGGCTTCTTTTTTCATCAGGTCGATCAATCAGTTTCAAATCCCGCATTTGCACCCGAAGTTTCACATTTCCCCATTGCACAGAGATCCGTCCCGATTTGTCAGCCTCGGATATCACTTTCCCTGCCCCTTTGTGTCCTTTCCACACAACCCAGTCACCCTGGATAATTTGATCAATTTGTTTATCACTTTTTTGCGAGACAAGGTCCTTGATTTTCTTCCTGTGATTTTTCAATTTATTTTTGGCTTCAAGAATCGTCTCACGCTGAGCTTGACTCTCCCGTATCTCCCGTACGGTTTTCTCTACGATGACATTGGCATCCTTTAAGATCGCTTCTGCCTCCTTTAAAATCTCATTTTTCCTCACTTCACTCTCTTTTTCAATGGAATGGATCTGTTCCTGGTAGAGTTTCACCAATGCTGAAAGTTTACTCTCTTTGATTTCTGCTTCTCCGAGAAGACGTCGCACCCGCTGCAATTCCTCTTCCAAATGGAGAATCAAACGATCGAGTTTCCCCCGCTCTTCTCCAACCCGTTTCCTTGCATCCTGAATCATCTGTGAGGGGAGTCCCAGCCGTTCTGCAATCTCAAATGCATAAGACGATCCCGGAACACCCATCTGGAATTGATAAGTCGGTTGCAGTGTTTTTTGATCGAAAACCATGGATCCGTTCCCCATGCCCGTCTCTTCATGGGCAAAGACCTTTAATATACCTATGTGGGTCGTAGCGATCGTAAGACAATTCTTCTCTGTCAGATTTTTTAAAATCGCCGACGCAAGCGATGCCCCCTCTGAAGGATCTGTGGCCGAACCGATTTCATCCAATAGAACAAGACTGTTTTGATCAGTCTTTTTCAAGATATGGTGAATATTCATAATATGAGAAGAGAATGTGGAAAGATCCTGTTCAATGGATTGACGATCTCCAATATCGGCAAAAATATGAGAAAATAGAGGGATTGAAGTGCCTTCTTCTGCCGGGACATGGAGTCCGCATTGATGCATGAGAGAAAGCAGACCCACCGTCTTCAGGGTGACTGTTTTCCCACCGGCATTCGGCCCGGTAATGACAAGGGTTTTCAGATTCCCACCCAACTGGATCGAAAGAGGGACAACCTGTTCTTGGTTTTCTCTCAATAGGAGGATAGGATGTCTGGCTTGCTTCAGCTCCAGGTGGCCTCCTCGGTTGATCTGTGCAGCCTTACAATGCATGTGTAGAGAGAATTTAGCCTTTGCCATGAGACAATCCAGCTCGACGGCGATGCTGAAATCATTCTCGATATCGGTTCTATATTCACGAATACGATCGCAAAGCATTTTCAGTATGCGCTCAATCTCTTTCTTCTCTTGAACCCGAAGACGACTCAGATCATGATTGAGTTCAAGCACTTCCAATGGTTCGACAAAGAGGGTTGCTCCGCTTGCCGATTGATCGACAACAAGGCCTTTGAGGCGATGCGACTGTGTTTCCTTCATGGGAATAACCAGTCTGCCATCACGGAGCATAAGATCATTTTCACTTGTATATCCTTTGGAAGTCATGGCATTTAAAATGGTCTTTAAACGTCGCCTAACATTTAAGGATTTGTGTTGTATCTCCTGGCGAATTTTGAAAAGGGCTTTTGAAGCATGGTCTTTCACTTCTCCGGATGAATCGATAATTCGATCAATTTCCTTTTCTAAAGAGTGCAGGGAGATCAGTCCTTTTCCAATCAACCAAAGCAGAGGATAGACTTCACGCTTATGAGAAAAAAATGTAACCATTTCCCGAATCATCGCCAAAAAGCATTTCAACACAATCAATTCCTTGGGTTCCAAGAACGCGCCTTCAGGCTCTACCTGTTTCATTTGAAGCCCGATATCGGGAAAAGATTGAAGGGGGAAAATATCACTCGAATTGAAAATCGCGGTCATTTCATTGATGCGCACCAATTCCTTTTCCAATTCCGGGAATTCAGAGTAAGGCGATATATTTTCTATCCGTTCTTTGCCAACGGCTGAAATGGCGAACTCGGATATCTTTTTCAATATCGTATCGAGTTCGAGTACCTGAACACTATTGATTTCCCTGTTTACTATCACCGTCCTCGGTTTCTTCAAGTAATGAATTGAATTGGTCTGTAACAATTTGATCGATGAGTCGACTCGATGTGCTGGAGAATCCCTCCCTGACTTCCTCGTAAAAATTCTTTGTTTTAGGAAAAGTCGATTTCAAAAAGTTAAACACGGCCGGTGCGACTGACCGTATGGGATGAAACAGAAGGGATTGTTTTTGCATATTTTCCGCCTTTTCAGAAAGGGGTATCAGTGAGATCAAAAGTGCAAGCAAACTGGTTATGAATGTACCTTTAAAAATACCTAAAGCCATCCCACCTCCTCTGTCCACCCAACCCAAAAAACTCCACTTGACGACACGACGAATCACGATGGCTATCCATCGAAACAAGAGTAGAATGAAAACAAAAATCAGCAAAAACCCCAGACTGTTTCCAATGATCAAAGGAACGGAAATGATCCGATTCACGAAATGGGCTACAGTACTCATCTCTCGTAATGCAATGACATAGGCAATGAGTAATCCAATCAATGTAAAGATTTCTAGGATCATGCCGCGGAAAAATCCTTTGACACAAAAAAACCCCACAATGATCAGAATCATCAGGTCAATCGTATTCATTTGAGTCCAATATGAAGTGGAAATCTATTTTTAAATGTACATTTCAAATGGCTAAAAGTCAAGGCATGTATTGGGTTCTCTCAGCCATTTTGTCTGTATTAGGACAAGAAACAGATGTCATTGAACACCTCATGATTTTATACCGGCATGTATACACGGTTTGTCATTCTGAAATGATAAAAAAAATGTCCGACAGATTTATTATTTCTGTCGGACCGATTATTGTTTAATTGTTAATGGGACAATATCGAATTGAAATGGATAATCAACCCAATTTCTTTTTCACCAGTTCCTGAATGGTTTTTCCATCGGCTCTGCCCGTAACCTGTGGCATGATGATTTGCATGACTTTTCCCATATCTCTCAAAGATTCGCCCTTTGCTTCTCGAATGGTTTGATCAACGATTTTTTCCAATTCCTGTTGCGTTAACCTTTTCGGGAGATAGGAATCAATAATCTTCAATTCATAGGTTTCTTTATCTGCCAGGTCTTCTCTTCCGCCTTTTTGATACAGGTCCAAGGCTTCCTTCCGTTTTTTTGCCTCTTTGATTAACACTTTGATGACATCATCATCGGATAGTTCTTGACCCCTTTTAAGGGATTCATTTTTAATCTGCGCACGTAACATTCGGATTGTTTCTAGGGCCACTTTATCCTTCGATTTCATAGACGATTTCATATCACGAATCAGTGTTTCCTGAATTCCCATTGACCTGCTCTATCTTTTAAATTGTATCATTCGAACTATTAATTCCCGAACATGATCCGCAGTTTACGCTGTTTTCGTTTCGCAGCTGCTAACTTTCGCTTTTTTTTCTCACTGGGTTTCTCGTAATGTTGATGCCTTTTAATATCCGACATAAGACCAGCTTTTTCACATTGTTTTGTAAACCGTCTGAAAGCCCTTTCAAAATTCTCATTTTCTCGAATCTTCACTGCTGGCATAAAATAATAGATACCTCCTTTCGAAAAATCATTTTTTATGATTTTCAATATATCAAAAGAGATGCAGATAATCAAGCTTTTTTTATATGATTCATAACAATTTATACGAATTGATTAAAATAGATTCCCCTTTTCTGGTTTACCGCCTCTGTTATGGTCCCTATCTTGATACGGACATCTGCAACATGATCTAAATAGTGCTGGAGTAAGACCACGTAATCCAGAATCTTCAAGTTCAGTGGTAATGGACTTGAAACCCATTATGTAATCGAGACCGGCGCAGGATCAATCAGGTCATCCTTTTTATCCGATGTGAATCATATGCCTGTTGAAAAACGTCGTTTTCCATAACAAGAAATCTTTCCTTACCATACCCAAAAAAATAAATGTCATCATCTTAAGGCTCTTTTTCGTATGTGATTATCGTGTGGATAAGTTGTGAAGAACGATCGGTTTTGAGGATGAGGGATAAACACTGTATGATGTTTGCCCAGGTCACGTGGATGTTTATTCTAGGAACAATTCACGGCAACATTCAATCAACTATTCCATAAACATCAATATAAACAATATACTATAACAATGGATACCACGAAATATAAAAAAATCATCTCAACAATCCAATCTCATGAATCATTGTGTATGATCAATTCATAATGTCCGATATTCCGGAATTACCTGGAGTGCACTTTGTGTGAAAAATGTGGACAACTCAAGTTTTTGGCTCTTCTATGATAAATAACAATAAAAAGCCGATGAATACAACCACCGTATAGAGAATAATCACGAAAATTTCCTTTGACTGAGAAATCATCATCTCATATCCTATTCCTAAAAAAGCAATAAGCGTTATCACAACACCGCGAATAGAATATCGATCAAACTTTTTCATTTTATAATTTTCCACCTAAAACAACCGTCCTTTTTACAGTCAAAACCTCTCCTGCCATACTCTCCAGCGCTTCCAGAAAAATAATATAAATACCCATACTGGATTCACGACCCTGATCATCACGGCCATCCCAGTATATTGATCCCTGAGAACCTGACATCGTTCCGCCCATGAATGTACGGATCCGCCTGCCGTGAACATCATAAATGTGAAGATTGACATGGGCAATCTTCACAGGAAGATGATAGGTGATTTCAGTGACGTCTTCAAAACCATCATTATCAGGAGAAAAAGGATTTGGGCAAACAGACAGGGTCGCATTTGGTAAAATGGTGGACGTCCAAACACTGTTCTGACCTCCTGGAGTAGCCCCTTCAATCGAAACACAAGGACTCCAATTAGTTGGATCATCAGCAGACACCCTGGGAGAAATGCGTTCGATGGAGATGCCATTCCCTCCACACTGATTATTTCCATATGCAACGTATTCAATCAGAATACCAGAAGAATCGAAAAGAAAAACAGTATCAAAATCATTATTCAAACGGGGAAATGCTTTGGGAACATAGACTTGATCCTGCAGAAAGGGAAATCGATTTAAAATGGAGGAATCCTCCGACACCACGACAAATCCGGAAAGGGGAAAGATCGCCACAGTGTCAGCGATGATGATTTTTCGCGAGGTATCCGCATCGGCTATTCTCCAGCCTTGGAGGTCAATCTGATGGTCAGTCGGATTATGGAGTTCTATCCATTCGGGTTCATCGGCAACCGGATCAAACATGATTTCATTCAAAATCACCTGTGAAAGCGAAGACGCGAAACGAAGCAAAAAAAATGTGACAAAAAAATACCGGATAGATAAAAACATGATCGCCCTCATACCCATACTTTATAATCTAAATCAACTGAATGTAAAAACAAATCATGAACTTTTCAACGATTATTCTTCAACAAGATTAAAAATGTTGAGACCATCATTCCTCTATCATTGTCATCGCCGCCTCTTGAATTGTAATTGACAATACATGGATTATTTGGTATATTATTTAAAAATTTAACCTTAGCTTTTATGATAACGGCCATGCGCGGATTCATTAAAATTCAATTCTCTCTGATTCTCATCATCATTTTGGGTGGGAACGGCTGTGCCCAGAGTCAAATCCCAACATTTGATGAGGTAAAAGCTTTTGATTATCTCAAAATCCAATGCCAGTTCGGTCCTCGATATCCCGGTTCAGTGGGTCATAAAAATTGTCTCGAATTTCTGGTTCGAGAACTGAAAGAAACCACGGATCGCGTTATTCAACAGCCATTTATACACACCCTTTCTGGGATGAACAAAACCATAACAATGACCAATGTGATCGCTTCCTTCGGTGATCAGGGAGATCGACTTCTGCTCTGTGCCCATTGGGATACAAGACCCTGGGCCGACCGTGACCCGGATCCTGAGAACCGGGACAAACCCATAATCGGGGCAAACGACGGGGCATCCGGTGTCGCTGTCCTTTTGGAAATGGCCCAAATACTGAGGGCATTTCCTCCAGCAATCGGTGTGGATATCGTCTTGTTCGATGGTGAAGATTCTGGAACTTCAAACAACGCGGAATCATGGTGTCTGGGTTCCCGTTACTTTGCTCAGCAAAAACAGGCCGCTTATCTGCCCCGTTATGCTATTCTACTCGATATGATCGGTGATAATGATCTGCACATCCCGATTGAAAGAAATTCTCAGAGATACGCTCCCGAAATCGTCAACAAAGTCTGGTCCAAAGCCGAAGAATTGGGTCTTGACGTGTTTGACCGATCGCTAGGATACCAGATGATCGATGACCACCTGGAGCTCCTTCGCGTGGGTATTCCAGCGATCGACATCATTGATTTTGACTATCCTTACTGGCACACGCTGCAGGACACCGAAGACAAATGCAGTCCCGAAAGCCTGAACATCATCGGGACACTGCTTGTCCATCTGATTTATGAATAAACCAACCTTTTGGCTCGAATGGTCCATCCCCTCATCATTCGAATCTTTCGAAGCGATAGAAAATTTTCTTTTTGAAAACGGATGTACTGGATGTGAAGAAAAAAAGGGTCTGATCAAGGCCTACTTTTCTGAACATAACTGCACCGAAGAATTCCATCAACATTTTAATACGTACTTGATGAACCTTACTGCTCTGGGATTAAACGTAGGCACGCCTACTTTCAGGATCATCCCCACAGAAGACTGGAATCATCGATGGAGATCCTTTTTCAAACCCATTCAAATCACGGAGCGCATGATTGTCAAACCACCTTGGTCAAAATTGAAACCCTCCCGTGGACAGATCATCATCGAAATCAATCCAAAAATGGCATTCGGGACCGGCCATCACGCAACAACACAGCTCTGTTTGGAGCTTTTGGAATGTTATCTCAAACCGAAAGAGAACGTCCTGGACATCGGCACCGGATCAGGGATTTTGTCCATTGCAGCCGCCAAGCTGGGAGCCAATAAAGTGCTTGCTTTGGATACTGAAGAAAATGCGATTGAGAATGCCAGAGAAAATATCCGTTTAAACCATGTGGAAAACTGTGTAGAGATACATCACCATCCTGTTGGAAAGCTTCCCTTTCAGACTTTCAATCTCTTGGTTGCCAATATCAATCGGACTACCCTGACATCACTTCTGCCCAAACTGAAACGATATTCTGACGATCATAGTCGATTCATACTCTCAGGTATTTTGCAGGAGGAACGAACGCAAATGGGAAATGATCTCACAGCCAACAGATTTCAACTCATCGAATTAAAAATCAGGGGAGAATGGTGTGGTATGGTCGTACAAATCAAATCTTCCGGATAATTCCTTCTCGTTAAATATGAAAATAACCTCCGTACCACAATATCGAATCCCATCTCCTATGCACACAAAAAGAAGTTGATATTAAAAAATACAACCGAATAAAATGAAAAAGTGATTAAAAAACCACACGATTGTTTCCGGTATTACGGTGTTCTTCTTCCCTTATGGATGACAGATGCATCTCGCATGGATCTGTTGGAACCGTATCTTCCTTAAAAATCTCATCCCAGACTTTCGGGCACGAAACAGTGGCAATTTTCTTACTTTCACTGCAAATTTTTACACGAACCACACCCGGGGGCTGAACGAACTCTTTTAGAGGAAGACGGAGTGTATCGTGAGCCATTTTCATGAAAGGTGCCCATATCGGCAGCGCCGCTACAGCACCTGATTTGCCCTCTCCAAGCGTGATCCGTTCATCATCAAATCCGATCCAGACACCGGTCGCAATCTGCGGCGTGAACCCGATGAACCAAGCATTTCGAAAATCATTGGTCGTACCGGTTTTTCCTCCTGCCGGCCGGTAAAAATGGTATGCCAATCTTGCCGAATGTCCGGTTCCTCTTGCTTCATTGAGGACCGATTGAAGCATATCGGTCATGACATAAGCAGTCTGTTCGCTGATCACCTCACGTTGTCTCGGCACCGCTTCATGGATGACGTTCCCATCTCTATCTTCGATGCGGAGAATGGCGATGGGTTCTGCACGAACGCCTCTGTTGGCAAAAACGCTGTAAGCTGAAGTGATTTCGAGAGGGATCACCACATCCGAACCCAGTATCGTCGCATCGAAAGGATGAATTTCAGTCGTCAAACCAAATTGCTCTGTATAATGAACCAGCATCTGAGGTGTGATAAGCTCCTGAACCAATCGAGCGGCGACCATATTGAGTGATCTATACAGTCCCTCCCGCAATGTTGTCAATCCTCCGGTGCTGCCATCGTAGTTCGGAGGTCGCCATTCCGATCCATCCACCATGGTTAGAACAACCGGTTGATTGAGTATTTCCGTAATCGTTGTCCATCCGTTATCGATTGCCGCCGTGTAACCAAAAGGTTTAAAAGCAGAACCGGGTTGTCTTTGCATTTGATTCACCCGATTGAACTTAGAAACATTAAAATCACGGCCACCCACCCAGGCAAGAATATGTCCATTGGTTGGATCCAGAGAGACCAATGCGGTTTGTACCGTGGCCTTCTCGTTGATGAGAGAATCCACCTTAACCGAATCTGCCACAAAAGCAGCAATTTCTTCTGGATCTTCCAGAGGAGGATCGAGCCATTCGAGATAAGTTTTCTGTGCAATCATCCTGTCTCTGATTCCTTTCTCAAAGCCGGGGAGAAAACCATTGATAGCACTGTCTGCACAGGCCTGAATACGCGTATCCAGCGTGGTATAAATGGAAAGACCGTCCGTATAGAGACTGTAACCAAATTCCTCTTGCATCAATTGACGAATATATTCACAAAAATAGGGAGCAATGGGCTGTTCACTGTCGTCCCTGTCGATTACGCTGAGTTCCAGCTGACCGAGGGAATCGTAAGCTGTGGTTGATAAAAAACCACCATCAATCATGCTCCTTAATATAATATTCCTTCGTGCTACAGCAGCCACAGAATCCCGGTCAGGGGAATAATATCCATAGGGCCTTTGGAGAAGTCCGATTAAAAGCGCCGATTCTTCAATAGTGATATCTTCCACATTCTTGCCAAACCAGGCTTGAGAAGCAGCTTGAACCCCATGGGCACCACGGCCATATTCCATCTGGTTTAAATACATCTCAAGGATTTCATCCTTCGAATAAGTTCGCTCAATCTGTAGAGCGGTAAGTTGTTCACGCAACTTCCTGATGTATGACTGTTTTGGTGTAAGATAAAGTTTCCTTGCAAGCTGTTGTGTGAGTGTGCTTGCTCCTCCTTGTATGCTTAAACTTGTAACATTTTGAAAAGTCAGAATCATGATACGCCGTAAATCGACTCCCCAGTGATCATAAAACTTTCGATCTTCGTAGGCAAGCACAGCCTGTCTTAAATGTTCCGGCATCCGATCCAGGGGCACCTTGATACGTTTCTGGGCATACAATTCATCCAAAACGATGCCGTCTGCCGAATAGATACGACTCACCAACAGGGGATCTCCAGCCTGTTCCAGTTCATCCAGTGAAGGCAAGTTTCTGCTGAGGATGAAAATTGATATTACTCCCATTAAAAAGAGGATCGAAAATACCCAGATTGGATATCGTATCCAGGGATGACGTGCGAAGACAGTTGTTTTTTTAAAAATCACTTTTGCAGGAAAGGACTCCTGGCGCCTTTTTCGTTTCATTGGTTACTCCCAAAAAAGATGATCTTCATCATTTTTCGATTGTCCGACATAAAAAAGTCTCTCCTTACAATCACTTATCTATGGATATAAGGATATATTTTTTAGAGGCCAGTGTTCAAGGCTTAACCGTCCTTTTTCCAGTTTTCCATAAGTAAAATGACTCATCCAATCACCCGTATTGATATAGGTTTTGTTCGATTCTCGATATTCTTGTGGTGAATGTGTATGACCCAGTATGACACCGTCAAAACCTTCCTGAAAACGGATTTTCGCATAATTGATGTATTCCGCATCTCTGTCCTCGATTTTTCGATGATTGCGACTCAATCGGGAACAGAAATCAGCAAAAGCAAATCCCAAATCCGGATGAAGAATCCGATACAAACGGATATGAAAAGGATGGCGCAGTATCTTTTTGAACATGCGATATTTGACATCCCGTTTGGCCAAACCATCACCATGAGCGATATGGAAACGTTTACCCTCTATTTGAATATCCAAGGGCTTATCATGAATCTGGATATGCAAATCCTCTGGAAAAAACGTATCCATCCAGAAATCATGATTCCCAGTGATATAATGGATCTCCACTTCTTGGTCAATTAATGCTTTAAGTGCAAAAAGAACCTTAAAATATCGACGGGGAATGACAGACCTGTATTCAAACCAGAAATCGAAAAGATCGCCAAGGATAAAAAGTGTCTCTCCTTGTTGACCAACATATCCCAGGAAATCCAGGAGTAATTTCTCCTGTTGTTCCTCAGCCGAATGGTTTTTTCCCCCTAAATGTGCATCAGATATAAAATAAGTCGGTTTCATTCTCAATAGTTGTTTTATTACAATTACAATAAATATAGACATACAACAAGTGAAAAGCAATATGTTTTCATTTGAACAATTGAAACATTTATTCATATCTGCATTTGATTATCGCACGACCAGAGATATTTTTGTGTTCCCAAAATGTCCCCTTCAAATAGAGAGTATATGAAGTCATTTGATCAACCGTTAAAAAATATAAAAAAATCTTTATTTTGTCGAAAATATTGCTTATATTTATACAATCCAATGTCATATTTTACATTCTTGCATTCATTCAAGACAACAACAGCAACCTGTTTTATTTTTGGATAGCTGAGATGAAATCTCTCTCATTTCGCTCTTTCGCTAAGATAAATATTGGATTATGGATCCTCAGTCATAGAAAAGATGGATATCACAATATTACCACGGTTTATCAACAGATTGATCTCCATGATGTAATCACTTTTCAAAAGCGTTCCACAGATATACGTATCACTTCAACAAATCCCAGTATGCCATTAGATAAAAATAATCTTGTTTTTAAAGCCTTTCAGTTATTTCAAGAAAAAATCGATATTCAAGAAGGACTCGAAATCCATATAGAGAAAAATATACCCATGGGTGGAGGCCTGGGAGGAGGAAGCAGCAATGCGGCAGCCACTTTACAGGCAGCAAACCATCTCTGGAACGACCCGCTGGACAAAGATGAATTGAATGCAATGGCGGTAAATATCGGCTCGGATGTACCATTTTTTCTGAAGGGGGGAACGGTTTTTGGACAAGGGCGTGGTGACCTATTGACACCTCTTAATTGGACAACAGACTATTGGATTGTATTGGCCTGTCCAACCTTCGGAGTCTCAACATCTTGGGCATATAAACAATCCAAAATTGCCTTGACAAAAGAGGAAAAATTTACTAAATTGATGTCGATTTTGGAAAGGTTTAGTCCCCACACTTTAAAAGATAATTTTCAAAATGAGCTTGAGAGTGTGGTTTTCCGAAGGCATCCCATTCTAAGAGAAATCAAAGAATTAATGTACCAAAGGGATGCCTTTTATGCTGGCATGTCGGGAAGCGGTTCATCCATCTATGGACTATTTTTCCAGCAAAAAACGGCGGTGTTAGCAAAAACGTTCTTTTCCATTCAAAAAGGTTTAACCACTTACCTCTGCAAACCGATTTTACCCTATCCTACAGATAAAAACATGGGTGTTGAACAGAAATGTTAAGGAGCGGTTAGATGAGTAAAGGAGTATGAGAATGAACATCACCGAAGTCAACATTAGTTTAAGGAACGAGGGTAAACTTAAAGGCTTTGCAAATATCGTTTTGGAAGATCTTTTTTTGGTAAGAGATTTAAAAATTATACGTGGGATGAATAAATACTTTATTGCAATGCCCAGTCGGAAGCAAAAGAACGGAGATTATATTGACATTGCACATCCCATAAAACACGATTTTCGAATAAAGATGGAAAAAATTATTCTGAATAAATACTGGGAAAAAGTCAAACAAATACAAAGGGAAAACAGTTCGACATCAAAATTGGAAATTCGTCAGGGAGAACTGGGAGTTGAATATGAGTAGCAGATTCGTTCTTTTTCCTTATTTAATAATCCATTATTGGGGCGTCGTCAAGCGGAAAGACACAGGGTTTTGGACCCTGCATTCGGAGGTTCGAATCCTCCCGCCCCAGCATTCAGTCACAATTCAGTAAAGGGTAAAAATTTTTTATGAAATCAACTGTTACATCCATTCATAATAAATAATGACATGTAAAATATCATGAAAGTATTTTCAGGAACAGCCAACCGGCCACTTGCCGAAAAGATTGCACAATATTTAAAAATTCCATTGGGAAATGCAGAAATTAGACAATTCAATGATGGAGAAATCGCTGTTAAGTATAACGAAAATATAAGAGGTATTGATTTATTCATCATTCAACCCACATGCCCGCCAGGTGATAATTTGGTGGAATTGTTACTCATGATTGATGCAGCATCTCGGGCATCAGCCAAAAGGATTACGGCTGTCATCCCCTATTTCGGATATGCGCGACAGGACAGAAAAGACCAGCCCCGAGTGGCTCTATCAGCCAAATTGATCGCCAATATGATCTCCACGGCAGGTGCAAATCGCGTTTTAACCATGGATCTTCACTCAGCGTCCATACAGGGATTTTTTGATATCCCATTCGATCACCTCTATTCTTCAGCCATCTTTGTGGATCATATTTTAAAAATGAAACTCCAAAATCCTGTGGTTGTAGCTCCTGATATTGGCAGCACAAAACGGGCACGTGCTTATGCTAATCGAATCAATACAGAATTGGCCATTGTTGATAAAAAAAGATCCGGTCCAAATAAAATTGAAGCAGTTACATTGATTGGAAATGTACAGGGTAAAGAAGTCATCCTCGTTGATGATATTATTGATACAGCTGGTACACTGTGCAGTGCTGCTGATCTTCTTTATCAATCAGGTGCAAAAAAGGTGATTGCTGCATGTACACACCCAATTCTTTCGAACAATGCTGTCTCGAATTTAAACCGTTCAGCATTATCAAAAATTATTATCAGTGATACATTGTATCTACCCGAAGAAAAGAAATCCGACAAGATTGATGTATTGACCTCTGCACCGCTTTTTGGGGAAGCCATAAGAAGAATTCATAATGAAGAATCGATTAGTTCATTATTCAATATTTAACAAGGATTTGATCAATAATATGGAGAAGCAATATGGCAGAAGCTGATTTACATGTTGAATATAGAGAAAAAACAGGTCATTATATAGCCAAATCCATTCGGAGGAGCGGGAAAGTACCCGCAATTTTTTATGCACACGGTAAAGACACAGTACCTCTGATTGTAAACGAAAAAGAACTATCACGTCTTCTTCACAGTGAAGTGAATGTTTTAAATGTAATTTTCCCCGATGGGAAAAAAGAAAAATCAATTTTACGAGAAGTGCAACGAGATGTGGTGACTGACAAAGCGATACACGTCGATATCATGGGAATAAAATTAACAGAGAAAATTCGTATCAGCATTCCTGTTGTTCTAACGGGTAACCCCATCGGTGTAAAGGAAGGGGGAATCTTGGAACATCTCCTACGGGAAGTTGAAGTTGAGGGACTTCCCTTGGAAATTCCCGAACACATTGAAGTGGACGTGTCTGGATTGAAAATTGGTGATGTGATTAAGCTGGAAGACATTTCCGTTGACAAAATAAAATTCATTACTGACATACATCACGCTTTGGCGAATGTGATTCATCCAAAAGTACTGGTAGAAGAAGTCGTCGAAGAAGAAAAGGAAGAGATTGAAGCTGAGGCTGAGGAAATAACAAAGGAAGGAAAAGAAGAAAAAGAGGAAAAGGAAGAAGAGAAAGCCGAACCTCAGAAAAAATAAAAATGGATTTGATGGCAGTCAGTCATGAGGGGAAAGTATGGATGTTTTTGGTGATAGGTCTTGGCAATCCAGGAAAAAAGTACCAAAAAACAAGGCACAATTTGGGTTTCAGGATAGTGGAAAATTTGGCATTGAATTGGAATATAGAATTTAAAAAAGGAAATGGCCCTTATCTTTATATCCAAACAACTTTTGGTTCTCAAGATGTGTTTATCGCTAAACCGACAACATATATGAATAGAATTGGCCAGGCTGTTAAAAAAATATGTTCAGAACAAGAAACGGAACTATCACAATTACTCGTATTGTGTGATGACTGTAATCTCCCTTTGGGAAAGCTTCGTATAAGAGAAAAAGGAAGTGCAGGGGGACATAATGGTTTGGCGTCCATTATCAATACTTTGGGAACCGATGAATTTCCGAGAATGAGATTAGGCATTGGGTATAATAAGGAAATGAATATGAAAAATTATGTATTATCTCCATTTCTGTCAACCGAAATATCCCAAGTCAATGAAATGATCAAAAAAGGCAGTCAGGGGATTATTGATTTTGTCCTAAGGGGAATCGATTGGACAATGAATTATTATAATGGATAACAAAGAGGTCCCTGTTCTCCCGCAAAAGCGCGAGGACCATAGACCAGAGGGAGGCAATGCATGCTTAAACAGTATGAAACAACATTTATTGTGAATGTGCATTTAGAGGATGAACAAATCAATAAAACCATTGAAAAATATACAAAATTTATCGAGGATAAAGGAGGAAAGGTCAAATCCGTAGACAGATGGGGTAAACATCGATTGGCATACGAAATCGCCAAAAAACAATATGGTTATTATGTGTACATCCGATTTGAAGCAGCGGGATCCATGATACGTGAACTGGAAAGAGAATTCAAATTAGATGATTCCATTCTTCGTTATCTTACTATACTGGTACCAAAAGCCGCAATTCAAAAAGAAATGAAACAGCAACTGAAAACAAAAAAAATCACAAAGGAAACACAAAAGAATGATGAACCATCTTCTGAATCATTAGAAGCATTAAAACCATCTTTAGAGAGTGAAAAAGAGTTTGATAGCAACAATCAAAGTAATTCTCAAGTTTAAAGGATTCATCAGAAATAATTGAAAGAGGCTTGAATATAATGTTTAATCTTCGGATGCCTGATTTAAATTATGTCCTCATTGCAGGCAATTTAACACGAGATCCTTCTTTTCGAAGGACAACCAACGGAACATCCGTTACCAATTTTTGGTTGGCTTCCAATCGCAAATTTAAGGACAATAATGGTCAATGGCGGGACAGTGTTTGTTATGTGGGTGTCGTTGCATGGCATAAATTAGCGGAAAATTGCGCCGATAATTTACGAAAAGGATGTGCCGTTATTATTGAGGGTGAACTTCAGAGTCGCAATTTACGCACCGAAGAAGGACGCAATCGAAATCTTGTTGAAATTAAAGCAAGACGTGTCCAATTTCTTAACAAAAAAGATGAACTGGCAGATAAGAAAGCAGACGCTGAACCGACCAATGAGGTGAAATCCATAGCCATTGAAACAGATTCCAACAAAAAAAGACAATTAATAGATTTTGAAGAATCGGATGAATCGAATCCTTTAAAAGGAGAGTATGATTTCGGATATCAGGATATCGAATGATAATAAAAAGCGTTAATCGTTATAAGAAAAGGAGGAACAGGTGATCAAACCGCGGAAAAAGCGTATTTGCCGATTTTGTGAAAACCATATTCTTTATGTGGATTATAAAGATCCAAAAAAACTCACAAAATTTACAACCGACGTAGGTAAAATAATTCCAAGACGGACGTCCGGCAATTGTGCTCGACATCAGCGACAGTTGGTCAAAGCCATAAAAAGAGCGCGTCATCTTGCACTGATTCCTTTTGTGTCCGATTATGCCCGATAGAAATCAATTCGGTTGAGGAAAGCATGAAAGTTATTTTATGTCAGGATTATGAATCATTGGGAAAGACGGGGGATATTGTCACGGTAAAAAGTGGTTATGCACGTCATTTACTTATTCCGAAAGGTATCGCAGTCTTAGCCAATGCAAGAAACATCAAAATCTTTAAAGAAGAACGCAAACTGCTGAACCATCGACAAAACAAAGAGCGGCGCAATGCTGAAGCACTATCCAAAGAATTGGAAAAAGTATCTCTAACTGCCACCGTAACCGTTGGAGAGGAAGACAAAGTATTCGGTTCGGTTACTGCCCAAACAATTGCCGATCTGCTCAAGGAAAAGGGATACGACATTGATAAAAAAAAGATACAATTGGATGAACCGATAAAAGCACTTGGTATTTATACGGTATCTTTAAAGCTGTATATGGATGTAGAAGGCAAAATCCGAGTTTGGGTGGTTAAAGAATAATGGGATTATGAAAAACAAGTATATCCCTTTGTGGGGTGAGGGGTAAAAAGGGAGGACACAAATGGAAGAGCGTTACCCAAATTGTCATAAATGCAACACGGGTGTTCTGGTTCCTCTTTCAGATTACGGCCGAGAAGGGGCTGCTATCCGATACAAAGCATGGGTTTGTACAAATCCTGAATGTGGTTTCAACATCCGAATCGATAACGGAGAAATCAGTTTTGGCCGATCAATTGGACAATCTCAAAAATAGACTATTTGAATGACTTGGGAATAGAAACAGACCGATAGGGATTACAGATCTACCTCTCCATGTTTTGGATTTAAAATGAAAAGCACATTGATATATCGTCATAAATGGTTTAATCATTTCAAAATAAAATGTCTTTCTCTCATTTGCGCACTGATTCTCTGGTTTTTTATAGCAACCGATAAATATTATGAACATACACTCAATGTATCTCTTAATCTTATTAATCAACCGGCTGAAATGATTCTCAAAGATCCAGTTCCATCAAATGTTCAAGTCAATTTTGGTGGATCAGGCAAGGAACTTATCAATCTCGGCTTTAGAAATAAATACATTGAAATTGATTTAGATGAAACCAAACAGACTGCCACCATACCTATAACGGTAAATATGATTACGGGCATTCCAACAGATGTTGTGCCTTTAAATATCGTCGAACCCGATTCAGTTCGGATAACACTGGACCGATTAGCAGAAAAAAAAGTGCCCATACATCCCAATATAGCATTAATCCCATTAGACGGTTACATCCATGTCGGTTCTGTGATTATTGATCCCGATTCGATCAATATTTGGGGACCCGAATCACTCGTCAATTCCGTTGATCAAATTGATACGGAGGAAAAAGAATACAGAAATGTAATCAAAGAAATTCAAGAAAAAATTGACCTTATTCCTCCTTCTTTTGAAACCGTACATTATTCATTGAATAAGGTTCATTTCACTGCGGATATCCAGCGCATAGGTGAAAGAATCATCTCAGATATCCCGATTCAAGTGACCAATGCTCCGCAGAATGTGAATGTGATTGTTGTCCCTTCTACCCTCTCACTTCGGCTTCAAGGAGGAGTGAAAGTCTTATCCAATGTAGATAAAGAGGATATTATCGCAAGAATTAACTATCTCAGTCGAAATCGATATGAAAGAACGCAGATTCCTGCCATAGTTCAGGTCCCTCCAGATATTAGTTTTTCTGATGTGAAACCGCCATTCTTTGAATTGATTGTTGAACGATGATTGTATTGGGTATTGAAACTTCCTGTGACGATACCAGTGCAGCCATTTTTGATGGTCAATCTCTCCGATCAAACATTATTTCAACCCAGCTGATTCATCAACGCTTTGGTGGAATCGTTCCTGAACTGGCCTCGCGTTCACACATTCAATTGATCATGTCTGTGATAAAAGAAACATTAAACCAAACCGATCTACAATTACAGAACCTTCAGGGCATAGCCGTAACCTATGGACCGGGCCTGGCGGGTTCACTGCTAGTCGGCCTGAGTGTCGCAAAAGGATTGGCACTGTCTCTTCGGATTCCGTTTATAGGTATAAACCATCTGGAAGGTCATGTCTGGGCTAACCGTTTAGATCACCCTGAAATCGATCCTCCATTTATTGTCCTCATCGCATCGGGAGGTCATACACAACTTGTCCTTGTAAAAGACTGGCGCAAATACAAAGTGTTGGGACGCACACGTGATGACGCAGCAGGAGAAGCTTACGATAAGATCGGTAAACTTCTTGGCATTGGATTCCCTGGTGGACCGGCCATTGAGAAATTAGCCAAAAAGGGAAATCCAAATTATGTGCGTTTCCCGAGGGCTTTTTTAGAAGAGGGAAGTCTTGATTTCAGTTTCAGCGGTTTGAAAACCGCCGTATTGAATCACACCATCATGATCGGACCAAAGAAAACAAAGGAACATCTTTCTGATATCGCTCTCTGTTTTCAGGATGCCGTAATCGACATATTAACCCAAAAAAGCATTCTCGCAGCTAAAAAATGTGGGATGCAAAAGATCTGTCTGGCTGGAGGCGTTGCTGTAAACAAATCGCTTCAAAAACAGCTTATCCTGTATGCAAAAGAAGAGAATATGACCATTGCCTGGCCGCTGCCCGTGCATTGCACAGACAACGCGGGTATGATTGCCTGCGTAGGACACGATTATCTCCAACGAAGAATTACATCCTCTTTGACATTATCCCCTGCACCATCACTCAATCTATAATATGACTCAGCCTATCAACATAGACTTATCGTTGACCTGGTCTCCCATCTTCTTTGTCATGGCTGTCCTCTCGATGTTCCTGTTCACTTACTGGATATACCGTTACACCATACCGCCAGTTTCTGGCTTATACCGTCTGATCCTCATCATTCTTCGAATCGGTTCACTCCTTTTGGGTTTATCCGCTATTTTTGGGACGGTTCTCATATGGACAACACAGTATGTCAAAAAACCCACTGTTGGAGTGCTGATAGACACATCTCAATCAATGAACATTGTTGAAGATAAAATAACGCGGGGACAAGATTTACAAAAACTGATCCGATCACCTGCATTGAAAAAACTTGAAGATAGTGCCTCATTACGGATCTACTGTTTTTCAGACAACGTGATCACACTCGAATCGATTCCCGATTCGATAGCCTTCAATGGCTCTGCAACAGATATGGCCCAGCCATTAAAAATGATCAATGATCTGACGGATGCTACAGGCTTGACCGCTCTTTTTCTCTTGAGTGACGGCAGACACAATGCGGGAGAAAATCCTGTCAGTGTAGGTGAAGAATTAAAATTTCCCGTCTATACAATTACAATGGGGACCCAGCAGGAGAGAAAGGATCTGCAGATTACGCAGGTTAGATCCAATGAAGTCACTTATGTGGGCAACCGGATCCCGGTTGAAGTGTTTATAAAGGGACCCGGATTTGCCGGGGAACCTATCACCGTACGCCTTCGAAAGGAGGAAAACATCATCGACGAACGATCACTGATTGTTCCCTCTGATGGTTTCGAAATTTCACAGTTCCTTTATTTCACTCCTCAAAATCCAGGATTTCAAAAGTATGCTGTCGATATTACCAGACTGGAAAACGAATTCACTGACGAAAACAACCATAGAGAATTCTATGTGCGGGTTATTAAAAATAAATTGAATGTGCTTGTTTTGGCGGGATCTCCCAGTCCTGATCTGGCTTTCTTGAAACGTATTCTTCTGAATGATACAGATCTCTTGCCTATATTCCGAACCTGGAAATCAGAAGCCAATTTTTACGAAGGATCATTTCCCCCTGAAAATGAAATTCAATCAACCGATGTAATTATTCTTCTGGATTTTCCCCACTTATCAACCCCTGTTTCCGCATGGATAAACATGAAAGACATTTTGCAACAGAGCCAAAAGCCCTTTTTGCTGATGGCAGGCAAAAATGTGGATTTCCAGAAATGGAATGAGCTTGAATCAATCATTCCCATTTATCTTCCACAAAAAGTGACCGAAAGGCGTGTTCTTCCACAGCCCACAATGAGAGGCAGAATCCATCCCGTTTTAAGAATTAAAGACAACCAGAACGACAATCTGCAAGTTTGGACACAGCTGCCCCCCATTTATTCATGCTGGTCAAATTTTGTGGGTAAAGGCGGTTCCGAGCTTTTAATGACTGGTATTCCTGAAAGTGCGATAGGTTCCTCCTCGAATGAAGAAATCCCCATGCTCTTTGCACAAAGCATCGGAGAGAAAAAATCACTCCTCTTTCTGGGATACAGTTTTTACAGGTGGGATCTGATCATGTGGAATATGGGTGGATCGAATGAAGGATTGGCAGGATTTATCAGCAATGCGATGCGCTGGCTGGTTACGGAAGAGGATGAGAAACGTATACAGCTTTCGACAAACAAGCAAATATTCCATGCCGGAGAAGAAATCACCTTATCTGCCCAAATTTATGACGAGACATTTTATCCAGTCGAAAGGGCCATTGTGGAAATCCATGTGCAGGCTCCTTCAAACCAGCAAAGATTTCAACTCAATGACATCGGCGGAGGCCGGTATAGAGAAACATTTCGGGTGTTCGAGAGCGGTGTCTATACGATTGCTGGAGAAGCATTGCTTGAAGGACAAATTTTGGGCAGGGATCAACTGGAATTCTCTATCTCATCTTACAATCCTGAATTCGAAATCACAACGGCCAATCCCAATCTGATGGAAAATTTATCAAGGGTCACGGGGGGAAAATCAGGCCCTCCGGACAGTCTGGCTTCATTTATTCAATCAATACAATTGACACCTCAAATTGTACACTCAACAAAAGAGATCGAACTGTATAACTTACCCATAACACTCATTTTAATGATCCTCCTGCTTTCTTCAGAGTGGCTGATTCGAAAAAGAAAGGGAATGCTATAACAAATGAATACTCTGCTGATCATTCAATTGATGAAAACTGATCAGCTTATTACGATATTTCTCTTGACAAGCGACACTTTTTTTATTACATTAGTTATGAGCATATGCTCATAACTAAACCCCGAGAATAGAGGATTCAAAAATCTGAATGGAATTTAAAAAGATCATAATCGCCATCGCAAGCGGGAAAGGGGGAACAGGGAAAACCACAGTGGCCACAAATCTGGCCAAAACTGTCACAGGCCAAACAGTCACACTGATGGATTGCGATGTGGAAGAGCCCAATGCGCATCTGTTTCTCAATCCGGAAATCAGAGAAGAAGAACCGGTCGATATCTTTATCCCCCGCGTTGACTTGGACAGATGCACACACTGCGGAAAATGTTCGGAGCTCTGTCAGTTTGGAGCAATTGTTACCATAAAAGACAAAGTGCTCGTTTTCCCCGAACTCTGCCACAGCTGTCTGGGTTGCAAACGCATCTGTCCGGTGGAAGCCATTGAAGACGACAAGAAAGCAATCGGCACTGTATCGATGGGATTTTCTGAATCCGTACGCTGCATTTATGGCACACTGAAGATTGGCGAGGCGATGGCACCACCTTTGATTCAAGCAGTCAAAAAAGCTGGCTTGTCAAAAAAGGTGTCGGATTTATCCATCATCGATGCACCGCCCGGCACATCGTGCCCCGTGATCGAAGCGATTAAGAATGTTGATTTTGTTGTTCTGGTGACAGAACCGACACCATTCGGATTGCACGATTTGAAACTGGCCGTCGGTATGGTCAGGATACTGGAAATACCATTCGGCATTATCGTTAACCGTTCAACGACCGGAGACCGGCAGGTCTGGCATTACTGTCATAAGGAAAATATCCCCATTCTCTTAGAGATCCCCGATGAGCGTGAAATCGCAGAAGGGTATGCCATAGGAAAATTGATGATCGATTTAAAGCCTGAATATAAAAACAAATTCCAGAATTTGATGAATAAAATCCATCAAACAATAGCGTCAAGCGCCAAGGTGATTGCATGAAAGAGATCGTCATCATCAGCGGAAAAGGAGGAACCGGAAAAACCACCATCACAGCGTCGTTGGCAGCGCTTTGGAAGAATACGATCATTGCAGATTGTGACGTGGATGCGGCAGATTTGCATCTTCTCATGCAGCCATTGACCAAACAAACGAACCCCTTTTATAGCGGCAAACTCCCAAATATCGATATGAATCTCTGTAATGAATGCAAAAAGTGTATCGAAGTCTGTGAATTTAATGCCATCCGGAATGATTTCAGTGTCAGTAAAATCGACTGTGAAGGGTGCGGCACCTGTGCATTTTTTTGTCCGACTGGAGCCATCCGACTCGAGGATCGTCACTGCGGAGAATGGTATCTCTCTGAAACACGATTCGGACCGATGGTACACGCCAGACTGGGCATTGCCGAGGCAAATTCAGGCAAATTGGTCACCCTGATCAGAAAAGAAGCAAAACAACTGGCTGAAAAAAAGGGGCTGGATCTCATTTTGATCGATGGCTCTCCGGGTATCGGCTGTCCGGTCATCAGTTCCATAACCGGGGCTTCTCTGGTCGTGATCGTTACGGAACCGACTGTTTCGGGGATTCATGATATGGAACGGGTACTGGGTCTGACAAGTCATTTTCAAATCTCGAGTTCTGTTATTATCAACAAAGCGGATTTAAATCGGGAAATGAGTCAACAGATTGAATCCGTATGTAAAAATTGCAACATTGAAGTTCTGGGTCGAATTCCCTACGATAGAATCGTTACAAAAGCCATGGTAGAAGGGAATCCTGTGGTGGAGGTCGACAACGGACCCGTAACCCAAGAAATTCAATCGATCAGTCATCAAATTCACAACAGATTGTATTCAAATCAATAGGAGACATATGCCGCGCCCTAAAAAACTTCGATGGATCAGTGGTCATCCTGGCGTTTCCTATTTCAAACCCCAGGGTGTCCCGCTTCGTTTTCTCAGTCAAGTCCGTCTTGAAGTGGATGAACTGGAAGCCTTGAAACTTGCCGATTTAGAAGGTCTTAGTCAGGAAGAGGCAGCCGATCAAATGAATGTATCAAGAGCGACTTTCGGACGCATTGTGGAAGAGGCCAGACGCAAGGTGGCCGATGCTTTGGTTCACGGAAAAGCGATACAAATCGAAGGGGGCGAAGTGACCCTGCACCCCGACTTCATGCCTGGACAGGGATTTCGACATCACGGGAGAGGACGAAGACACGGTTGGTAAATGATTCAACCATTGACTCAAATGGATAGTCAATGAAAAATGAAATTGAAAAAATATTTCAAAACGTTCAAAATTATCTGATGGGCGAGAGTTCAGAGCCCTATTCTGACAAAGTGCTGACCTATGCCTATGAACCTGTCAATATTGGAGAAATGACGAGTCCCGACGGTAAGGGACATGTCAAAGGTAATTGTGGTGATGAATTGATGATTTGGATAAAACTCAAGAAAGGGATAATTTCAAACGCAACTTTTCTTTCTGAAGGGTGCGGCACCGGCGTCGCATGTGGTTGTGCAGTCACAGAGATGGTAAAAGGCAAAACACCATATGAGGCATCAAAAATAACGCCACAGGACATTCTATTTTTTCTGGATGGTCTGCCTGTTTCTCATATGCATTGCGCAGTTTTGGCCATCCAGGCCCTTCAAAAAGCATTGGATGATATTCAAGTTGTAACCATAAAAAAAGGAGGTTCACAATGCCAAGAGGAGACGGAACAGGACCCGCGGGAATGGGTCCAATGACAGGAAGGGCGGCCGGCTACTGTGCCGGCTATCCAATGCCGGGGTATATGAATCCATACGGCGGCTGGCCATACTGGACAACCCCTTATCCAATGGCTTGGTCTGCTGGACCTTATACAGGATGGAATGCTTATCCCCCTTATCCCGTGCCATTTTGGGGTAGCAGAAGGTTTTTTGGATTCGGTCGCAGCCGTGGTGGTGGTCGAAGAAGATGGTGCTGGTAACAACAAATGTTCAAATATACAATCAATAAAAATGGAGGTAAATTATGCCAAGAGGAGATGGAACAGGACCTGCAGGAATGGGTCCAATGACAGGAAGGGCGGCCGGTTACTGTGCCGGTTACCCGGTACCGGGATTCATGAATCCCTACGGTGGAAGATTCGGTGGAGGTTTCGGTAGAGGACGGGGTTTTGGATGGCGACGCTGGGGTTATCTTCCCCCGGCACCCTACGGGATTGCACCTTACGGAGCCGTCCCATACGGACCATCCTACACACCTGAAGAGGAGACTGAACTTCTCCGGAATCAGGCAAAGTCTTTAGAAGATCAATTGGAACAAATCCAGAAACGTCTTACCGAACTGGAAACCGAAGCCAAGAAAGGATCTAAATAATCTGATAAGACTCCGGGGCTGTGGCAAGCCCCGGAGTCTTAAAAAGATCCAGGAGGAGAAACGATTATGCCGACCTATGAATATGAGTGTACGTCGTGCGGGCATCACTTTACGCGCTCACAAAAAATGACCGACAAACCAGTTCAAGTTTGTCCAGAATGTTCTGGCCAAGTGAGAAGATTGATTACAGGCGGAGCCGGTGTGATATTCAAGGGATCTGGTTTTTATGCCACAGACTATAAAAAAACGACTCAAAATCCCGACTCCTGCTGCGGTTTGACCAATCCTTGCTCAGATCCAAAACGATGCTGCGGGAAATAAAAATAAATTGAAACTGATCCCGGAAAAAGAAGGAAGAATCTGAATCGACATATCTGAAAACGATTCATGTCGATAACGGTCAAAAGGAGATGATCATATGCCCGGAGGACGAGGACAGGGTGGTTTTGGCAGGCGAAGGGGGATGATAACCGGAAGAGGCCAAAATGCAACAATGGGCAGAGACCTGTTTGGATGGATGAAGTCGTGGGTCCAGACCCAACATAAAGCGGACCGGAGCGTGTCCAACCAATCGCCAATTGAAAATCTGCATCCATCGGATGAACTAACCCAACTGAAGCACAGAGCAGAGTCAGTCCAATCACAACTCGAAGAGATCAACAGACGAATCCGGGAAATAGAGCAAAATCCAAGATCACTCTTTGCACGTATTGACGACACTCTCTGTACCGGTTGCGGACGATGTGCATCGATCTGTCCCCGAAGGGCTATTACCCCGAAAAATAACACCATGCAGATTGATCAATCAAAATGCACAGGATGCGGAATTTGCGTATCCGAATGCCCGGTCGGCGCCATTAATCTAATTGTGTGAAAACAGGATATCAACGAATCGCTTAACTTTTAGATCACTACGATGAAAATTGCAGACACGGCGTGAATATAAAAAGAGAGAATCATTTGAATCAAAAAAATAACCGATGAAAAGGAGTTTCGTATGAAAATAGCTATCTCTACCGATGGCAAACAGGTTTCCGCCCATTTCGGGCGATGCCCAACTTTTACAGTTTTGGAGATCCAAGATGGGAAAGTGATTAAAGGCGAAGAGATTCAAAATCCCGGCCATCATCCGGGATATCTGCCGCAATTTTTCCATGACATGGGTGTGGAGTGTATAATTGCAGGCGGTATGGGAGGACGTGCTGCGGGGCTTTTCGATCAATTCGGCATTCAACCGATTGTGGGAGTCACGGGAAAAATTGAGGAGGTCATCAGCCTCATCCTGAACGGAACTCTTGAAGGAGGCGAATCCCTCTGCAAGCCGGGACTTGGGAAAGGATACGGCATCGATAAGACCGAATGCGATCACGAAGAAAATGAACAGGAAATATAAAGGAGGAAAATCATGAAAATATGCATCACTTCACAGGGCAATACACTCGATTCGCAGGTGGATCCGAGATTCGGGCGATGCGCCTATTTCATCTTAGTGGATACGGAAACCATGAAATTTGAATCGATCGATAACGCCCAGGTCCAAGCCGCAGGCGGTGCCGGCGTGCAGTCGGGACAATTGATGGCCGAAAAAGAAGTCAAAGCGGTGCTTACAGGGAATGCCGGTCCCAATGCCTATCAGACTTTACGCGCTGCCGGCATCGAGGTAATCACCGGGGTTTCGGGAACGGTTCAAGAGGTCATCGAAAAGTACAAAGAAGGCAATTTAACGGCTGCTGAAGGACCAAATGTAGAATCCCATTTCGGAATAAAAGGAGGAAATTGATATGCCAAGAGGAGACGGCACAGGACCTTTCGGACAGGGTCCGGGAACAGGAAGAGGCATGGGTCGGAGAGGACAGGGCAGTGGTAAAGTTGGTGGACAAAGACCAGGCTCAGGACCGGGCGGCCAGTGCGTATGCCCCGCATGTGGAGCGCGAACAGCGCACCAGCCGGGCACGCCCTGCACACAAACAAAATGCCCTGAATGCGGACAGCCCATGGTGCGGGGATAACACAAAAAATAAAATCGATTTGAACATGGATATGCCGGTTTTTTTGCCAATGGTAGCACCAATAGACTTGTGACTTTTAATCAAATCTATACAACAAAAAACCTGAAATGCCAGAATAAGATACCAATTTTAAATGGTATAGAGGAAAAACTCAATGAAAAACATACATCGGACGTTTGCCGACAATATAAAAAGTCAATGGATAAAAATTAAATTTTTTAGAGAAAAGCCCGATCTCGAATCAGCGAAAAGACTGCAAGGCGTACGATTCTGTGAAGCCACCCGGGAAGCCATATTACATCCCGTGATCCTGGATAAAGAAAGCATCAACTGTCCCGGAGCACAATATGCATTCGGATGGAAGAATCAATCCCTTCTTCTGGAACACTGCCGGGAGAAAACCGAGCTTTCCGAGGAGATCATCCAATCTATGCTTCCTCAAATGCCACGTTTTCAAGATTCTTTCGAATACATTGGATTGAATATGGAGGGGGAACCGGATCTCATTATGGCTCGGTTAATGCCAGAAGATGTGATGGATTTAATCAACCTCTATCACAGCAAAACTGGTCATCATTTAGATGTTTCCCTATCCAGCATGATGTCCGTTTGTGGTGGAATCGCTGTAAAAACACTTTTAGAAAACAGAATCACGTTTTCTTTCGGTTGTGTGGATTCACGGAAATATGCAAAAATTAGTAGAGATCGCCTTGTGGTGGGCGTACCCAGAGTTCACTTTGATCTTATTAAATTTAATCATGTTTAATGATATAACTTGGAAGATTGTGAGGGAAAAAGCAACATGCTTCGACACATTTTAAAATCAAAAATAATGAACGCCGTTTTAACGAAAAAGGAGCTTCATTACTCCGGCAGCATTGGTATCGACAAGGTGATTCTGAAACAAAGTGATATGATCGCAGGCGAAAAAGTGCAGGTTCTGAATTTTAACAACGGCCAGCGGTTCGAAACTTACATCATTGAAGAAGAATCCCATTCCGGTACAATTGCATTATACGGTCCGGCCGCCAGACTGGGTGAAATCGGAGATAAGCTGTGTATTCTTTCCTATGCTTTTATCGATGATTCTGAAACAGAACAAATGAAACCAAAAATTGTGTTTGTCAACAAACAAAACAAGATCAAATAAGAACCCGTTTTAAAATGAGTAACGATAATAAAAAAATGAAACTCCAGATGATCGCCTTTGGTCCGGTACCGTCCAGACGGCTGGGTCGGAGTCTCGGAATCAACAACATTCCGCCAAAAGCATGCACCTATTCTTGTGTCTACTGCCAGCTGGGACTTACACCAAAGATGGAAACCAGACTCAGACCTTTCTACGATCCAGAAAAAATTCGAGAGGCTGTTTTTGAGAAAATGGAATCAGCTCATCAATCAGGAGAATCGATTGATTATCTGACTTTCGTTCCGGACGGGGAGCCCACACTGGACATCCATCTGGGTGAGGAAATCGAGAGGCTTCGGTCTCTAACGGACAAGAAAATCGCCGTGATTACAAACAGTTCCCTGATCTGGCACGATCAGGTCAAAGAATATTTAAACAAAGCTGATTGGGTTTCACTGAAAATCGATTCGGTCAATGAAGCAATTTGGCGCAAAATCAACCGGCCTCACCGATCTCTCGAACTTCAGACAATTTTAGATGGCATCGTCGAATTCGCCAAACACTATAGAGGCAATCTGGTTACGGAAACCATGCTGGTCCGCGGTTTGAATGATAACGAGAATCAAATCAGATCATTGGCCAAATGGATGCAGCGAATTCCGGCAAACGTCTCTTATCTCTCGATTCCCATCAGACCGCCGGCTGAAAAACAAGTTCAGCCTCCCGATGAAGACACACTGATAAGGGCATACGAAATCATGAGTGCCCAGAATCACACGGTCGAGTATCTCATCGGATACGAAGGAAACGCGTTTGCATTTACAGGATATGCGGAGAAAGATCTTTTAAGTATCACAGCGGTTCATCCCATGCGGGAAGAGGCGGTTTCTGAACTTCTGAATAGGGCGGAAACAAACTGGTCCGTTATAGATCAATTGATCGAAAAGGGGATAATGGTCAAAAAAACGTTTCAGGGAAAAACATTTTATGCCAGAAAATTGTACGCTCCCAGAGATCATGATATCCTTGGACTGCGAATGGAATGATCCATGTTGAATAAAAATGAATTCGGTCTGAAATTGTTAAAGAAACTGGGAATCAGGCCGGGTCAAATCGTTTTAGATTTTGGCTGTGGAAGCGGTAATTACACCATCCCCGCCGCAAAAATAGTGGGAAACAAAGGCAGGATATATGCTATAGATATCAATTCAGAGAAGTTGGATCAATTGAACGAAAGATTGAAAAAGGAAGATCTGGTCAATGTAAGAATCATGAAACAATCAAAAGATGTGACAACGGGTCTTGAAAACGATTCTGTGGACACGGTGTTGCTTTACGACGTCATCCACCTTGTTGGCAAAGAAAACACAAGCAATAAAAAAAACAGAAAAAAATTATACAACGAGGTTCACAGGACAACAAAAAAGCACGGATTGATTTCGGTCTATCCAACGCATCTCGAAACCCATACGGATGTCATCAGCATTGACGAAATAAAACAGGAGATTTTAAATAGCGGTTTTTCGATAGAAAAAACATTTACAGTCAAATTGATCCACGATGATCATTTAGAACTCGGAACAATACTGAACTTCAGAAAAGCATAACCAAAAGAGCAGAACGATCATCAAACATAAACAATTCAAACAGATTCATTCAATATGTCCATGAGTTTAAAAACAGCAATGAAACCGACCGACACAACATCTTTCTTAAAGATTAAGAACGACACCCAATAAAGGAGACCCGTCATGCTCACAACCCGTTTGAAACATTTGGAAAATCAATCAGAAATGAAAGAGGTGCTTGAAAAAAACGAGAACGTCGTGATTTGCTGTGGTCGCATGGGCCCCATGTGCATTCCTGTATATTTCGAAATGGAATCATTACAATCACAATATACTCATGTTGCCTTTAGAGACATGGACTTTGATATTCCTGTTGCAACCTTTATTAAAAATCTGCCAGAATGTGCCAATTTTATGGGTTTGCCATTTACCGTCTATTTCAAAAAGGAAAAGGTCGTTGCTGCAACCACCAGTATTCAAACCAGGGATCAAATCGTTGAGATATTGGATCGGGAATTTGGCAAACCTGTTTAAGGACAGAGACATCCAATTTCAAGAATATGGAACAGCAAATTGAATCATATACAACTTCAAAAAAGGAGAATGCAATTGTAAGTTTTAATCTCCGTATCAAGAATTGCGAAAAATGCAGGCTTTCAACCAGCCGAACGCATGTACTGATGGGCGAAGGCAATTTGGATGCGCGTTTCATGCTCATTGCGCTTTCTCCTGGGGAAAAAGAAGATGCTGAAAATCGAATGTTTATTGGCCCCTCTGGTAACATGTTGGATAAACTGCTTAAAGCATCTGGAATGGACAGAAAATCGATTTATATGACCAATTTGATCAAATGTATGCTGCCCAAAAACCGCAGACCGAAAATGGATGAAATAGAATCTTGCAGCCCATTTTTGGATGAAGAAATAGCGATCATTCATTCCGAATGGATCGTACCCTTAGGTTATTATGCAACACGATATGTTTTAACAAAATACCACACTGATCCTCCTCCAGCACGAACCGATTTTATAAATATTTACGGCAAACCAATTATCGCAAACAACCAGAAAATTGTTCCCCTGCCCCATCCAGCATCGCTTCTCTACAATCCCTCTTTTGAATCTGAAACAATGAAAAAATACAAAAAACTGCAGATCTTTTCGGATGACTGCAAATGGTTTCCTCTATGTCCGATGAAATGGTATTACGAAGCGGGGCACCTGGAAAGAAAATGGATTGAACTATACTGCAGGGGCGATTGGGAAAGTTGCGTCCGGTACGAAATGGAAGAACAAGGCCATGATCATCCGGACTGGATGCTTCCTGACGGAAGCCTGGATGTTGGTTTGAAAAAAATGTAATTTATTTTAAGCAAGGAGGAACCCCATGCCGATTTACACATACATTTGTAATGAATGCGGCGAGAAATTTGATCTGTTGGTGGGCGTTACCGCCCAACCAGAAGAACAGAAATGCAAAAAGTGCAACAGCAAAAATATTCAAAAATCCCTATCCCCATTCAGTATTTCCGGGGGAAGTGGAAAGTCGAGAGGATCAGATTCAAGCTGTCCGACTGGAACCTGTCCTCTGGGTTAAAAAAGGCGTATAATACATCTTAAAAGTCGTGTTTTCTGAATTGAAAAAGGGAGGATTTCATGCCATTGATGGAAATCAGCATCATACCCTTGGGAACCCAAACACCCTCGGTCAGTCAATATGTCGCAGAAGCTGTAGGAATATTGAAAAATGAAAAAAATATCAAATATACATTGGTTTCCATGGGCACAATCGTTGAGGCAGATACCGTAGAGAAACTGTTGGAAATTGCGGGCAAAATGCACCATGCCGCTTTTTGCGATAAAGTCAAAAGAGTCGTCACCACGATTAAAATTGACGACAGAACCGATAAAAATTTGACGATGAACGGTAAGATCCAATCTGTAGAGGAGAAAATAACAAATGGCAAAAATGGTTTCAGAAGACAAAATTCGTAAAATCATCACAAACATAAAGCATGCAGCCATCGATCGCACCCTTGCTGACCTTGGAATAATCAAAGACATAACAATCAAAGGTGATAAGGTGAGTGTAACCCTGGCATTTCCTTTTGCTAATATTCCGATAAAAGAGTATATTATCATGAGCGTAAAAGCACCTTTAGAGAAACTGGGAATCAAAGTAAAGATAGAAACGACGGTAATGAATAAAAAAGAAACACAAAAATTTTTAGAAATAGAAGCAATGTATTGGAAAGGGTCCTGAATAACAAAATTAAAAATAGTTGGTAGAGAAAATCCAAATGGAATTTGATAAAGAAACTTGAGGATATGTATGGAACCAAACAAAGACAAAGCCAAACTCATTGAAGAACAAAATCAAAAAATCAAAGATACTTTAGATCAGATCAAACACCGCATCGTCGTCTTCAGCGGAAAAGGAGGCGTCGGAAAAACAACCGTATCGGTGAACCTGGCCTATGCACTCGTTTTAGATCAGTACAAAGTCGGTTTATTGGATGCCGATATTACCGGACCCAACGTTCCTAAAATGGTCGGCATAACCGACATGCCCTGGATTGATCCGGAGAATCGCCACATCATGCCGCAGGAAAAAGAGGGCCTACAGATTATTTCCATGGCACCCCTGTTACCCCAAAATCAACCCGTTATCTGGCGGGGACCTCTACGCTCCAATGCCATCACCCAGTTTTTATCCGATGTCGTATGGGGTGAACTGGATTTTCTGTTGGCAGACTTGCCTCCCGGTACCGGCGATGAAGTCCTGACAGCCGCTCAGAAAATGCTGCCCCAGATGGCCATTGTCGTCAGCACGCCCCAGGAAGTCTCACTCATGGATTGCCGCCGCGCCGTCAACATGGCCAAACAACTGAACATCCCCACAATTTGTGTTATCGAAAACATGTCGGGACTAATCTGTCCGCATTGCAAAAAGGAAATCGATTTTTTTGGAAAGGGAGGCGGCGAACAAATGGCCAAAGAGATGGGCGTCGATTTTTTGGGTTCTGTCCCCATGGAGATTGATACACGAAAATCAAGCGATGAAGGCACACCTACCGTGCTTTCCAAAAAGAAGAGCCCGTCGGCACAATCTTTTATGGATATTTCAGAAAAAATAGCCAAATTGATCTCTGCTAAAAAAATGAACCGATTTCAATAATGAAAGACCGTATTCATAAGAAAAAAAAGCTTTCCCCTGTTTGCGATTCCTGTAAAAACAAAAAATGCAGAGAGGGCAAAGACTGTTTCTCGATGGCCGAACAGATTTTGAATGACTACAGAGAGGACAACTTAAAACTGGCCCGTATATCTTCATTGATTGAAGGCCAATTCTACATGAAAAAAACACGTCTGGAAGAGTTGGTCCTCTTTTGTCGCGAGATGAGATATAAACGGTTGGGAATCGCCTTTTGCATTGGTCTTGCCGATGAGGCAAAATGGTTGGCGGACTATTTGAGGAAAGAATTCGAGGTGGTTTCCGTCTGCTGCAAAGTATGCGGCATCGAAAAAGAAAAACTGGATCTTCAAAAAATCAATCCAGATGCTTTTGAATCGATGTGCAATCCTATTGGCCAGGCTGCGCTTCTCAACAAAGCGGAGACAGATCTGAATATCATTTGCGGACTTTGTATCGGTCATGATATTCAGTTTACGACCCATTCTAATAGCCCAGTCACCACATTTATTGTGAAGGATCGTATTTTGGGCCACAACACGGTCGCTTCTTTAAACAATCGCTATCTTCGCAAAAGAATCGGATTGGAATAAAACGTACACGATAAGTTGACGTTTTGAATATGAAAACAAATGGAGTAGAATAGTGTGAATATTCATCTGGATTGTATTCCCTGTATTATTCAGAATTATATCCGGTTGGTGAAAACCGGCTCGATTTCCAAAACACAATCCGAACCGGTTTTACGCTCACTGCTCAGCTTTTTATCCGAGGTGGATTATGATCAACCTCCCCCTTTGCTTTCTCAGAATCTTCATCGCATCCTTCGGAAGGAATTGAAATCATCCGATCCTTATCGATCAATCAAGGAAGACTCAAACCGAATGATGCTTCAAAAATATCCGCTATTGAAAAAAACGGTTGAAGCGGCTTCTAATCCGTTTGATACGGCCATGAGGCTGGCCATTGCAGGAAACGTAATCGATTTTGGTTCAAAACATCAACTGGATATCGACAAAACGATTCAGCAAATTTTGACCTCAGAATTAGAAATCGATCATTCAACAGATCTTCGAAAGGATATTGCAGATGCAAAGACCCTACTCTATATTGGTGATAATGCCGGGGAAATTGTACTGGATAAGCTGTTTTTGGAAACCCTGGACCATGATGATGTTTATTTTACCGTGCGCGGTCACCCCGTCATCAACGATGCGACACACGAGGATGCTGTCACGGCGGGTGTGGATCGGCATGCCAAAATCATCACCACAGGAGATGACGCACCCGGTATCGTTTGGGAAACAACTTCACCCGAATTCAAGGATATTTTCTCAAAAGCGGATGTGATTATTTCCAAAGGGCAGGGCAATCTGGAAGGTCTCACCGATATCCCCGGGAATATCTATTTTTTACTTGTTACAAAATGCAATCTGGTATCGAATACGATAGGGGTTAAAGAAGAGAGTTTCCTGGTATTGAATAGAACGAAACTTAATAAAAAGACGGAGAAAGAAAACAATGCGTAAGATCATGCCTCCCAATTACTTTTATTTTCTTCTCATCATGCTGTTGATCACCCATTTTGTGTTTCCGAAATACCACTGGATATCCTCACCTTTCAGATACATAGGGATTTTACCCATACTTTTCGGAATCATCCTGAACCTCTGGACAGATCACTTGTTTAAAAAAATGTCGACCACAGTAAAACCCCATGAATTACCATCCACATTGATCACAACAGGACCCTTTAAAATAAGCAGACATCCTATGTATGTGGGGATGCTGTCGATATTGCTGGGTACAGCTCTCATTTGTGGAACGGTTCTCACATTGCTCTATCCCATTCTCTTCATCATTCTCATGGAAGTGCTTTTTATTTCTATGGAAGATAACAATTTAACCAGACAATTTGGTGATGACTATTTACAGTATAAAAAAAGGACGAGACGGTGGATTTAAATGAAAATAACCATACTCTATGATAACACAACTTATCAGAAAAATCTTGAGGCAGACTGGGGATTTGCCTGCTGTATTGAAATTGAAAACGAGACCCCTATCCTGTTTGACACGGGTGCCAACGGAGACATATTGCTTTCAAACATGGCTGCCCTGAAAATCAATCCCCAATCCATAGAGAGGGTTTTTATTTCCCATGCCCATTTTGATCATACCGGCGGACTCTCTGCTTTTTTAAACATCAACTCCGGGGTGACCATTTACTGCCCCAACTCCTTCCGGGGCGTGCGTCGTGCGAATGAAGTTATTTATGTTCTTGACTTTATAAAACTGAATGAAAATCTTTATTCAACTGGAGAACTCAATGGCATTGAACAATCACTCGTTATCGAGACTGAGAAAGGTCTTGTGTTGATGATTGGATGCGCTCATCCGGGCATGAAAACGATTTTCCAGTCGGTTCCACACTTAGGTTCGATTCACGCAGTGATAGGTGGATTTCATGGATTCCAAGAGTATGATCTCCTGCAGAATGTCGATTTAATCTGTCCCACACATTGCACCCAAAACCAGGAAACGATACGCTCTCTGTATCCTCGAAAAACCATTCAAGGAGGTGTGGGCAGGATTATCCATCTTTAAATCAGGTTAGTGATGAGTAACATGACATGATCAAGACAGAGCCATTTGAAAAATATGCATCGCAATATGAAGACTGGTTTGAAAAAAATCCATTTGTATATCAATCAGAGCTCAGAGCCATAAAAGAGATGTTATCCGGGAAGGGAAAGGGACTCGAAATTGGAGTGGGCAGTGGCCGATTCGCTCTTCCCCTCAATATTCGAACGGGGATTGAACCAGCAGAAAAAATGAGAAGGATCGCCCAAAAGAGGGGGATTCAAGTCATTGGTAGCCAGGCAGAAGCACTACCCTTTCATGACTCACAGTTTGATTTTGCCTTGATGGTCACCACCATCTGTTTCTTGGATGATATTGATCTTGCATTTAAAGAAGTGTTCAGGGTGACCAAATCGGGGGGACAATTTGTGATCGGTTTCATCAATAAAACAAGTGCAATTGGCAAACACTATCTGAAACACAAAAATGAAAGCGTATTCTATAAAACAGCCATTTTTTACTCCGTAAAGGATGTTGTCTTTCAACTGGAAAAAAGTGGTTTTAAGAATTTCAATTTCGCACAGACAATTTTTAAACCATTAAAAGAAATCACAACCATAGAACCGATAAAAAAAGGGTACTCAGAAGGCTCATTCGTCGTCATCAGGGGTATAAAACATCCATAAAGGAGACTATTAAAAAAAGGAGATTCGGTTAAAATGGTCAGCATTCAATCCAGAGATATCATCAAAGCCGCCAAAACATTAAACTTGAGTGAAACCGCCACAATGGATAAGATTAAAAAAAATTATAAGGAACTCATGATCAAATGGCATCCTGATAAATGTAAGGAAAAACCGACCAAATGCAAGGAGATGACCCAACAAATCAATCATGCATATGAAATCATCCTTAATTATTGCAGGAACTATTCCTATTCATTTCGTGAAGAAGATATCAAACGATTGAATCCCGGCAATTACGAGGAATGGTGGTATGAGAGATTCGGTGATGATCCCATATGGGGAAAATAACCAATATAACAACCTGATCTTTATGCGCCCATTTATACATTTATCTTATTTGATTTTTCTGAAAAATGGGTTATATTAAAATAAAAGGTGCCCAATCCAAAATGTTATGATGAAAGATATAATAAAAAATAAGTCGTTAATCGTTTGCTTGTTAATTTTTGCTCTCGCTTGGGCAAATTATAATCTGTTTTTCAATATTCATTGTCATGTAGATGAAACAGGAAACATTATTTTACATGCCCATCCATATTCAAAAAACAATGATCAATCAAAACCCTTTCATCAACACACAAAGAATGAATTTATCTATCTAAATACCATTTTCAACGTTCTTGTCTCTCTTTTTATATATCTTGTTTTTATCACGCTTATATTAAAAAGTATAAAAATTCATCATCCTTCTACTGAGTTTTTCATATACCAACCAGATTACCTCATTTGCTTGACAAGAAGAGGGCCACCCCATCTTTATCAATTGACTTCATAATTATCTTCCAACATTTTAAAAATTTCATACTGAACCGTACAAAAAAGCCGAAAAGACAGAAGTATATCATCCTGATGTAATAATATATTCTTGGTGTTTGTTTCAATCTTGTAAGGTTCTATTGTATGGAAGTGAATAAAAACCACAGCCTGTTCTATTAAAGGCATTTAACTTTTATTTACTGGTTTCTCTCGGTTGGTTGAATTGAGAATAAAGGAAATAGATCATGAGGTACAATTTAAAATATAGTGGCATTATTATTTTTCTTATTGTCTTTTTTCAATCACAAACAATTCATTCAAATTCTGTTAAATGTATAATCAAAGGAAAAGTAATCGACATTAAAACAAAAGAACCTCTTCCAGGGGTAAACATCATTGTCGAACATACCACCATAGGAACCGCCACAGATAGAAGTGGTGATTATTCGATCACTGTATCGCCTGGTCAAGTTCATCTTTTAGTCTCCATGATTGGATATAAAATGGAACGTAAAGTGTTATCTCTCGAACCTGACCAAATGATCACCGTATATTTTGAACTTGAACCGACAATCCTTGAAATGGGAGCCGTCGTCATTACTGGTACAGCCACACCCTATTGGATGGAGGATATGCCTGTACGTACGGAAGTGATTCCCAGGCTCGTGATCGAACAGAAGCAGGCCTCCAATCTGGCAGAAGCGCTTTCTTTTCACACAGGAGTCCGTGTGGAAAATAATTGTACGAACTGTAACTTTACACAAGTACGCATCTTGGGAATGGATGGCAAATACTCGCAGATCCTGATTGATGGGGATCCTGTAGTCAGCAGCCTGGCCGGTGTATATGGTCTAGAACATTTTCCCGAAGAGATGGTCGATCAGATCGAGATCGTAAAAGGAGGCGGTTCTTCACTTTATGGTGCAGGCGCAGTGGCGGGTGTGATCAACATGATCACCCGGCGGCCCATGACGAATCAGATTCGCATCAAATATTTAGGCAATGCGACCGGGGGAAAAATGGACCAGCACATAGGGGCAGTAGCTGAAAAGGTAAATGAGACCGGAACATTGGGCGCATATGTTTTTGGTTCATTTCGAAAGCGGGATCCTTACGATTATAATGGAGACGGTTTCAGTGAACTGGGGGACCTTCGAAATGAATCCATAGGATTCGAATGGTATTACAAACCAACAGAAAATGGTGAATTGTTAACTTCTTTTCATCGGATTCATGAAGAGAGACGGGGAGGTAACAAGTTTGACTTGCCTGTCCATGAGGCGGAAATCGCAGAATGGATCGAACATTGGCGTTCCGGTGGTACAGTGCGCTGGTCCCATCGTACGAGTCCCCTGTTCGATTACCGGTTCTACTATTCATTCTCATTTGAAAATCGCAAATCTTACTACGGGGGTCTTCACGGAAACACGGATCAAGACCGGCTGGATGCCCTGAATTTTTATGGTAAAACGGACAATCCTCTTCAAATTAGTGGACTGCAGGCAAACTACTATCTTGCCGGTCATCTGCTAACAGGAGGGATTCAGTACACTCAGGATCGACTGAAAGACGAGACCGCCGCAGTAACAGCCTATCATATTGATGCGGTTTTTACCAATACGGGCCTTTTTATTCAGGACGATATGCATTTCGGATGGGAAGAAGAGATTCAATTTGTGGCCGGCTTTCGTTTGGATAAACATTCAGAACTGAACAACTGGATTGTCAGTCCCCGCATCAACGGGAAATTTGAAATTAGAGAAGGATTTGTCCTAAGGGGTACATATACGACAGGTTTCAAACCGCCACAGATTTACGATGAAGATCTCCATCTTTGCGGCATAGAAGGGGATCAACGTATCATTCGAAACTCGGCGGATCTTAAAGAGGAAAGAAGTCATTTTTTCAGCGGGGGCATTCAGTATAATGGCGATTGGGGAGAGATTCCATTTATCTTTTCACTGACTGCCTTTTGGACAAGGCTGGAGAGATCATTCAGAGAGCATTTCGTTTCCAAACAGGGGAATATTGAGTTCTGGGAAAGAGTGAACAGTGGAGGAGCAGAGATCAAAGGAGTGGAACTGGATCTGGGTGTTCGTCCCTGGGGTACAATTGAAATCAGGAGTGGATTGACATACAAAAAAGGTTACTTTGACACTCCCCATGAAGACTTTAAAAGCCGTCATTTTCTCAGGACTCCCAACCTTACCGGGAATATCCGTCTCAGCTTCTATTTAACCAATCCACTTGATTTTTATATTGCTGGTGATTATATAGGCGGGGCGGATATACCCCATGAAATAGCGATTGTAGGACAGGATGATCCTGAACTGATCCTCGAGAGAAGTGGCGATTATCTTCAGGTCGATGTAGGTTTGACCTATAAAGTACCTCTAAATGGTAGTTTCGAGACGAAATTGAACATGGGCATCCGGAACATCAATAATGCATTTCAGAAAGATTTGGATCGTGGTGCTTACAGGGACCCCGCTTATATATATGGTCCAGTACGTCCCAGAACCTTATATCTGAGCCTCGAAACAGCGTTTTAGATTATCAATGGATAATCTCCAATATATTTACATTCATTTTATTAAATTCTGAGAATCACTTCTGCAATTTTCAACAGAATATATTGACAATGTCAACGATCAAAATAATCTATAAAAAACTTGCAAAATAATAGGATATTATTTATATTTAAAAACGAATTTATCCCAACGGTTTATTCGAAAAAGTGATGACCATTAAAAATAGACATAATTGCTTTCAAGTCTCATCTCTTTTATTTTTTCTCGCCCTCTACACCACATTAAGTCTATTTGTTGATCTTTTTCACAATCATGATGCAGATTACCGTTTTCATGACAATTGTCCTGCCTGCCAGTGGACTATCCAAGCTCAGGAGAATCATTCTGAATACGAAGTGATTTTAGAATATATTCTGCGCTCAATACAACATTCTCAAATAACCGTTTTTTATGAATCATTTTCATTCGAGGATAATCATCTAACAACACACCCTTTTTCTCGAGCCCCCCCTCTATAAAATAACCCAAAAATGATCAGATGATGTTTATCTGAGCTATATTTAAAAATTTGTGAACGATATCTTTTCACCAAAAATAGGAGTGTGTGATGAGATACAGAGGATTATACTATATATTAATCCTGGTTTTGGGCATCTTCCCAGCATCCTATGGTCAAGAATCATCCTACACAAAAGAGATATTATTTCTATCAGAAAAAATCGATTCCCTGAGTCAAATAATCGAAAACCTGGAACTGGAAAGGAAAAAAGAGATCGAGCAGTCGGAACTGGAAGCGCTTTTAAACAAAGCATCCAGCCTGGCCAGTCAGGAAAAAGAAGAGGAAGCGACCGTAGCCAGGGTTTTTCGAGGCGGGGAAAGACAGTTACAGGCTTTGAATCCCAATATCAGCTTAACAGGAGATTTCACGGGTAGCGTAACCAATGCAAAGAGCGCAATGGTCACCGATCCCGGCCCTTTAACAGACGGAAGAAATCGGTTCTTTATGCGGGAAGCCGAATTTCATATTATTGCACCGCTCGATCCTTTTACCCGTGGTAAATTCTTTTTAGGCATCCCGGGAGGCGGAGACGAACCTCTGGAGGCCATGATCGGAGAAGCCTACATGGAGTGGTTAAATTTTCCGGGGAACATAAACCTGAAGATCGGACTCTTCAATACCCAATTCGGCGTTCTCAATAGATGGCACAACCACGGCTTGCCACAGGTGGATCGTCCAAAAGCTCTCGTTAATTTATTCGGTCTTGAAAATTTCGGTGGAATGGGCATCGGGGCCAACATTCTTTTACCCAGACTCTGGGCTCATGTCAATGAGTTGGACATTGAAGTCGTCACCGGTGGGGATGGCATCAGTTTCGATGAGAAGAAAAACAATGTGATTGTCGTTTCTCATTTGAAAAATTATTGGGATCTGACCCGGAATACGTATCTGGAACTTGGCCTTTCCGGAGCCCACGGCTTTAACCAGATCGGTTTACAGAAAACAACACTGGCGGGAGTGGATCTGACGGTCAAATGGTCGCCAGCAGATCGATCCCACTACAGGACCATCGAATTCCGAAATGAGCTCTTCCTGAGCCATCGCGGCATACCGGGCGGATATCTGAATCGTTTCGGATTTTATTCTTATTGTACCAGTAAAATGGGTGCATGGTCCTGGATCGGATTCCGCATAGGATATTCCGAAAACCCGATCGATCAAACAAAATATGAATGGGATCTCTCCTCCAATCTGGATTTTTGGCAGAGTGAGTTTGTGATGCTTCGAATACAGTACACCTATACATACCGGAATGATGCGGAAAATGACCATACATTCTTTGTCCAATCGGTCTGGTCAATGGGTCCGCACAAACATGAAGCCTATTAAGGCTATCTGAGATTTCTGAGAGATAAACAAACCATTTGGCGAGCAACTTTTTATAAAAAGGAGTATTCCAATGAAAACCAACACACATGCAATGCTGATCATCCTGCTGTTGATGCAATTATCGATCGTCTCCTCTCTCATGGGTCAGATTAACGTGGTAACCACCTTCTCCGATTATGCTTCCATTGTAGAGGCTATCGGTGGTGATCTTGTAACAGTGGAATCCCTTTCTCACGGAGACCAGGACCCACACTTTGTACCACCCAAACCCAGCCTGGCACTGAAGCTGCAGGATGCCGATCTTTTTATCACGACCGGTTTGGATCTGGAATCCTGGGCTGCCACACTGCAGGACAAAGCACGCAATAAAAATATCATGGATGGTGCTGTCGGCTATGTGACCGTCTATTCAGGAATTGAACTCCTAGAAAAACCGACAACGGCCCTGAGCCAGGCAGAAGGGGATATCCATATTTACGGAAACCCCCATATTCACACCAGTCCGATTAATTGGAAAAAGATTTCAGAAAACATACTCATTGGATTGAAGAAAGTGGATCCTGTTCATTCCGACATTTACGAGAATAACCAGAAGATGTTTGTCACAAAAGTGGATCAGGCGATGTTCGGTAATAACTTGGTTCAATTGTTCGGAGGAGACCGGTTGACCGATCTCCTTCTCGCAGGAACACTCTTTGAATTTTTGGAGAATGAGTATCAGGGCGAGAAACTACTGAACCGATTGGGGGGATGGCTGAAAGAAGCCCTCCCCTTTCGGAATAAAGAGATCATTGCCTATCATAAAAACTGGTCCTATTTTGCCCGCGATTTTGGATTACAAATCATCGGCTATATCGAAACCAAACCGGGGATTCCCCCCACACCCAAACATGTCGAAGAAACCATTCAACTGATCCAGGACCACTCGGTTTCCGTCATGCTCGTGGCCTCCTATTTTGAGAAGCGGGCACCGACCACAATCGCGCAGAAAACCGGCATCCAGGCGCTCTTTCTGCCCTTGTCCGTAGGGGCCATTCCGGAGGTATCGGATAATTTTAGTCTGGTGGATTATTGGATCGACCAGATCAACGGCGCCATGGACACTTCCATTCCGGATGAACGCCAAAGCGAAGGAATGACCTTATGATCGAAACATTCAAATTTTTATCGATCCAGATTTTGCTGCTTGCCGTAGTCACATCGGTGCATACCTATATAGGCATGCACATCATCAGGCGAGGCATCGTTTTTTCAGATCTTTCTCTCGATCAACTCGCAGCACTGGGCGTCATTGTCGGAATCGGTCTCGGTGTCGACGGCGGATCGACGGCATCCTATTTTGTCTCATTCATCGCTGTCCTGGTAGGATCCTTTTTACTTGCATTTGTGAGACCAAAAAACAAACAGATACCCCATGAAGCCGTTATCGGCATTATCTATGGTGCTGCATTGGTTGCGTGCATCATGGTGGCCGACAAATTTACAGCAGGCATGGCTTACGTGACCCAAACATTAGCCGGTTGTATGTTGTGGGTAACGTGGCCGTTGGTGATGACCACGGTTGTGGTTTACATCATTCTGGGAATCTTTCACTACATCTGCCGCCACCGGTTTATTGCCATAACCGAACAAAAGCAAAAGATAGACCACGAACCGCTCTGGGATCTTCTCTTCTTTATAACTCAGGGCATTATTACTGTGCTTATAGTTCCCATAGCCGGGGTGCTCCTCGCCTATGCATTCTTAATGATTCCGGCAGCCATTTCGTTGCTTTTTACGCGCCAATGGGGAAAGGGATTAATAATGGGCTGGGCGATTGGCTTCATCGCATCCATGATAGGGATGTTCGCATCCTACTATTTTCGATTTTCATACGGTCCGAGTCTGGTATTATCGATGGGATTCTTTTTCATCGCTGCCTTGTTGATACGAATGATTCGGCCACAAAACAGATAAAAACAGAGAGGTGCAAGCTATGTGGGAAATTGTCTTATTTTTATTGCCGCCTTTTGTGATATGCACACTGATGGTTTTCATATTTGGATACCTGGGAATCCACGTTTTGGAAAGAGAAATCATTTTTATCGATATTGCCCTCGCCCAAATCGCAGCCGTGGGCTCGACTCTAGCCTTCATGATATGGGGAGTTGAGGAACATCACCTGCTTGCTTATCTCTGTGCATTCGCTTTGATCATTTTAGCCGCAGGATTCTATACCTTCGTAGGCAAATGGATATGGCAGATTTCTCAAGAAACGGTTATTGGAGTCAGCTACGCCATCGCAGCGGCGGGTGCACTCTTCCTTCTGGCTCTCCACGCCGGAGGCGACGTGCATGCGGAAAACATGCTGACGGGCAGCATTCTCTGGGCTCAATGGTCCGATATTTTGCTTTTTTCGATCGTCTGCAGCGTGGTCGGCTCCCTCCATTTTATATTCCGGAAGCGTTTTCAATCGGTTACCCAAACGATCCATGACGGCAGGGAGCGCGATAAAATGACAAGCCTGTGGGATTTTATTTTTTACATTTCGATGGGTGTTGTCATCACGCTGATGGTCCGCGTTGCAGGTATTCTCGTTATCTTTTCTCTGCTGATCATTCCGGCAACATTCGCTGCCATGTTTTTCCGTGATTGGAACAAAAGACTCATCGCCGCCTGGATCATGGGCATTGTGGCATCCATTGCAGGACTGGCTTTTTCGTATGGTTTTGATTTTTCCTGCGGTCCTTCTGTTGTCAGCTTTTTGGTCGTTATTTTGATCGCAGCAGCAATCGCGCAAAAATGTAAAAGGGTATCATCATGACAAAAGGGGCTTTCCATCCGGAAAGCCCCTTGAGGCATGCTTGAAAGGATACCGTCTGCGACGAGATCAGCGTCCTATTGAACCAGATAACCGTACCTGTCGATAAACGTCTTCTCCGTCATTTTTGCTTCATCCGCCATCTTTTTCAGCAGATCACGATCTTCTAAATCTCTTTTCTCAAGACGGACCATGTAACTTCTGGCGACTTGATAGGACTCACTTTTTGTGTCAACAAATCGGACTTCTGTTTTCTTCGTCTTTGGATCGATCATTTGATCAAAGGGAACGGGACACATCCTGCCGTTATCCACAACGATCAGTGCATTTTGTTGATGTTCCGGTTTATCGCTGAGCAAATAGTTAACGGCACTGTACCCAAGATCCCGGGTATATTCCTGATCAAAAGGAATGGGATCCATACAGCGCAAAACATATCCGATATTGATTTCGACCAGTTTCATCGATTCGCCGCGTTCTTTAAACCGTCTCTCAATCTCATTCTTAATCAATCTTCCAAACTCAATTTCGGCAATCATCAAATGATCATAAATATCGTACTGGAGAACCACGCCGGGAATTTTTTTTAATTCCTCTTCACTGAGTCTCTCAACGATACCTTCAGCAATCACCAAAACACCATGACTGTTACCCATCGCACGGCGTTTGAGAATGGCTGCTTCGAAAATATCACACACATGACGAAGTGAAATGGGACCCTCTTTTTTAAACTCTTCGGGAATAATGACCACCGTTGCCCCTGCCGATTTTCCAATGCCCAGAGCCAGATGGCCCGTATGCCTCCCCATCGCCACAACAACATGCCAGCGCTGGGTCATCCGGGCATCTTCCATGAGATTTTTAACCAACAAGGTCCCCAAATGGCGTGCAGTCTGGAATCCGAATGTGGGAAGATTGTTGGGTAACGGGAGATCATTATCAATGGTTTTGGGTACATGAGCAAACTTGATCTTACCCTTTGCTGCTTTGGCAATTTCACTGGCCCCGTAGGCCGTGTCGTCTCCACCGATCGTGACCATGTAGCGGATATTCAATTTTACAAGCATACGTACGCTGTTCTCAACACCGTTTTCCACTTTCACGGGATTGGTGCGTGAGGATCGGATAATCGATCCGCCATCAAAGTGGATTCGCGAAACATCCCTGATGCGTAACTCTTGTGCATGTTCTTTGAAAGCTTTTTCATCACCTTTAACAAGCCACTTATATCCATCATAAATACCGTATACATTTAAACCGCGCCTGCGTCCTTCAATGGTCACAGCAGAAATAACCCCATTCAATCCGGGTGCCGGACCACCACCAACCAAAACACCCAAACTGCCCTTGGGCGCATGCTTATCCATTTCACTCATCCTGCAACTCCTCCTTTTTTATTATAATGAGATCTTCTCGAACCCCTCTTCATGACATCTTTCATTTGGCATTTGTCATTTATTTGAATTTGTATTTTGTCGTTTATCAATTTGGCATGAAGAAACCTTATTCTATTCCAATCATATTCTCCTGTTACATTTCCTTACGGCAATCCCACACCCATATCCAATGCGACAACAAGGCCTTTGCTGTTTTTGGGAGAAACAAAACCCCGATTCATCATGCCGATATCCAGTGAAAACCCTCCCAATCGAAATCCAAATCCGAATGAAGTACCAAATCCGATTCTTCCCCCCATCACAATACCCATCCGCAAGGGCAGCCAGCCGATTCCTCTCCATTCTGTGCCTACGGCAACCCTCGGTTTTGTACTGGCGAATGCACTGTTCTGAAGCCCTTGGTAATAATCAGCTGTCAACAAAACAGGACCTTCTTGAAAGGCCACACCCGCCCTGAGCAGTGTGGGCACTTTTTCGGAAAAACTGGCCATTTTCACAGTGTACGTTGAATCCTGAAGGATGTCGTCCTCATCATCATCTTCAGACATATCGAGAACACTGAGTGAATCACCCCGCATATACCCGATCTTTTTGTTCACTTCATGCGACCACGGAATGGAACCCACCACGTTGGCCAGACCCACACTCAACGTCCATTTGTCACCGAATTGGGCGGCTGCACCCCCATCCAGACCCCAGCCAAAACCACCCAGAGTGTCGATTTGGATACTGTAAATGACTTCGTATTCTCCATCTATATCAAATCCATAATCCAATGTTGTGAGGGATAAATCAGCCCGGTTGACTTTTCCATAACCGCCTCCATAGAGCAGATTTAGGGAGAATCCCAGTGCAAAATGATCGGCGAAACCCACACGGATTGGTTGTCCCCAAGACAGACTGGCTTGACCAATACACAGACCATGTCCTTCCGGATCTTTTAATCCGTAAGTTTCACCAATTTGATTGCCCTGAAGAGCCAGTTTAAAAAGACTTTTGTCCATTCGGAGAGTACTCCCTACCAGTGCACCGATAGACAGGGCAAAACGACCTGCTGAAAAAGAGAATACCCTTGTCGAGACGGTAACATCAACACCGAGCCCGTCATCTGGAATGGCATTCAGAATTTCTTCGACATCCTGCTGGCTCCAAACGATATCGCCATCCTGATCTTTTTCACCATTGACCAGAAAGCGGTCGTACATCCCCTTGGTGAAACTATTGTTCCAGGTTCCAACGCCCAATGAAATAATGGACATTGAAAACCTGGGATTATCGGGCAGTCCCAGATTGGCCGGATTCCACTCCGGTGCATGAACACCCCTGGCGGCAGCCGTGTAGGCCCAACCCATACCCAATCCCCTGGCTGTGTTCTGTCCCATCAATTGAACAGGGACCAAAAACAGAACCAACATATAACCCAATATCCGCCGGATCGGACAGATATTTATTTTGCGTTCGATAAAAAGATTCCTTGACTTCATTCCCCACCCCCTTCCTCTTCTTCTTCATTTTCTGGTATCTTTGTCCTCACAACGGCATTTAAACGGGCAGTGATATCAATATAATCAGTCGGTCTGACCTGAACCATCTGGCCCGCAGTGCCCAGGATTTGAAGACGGGTACCAAAGAATATTTCGGGTCTTTCAAACAATTCCAACTGCTCTTTATCCAAATCGATACTCAATGTACTTGATGCAGGTCCGGTAACCAATCCGGGAATGCCGGCAACGGGTGCCGGATCCAATTGAAGCGGACCGATTGTCAAATTCGGCGTATAGCTTGGACTATAGAGTGTGGCAGAATCTGACGCTGTGCTGTCGAAGAAAACCGACACACTGGCACCCAGCGGCAGATGATTATCAATCATAACTTCAAGATCGACAGACATAAGATTATCTCTTAATCTTTCTCTGGCATCTTCATCGATTTCAATCGTATCCGGATCCGTTTCTGTGATATAATCCGGAAGTGTCACAGTGAGAGGGGCTTTGAAAAGCACTTTGGCTTTGATTGTATTTGTATCGACAACGGTAACAGTACTCTGACCGTCGCCGATCTTAAGCGACCCGTTGACAACAATCTCCTCCGGTTGTCCATTGATAAAACCGGCTACTTCTAGGTCATTGGTGAATTCAAGCGTATCAACCATCACACCATCACCGGTTACATTCGTAATTGAATCCTGAAAACTGATCAGTGTCGGAAATCCCGGATTTCTTGGATTGATCGCTTCGATGATCAAATCGGCAATGATCGGTATCTGAACACCGACCCGGAGAGCCAGCTTGAGATTGGCGGAGTGTATTCTGAATCCCTCCAATTCATCGGGAAGATTGATTTCCATGCTTTGATCTTCTAGTCCAAGATGGACGCGATTCAATGTCCCCGTAATCTCCTGAAAGAAAATATCTGAAATGTTCACATTGACTTCGACATTTCCTCCCTGGTTGCCCGTTCTCCATGTGATGGTTGCTTTTGCACTGTAAGCAATCTGATTCGTTCCTCCGGCATTAAATTCGACCAAATCCAGAGGTAAAAACCAGTTTAGATACCCCCCCGGCGAAATATCGAGAGTGATAGGTAATTCACTTCCGTTTTGGTTTAAGGAAGGAATCGAAATGTCTATCCGTACTCCATAATCCGTTTGATTGTTAATTGTTACCTGGACCTGGCCACTTTTGATAACCGCATTGTTCACAACAATAGAATCCGGTATGGTCAGTATATCATTGACCATGTTCTCAAAAGGATCCGGTGCATTATTAGGAAGAGGGATATGGGTCATTTTCTCTGCTCCGTTGGTCTTCAGATAATCACCGATTTCAATCGGATCGAGTTCGTGATCGATATTGAACAGGACCTGATTGCCCTGAATTTCAATGTTGTCCGATTCATCAGCCAACTTTTCCATAGTATATTTTTCACTGATCAATGGAATGATAAAACCCACATCCCAGACCGGCGCACTGGGCGACTTGAATGTACACCGGTGAAGAAACAGAGATACAAGTATGACTCCGGTGAATAAGATAAATAAGGGATTAAAAAGCCGTCTATATTTCTCCATTAAAGCCTCCGTTATAAGTTCTGCTTTGTGCAACTGAAATCACCTAAAGATCATATCGGCAATTCCCGTACCAAATCTCTTTAAACCGAATCACTCTTCTGATAATCATAAACTTACACACCTATCCCCTATCAACCAACAGGTTGAAAACTGAACACCCCCTTCAATTATGAAATGGATAAAAACCATTCACGATTTACTCCTTTTCCATATGGGGATACCGGAAATCCTTGGGTGGAACGAAATTTTCCTTAATCGTCCGAGGAGAAACCCACCTCTGGAGATTGATCATACTGCCTGCCTTATCGTTGGTTCCTGAAGCTCTCGCACCACCGAAAGGTTGCTGCCCGACAACGGCTCCGGTTGGCTTGTCATTGATATAAAAATTACCCGCAGCATTTCGAAGAATATTGCTGGCTGTAACAATCGCACTTCTATCCTGTGCAAAAATAGATCCTGTAAGCGCATAAGGAGAGGTCTCGTCACAGAGATGAAGGGCTTTTTCATATTCCTTGTCGGGATAGATATAGATCGTGAGGACCGGACCGAATATCTCTTCTTCCATCGTTCTGAATTTCGGATTGGTCGTCACGATAATTGTCGGTTCAATAAAGTATCCTTTTGAATCGTCATACTTGCCGCCGGCAATGCATTCGGCTTCGGGTGATGCTTTGGCAAAATCGATATATCCGGTGATCGTATGAAAAGCCGGCTGATCAATAATCGCACACAAAAAATTCGTAAAATCCTCTGGTCCTCCCATTTTAATCTGATCCAGCATCTCCAGCAGGATCTTTTTGATTCGCGGCCAGAGCGATTTCGGTATGTATGCCCTCGAAGCGGCAGAACACTTCTGCCCCTGATATTCAAACGCACCCCGAACAAGACCCACCGCAAGAGCCTCCACATCCGCTGAAGCGTGTGCGAATATAAAATCTTTCCCTCCAGTTTCGCCGACAATACGGGGATAGCTCCTGTATTGGGCGATATGCTGACCGATGGTCTTCCACATGGACTGAAAGACTGTGGTCGATCCTGTAAAATGGATACCGGCTAAATGGGGACTGGCCATCACCGGATTTCCGACCGATCCTCCGGGACCCGGCACCATATTGATCACACCATCGGGAAGCCCTGCGGCTTTCAAGAGTTGCATAATGTGATAGGCAATATAGACCGTTGAAGAAGCAGGCTTCCAGAGCACCACATTGCCCATCATCGCCGGTGCAGTGGGCAGATTGCCTGCAATCGATGCAAAATTGAACGGCGTGACAGCGAAGACAAATCCTTCCAAAGGTCTTTGTTCAACCCGATTCCAGCATCCCGCTGAAGATTCCGGTTGCTGCTTATAGATCTCCTGCATATAATAGGGATTGTACCGATAAAAATCGATCAATTCACAGGCCGAATCGATTTCCGCCTGATACACGGTCTTACTTGCGTTCAGCATATTGGCTGCATTCAGAGTGGCACGGAACGGCCCTGCTAAAAGATCGGCTGCCCTGCAAAAAATGGCCGCTCGATCCGACCAGTCCATCTCAGCCCAGCTTTTTCGGGCATCCAACGCTGTTTTGATGGCCAGTTCGATCTCTTTTTCACTCGTTTTGTGATATTGTCCTAAAAGATGTCCATGATCGTGTGGGCATCTGCAGTCCGCCATATTTCCCGTTTTAATTTCTCGACCGCCAATGATGACGGGTATCTCAAGTTGTTGATTTTTCATTTCATCGATTTGCAGCTTGATGATTTTCTTTTCCCTGCTGTCAGGCCCATAGCTCAAAATCGGTTCATTTTTTGGAGGTGGAACATTGAAAATACCATTTGTCATTATGAGTGCTCCTTTGGTTTAGTCGGTAAATAGTCTCCCTGCATCAAATAGGCATGTTGTTCAATGATAAACAGAAACATTGTAAAATTATAAATATACACACAAAATGTATCACGTTTTTATATAACTTGTCAAGTACTTTTTTCGAACACACTCTAAAATAACCTGAGGACTATGAAAAGATGAAACAATCCTTGGTGATTCTCCCGAAAGATAGATTCCAACGAATCAAACCCAGATCCATTTCTGCATTTTTTTCATTCGGAATTCTCGTGTTGATAAATCAACTCCCCACCCAATAGGGTATACATAACCTGTGTTTTGAGTATGTCCTCCGGTGTGATTTCCAATAAATCACGGTCCAAAATCACAATATCGGCCAATTTTCCTGGTTCGAGTGACCCCTTTTCATGATCCATGAATTCCGCATAGGCAGATCCCAGAGTATAAGCCTCGATGGCCTCTTTGATGGTGAGCCGTTCCTGGGGATGCCACCCTCCGACTGGATAACCCGATGTGTCTTGACGCGCAACTGCTGCGTAAAGACCCAGCATGGGATTCAGTGGTGCCACTGGCCAATCCGATCCAAAGGCAAGGATCGTTCCGCTTTTCTTCAAGGATCCCCATGCATATCCGTATCGGGATCTCTCTTGTCCAATCAGATCTTCAATCCAGTGTATATCGTCCATCAAATGAGAAGGCTGTACGGATGCGATGATGCCCAATTGATGAAATCGAGCGACATCCTCTTCTGTTAAAACTTGAACTGCCTCAATCCGATGACGGCTATCCCGGATACCGTTGATCCTTTGCGCAAGCGCATAAGCATCTAACACCATTCTGTTGCCTTGAATGCCGGCCGCGTGTATGCTGACCTGGAATCCGTCTTGATCGGCGTAAATCATGAGACGGTTGAGTTCTTCCTGTCTCATCTGAAGAAGACCCCTCTCTGTGGAATGTAAATAGGGATCAAATAAAGCAGCTGTTTGAGAACCAATGCTGCCATCCATGATTCCATAAAGCATCGATGCATACAACCAGGCATGATTATTATCTTGCTGAATTTTCTGAATTTTCTCCAAATCCATTTGAAGAGGAGCACACATTGCAACGCGACAGGTTAATCTGCCTTGATCCTGAAGTTTCCGAAGGATTTCCAATAGGGCCAAATCACTGTTGTCCTGTATGCTTGTAATTCCATACTTTTTAATTTGTTGCAAACTTAATTCGATGGCCGATTCTATCTGTTCAACCGGGAGCAATGGGATATATTGAGAAACCACATCCATTGCCTCCCCCTTGAGAATACCCGTGGGATTGCCTGTAATAGGATCTTTAACAATCTCGCCCCCCGAAGGATTGGGAGTCCGGGATGTGATCCCAGCAATCTCCAGGGCTTTGCTGTTTACGAGAGCGGCATGTCCGCATACACGGCGCAGATAGATCGGCACATCCGGAGAAATAACATCCAAAAACCGCTTTGTGGGCCATTCTCCTTCGGGCAATAAATGATGATCCCATCCATTTCCCACGATCCAGGAACTCGAAGGAGATTGATGCAACATGTTCAATATTCTGACTTGAATTTCACGCAGCGAAGTAACGCCTCTGAGATCAATTTCATGAGACCCCATTCCGCCATTCAACAATTGGATATGGCTATCATTGAACCCCGGGCAACCAAACAGGCCGTTTAGGTCAATGACCTGTGATTCTTCCCCAATATACGGATCCATCTCTGCATCACGACCAACGGCCAAGATGCGATCTCCACGGATAGCCACAGCCTGTACCCGCGGTTGACGTGTGTTGACCGTAAAAAAGGTGCCGTTTTTCAGGATGAGATCCGCTTGCGGATTTTCCTTCGGATCGTTCCTTTGACATCGAACCAGATAAAAACCGACCGCAATCAAATACAACAGTAACAAACCGATGATGATAGAAGATCTCATATTTGAATGCTTGATTGGAAAACGATTCAAGACGCTCTCATAAATGGTTTATGCCCACATCTCTCTGTTTTTAAATCGATGGTTTAATCTCTTTTCAGTAACCATTTCCAAAATGACCCATACAATCAATAAACCGGACTGTGTGATCCACCAAATCAAGTCATTCCGATAAGCGATATGTTGAACGATCAGATATAATCCAAAAAAAGGGACAACAAAAACTAGAAACAAAAACCGTTGAATGCCCTCGCCTCTCTCTCGCCTGATGGAAAAGGGATAATCCTTGATCGCAAACACACAAACAGAGAAGCATATCAGAGATAAAAATAAAAGGGATAGCGTATACTGGATTGCATGAATCCATGAAATTTGGATGCAATAGAGAATACCGAAAAGAATGAAAAAAGGAAGGATCAAATGGAGCAAAATCTCCAACCGAACTCCACGATACAGACGACCCGGAGATTCCAGAGGAACAATGCAGTAAAGCCAGGCTGCCTCCCAGTCTCTGCTGTTTACCATACTCATGAGAAAAAAATAGACCATAAAAAAAATAAAGAAAACCACCATGGATGAAGGACCGGCCAGTTCTGGAACAGACTCCTTAACAAACGGATCCATCACACGCTTCTCGATGACGGCAAGAACCATCAGCGCAAACGGCATACCAAATAGAGGATACACACCCATTTTCACCAATCGATCATGCTTGATCATTTGAGAAGTCAGATAAAACGCAGCCACAGACTCTGGGTATTTAAGAATTCTTTTTATCCAGTTGTAGAGAAATTCTTTTTTGAATGTTGATATCTTTTGTGCAGATCGAGTTGAGACAGGTTCAGAACAGGTCTGGTTATCCGAGATAAGTCGAGCGTATCGCAGAGAAATTCTTTGGAATGATAAAAAAATAAGCGTTGCAGTGGCAATCAAGCCAATCAATACCACAGGTTGAACGGGTGAATCACTCCATCCCATCAGCATTTGAATAAGCCCAGCATACCATACGGAAGGGATCAAATACAGCCCCCCCGCAGATATCTCAAACGGCTCGGCCATGGTTTCACCACTCACCCTGGGGATGAGCTGATATGTAAAAAAAATGACGAATGCAAAACCCATTTGTACATACACAAGGATATCCTTGAATCGCTCATATTTCATCAATTTCAGGAGCCCCGTATAAATCAATACAATAAAGGAAGCTGCTGTGATATTGGCAATCAGTGTAACGGAAAGAAACACGATTGGGAAAATCCAAGTCGCTTCTGAAATCAACAAACCGACAATGGATGGGAAAAAACCGCTCGCCATACTCATCAAGACGACATAAAACAGAAAATTACAATACTTTGCAAGAAAATAGGTACGGGAACCGATTGGTCGATGGAGCAGGATATCCGCATCATCTATGTGAATGATAATATTTCCAAACTCCAAAATCACACCAAACATGATCATGACCATCGAATAGGTCATCATGAGAAACGAGAAAAAGGAAAGTGAGGTTCTCAGAACCAGACTGGTTGAAAGGAGAAGGCTCATCAAGCCGTGAAAAATCAAACTTCGGAAAATCGGTGAGCGCCTTTGACGATCCGTTGCCTCTGTCTGCTGCAGACGAAAATCCATTCGAATACTGATAATAAAGAGTGCCTTGAATTGATCCCAATCCACTCCGAGACTTTTAAACAAACGTTCGATCATGGCGATGAATGCTTATTTTCCGTAATACTTTTTGAAAAAGCTTTGGCCAAGTCGGCTACATCTTCAGCATGGGTCAATTGACTGAACACACCCTCTAATGACGATCGTTTGGTCATATTTTTAAGTTCATCTACTGAGCCATCGGCGACAATTTGACCTTTATCGATAATGACAATCCGGTCACAGAGATTCTCAACCACTTCCAAAATGTGAGAACAATAAAAAATGGTCTTTTTTTCATCTGCAAGATGTCTCAACAATCTTTTCAGCAGAAGAGCAGTATTGGCATCCAGGCCACTGAGCGGTTCATCCAAGAAAATCACCTGAGGATTGTGAATCAACGCGGACTCTATCAACACCTTTTGTTTCATTCCTCTGGAAAATCCTGTCATTCTCTGATGAATGCGATCTCCAATTTGAAAAATATGGCTGAATTCATCGATGCGTCTCGTAATATCACGGTCATCCATCCCATACAGCCGTCCGACAAACTGGAGATACTCAAACGGGGTCAAACTCTGATAGAGCGCACCCGATTCAGGCACATAACCGATCCGGCGTTTGACCTCAAGACTTTCTTTCTGGATATCATAGCCGCCAATGGTTGCCGTGCCTTCAGTGGGCTGCATCATACCGGTTAGCATTTTAACGGTCGTTGTCTTGCCGGCTCCGTTTGGACCGAGATAACCGCAGATCTGTCCTTCTGGAATAGAGATCGATACACGGTCGACGGCTGTCAGATTCCCGAACCGTTTTGTCAAATCCTTCAGTTCAACCACAAATACCCGCTCTCCTAATGGTTGGCAATGACAAATTCATTCTTTAACAGGGATTTTTTTGACCGACGAGCTTCTCACGCAGGATCTCGTTAACAAGTTTGGGATCGGCCTTCCCCTGAGTGGCTTTCATGATCTGACCCACGAAAAAACCAAAAAGCCGTTCCCCTCCATTGCGATATTTCTCTACTTCATTCGGATGATGCTGAATGACATCGAGAACGATTCTTTCAATCTCTTCACGATCGGAAACCTGTACCAATCCCAATTTCTCAACAATCTGCCGGGGTTCAAGACTGGAAAGAACCACTTCATTGAAAACCCTTTTCCCGGCCGCTCGTGTGATGCGACCGTCATCGACCATTTTGATGATTTCCACCAGTTGGATTGGACTTATTTTTAATTGACCGATTTTGATCTTCTCTTCTTTAAGAATACGCAGCACTTCTCCCATCACCCAGTTCGAAGCCTGTTTGGGATCCCGAACCTTTTCAACAACAGTCTCAAAATAATCGGCGATTTCCCTGTCTTCGGTCAAGACAGAACAATCATATTCGGGCAATCCATAATCGCGCATCCATCGCTCTTTTCGTGGTTCTATCATTTCCGGTTGTGACTGTAAAATGGTATCGATCCACTTTCTATCCAATGTCAAGGGGATAAGATCAGGATCGGGAAAGTATCGATAATCATGCGCCTCTTCTTTCTCCCGCATCGGAACGGCGATTCCTTTTTTTTCATCCCAGAGCAATGTTTCCTGCTCGATCTTCCCACCGGATTCAAGGACTTTTCTCTGTCTTTCCACTTCAAATTGTAAAGCCTTTTCCACTCCCCTGAATGAATTCATATTTTTCAATTCGGTTTTGACACCCAGTTGTCGGCTGCCCTGAATGCGATGGGAGATATTTGCATCACACCTCAGGCTTCCTTCATCCATATTGCCGTCACAAATGTTTAACCAGCGCAGCAACTGTCTTAATTTTGTAAGATAGAGATAGGCTTCGAAAGGGGATCGCATATCCGGTTCGCTCACAATCTCAATGAGCGGCACACCGCACCGATTCAAATCGATAAAACTCTCATTTTCAGTAACATACTCTTCCGCATGAACCGATTTCCCGGCATCCTCTTCGAGATGAATACGTTTGATCCGGATCGTTTTTCGTTTGCCCTCTTCCGGCATAATGATGACCTGTCCATTCTCAGCCAACGGTTCTTCATACTGGGATATCTGATACCCTTTGGGCAGGTCAGGATAGAAATAATTTTTCCGGGCAAAAATGGAACGGGTGTGCACTTGACAGTGGACCGCCAGCGCCATGCGAATGGCATATTCAACCGCTTTTCTGTTCAGAACGGGCAGGGCACCGGGCAATCCCAAACAGACCGGACAGGTCTGTGTATTGGGGTCTGCACCAAATTGGGTACTGCATCCACAAAAGATTTTGGAACGGATTAAAAGCTGTGCATGCACCTCAAGCCCGATCACGGTTTCATAGGTTGTCTCTTTTCCCATTCAATCCTGTTATTTTTGATATGCTGAATGATGAATATCCCGATGTCGTTCCAAAGCCAGCTCGATTAATCGGTCAATCAGTTCAGAATAAGAGATGCCGCTTGCTTCCCACAATTTGGGATACATGCTGATCGGTGTAAATCCTGGAATGGTATTGATTTCATTGACAAACAAGCGATTCGTTTCCCGTTCCAAAAAAAAATCGACTCGGCCCATACCCGCGCAGTCAATGGCTTTATAGGCAGAAACAGCCAACCATTGCACATTTTTTGAAATGTCTTCAGGAAGATCGGCCGGTACGAGCGTCTGGCTTTGATCCGAATGATATTTGGCTTCATAGTCATAAAACTCATTCGCAGGAATGATTTCTCCGACAACAGAAGCTTTGGGATCATCGTTACCCAAAACACTGCATTCCAGTTCTCTTGCATCAATGGCTTTTTCGACCAAAATTTTCCGATCATATCGAACAGCCAATTCGATGCATTCCGCCAGCTCTGAAAGATTGCACGCCTTGCACACACCCACACTCGATCCGGTGTTTGCCGGTTTGACAAAACAGGGAAAACCGATCTCCTTCTGAACCCCATTCTGGATCTTCTCGTCCGACTGTTCCCAATCTTTTCGAAGAAACCACAAATAATCGGTGGCCGGTAAATCATTTTGAAAAAAGACCTGTTTCATGAGTATTTTATCCATTCCAATGGAAGAGGCCAATACACCCCCCCCCACACAGGGAAGATCCGCCATACTGAGAAGACCCTGAAGAGAACCATCTTCACCAAATGTGCCATGAAGGATGGGAAACACAACATCAATTTGAAGGGATGAACACATACTGGCGTCCTTTTCTGATTCCTTTAAAATCCGGTAAAACCCATTCGTTAAGGGATCTCCCGCAAATAACAGATCCCCATCATCCGATTGGAGATCCTCTACCGAATGCAATCGTTCTGGATTGGGCAGGAGACGCCACTGACCCGCTTTGGATATTTTGACAGGAATCACAACATACTTGGATCGATCGATATTTTTTAAAATACTCAAAGCGGAATTCAAAGAAACTTCATGTTCGGTAGAGCGGCCACCGAAGAGTATGGCAACGCGAACTTTCTGTTTAGGCTTCATAACAAACCCTCATAAGACAACCGAATGTGAAGATAACCGGATGCATTAAGATAACACTTGAGTGACCTTTTTGCAAATTATTTACACGATTCACCACCAAATATATCTACCTTTCCGAAGTAACCGTCATAACCCGGTTCTATTTTCACACGTCCTTCCCGGATACGAAGAATGCCCTCCAAAATGCGTTCGGGAACAAAAGCCGCCATCTCTTTTTCATTCATGTCGATGAGAATTCGAAATTCATTTCCGCTGTGATCGATCAACCGATCGTACTCTTGCTTGACTTTTTTCGCTTGAACACCCACCCCCATCGATTCAGCAATGATCTTTTGAAGAGAGACCAGTTTGACAAAGGGAACGGCATGATCGGGACGATACCCCTCAGGTCGATCAGCCATCGAATTGATGCGATTGAGCACACCAATGGTCAACGGTTTGCCGCATCGGGGACAGATGGTGCGATGATTCCTCGTCTCTGCAGGAGAAAAGCAAACATGGCACTTCCTGTGACCATCGTAGTGATACTTCCCTTCTTCCGGAAAATATTCGATTGTTTTCAGAAATCGCTTACGGTCTCTGGTTTTCAGAATATCCACAATGACCTGATAATCCATTTCACAATTGAAAACATTCGCTTCCCTGCCCAATGCAGCGGGAGAATGGGCATCCGAATTGGAAATGAATGTAATAGGATCCAAAGCGGAAAGCCTCCAGTTCATGGACGGATCGGAAGAAAGGCCTGTTTCCATAACATGGATGGATGAACCGAATTCAACAAGCGCTTCTTCAATGGAATCATACCCCGACCGTTCCCCGAAGAGAGAATACCACGGCGTCCATATGTGGGCAGGGATCACCATACATGCTTCGGAGATCTGAAAGATCATATCAACAAGCTGCTTCAAAGTGATCCTCAAAATGGGACGTCCGTTTGAAGCGATCTTACCCCATTTTGAAAATAAAGGGATGAGTTGATCGACCACCTCAAAACTGGGAGCGAAAAGCAACACATGGATCCGTCTTGTTTTCCCTTTATCCGAATAGATCAGATTGACTTCTCCCGTCAGCATGAAGACAACCGACCGCGATTCATTTTTTAATTGAAAAAGCCCTTTCCCCGTAGGTTTCAACTGCGCTTTGAGTTTTTCAAAATGAATGGGATGGGTAAAATCACCCGTCCCCAAAAGATCAATTCCCTTCAAACGGGCCCATTGATTCAAAACGGCCAGTTCCATTTCCCGACTCGTGGCAAGGCTGTAATGTGAATGAATATGTAGATCCGCGATGATTTGTGGCATGGTGATATCTTGAATAAAAAGGCGACTTAATATCCGTATAAACCGGTTCGACCCGAACCTCTCTCCAATTTGATTTCCTGAAGCATACTGGCCTTGATGTTGATTTTAAAATAAAACCGTTTATTGTAACCAGTCGGTGTCCATACAAAATGGGCTTCCCAGCAGTGCATGTCCCGATAGATGACAAAGTCTTGACTGACAAAGTCTTTCTTGATCAGATCAAACTGTGCCCTGTGTGATATTTTCCAGTTTTGTGTCAGGTTAAAATTCAGATTTGTTCTTGCCCAAAATTTCTTGACCGGTTTCAAAGGGTTGTACCGATTCTCACTATAACTTACGGTTGCAGATAAATCCCACGGGATATCCAATCCTGAAATACTTTCATCCATATTAAAACGATCTCCCGGCAGATTCTGCAATCCCTCCAGATCGCTCACAGTATCGAGAATATCCTCATTCAATTCATTTTCAGAATCGACGAGTCCTCCTACCCTTCCACTGAACCGAAGATTCAAATTGACCGATAAATTGGTCATCTGCAACCATTTCTTTTTAAGGAAATTTTCCCACTTGACGTCATCGAGATACAATTTGTAAATTCGGTTACCCTGTTCATCAAATTGATAAAAGGAATAGGTGGACCGAATATCGAAACTCACTTCTTGCATGGGACTGGCTCGAAAAGAGGATGTGAGATCGCTCAAACCGAATTGTTCTGCTTTCCAATTATAAGCAGAGGAGAGATGCCAGGTGAACAGATCGAACTTTCTCTCATTTTCCCCTTCGCCCACTTTCATCTGAAAAAGATTCTGCAGACCGAAACTGATGGCTTTTCTTCCTCCCCGCGGCGTGGATCCGAAGAGACTTCCTTGATATCGGTCGTAGGATCCAATGACAGTGCCCGATGGCCCTTCAACAGATTGATAATAGCCGTAGTCACCTTGAGAAAAATCGGGCTGATAGACAAAACCAATGCTTGGAGTAGCCACATGCCGCAGCATCACATTGTTGAGAAAACGAGGTTGAAAAAGTCCATAAATCTTTGTATTGAAGGAGGTCGACACATCAAATGTGCGTCGCGCAAAAAGACCATCCACATCGCGACTTTCAACCTGAGCCATTTCATCAACAAAAACATATTCCCTTTGTTTGTCAAACCAATTTTCCTGATAACTCACACTGGGATTAACCGTCAACCACCCGAACAATTTTTGGGAACTCGAAATACGAAGGTCGTGCTCCCATCCCGCTCTTCGGTCGGTTACAAAGGATGTGTCCGCTGCCGTGATTTCACGTGTTTTATCTCTCTTCACAATCAATTTTGAAGAATATGACACATAAATGGCATGATACCATCGATTCTCGATCAGCTCCTCTCGATTTTTCTGCGGTTTCGGGAAAAGGGCAAATTGACCCAATCGAAAGGAGATCTGGGGCAGTGTTTCAAAAATTTCTTCTGTATTGATTTTCCGTATTTGGTTTAGATTCACGGTCATACTGGTCGAACCACTGAAACGCTTTGTCAGTGTGGCATTGGAACGAATCTCCTGTTGGAGTCGATGTTCACGGTTATAACTCAAATCACGGTAAAAATTCCCCGAACTCACAAACCGACCGTTAATGGAAAGTTGCGTCGTCTGTGAGATCTCTTGCGAATGATTGAGCACCAAATCCCAGCGCCTTTCTTTTTGCCCGGAAATATCGAAATTTTTTCTTGTCCATGATCCGGAAATGGATCCTCTTAATTGATATCGAACGCCATAATTCAAATTCCCCCGAAAAAGAAACCCACTTTTTTCAAAATAATCCACCATTGCTTTGATATCCCAATAATCGCTGATGGCCCAATAATAACCGAATCCCCGTAAATACCGGCCTTCCAAGGCGCTTTCTCCATAGCGAGGAATGAGAAACCCCGAATGTCTGCCCCTGCGTATGGGAAAATAGATAAACGGGAGCCCCACCACGGGGACGTGACCGATATACATGACAAGCGGTTTGGCAACGACTTTGCTGTTAACCTCGATCTTCATTTTTTTCGACCAGAAGTAAAAATGGGGATTTTCTTCGAGATCACAGGTTGTAAAAATGGCATCAGAGACATTGAGCGTATTGGCCTCCACCATTTTGATGGCCTCTCCCGAATAAAATCCCTCTTCATAAACGGTTCTTCCTCTCAGGACTCTGCCCTTTCGCGTTTCATAATTGTAGATCATGACCTCGCCCGTCATAACATCTCCCGCCTGTGAAAACTCTGGCAGACCCGATTGTTGAATGACCTGAACTGAATCCCCCGTTTCTTCATCAGCAATCCATACGGTATCCGGAACGCTCTCCGCTCTCATGAGATGATTATCCCAATCCAACGTAATCCTTGCCGCAGTGAGTATCATGTCCTGATAAATGACTTTAGCCCGACCGGAAAGTACGATGATACGGTCATCCGTCATCTCAATGACTTGAGCTTCGTATAAAACAGGCTCCTCGATTTCAGTCGCACGAAAATTTTCTTGAGAGGAGTTGCTATCAGGAGGGACATCAACCTCCTCCTGCGCAAAGAGAACGGAAACCGTGTAAAATCCACAAAGGATAAAAAAACTGTAAAATTGTTTTTTAAAAGGATTCATAAAATTGCATAGAATCAGGTTGTTTTCGCATGTTTACTTCCTATTCCTTTGCAAGCAATCATGCTCGCCGAAAAAGAAAAATCCTCCCGAAGAGGAGGATCAAATACAATGAAAAAAACATGCATTATCCAATTCGACACCATTCAATACAAGTCGAAATGACTCGATTGCACATACGATGACGACGCTTTTCCCTATTTGCCATTCAACATAGCCAACCGTGCAGCTCCAACAATTCCAGCACGGTCGATAAATGTTGCTGGAACGACACTAACAACATCCAAACATACCTTTAAAGCAACCTTGAAAAGTGTTTCTCTCGCAGGCCCAAGTATAAATTCACCCGCTTTAGAAACACCTCCGCCAATAACAATTTTCTCAACATTTAACAGATTCACCACATTTCCAAGACCAATACCCAAATATTCCCCCACCTGCCTAAACACATCAATGGCTACTCTATCGCCGTTTCCTGCAGCATAACTGATATCCTTGGGTGTGATCAAATCGGGATCTATTTTCCTCAATACCGATTCTTTTCCCGATTTTAATTGATCTTTCACAAGCCTCAAAATGCCATTCAGGCCCACATAAGCTTCCACACAACCCCGTCTGCCACAACCACAAAGTGGTCCATCTTGTTCTATAGTCATATGCCCAAATTCCCCAGCAAATCTTGTTGCTCCCCTGTAGATATTGCCATTTAATATAAGTCCACTACCCACACCTGTTCCCAAAGTAACCATGAACATTTCAGTCACCCCGCGACCCGCTCCATATGCATATTCTCCCAAAGCGGCAATATTGGCATCATTGTCAACCGTAACCGTTAAACCTGTTCGTTTTTTAAGTTCTTCATCAATATGTATCTCATCCCATCCAGGTAGATTAGGTGATTCTTTTAAAAGTCCATTTCTTACATCAATCTGACCTGGGATCCCCATTCCCACACCTCGAACCGCAGTCTTATTGTCAGTATTTTCAACAAACTCTTGAATGATATGACCAATCCGGTCAAGCACATCATCAACACCCTTATGAACATCGGTATCTACCCATTTTTCCTCAACGATATCACCCTCGAAGGTAACCAAACCACTTTTAATGTTTGTCCCACCGACATCAACTCCAATATACAGTTCTTGCTTACTCATTCCTTCACCTTCAGTCTAAAAATTGAATCACATAATCTCTATTAAGTTTTATTTTTTCTTTTCCTCCACAAACGTTCAAGTCTCTTCTTTATTTCCTTTTCTGCTCCAATATCTTTTGGATGGTAATAAATGGTATCCTTTAACCGAGGCGGTAGGTATTCCTGTTCTACAAAGCCATTTTGATAATCGTGTGCATAATGATAATTGGATCCATATCCCATCTTCTTCATCAGTCCAGTAGGCGCATTCCTGAGATGAAGCGGAACCGGATCGGCCGGATATTTTCTGACATCCTCTTGGGCTTTACTGATGGCCATACAGGATGCATTGCTTTTGGGTGCAGAAGCCAGATAAGTTGCCGCTTGTGACAGTATAATTCTTGCCTCAGGCATACCCACGGCATGAACAGCCTGAAAAGTCGCACTGGCTAACACCAATGCTTGAGGATCGCTGTTGCCGATATCCTCCGCTGCGAGGATGATCATACGACGTGCTATGAAAAGCGGATCTTCACCGGATTCGATCATTCTCGCCAACCAGTAAACAGCTCCATCAGGATCGGAACCCCGCATCGATTTGATGAAGACGGATATGGTATCATAATGATAATCGCCTTTTTGATCGTAAAAAAGAACCTGTTTTTGCATTGCTTCGCTTACAATGTCCAAAGTGATTTTCCGTTTTCCATTTTTCTCGGGAGCCAATCGGCCACACAATTCCAAACCATTCAGAGCAATTCGTGCATCACCATTGGAGAGATGGATCAGTGCTGTTTTAATCCCCTCGGAAAGGGATAAATGCCATTCCTGGAGAATAGAATCCGATTGAAGGGCTCGATTCAGGATCTCTCCTATTTCATCATGGCTTAAGCTGTTCAACCGATAAATCCGGCACCGAGAAAGAAGCGGGGCAATGACCTCAAATGATGGATTTTCAGTAGTCGCTCCAATGAAAACGAGTGTGCCGTCCTCGACAGAATGAAGAAGGGCATCTTGCTGGGCTTTATTAAATCGATGAATTTCATCAATAAAAAGGATGGTCCGTTTCCCGAGCCCTTTTTGATTAATTTTGGCCTGATCAATCACTTTACGAATATGAGACAACCCAGCAGTGACAGCGCTTAGAGAAAAAAAAGAGGCTTTTGTCATGTGTGAAATGATTTTCGCCAGGGTTGTTTTTCCCGATCCGGGAGGACCCCATAAGATCATCGAACTCGGTTCATCCTGTTTGATCATACTCCTTAATATGCGATTATCCCCGACCAAATGGGTTTGCCCAACAAATTCATCGAGATTGAGAGGACGGATCCGATCGGCCAAAGGAGGATGAACTTTCTGATGAACCGACACCTTATTTTGAAAAAGATCCATGAGCCTAAATGTAATATAATTTATAATTAAAGTCAAGTTGAAACAGATATATTTTCCATAGAAACTTTTTGGCTTTTATATCGTAATATAGTTATACGTTATGTGAATACGGAAGATTCATTGAATCCCATTCTGCGAATACAAAAAATTGTCAAAAATTATCATAAAGGATCTATCCAGGTTCAGGCGGTACAGTCCATTTCATTTGATGTTTCAAAAAGTGAGTTCATCACCATCGTAGGCCGATCTGGATCCGGAAAATCGACACTGTTGAATTTAGTCGGGGGTCTGGACAGGGCCACCTCAGGCCATCTTTTCGTCAACAATGCAGACCTTACAAAAATGAAAAGGTCGGAACTTGCCCTGCATCGACGTCAAACTGTTGGTATGATCTTTCAATCATTCAATCTGATTCCATCGAGAACGGCACTCGAAAACATCACACTCGCCCTGGCATTCGGAGGAATGAAACGCAGAGATCGAAAACAGAAAGCGTCTGAAATCCTTTCCCGTGTGGGACTGGAGCACCGTCTCGATCACAAACCTGGAGAACTTTCGGGAGGAGAAGCCCAGCGCGTGGCCATTGCGCGGGCCCTGGCCAATGAACCGGATATTCTGTTGGCCGATGAACCGACGGGCAATTTGGACAGCAAAACATCCATTGAAATCATACAACTGCTCGAAAAACTAAACCAGAAACAACATGTGACGATTCTCATGGTGACGCATGACGAGGAACTGGCAAAAACCGTTTCTCATCGCATACTTCACCTCTTTGACGGTAAGATTGTCCATCAACAGATACTCAGGAGAATTTCTTGAGAATTGATGATCAATTTCTCCTCGGTCTGGCCAATCTCTGGCGCATGAAACTCAGGATGATACTGACCACACTTGGCGTGGCTATCGGCATCGGTGCATTGGTCTCGATGGTCTCTTTTGGCATCGGCATGCAAAAAAACGTCACCGATGCGATACGCGAAAATGATCTTTTTACCAGTCTCACAGTGACTGGACAGGAGATCGACATTCAGAGTGCCATGCAGGGCAATATTGAAGGCGTCATCGAATCTTTTCAAGCAGAAGCTCCTTTGCTCAACCGGGATGCCCTTGAAAAAATACAAAGTCTGGACGGCGTTGAAATTGCTTTTCCCGAGATCGTCTTTCCGGTAAAAGTCAGAATGGGAAATGAAGAGACACAAACGACACTCAGAGCCCTTCCCGCATCAATGGGTCAATTCAAACCGTTTAATGAGATTCCCTATGGTCATTTTTTTGCGTCGGATTCCGCATCATTGGTTCTCCTTAATCCGAGCGTGCTCAAAGAATTAAAAAGGGTGGTCAAAGATCCCGAAAATCCTGTGGCCCTCTCATGGGAAGATTCTGCAAGAGGTGTTCGTTCGGTATCGGCTGATTCCATCCTGGGGAAAGAAATAGAGATCATTACATCCGTGATCGATGTGTCTAAAATCATGCAGAATCCACTGAATTATCTGAACACAACAACAGGCAGACCCTTCCGCGAAGCGGTAACACCATTTCGTATTGGTGGTCTATTAAAGGAGCCCAGCGAATTCAGCGACAGCCGGTTTATAAGTGGCGTCATTGCGCCTATTGGGCGCGCTGAAGAGATTCCACAATTGGGATTCACAAGCGTCCGGGACCTTTTCGATCCGTCGGGAGATACTGAAGGGTATGGCGCTTTTTATGTGCGCGTCAGGCGGACACAGGACCTGGACAGAATTCAGGAAAAGATCGAAGAGATGGGATACAATACGTTTTCTATCATGGAACAGCTCGATGAAATCAAAAAGGGATTTATTATTCTGGATACTGCCCTGGGTACCATCGGTATCATCGCGCTTTTTGTGGCTGCCCTCGGCATTATCAATACCATGGTCATGTCCATTTTGGAAAGAACCCGGGAGATCGGTATTATGAAGGCCATCGGCGGCAGTGAAAATGAAATCAAGGGGATCTTCTTTTTTGAAGCGGGCGCCATCGGTTTGATCGGGGGCATCTTCGGTTTGATATTGGGATGGATCGTCACGCGCATTGCCAATGTGGTCGCCAATTACATTGTGACGCAACAGGGCGGCCCGGTTGTGGATTACTTCTACATGCCCATCTGGCTCCTCCTGGGCGCCATCGGTTTCTCCATTTTCGTCAGTCTTCTTGCAGGTCTCTATCCCGCCATGCGCGCCGCCCGTGTCGATCCCGTAGAAGCGTTGCGGCATGATTGAAATTTTCCCAATACTCTTTATAAAATCCATAAAAATTTTAAAAAATTCTTAATACCCCTGTCACCCCGAGCTTGTTTCGGGATCTTATTTAAAAATTCTTATTCAAACAATTTTATTGTGTCCCGCAGAGGCTCAGCCTCTGCGATATAAAATATACTAAAACAAGCTCATTATTTTCAATTGATACCAATCCACACCATCTTGATAGTAACGACAGCTGCTAAAAGGATATTCTAATGGATCTTTTGTAATATTCCATTTACCTCGAACCGGATTGTAATGAATATAATTCAGCTTTTGTTTCAAGAAAGAATATGTTTCTATCAATTTAATATCGGAATTTCTTTGCCAGAAACGATGATCCTGATCAGAATCATTGTGAGCAAGCTGTTTAAAATACATGAGCAGTGAAGAAGGGCTTTCAATATTCACATTTGGATTATCTGAAAAAAGGGGATGCAAAGAAAGGTGAACACCTTTTTTTTCAGTCTTCAAACCATCTAATATTTCATGGGCAATATAACTCTTAAAATCGCCTACAACTCTTGAAATATCACGACGCCTTTCGTCCAGTTTGATTATCCAATGCAAATGACTGGGCATAATGCAATATCCAACTGTATATACAGCTTTCTTTTCATGATGAAAGCGAAATGAATCAATAATACAATCTAGATAATTTTGTTTTACAAATATATGTTTCCAACCCATTACTGTAGTTGTAAATGAATAGGTCCCTCCAAGTTGCTCAATCGATTGATGGTTTCTGGTTGTCACGTTTTACTTTTTAAGGTTTGGGTATTCCGCAGAGGCTGAGCCTCTGCGGGACAAGAAAATCGGGACATTTCAGACCTATGACTATTTCAGACCAGTATAATTCTAAACAATGAACTTGAATGATATCATATAAAACTATATTACAAATTGAACAATTAAGGTCAAGTAAAAAACGCAACTATTTAGGGGTCATTGACCTGGCTACTGTAGACGCCAATTTATCCGAAATTATTTCGATAAATAGTTATGTAAATTATCGAACTGTTTATTTTTTACTTGACATTGTCAAATAGTTTTATAAAATAAAAGGGAAGACTCGTCATAAATCGGCGATTGATACGCAGCAAAAGAATCCATTCATTTATCTAAAATTTCAACTACAATACATAATGCCAACGATTTATCTATTATACGGGGAGGAATTCAATTGAAAGAAAAAGATAAATACAAAGACAAAAAACTTGTCGATTCCGCTTGTGATAATATTCTCCAAGTGATCAAGCCGGGTGACGTCGTCAATCAGGTCGGCGATTTCAAATGGTACGAATTCTGGTTGTCGATGGGTTCCAAATCGATCCAATCGCATCAAAAGGATCTGTTTGGTAAAAACAGCAACTGGAAAGACGACCACACCATGATGTTCTTTGACAAAGACAATACGCTCTCTGTCGAACTACCCATTGCTACCGTGAAACCATTGGAAAAATATTGCCTTTCAAATCTATCCATTTACCGCCTTCGGCTGATAGAACTGAAAGCCGACCATATTACCACCATGAGAAAATCGGCCAACGATATGCTGGGAACCGACTACGATATCGGGCAGCTTTTGGATATCGCCATCAACCAAATCCTCGGATACGAACACCAGAGGCGTTTATCGATTTTTGATTTCGGGAGAAAGAAAAAAGTCTGCAGTGTCGGTGTCAGAGTGGTGTTTGAACATCTGTATCAACAGCGTATTCGGACATCCGATTCCGATTCGGGGAAATGGCTTTTCGACAAACTCAATGCCGATAAGTGGCCGGAGAAAAAAGTGGAACAGTTCAACGGCACAGATGTGGAGGCCACATCACCGGCCCATTTTGCCAATTCCGACTATTTTTGCAATGAATTTGAATTGATTGCCAGATTTAACAATGGAACACAATATAAAGGATAATTTATCCATAAAAGGAGGTCAATATGAGCGACGGAGGAAAACTCATATTGTATTTACGGGATGTGTATGGTTCAAAACTCAATGGAAGACTGGATATACACCTTCAGCACACCATCCTTCAAAGTGAATCCCGTGTCGCACGTGATGTGAGACCCTCAATGAGAAATACACTTTCCGGACTGGTCCCCGGAATATATCGCGTCTCTATTTTCCCGACACGCTACCGTCCTATCCGTTTTTTCACCATGGTCCAGGATGGCCAGACAAAAAAAGAAACCCGCACTTTACCTGTCGATCCTGAAAAGGTGACCGGAATCCAAGCACCGGAATTTGCAGATCTGCCGGACGATCTCAAACACGTTTTGAATCATTCTGAGGTCGAGTCATATCCCGATAAAAAAGGAGAATATCTTTATCTTTCTTTTGATCACATTCAAAAAGCGGGTTTGCTCAATATTTACCACAAAATGCATGCGACTTCATTTCAGAATGGACGCAACTGTTTTTCATTTGTGATCTCTCTGATCAGAGTGAGAGGAGACCGATTCTTTGCCAGGGTAAGCGTTGATTTTCGTGATGAAGTGAAAAACAGCCTATCCGATCACCTGTTCCACGAAGCAGACGACAGCTTGCACAATCCACCTGTCGGTTATTCGAGAGCTGGCAGTTTCAAAACCCAGGATCAATACGGCAACCTGCAACTGAGCTTTTTCCTGAAAAATGATTCATTGGATTTTATGATCGATGCCGATATCGACAACGCAGCCGGCATCCTCCATTGCTTCCAGGTGATCCAACATCACCTGACCGGCGAGGGAACACACCCGTACGATATCCATGAAATTCTCGTCCAGCACCAGAAACTCGATCCGGGTTATAAACTGCTCGTTTAAAAATCATTCGTAATCACTCTTGTCCAAAATAGAAAATGAATGAATTGATTATTTCTTTCAGCTTTTATTAAGATTCCAGATTATGAGGAATTCCAGCTCAAAACACGACCGGAATAACAGGGAGAGGGTGTCATTCCCGGATTTTTTAATCGGGAATCCAGGGGCGGTGCTTGGGTAACCTGATATTTAAATTTAAAAAAACCAGTGTAACTCATTTGTTTTCAATATGTCCATTTCCCATTCTGAACAGCAATGATTCACAATGAAAAACGAATGAACAATACGAGGATTGTAAATGGCCAATTTTCATAAAGCATTTGAGAAAACAGCTCTGCACGAAGGAGGTTATGCCAACGACCCGGACGATATCGGTGGAGAAACCTACAAAGGCATTGCGAGACAGTACCATCCTTCCTGGGAAGGATGGACGACAATCGACCAAATAAAATCATCTTCAGCATCCGATAGAGAAATCAATGAGAAATGCAGCCGAAATCAGGAACTTCAGGAAAGTGTGCAATCCTTCTATAAGATTCATTTTTGGGATCGATTTCTCGGAGACAGAATTCTCAGTCAAGAGATTGCCGAAGAGCTTTTCGATACCGGAGTCAACATGGGGATTCATTGTTCAGTGGAATTTCTTCAGGAAAGCCTCAATCTTCTCAACCGTAATCAAAAAGATTATGATGATATTACAGAGGATGGTATACTGGGATCCGCGACACTCAATGCATTGGATCAGTATCTCGAAAATGACGATGCATCCTTTTTATTGAAAATCATGAACATTCTTCAAGGGTATCACTACATCGAATATATGAGAAGAAGGCCAAATCAAGAAAAATATGCAAGGGGATGGCTAAAAAGGGTTGCACTTTAAAGATCAAACACCCTTAATCCTTTCGGTATGGTGCATTCCAGTAGAATCGGGTCAATCCTCCGCCCGTTCCAAACCAAACATAATCTCCATCTAACAAAATCCAATTGACGACATTATCAATGAGTCCGTCATCAGTCGTAAATCTTCGCCAGCGGTTCTCTTTTTTATGATATTTTAATACACCGCGATCTGTTCCAACCCAGACTGCACCACTGTCCGCTAAAATACAGTGGATTGTCCTGTCGATCGAATCATGATCCGCTGGATAGCCAATCCATTCACCGGTCTGTTTATCATAGACTTGCACACCATCATCCGTACCGAACCAGATCTCATTTTTAAAAACCGATATGGCGGTCACTTTTTGGATAAGCATCCCCGGATAACCGGGAATATATTCCCACACCTTATCTTTATTGTCATATCGATACAATCCGCGATCTGTTCCTGCCCAGACATCATTTCCATCGACGACCAACTGGTAGATGGTACGACGGATCAACCTTTCATCTCGGATCTGTTCGACAGTCATATTCGGCAATCGAATCCGATTGATTCCCCAGGTTGTTCCCACCCAGATATTTTTCCCCCCATTATCCAATATGACGCTATTCACCCGATTGTCCCAAAGGTTATCATAAACCGTATAATTTCGCCAAGTTCCATTTTTCTTATCGTATCTGCCCAATCCCTCCATTGTGCCAAACCACACATCATCATCACTGACTGCAATCGAATTCACTTCATCACTTTTGAGTTGGGATAGATATCTCGCCTCAAAATAAATCCATTCTCCATTTTCCATGTCCCACCATGTAATTCCCCCCGTCTCCAGAGAAGGGTGATGACCTCCCAACCACATGCCCCATCCATCCCATGCCATGGCTTTCACATCTGAAATATAAGGACCGAAAGGCAGAAGAGTCAAATAATCGGTCTTTACATCAGCGACTCCTCCCCCCAATCCCCATGTGGCCAGCCACAACCGGTTGAAATCATCTTGGTAAAAATCAGTGATTGCATATTCGCGCAGTTCACGATCAAGAATAGTTCCATTTGAATGAAAAAGATATCCGGCCTCCATAAATAATTCCGGGAGTTGTTCTTCACTTTTCTTGGCTAAATCACCCGACCATCGAACTTGATCGGCAATGGACTCCTCTTCTGTTGCGTTCCGGAAATAAAATCCAAACCGATCCCCTCTCAATATCCTTCCCGAGCTCTCCAACCATACATATTCATCGCCAATACCTATAGATGTTATAGTATTTACGTTCAAGCTCTGATAGGATATATTTCTCCGTTCATCAACACCTGTGACCCAGTAACTCAATCCGACGTCTGTCGCACACCAGAGGATTCCCGAATTAAAATCATATGCCAGAACGTGGACATAACCATTTTCCAATCCATCGCTTACCGTGAATGGAAATTCCCACGCATTTTTAAAGAAATGATACCGTGAGATACCTCCCGTTGTTCCAAAATAGATATACTGCGGTCCCAAAACAATCGAATGAATATAACGCATGACCGGATAACTGATCCAATCACCGTATCTGTAATGAATTTCACGATCGGGTATATCTTGAGCCGTAACGGTTTGTAGCGCGAGAGATAAAACCAAAACACAGGTTTTTAAATGCCACTTCATCATATGTTGATCCATTTCATCTAAAGTCTTTATTTCTTACGCCTCCTTCCCGATAAAAATCCGATGATGGCTACAAATAATGCTGAACCCACAATCGACCATAATATGGGTATGCGCTGAATCGTGAGGAAATCTGCCACTCCCAATTCCCTGCTCATCCAGGTGCCAATCAATGCACCTGCTAATCCGAGAACAATACTGGTTAGACAACCTCCGGGTGAATATCCCGCAATACTTGCCCCAATTGATCCGCAAACTGCGGCTACAAGCAACAATATGAAAAAACCCAATACAGTCATTGAATGCAATCCAACAATAAAAAAATCCCATCTTGAATCAGATGAGATTGATATTCACAATAAGGGGAGTACCTTTTTTATCCCCAGATATCCTTTAACATGATTTGGTGTCTACATTTTGGACACAACACTTTAAATATATCGGGCCTCCGCATTTCCGCTCCTTGATTCCCCGATTCAACAGGAATGAGCTCACGCTGAGAAACCAACAGGAGGGTTGGATTTCCATAAGCCAATGTCCCTAATTTTCTGGCCAACCAGCGCAAATGATCTTTTGCGGTCAATATCGTACCACAGAGTTCGCAAATAACCAGCTCTTTTTCTATCTCTTCCACGGCAAGTTTCCGATCAAACAGCGCAAGGTTGAACTGTTTTGTCAACTGAATACCTTTTTCAGTAATACAGTGTGCTTCACAGTTACCACAGAAATTGCACATATCATAACGAAGTTCCATTCTTCGCATCTGTGGTTCTGTTTTGTTCTTTACGGGTTCGATAGGATCAATTCGTTTTATGGCATTCCCGGGACAAACCTCTGCACAGGCACCACAACCGACACAATATTCATCAAAATACTCCGGTTTGCCTCGAAAACCATCAAAAGCCTCATGGGGTTTAAATGGAAATTTTGATGTATACGGTTTCGAAAAAAGTGATTTAATTGCCTCTTTAAGTTCTCTTAATTTTGGATATCTCATATCAATTCCAATTACAATCTCGGTTTTCCACCACGATCTTTTTCGTATTGATCGATGACCTTTTTATCCCACAATTTGACTCCAAATATATGAGCACCCCTCGCAACGGCATGAGCACCCACTGGTGCCGTGAGCAAAACAAAAGGGATACCGACGAGGGCTTTAATGCCCATGCTTGAAAATCCTTTCATCATGAAAACACCGAAAAGAATTCCACATGTTCCAAATGTAACGCATTTTGTTCCCGCTTGGAGGCGGTTGTAAACCGTAGGTAATCGAAGCAATCCCAAGCATCCGAAAGCATCGAATGCGATACCTACTCCAACAATAATGATACCAATGAGTTCATTCCAGCTCATATATCTACTCGTCTAAAGTTTTATGAGACAAATATTTAGCAAGAGCCAACGTACCAATAAAACTTAAAAATATCCATGCCAATGCCACATCAATGAGAAAACTCCGCTCTGTAATCACTGCCCAGATTGCCGTCATACCCACAGCCAGTGTCCCTAAAATATCAATGGCTACCATTCTGTCTGGTATGGACGGACCGCGCCATGCTCGAATAAGACAGGCAAAGCAACATCCAATCAGTATAATAAAAAAAGTATTCATCATGCTCTCAATCAAAAATTTTAATTAGATATTTTTCAAAACGGCCTACAATTTCCTGAGTCGCTTTTTCAATGTCCTTATACCGCACATTGATCCAGTGAATGTAGAGATATTCATCTTTTAAATCGATCGTAAACGTACCCGGAGTCAGTGTAATCGAATTGGCTAAAATGACTTTTCCCATTTCCGATTTGATTTTTGTTTTCACTTTCACGATTCCGGGCGTGATGGGTAATTTCGGGTGAAGTACCCGATAAGCAACATCGAAATTGGCCTTGGTCATCTCCCAGATAAAAACAGGAATATATAAAATAAACCACAACCACCTTCGAAATTGAAAGATTTTCAAGGGCGCTGTAACAAAAAGATTTCCAAAAATCAATCCAACGGTGATTGCAACAACACCACCCACAATAACATTCTGCAAGTTTAACGTCCAGGTTAATAACAACCAAACGATCAATGACCAAAATATTAATATGATCTTTCGCACCTCATCCTCCCAGTACCATTTTCGCATAATCCAACCCCCCTGCAATCACATTAACCGCAGGATCCAGAATGATATTTCTCAACTGGGGAAGCAAAAGGACTCCCAGACCCAAACTCAAAATAGCCAATGTAACCATTGAAACACACATCAATACAGGCACCTCTTTGACCCCTTTATATAGGTCGGATAACTTACCGAAAAAAGTCATTTTCTGAACTTTTAAATAATAAGCTAATGTAATGATACTGGTCAATACGGCTATACCGGCAAGAATAAAATGATGACTTTCCACAGCTGCAATGACAATAACCAGCTTGCTCCAGAAGCCTCCAAGGGGAGGAATTCCACCGATCGAAAGTGAACCCATGAGAGAAGTGGTTCCCGTGACTGGCATACGCTGAGAAAAACCACCCATTTTTTCCATATCTCGATTATCTGTACGATAAACAACAGCACCGGAATTGAGAAACAAAAGCGATTTAAAAGAAGCGTGATTGATTAAATGGAACAATCCACCTAAAAATCCAAGCGGCGTTCCCAACCCAAAGGCAAATATCACATAGCCGATTTGACTGATTGATGAATAGGCTAAAAGTCTTTTAAAATCCTTTTGGCTGAGTGCAAGGAATGCACCTGCTACCATGGATAAAGTGCCTAAAATAAGAAAAACGATAAGCACAAACGACATGCGGCCGATTCCAAAAATATTGAAAAACATTCGAATAAGCGTATAAACACCCAATACTTTAATCACAACGCCGGAAAGCATCGCCGATATCGGTGCAGGAGCTGATGGATGGGCATCGGGAAGCCATGCATGAAAAGGCATCAAAGCAGCCTTTAAACTGAATCCGACCAGAAATAATATCCCGACAAAGATCACTGCTGGATTCAATCCAATACCCTCGATGACCCGAGAAGCATCGGCCAAGTTCAGAGTCCCTGTGAGTTGATAAAAAACAGCAATGCCCAATAAAATCATCGCAGAAGCGGTACCACCAAGTACCTGATATTTAAAAGATGCCTCCAATTCTTCTGCTTCCACACCGAATGCAACCAATGAATAAGAGGCGATCGCCGTAATTTCCAGAAACACAAAAAGATTGAACAAATCACCGGACAGAACAACACCATTCAAACCGCCCATCATTAATAAAAAGAGTGTGTAGTATTTACCGGTTTCTGTATAGCGGGTCATGTAATTTAATGAGTAGAGCATCGCAAAGAATCCCACAACATTGATGATCAAAAGCATAACGACAGTTAATCCATCCATGACCATGGCAATACCAATCGGGATACCGGCAATCGGTTGCCACCCTCCGGCAAAATAGACTATTGTATCTTTGGAATACTGAATTATCCATATGGATAATCCCATAATGAATCCGTTGGCACAAAGTCCTAATACAGCCGATATTCTATTCCCTGCTTTCGATAAAATCGGCGTTAGAAACGCTGCTCCTAAAGGAATAGCAACAAATAAAGGTAATACATTCATCCGCGAAGCTTCCTGATTTTTCGCACATCAAAAGTGTCATACTTCTCATAGATGCGCACCGCAAAAGAAACCAGCAGCGCTGTTGTACCCAAACCGATAACGATAGCCGTTAATACCAGTGCCTGAGGCAATGGATCAACAAATAATACCATATTATCACCCAATTCTTCTGTATGTATCGGTGCTGCTCCGCCTTCACGATATCCAATCAAGGCAAAAAAGAGATTGATGGCATACTCCATAATCATCAAACTGATGACTATTTTAATTAGGTTCCGTTTAACGACAATACCATATAAACCGATTAAAAAGAGAAGAATAGCTAAAACATACACGATCATAACTTTTCCCCCGCCTTCAAAACGGCCAATGTAATAAAAATAGCGAACAATGCACCGGCTACCTCTATCCCAATAGCCATATTACACAAAGGAATAATACCCGCACTAAAAAGTTGACCGGGATGTCCTGGATTGATTTTTGCTATAATATTATAAAAAAAGTAAGAGCCCTGCACCAATCCCAAAACAGCCAAAAACCAAAACATAAAGATACCGAGACTTTCAGAGAAGGAAGCCCGCCATTTTCTCACTTCACTTTTCACTTCATCAGACCCATAGGCAAGTACAAGCAACACAAAACACCCGGCAATCAAAATACCTCCCGCAAACCCTCCTCCGGGTGTTAGATGGCCGTGCAGAATGACATAGATGCCCAACAGGAATATGGAGGGAACCATCAGTTGCGATATCTGTTTCACAATCAGCGTCATACCTTTCATGATTGCTTCCTCCCCACCGTACGAAGAACGGCTATAATACCCACAACAGAAGTAAAAAGAACGGTTGCTTCACCCAATGTATCATAACCACGAAAATCCAGGATGACTGCAGCGACGAGATTACTCGCTCCTGTAAGCGCCAGTCCTTGATCAATATAGACCTTGGCCATTCTAAGTGACTCAGCCGAACCAAATTCGGGCAAATACTGTAATGCTTTGACAGCAGCCAACATAAAAACAATGACACAAACCAGTCCGGTTATCCATAATATAATCTTAACCGTATCTGTTTTTTCAGAAGTATCTTTCCGTGTTGTTTTTAAAACAGCCGCAATGAGAATCACAAGCGTTAACGTCTCAACAATGATCTGAACAATAGCCAAATCGGGAGCCTGTAAAACGATAAAAATAACGGTCAGTGCAAATCCGATAATGCCCAGTGATATAATCCCTGATAACAAATCTTTGCTTTCCAGAGCGACAATGGCTCCGAGAATCATTAAAACAAGAAGAAGGATGAGGGACGTCAACATCGACTACCACCTCCCCATCAAAAAAACAAATAATAAGGTTAAACCCACCAAGACCCAAACCATATAGACAGTAAATATTCCAACATGTGCTTTACCAAAAAATCTTCCCACATTCATAGCCAACTGATACAATTGATCATAGATATCAAACCATTTCGCCTCAGCCCAGCGGTACAAATATCGAAACAAACCAAATTCACGAATCGTATTGTAAAAACCGGTTCCTGTTACACGGGTTTCTGTAGGCAAATGTTCACCGCCGATAAAACTATTCGCTTCGCGACCTATCTTGACATTTCCCATCAAGTAATAAATGAAAAGTCCAACAACCAATCCAACAAGAATCATAACCGTGGCGAGACCAGGATCCCAGATACCCAAATAGGATACATTCCCTACTGCTGGTAAAATGAAGTTCTTTAAAGGTACAGAATAAGCGAAAATACCGAATATCACACAGAGCAGGGCCAGGACAACCATCGGAACAGTCATCCCAATGCCGACCTCTTTAATCTTTTTTGACTCGACCGATTGCGAAGGAACACCGAGAAAAACAGAATGTGTCAGTTTCATAAAACTGGCTAAAGTCAATCCACTGCCAAACATGGCAGCCACAAGCCAGATTATCCAAAGCTTGTCACCAACCTGTCCCAATTCAACCAATCCCTGATAAATCATCCATTTTGAGACAAATCCATTGAAGGGTGGAATTCCAGAAATGGCAAAAGCTGCAATAAGAAACGAGGAGAACGTAATCGGCATCATTCTTCCAAGCCCGCCCAACCGATCCAAATCGGTCGTTCCCGTTCGATGCTGAACACTGCCACCGGACAGAAAGAGACAGGATTTATAGATAGAATGATTCAGCATATGGAAAATACCGCCAGCAATACCGACGGGACTCCCCGTTCCCATACCCAATATCATATAACCAACTTGAGAAACAGCATGATAGGCCAACAAACGTCTCATATCATGTTGAATCAGTGCCATCATCACAGCTGCTATGATGGTCACAGACCCTACGATCATTAAAAAAAGATTCATCAATCTTGACATTTCAAACATATAGAGACACATCCTACCCAACAAATAGATACCCAATAGCTTATCCAAAGCGGCAGGCAAATAGGCCGTAACAGGAATAGGAGCCGTTTCAGCTACATCAGGAATCCAGGTATGCATAGGCATGGCACCCGCTTTGGCGAACGCCCCCACAGCCAGAAGGATAAATGCCAAGATGATTAAGGGATTACCGGCCGAAAGTTGCATGGTGCTGATATCAAATGAAGAAGTGACCGAATAGATAAATGCAATACTCAGTAGCATCAGTGCATCACTGCCTCCGATAATAATCAATGTTTTTTTGGCAGCATCTGCGGCTAAGTTACCCCCTGTAAGTATGAGAAGATAAAGAGTGATCCCCAAAAATCCCCAGAAAACCAGCAATACAACAAGATGATTGGCCATCAGAGCGCCACACGCCGCTCCCAATGTCCACAATATAGAGCCATAATAAACAGTGGATCGGTTGGCTTCTTTCATGAATTTGAATGAATAAAGGGTGATTAAGAAACCAAAAAGACCGGAAGCTAAAAGAATAAATCCACTCAATTGATCGACGCGTAGTATAATCGAACCGTCCATTAAAAATTCAAAGGGTTTTAATGTAAAAATCCAAATCAGCAATCCGAAAGTCATTGCCGACCCGATCAAAGCGATGATCTCATGAACAAATTTCGCTCTACGCGGGATGATCAAACAGATCAAACCCAACAGAATCGGTACAGCAATGGGATAAAGGAGCGGATTCATGATATACCCAATTCTTTTTTCACCCGTATGGTTTTTTCATGTGAAAGTCGAAGAAGATCACTGCTGCTGAGCTTCTTTTCCTCATTTGTATCGTGATCTATAGCGATGATCCGTTCCGTACAGCAGTAACACGGATCCACGGCTGCCAATATCAGGGCTGCATCAGCGACTTGCTCGCCCAAAACAGCCACCTCATTGGAAAATATATTCATATAGCTCGGTGCGCGTACCTTGTAACGGACAGGGAAATTGGAACCATCGCTGCGCACATAGTGATATACTTCTCCGCGAGGTGCCTCAGCGCGGCCGATTCCCTCTCCAGGTGGCAGTTCCTTGACATGCAGATCAACTATACCAGGCTTCATCTTTTTAAAACACTGTTCAAGAATTTTCATGGATTCGTACATCTCAAGAATCCGACAAGCCACCTTTGCAAAGACATCTCCCTCCTGAAGGACAACCATATCCCAATCCAACCATTCGTAAGCAAAATAAGGATCGTCTTTTCTGACATCAATTGCTACACCAGAAGGTCTGGCTGTGGGTCCAACAACACAGTATTTTTTTGCCTGCTCTGTTGTCAGAACACCGACACCCTTTGTTCGTGCATGAATAACAGGATCATCCATCACTGCACCTTTGAATAGATCCAGAGCCGGTTTAAACTTATCGAGCATCTTAAGAAACCAGGGGATATCTTCATCTAAAATGTCCCTTCGAACACCTCCTACTTTAAACATGGCATAGCTTTGCCGGTTTCCTGTCATCTTATCCAAAATATCGCAGATGATTTCCCGATATTTCCACACCCACATCCATACTGTATTGTATCCGATGAAATGACCTGCCAGACCCAACCAAAGAAGATGTGAATGAATTCGTTCCAGTTCACAGACGATCGTCCGAATATACTGGGCTCTCTCAGGTGCCTCGATACCACCAAGATCTTCCATGGCATTGATAGAAGCCGCCGGATGACTTGTTGAGCAAATACCACAAATTCTCTCCACGAGAAAAACAACCTGATCCCATGATTTCGATTCGGCCAACTTCTCAATACCCCTGTGGTTGTAACCGATTTCGATATCCATTTTGATAACACGCTCACCTTCGACATGAAGGCGGAAAAATTCCGGCTCTTCCTGAAGCGGATGATAGGGACCAATTGGAATAATTTCACTCATTGATCCCTCCTCAGAGGATACTTTCCCTCTGGCCAATCATCTGGAAGAATTAAATGTCTCATATCAGGGTGATTGTTGAACTGTATGCCTAATAGTTCACTGATTTCCCTCTCGATCCACTCAGCACCTTTAATATACGGTACAAGCGAATCCACTTCAAGTTTAGGTTTTTCGATAAAAACACGTACAGAAAATACATAGGGTAATTGAAAAAAATCAAAATGGTAGAGAATCTCAATTCCATCTCTCGGAGTATCCACACCCGAGGCAATGATAAACCTGGCCTGGAGATCTTCGAAGAGGAATCGCCCAAATTCCACAAGGTCGGCCGGATCAATATCCACATAAATCCGATGCTCGTTATGTTCAAACCATTTGACAATCTTCTTATCAAAACGGTCATGTATCTTTTTATTGATTTCTTTCCACGTCATTACATTCTCACTTCTCAAGCTTTTTGCTTCAGCATAGCCAATAATTTCGCTACTCCGGCAATAATCCCTTCCGGTTTTGGCGGACAACCGGGAATATAAATATCCACCGGTATCACCTCATCTACAGTTTTTGGCATCACATAACTTCCATCAAACACCCCATGTCCCAATGCACAAGTGCCTATTGCAATGACGACGCCGGGTTTCGGCATTTGTTCATAAACTTCTTTCGCCCGGGGAATACATTTCATGGTCATATTTCCCGTTACCAGCAAAGCGTCTGCATGACGAGGACTGCCAACCAGAACAATACCAAAGCGTTCAAGATCATATCGTGGTGTTAGGCAATCCAAAATTTCAATATCACAATTGTTGCAACTTCCCGTTGAAAGGTGATAAACCCAGGGAGATTTCGTCAGTGCTTTCAGTTTTATTCCCATAACATTACCATTCTAAAAATGCAAGAACCACAGCGGCAACACCTAAAATAGTTACCGGTCCCCATAAAAATCGAACTGCTTGATCAATCCGTAAACGGGGATTTGTATTTCGAATAAGAATAATGAGTACAAGCAATACGACATATTTCAAAATGGACCATAAAATAGAGATACCCTGAAAATGCATGCCCCCTAAGAAAACAACAACCACTACCATAGGTAAAGTAAAAAGCATCATCATTCTTGTTAATTTAAAGATCGCGAGTGGCGGACCGGAATATTCAACAAACACCCCGCTCATCAATTCAGTTTCTGCTTCCGGAATATCAAAGGGAACAAGCGTCAATTTCGCCTGCATGGTGATGATGGCGACGATTATCGCACAAATCCCTGACGCGGAAAGAAATACCCACCCATGAGTCTGTTGATAAGCAATGAGTTGCCCTAAACGAATGGCTCCTCCCGCCTTGATAACCGCAACAAACACAGCCAAAAGAAAGGGAAGTTCATCGGCCAGCATCAGTTTCATTTCACGACTCGCTCCCAGTGAAGCAATGGGATTCCTTGAAGCAAAACCACCTATGATCACGGCAAGTGAGGGAATCATCAAAAAGTAGAGAACAACAATCAGATCGCCGCCAAAACTTTTTTCAGGCCACAGGATGGCTGTCCAGACAAGCATGGAAACAAAAGTGGCGGCGACCAATCCAAAAAGCGGTGCAAGCAGAAAAGTGATTTTTGAAGATCCCTTCGGAATGATGGTTTCCTTCCCCAACAATTTCACAAAATCGTAAAGAGGCTGAAAAAGAGGCGGACCGACCCTCCACTGAAGCCTTGCGGTTACTTTTCGATCGATCCAGCTGACCAGCATACCGACGATGGCTGTAAATGGAAAACAAATGATATATACGAGAATGGGGTTCATCTCAGATATACTCTTCCTTTTTCCATGGAATGGCGTGAACAACCAAATGATCACCTACCAAAAAGGTGTGTTCCTTTGGATCGGCTTCAAAGTTACCGAATTTGATTGCACCTTCTTTGCATCCCCCAACACAAACTGGTTTTTCTTCTCCCTTTAATCGTCCAATGCAAAAATCGCATCGTGAAACGGTATACGGAATCACTTCCGGAAGAATGGTTCCGAATGGACAGGCGTAGCAACAAGTTCTGCAAGCTACACAGCGCAGATTATACCGTTTCACCAATCCATCTTCCTGCTTCTCCAATGCATCCGTCGGACATGCTCTCACACAGGGTGCCTCTTCACACTGACGACAAGTCGCGGCAAACTCACCGATCTCTCTCAAATAAATCGCACCGCTATTAAAGGGGTGATAAAAATAACTGCATGCAACATCACATTGATCACATTGCCGACATAATTCCAAATCGATGAACAATCGTTTAGCCATATCTATTCCCAAATATTTGGAAAATTCTTGAGCTGTTCATAAGTAAATACCGGTCCATCCTTGCAGATAAAATAGTGATCAATCATACAATGCCTGCATTGACCGATTCCACAATACATTTTTCTTTCCATGGAAAGATAAATGTCTTTCGGTTGATAACCCACTTCAAGAAGTTTGAATGTACCAAATTTCATCATAATGGGAGGACCAATAACAACAGCTGCCGAATTTTTTAAATCCACTTTCACTTTATCCAAGAGAACGGTGACAACGCCTTCAGATTCTCTCCAATTTTTATCCGCTTTATCAACAGTCATGTACAATTCTATTTTCTTCCGAAAATCTTCTACTTGATATTTATAAACAACATCCTCAGGTGTTCTGGCACCGTAACATAAAATGATCCGTTTAAATTTATTTTTCTCATTCAATAAGCTGTAGATCAGTGTCCTCGCCGGTGGAAAACCAACACCACCGATGAGAAGAAGAACCTCTTTTCCGTAAAAATCATCTAATGGAAAACCATTACCATAGGGGCCCCTGATACCCACTATATCGCCCTCTTTCATGGCATGAAGGCGAGATGTCATATAACCCACGTTCTGTATTGTAAATTCCAATTGTTCGGATTTAAAACAGGGAGAAGACATGGCAAAGGGAGCTTCTCCTATTCCCGGTACGGACAACTCGGCAAACTGACCACAATGGAAAGAAAAACCACTTTCCGGCTGAACAACAAAGGTTTTAATTCCTGAGGTTTCAGGTATAATCTTTTGGATAACAGCCTTCTGTGATTGATAAGGATTATTTTGTGGACCCATGAATCACTTATCCTCAATTCTTTACCAAATCCTTGAGTGCCTGGCGCATATCAATCTTACCTTGACAACCTTCAATACAGCGTCCACAACCCGTACATCCATACATACCGTAATTATCGTCCAAGTATTTGAATTTACAAAAATATCGGTTTCGAAACCTTTCATACAACCGAGGACGGGGAGTTCCTCCTCCTGCTGTAACAGCATAACCGGAATACATACAGGAATCCCAGCCTCGTAGTTTGACAAATGTCTTTCGAGTAACATCATCTAAAAAATAACAATGACACGTTGGACAAGCATGATTACACGCACCACACTCCACACACGTTTCCGAATGCCTTTCCCAAACCTCCGATTCCCAATTTCCTGAGACAACTTCCCTATGTCTTTTTTCGAATTTGAAATCTCGGTTTTGCTCCTCCACCTTTTTCGTTGTTTCATTTCTCATCTTTTCCAGAGCAGTGGCCTCTTCCCGTACAACCTCTTTAAGGACTTCATCATGTCCTTCAAGTAATGTTTTCCCTCGAAGACTTCCGACTTCAATCACAAAGCCGTCCCAAACCTTCGATAGATTCAGATCAAAACCTTTTACCGGATAAGGTTGACCGCCAACCAAAGTACAAAAGCAGGTCTCCCAGGGTTGTGTACAATCAGAACTGACTATAAAAGATTCTTCTCTGCGTTTTTGATAGATCGGATCCGTAAAATCACCCCCAAAGGCCTGATCTAAAATAGGAAGGGCAGCCAAACCACATGCCTTAATACCCAGAAAAAGCCACGGTTTTTCAGCCTGGACTTTTTTGCCAACAACTTCATCAAGTGGGGGTAAGAGGAATGTCTTTAAAGGCTGTGCAGCCCGTGCTTCGTCGTAAACAATATGAGCCACATTGTCTTGGATTACAGGTTGCATGAAAAGCCCACCATTTTCCTTTTGCGGGGCCAGAATCATATACTTTTCCATCCACCTCCTGAGTATGGATCCCCAATGTGCTTTTCCAATAAAATATCTTTCTACAGTCATCGATTTCTTCACTTTGTTAAATACATCTTAATGATTATGTATGATAATATTAACGCCGTGTAACATATCGACTTAAAAAACGGCGCGTTGAGGATATCAAGCCCCACAGGACAAACAGTAAGGAATAGCAAAAAATTGTGAAAAAAGGAACAGGATCCCCATAAATAAGCCACTTACAATATTGGATAGATACGATACTTTCCCCTTAGAATTATATCTTATAATAAGTCAAAAAAGTCGAATTAATATAAAAAAATAGGCAATCTTTGTCAAGAAGAAAATGCACAATTTTTCCTTTTTTTGTGAAATCAGGAACAATTTTCTTAATCATTCTTTGAACGACCTTTTAATAAACAGCCTTTTATCACCATTTCCAACCGATTCATCGTACTCTGTATTTCAGGACTCATTGATCCGAACAATGCCACTGACTTCGGTTCAATACCCAGTAGGACAGGATTTTTGCCACGATCACGGATCAAGTGCATGAGTAGGGATATGGGAACTTTGTGTGTGGATAACATTGGAATAAATCGTTCTATATCTTCAGCATGAAAAAACCTGATGTCACCTGGCTTGCCTCCAAAATGAGCAGCATCAATAAACAGAACCATTCGAACATCTTCACGCTCAAGTAACTCCAATACAAGTGTTTCCAGCGTGTGTTCCGTTTCTAAAAAAATACGATCCGGGAAGCAAGCCTGAAGTTTCGAAACCAACACAAGTCCAACACCATCGTCTGCACGATCCGAATTCCCCAGACCTATGACGACCATTGACTCTGAACATAGAGAATCATCTAACAATTGAATCCACTCATCATTCGTCTTCACATTCAATAGTCACCAGATGGGTTGAACAGCTTATACACGGATCATAGGCCCGGACAATAATTTCACATTGAAGACGAATGGCATCATCATCCACAGCTTCAGTCAATAATTTTTCGACCGCATTCCTCATATATTTTTCACAATCCTCTAAATTTTGTCCCGTCGGAATCACAAAATTGGCATCGGCTACAAGCCCCTCCTTTATCTGATAATGGTGATAAAGTGTTCCCCTGGGAGCTTCCACAGCACCAACCCCATCCCCCTTTCTTTGTGTGGGTTTAACGATTTCAGGGTCCTCTTTTATTTTGATAATATGATCAACGACCATCGGAATCTGTTCCAATCCCCACACAATCTCAATTGCTTGGGCAAGATTATTGAACACAGGATTTCTAAGCCATCTCTCATTCCAGTATTTTTTGAACAGCATACCCGCTTTTCCTTTCAGGCGATCGCCCAAGTTATTCATTCGAGCGAGGGCTCCTACAGTATAGGGCCGTTTTTTATACAGACAATGCTTGGCTGCGGAATGTGAGACAAACCGTTCATTGGTAAGTTTCTGATACTGTTCCACAGGAACGACTTCACCGGTCGATATGCGAATATAATCCCCAACGAGACCATATTCTTTCTCATCGGGTTCACAACACATAAACACCGTTTCTTGTTCAAAAAAGGAAGGGATATCCAAATCAGCAAACAGTTTTACACCTTTTTCTGCAAAAGGGAGCAGCTCTTTTGCCTCTTGTTTCAATTGTTGCAATACTTCCCGATCAGGATAGCGACCAAATCCACCCACTGTCGGATTTTCACCATGGATCATGCGACCGCTCGTAACTTCCATAACCCGATTGGCAAATTTTTTTAAAGTCAATGCACCTGTTACTTCCTCATTATATTGATCAAGCATGGGAATAACAGATGGATAGCCAAAAAAATCGGGTAGTGCCAAAATATAGGCATGAAGAGAATGGCTTTCCAGGCATTCCCCCAGATGCATCAGAGACCGCATCCACTGAACTTTTGGTGGAACCTGAATGCCTAAAGCTTTTTCAAGTCCTCTCAGAGCGGCATATCGATGCGAAAGGGTACAGATCGCACATATACGACAGGTAATACTGACATCTTCCTCGGGTGTTTTCCCAACGACCAACGCCTCAATGAGACGGGTCCCTTCCAATATATCGAACCGCACTTCTTTAACCTTTTTCCCCTCTGTTCGAATTGTGATACCACCCTCTCCCTCCACGCGGGCCAGCGGTTCAACCAATATTTCACGCATCAGAGAACCCCTAATATTTTCTTTAATGGTTTAATAATGCCACTTCCGTTATGCATACGGAATCTCCGCTTGATTTCCTCCTGAGTCAATCCTTTTTCCTTGAGCAGGTTAAATTCCGATGAAACATTCGCTTCTTCCACCGGCCCCCAACACCCCAGACAGGGCAAATTATGGGAAGGACAAACTGCATTACAGCCAGAGGCAGTTAAAGGTCCAAGGCAAAGAATACCTTTCAGAAGCAGACAATCATTCTCACGCCACCGACATTCGGCACATACAGGATGATCGGGTATGGTAGGAACATGATCCTGTATCAAATGGGCAAAACAGTAAAAGAATTGATCTGCATTGATTGGACATCCGGGGATGTAAAAATCGACATCAACAAAAACGTCGATTGGTTTGGATTCAATGGGTGTCCGTAATTCAAAAAATGCATCACCATACACCTTTCGAAATCGCTGATCCCACCCTTTACTTCCCAATTCCATAGCCTGGACACCACCATAACATGCACAGTTACCGATGGCGATCAGTTTTTTCGATCTTTTACGGATCTCTTTCATATGCTCAGCCTGTTCCTGATTCGAAATGGATCCCTCAACCAGAGCAATATCCAAATCAGAATCATCATTATCACTTTTGGCCAGCGAAAATGATTTGATATGGACTGACTGCCAAAAATCAAGGAGTTTGTCTTCACTGTGAATAATCGTTAATTGGTCCCCGTTACAACCTGTAAATCCATAAAGGCCCACGTCTTTCTTTTGATTTTCCAACATACAACTCCTATTGCTTCAATACCATTCAGATCATAATGATAAGCCACTTGTAAAATGCCTATCATTTCAAATGTGAATAATCCTTCAGATCAATCCTTTCATATGAATCACATCCCAATAAGTGAAAATCGGACCATCGACACATGTATAAATATACCCCCCAATAATACAATGTCCACATTTTCCAACACCACATTTCATGCGGCGCTCCAGTGTCATTAAAATCTGGTGCTTGGGAATATTCAATTTCAACAACTCTGCCACAACAAATTTGTACATGACAGGAGGACCACAAACAGCCACATAGGTTTTTTGGGGAATGATATCTGTTAACTGCTGAAAAAGTCGGGTTACAAGCCCCGTATAACAGGGCCACTTTCCTGTATCATCCTGATCAACGGTTAGAAGACAAGTCAGATCATCTCGATATCTAAAATTTAAAAATTCTTCCCGAAAAAGCATTTCTGAAGGTGTTTTTGCCCCATGAAGAAGATAGATATTGCCAAATTGATCTCGATTGTCCAGTGCATAAAGAAGAAGTGAACGCAAAGGAATTGCTCCCAATCCTCCCATCACGATGATCAGATCATTGCCTTTTATTTTTTCCACAGGGAATCCATTCCCATACGGTCCGCGCACACCGATAATCTGATTTTCTTTTAGCTGAAATATCGCATTGGTTACCCGGCCCACACGTCTTATCCCAAATTCAAGCAAACCGGGTCTCGAAGGGGTGGAGGAAATTGAAAAAGGAGCTTCCCCTATACCGGGAATGGATACCATCATAAACTGACCAGGCAAATAATCGAGAGAAAGTGCCCTTGTCATATCCACAGCTCTTACTTGAAAAAAATGAACACCTTCGATCAATGGATATCGTCGAATAAGCCGCATGGATTCAGGCAAATAAGCATTTTTCAGCGCTGTCAATCCGGTCATACCTTCACCTCCTCACCTCTAAGGCGTCTCACAATGGTGGCAATATCGATATCCACAGGACAGGTTTCAATACACCGACCACATCCAACACAGGCGGGCTTCCCATACTCTCCTACAAAAGCTTGCAGTTTGTGGGTAAATCGCAATTTTAATCGCTCTGCTCGCGACTCACGAAAATTATGTCCCTCAGCCACCATTGAATATTCCTTAAAAAGACAAGAATCCCACTGACGCATCCGTTCACCTTCGATCTTTCCCATTTCAATTTTATCATACACATGATAACAGGGACAGGTTGGACAGACTATGGTACATGCACCACAGGAAAGACACTTTTCGCCTTCCTCTTCCCAAATTACGCTGTCATAACTGAGATCGAAGATTTCTGGCATACTCGTCAGATCAATGTCCATTTTAAATTGAGAATTTCGGTACTTCCTCCATTCAACATATTTTTTCAGATCTTCAGGCAGAATCCCCTCGTCAATGATTTTAGGACACTCCCTTGTCATATCATCTCCGAGACTGGATCCTACCCAAATCAAGAAAAAATCATCCAGGTCTGTTAAAAAGAGGTCAAAACCTTCCTCAACTGTATCCGTTTTTGTCGCATGACAAAAACACTTTTCATCTGGAATACAAGAAAAACCAATAATGGCTGTCTTTTTCCGTCGCTCTGTATAGTAAGGATCATCAAAAGATCGCGTAAAAAAATCGTCCATAATGAGCAATGCATGAATATCACAAGGATGAAGCCCAAAAATGATTCGATTCGGAAGATGTTCGAGACTTGTTGTATATTTATTACCAGAAAAATGAAACATACTGAATCTGGGGGGAAAGAGTAATTTCTTGAACGGAAGACTCGTTCTGATGGTTGTTAAATCAATCTGATTGACATCATCTGTTTTTTTTAACACCTGTCGATCTTTTTCCCGAACAGGACCCCATAACTCACCAAATGACTGAACACACTTAAGAAAAGCTGGCAAATCTTGTTTTCTTAATTTAACAGCTCTCATGGTTAAACTCCAATTTATTGATTAATCCTTTTCGTGTTTAAACATGTTAACAAAATAAATAACATTTTCAAGTTCGACCTGAAAATTCACATTGTTGATGAAAACATTTTCTGCCCCCTTATACCTTATCGGTGCAAAATTGAGGATACCTTTTATCCCTGCAGAGAGCATCACATCGAAAACTTCCTGAGCCACAATATCCGGTACAGCGATAATCCCGATAGTAATGTTATGTTTCTTAACATAGTCATGTATTTCCTTGAGAGGGAATATGGGTACTGTCCCTTTTCTATTCACTTTTGCAGGATCGATATCAAAGCCAGCAACAATTTTAATTCCCTCATTTTCAAAAGCTTTGTATTTGATTAAAGCATTTCCAATGTTGCCAATTCCAACAATGATCACTTTTTGTTCAAAATCTTTTCCCAAGATGTTTTGCAGTTTATCAATAAGCGTATCAATTTGATATCCCCCCCGTTTATGTCCATGAATTCCAAAAAGTGAGAAATCCTTTCTCACTTGTGATGCAGTAACGCCTACTGCTTCTCCAAGTGTATCGGAAAAGACTTTAACAAAACCCAATTCACTGAATCGAAAAAGGGCTTTTCGGTACTTTGAAAGCCTTGATATATGTTTTTTGCTAACGATCATTTTCTCATCAATATTTGTCTATATATTCACAATAAACAACCATAATATAATTATTGTAAATAGAAAAGTCAAACATTATTGTGATATTTTTCACTAATTATGATTTATCATTTAAATGAATATAACAATGTTAATACTCAGAAATTCCTTGATTTCTTCATCAAAGTTATGTAACATAAAAGACATATTATTGATTTTGTACAAAATTATTGGATCGACCTGACCATGAAAATCTCATTACGAAATAAAGTCATTGCTAGTCTTTCCCTCATTGTTGTGATAACAGGTTTGTTTGCAACCTGGACAGGCATGCACCTAATTGGAAAATCCATTATCAATCAGGCTCAGGATAAAGTGAGAATGGACCTCAATTCAGCAAGAGAAATATACAGAGAAAATTCTGAAAAAATCAAGGACATTATTCGATTGACTGCTTTAAGGGTATTTCTCAAAGAAGGTCTTTCAAGAAATAACCTTGAACAAATCAAAGTAGAATTGGACAAAGTGAAAAAAAATGAATCCATCGATATATTAACATTAACAGATGAAAATGGATTTGTTTCTTATCGTACACGCAATCCCGACAGGTTTGGAGACAATCAAGCCGGTGATGAAATTATAAAAAGAGTATTATCAACAAAAGAAGTCGTTCTCTCAACCCAAATTGTTCCAAGAAACGAATTAATGAAAGAGGATGAATCTCTTGCAGAACAGGTCCGCATGGAGTTTATTCCTACCCCCAGAGCCAAACCAAGAGAAGAAAATGAAGAAACATCAGGTATGATGATTAAAGCGGCAGCTCCTGTATTGGATGATACCGGCAGACTCATCGGAATACTTTATGGAGGTACATTATTAAATCGAAATTATTCAATTGTGGACAAAATAAAAGACACGGTTTACCAGGGCCAAACCTACAAAGGGAAAGACATGGGAACAGCCACGATATTTCAACAAGACCTTCGCATATCAACCAATGTCATGAGAGAAGACGGGAACAGAGCGATCGGCACACGGGTATCAGAGGAAGTGTATGATCAAGTTTTGGTTAAAGGTTTACCCTGGATCGAAAGAGCTTTCGTGGTTAACAATTGGTATATAACGGCTTATGAACCCATACGAAACATATCGGGAGAAATCATTGGGATACTTTATGTTGGCATTTTAGAAGAAAAATTTGTAGACATGAGAAGAGAAACGATGTGGATGTTTATTGGGATTACACTTGCCGGTGTTGTTGTTGCATTTATTGGTTCAACTTTACTCGCCGTTCATATACTCAAACCCATTAAACACCTGGTCTTTGCATCACATCAACTGGCAGAAGGAAATTTAACCCACAAGGTACCCATTGAATCACAGGATGAAATCGGAGAATTAGCCATGACGTTTAATTTCATGGTTGATTCACTTAAAAACAGAGATGAACAGCTGAAAACCTATACCCAACAAAAAATTATGGAATCGGAACGTCTCGCCACAATCGGACAGCTGGCAGCAGGTGTAGCACATGAACTGAACAATCCTCTGGGAGGCATTCTGGTTTACAGTCATCTACTATTAGAAAAAATGGAATCCGATGATCCGAAAAAGGAACAATTAGAAAAAATCGTTACACAAGCAACCCGTTGTAAAGATATTGTAAAAGGATTGCTCGATTTTTCACGTCAAACTGAACCAAAATTGGACTTAACCAATGTTAATGAACTTTTACAAAGCACTCTGTCATTGGTCGAAAATCAATCTCTTTTTCAAAATATTCGCATCGTAAAAAAATTCCATCCCAATCTTCCAAAAACCATGTTAGACAAAGCCCAAATACAGCAGGTTTTTATTAATATTATTCTAAACGCTGCAGAGTCAATGGGTGAAAAGGGGAAATTGACCATTACCACAAAAGTATCGAAAGATGGTCAATTGATAGAAATTGAATTCACGGATACAGGGTGTGGAATCCCTGAAGCCTATTTAAAGAAACTTTTTGAACCTTTTTTTACTACAAAGGAGGTGGGTCGCGGTACTGGTCTTGGACTGGCTATCAGTTATGGTATCATTCAAAAACACAACGGTACAATCGAGGTAAAAAGCCAAGCGGATAAGGGGACAACATTTACCGTCAAAATGCCGATAACTGCGGAGAAAAACAAATGATTTTGAAAAACCACATTCTCATTATCGATGATGATGAAGCAATGCGAGATTCATGCAACCAGATACTTTCAAGCAACAAATATGATATACAGCTGGCTGAGAATGGCCATTCGGGACTTGATCTGATTAAAAAAACGTTTTTTGATATCGTCATACTTGATTTAAAAATGCCTGGTTTAAATGGAATAGAAGTTCTCAAAAAAATAAAAAATATAAATCCCGAATCGATTGTGATTGTGATAACGGGATACGCAACAGTCGATTCAGCTGTTGAAGCCATGAAAATGGGAGCATACGATTTTCTTCCCAAACCATTCACACCAGATGAACTGCGTATCATTGTCCATCGCGCAATCGAAAAGAGGAAACTACATATTGAAAATGTATACTTAGCGAATGAACTTGAATTAAGTATTGATCCAGATGTCATTATAGGCCAAAGTGAAGCAATGCAAAAAATACACAACCTTATTCGGAAAGTCGGACCTACCGATAGTACCGTGCTGATCACTGGGGAGAGTGGTACGGGAAAGGAATTGGTGGCCAGATCCATCCATAAACACAGCAAACGTCAAAATCAACCCTTTGTAACAGTAGACTGCAGTACACTGGTTGAAAATCTTTTTGAAAGCGAGCTTTTCGGTCATGTAAAAGGTTCCTTTACCGGGGCAAGCACAACAAAGCACGGCCGTTTGGAAGTGGCAAACGGGGGGACAATCTTTTTTGATGAAATCAGCAATATCAGCACCAATATTCAGGCAAAATTATTACGTGCTATTCAAGAGCGTGAAATCTGCAAAGTCGGCAGTACACAGATAACTCAAATGGATATCCGAATTATCGCTGCAACCAATAAGGACCTTAAAAAAGAAGTCGAAAACAAAACATTCAGAGAAGATCTTTTTTATAGATTAAGCGTTGTGCCGATTCAATGTCCTGCATTGCGTAGAAGAAAAAATGATATTCCCCTATTAGCCAACTATTTCATTGAAAAATATAACCAAAAAAGGAGGAAAACAATCAAGGGAATATCAGAAAGAGCTATGGAAGCGCTCGTGGATTATGATTGGCCGGGAAATGTACGAGAACTGGAGAACGCCATTGAAAGAGCGATTGTATTAACCGATCATGAATGGATTGAACCTTCTGATCTCTTCTATTATGGACTGACTATCGATTCAAATCGTATAAAAGAAAAATCACTCGCAAATGTTGAAAAAGATCACATCGAAAAAACGCTAAAAGTATACAACGGCCACAAATCAAAAACAGCCAAAGCTTTAGACATAGACCGAAAAACCCTTCGGCTTAAGATGAAGAAATACAAAATAACGACATAGATTGTATGATAAAAACAGTAGGTTTTAATATGATGAACAAGGGAAAATAATGGAACAAATACACATTCAACAACAGCCAATGAATAGAACAACTGGTAAGAAATATGAGAATATCAGTATTTTTAATGTGGAGTATGTTCATATTCAATTGGAAAACAAGGACGACCTTTACGTTACCCAATATGGATTACCTTTTATTGAGATTTTAGAACCCGATAATTATTGGACAGACGAAAACTGGTTTCAACAAAATTCGGTCAGATTATCTGGAACCAGCAGTATCTATAAGATTCGAACCAAAAAAGTAAACGGGAAACAGAAGGATATTGTCATCAAATGGAATCGAATGGGGCAGGACATACCTGGTGAGCTTGAATGTGAAGAACTGGCCTATGCGGAATTTAACAGCCCTTTTGAAGAATTTTCACTGGTTATGGAACTCCGAAAGGCATGTCATACATCTCAATCCGATAGAATTTACCCGCAAAAACCTCTTGCCATTTACACACCTTACAAAAAAGTAGATTTGTGGAGGACCGGAAGAAAAGCTTATAAACTCAAATCGAAAATCAAGAGTCACAAAGACGTGGAATTGGATATGTTCCGTTTGTACGCTGTTATCTATGAATGGATCAAAGGAATCGATGCTGTTCAGGCTTGTCAGGAAGGATTTTTGGATAAAGATTACATGGAATTTCTTACCCTTCAAGTCGAATCCAAGATCGGTATGAGAGGATTTACAGTCAGAGACAGGAAACCGGATCATATTATCGTAAGACCCGAAAATAACAAACACTTGAAAAAAGACAGAACAGGTGCAACACTTTATGGTTTGATTGATTTCGAATTGCTCCAAAGAACACCGGAGAGAGAAAAACAACTGAAACAGACAAGAAGACACGATTATCTGATAAGACAGAGAGATCGTTTTACCAAACAGGTCGAAAACAAATTTCACCCACATTTAAAAAAAGTGAATATTTTTAATATTGATTATATATATGGCCATGTTGAAAGTACAAAAGGTGCACTATGGGTAGTGGGCGATGATCCCTTTTTATTCGATTATTTCCTTCCAGAACGTTGGGAAAAAACACCAAAAACCAAATTGTCCAGAATGAGTCAGGTTTATCATACCGTAACAAAAGACGATATCAATCTTGTCTGGAAAGTTTCCAAAGTTGGTATCCAACCCAGAATGGATCCATTTAAAACCGAAGAAAAAAAGATCATAGAACATGGTTACAACAGTCCATTTGAAGAATTTTCAATAGCCATGGAATTAAATAGTAAAGGTATTCCAACTATTTACCCGAGAGCCATTTATATGACAGGATCTAAAACATTTATTTCAAAAAGTTTTTTAGACAATTCAAGATATGAATCTCATAAAAAGATATTGACTCCAGACAGAAATCCCATTCTCAAAAAGGATCGTGATTACATTATCATATGGGGTTTTTGGAATGGCCCCGATGAAAAACTTGCAGCCAAAGATGGAGATTATTACCAAGGCATCAATGCATTATTTGCTTATCAAAACGGAATTATCACGGAAAAAAAGTATCTCTATTTTCTACAAATGATCAAAGAAAAATTATTCCGTATCGGTATAGAAGATCTAAATCTTACGGGAAGTCATTTTCTGATCTCAATCGATAACAAAGGCAACCTCATTAAAAATGAGCACGGTATGCCGGAATTAAGAATTTGCAATTTTCAATTTCTGAAAAGGCTTCAAAACCACACAATGAACGGGGAATTAAACCCCAGAGTGGGGGAAAATACCCCAGCATGAAAAGCCATTCACTGTATATCTATTCTCATTAATTTCAAATATAATTCATTACTTATAAACCACTTGGGACAAATTCCTGAGCGGTTTTTTTATTGAAAAATGATGTTGGTACGTTCTTTGTAAATTCGAATGGTCGGAGGATTCATGAAGGATAAACAGAAACACATTCTGATCATTGATCCAGATACCCAGATGAGAAATGAGTATCTTTCCCTTTTTTCGGCCGATGACTGTGAAATCGATGTGTGCTCTGGAATCACCAAAGCAATAGAAAAAATTCAAAATATTCGGTTTGACTGCATTATTATGGATGTTGAATTACCCGATTTGGAAGGTTACAAAGCTGTACCCATTTTGAAAACCATCGATCCAAAAGTTGAAGTAATCATAACTGCTGCTCAGAACAGTTTAGAGTTAGAAGCTAAAATACGAAAAGAGAATATTTTTTATTATTACATCAAAACATTTAAAAGAGAAGAACTGAAGTTGGCGGTTGAGAATGTATTTAAAAAACTCGGAAAAGATAGAAAAAAACAAAAAATAGACAATATTTACAAAATCTTGATTGTAGATGATGACCCGGATTATACATCCGCAATCAAAACAATCCTGTCCCAAAAAGGATATAAAGTAGATATCGCCGACAATAAGGATACAGCTCTTGAAAAAATCAATAAGACAAAACCCGACTTAATTCTACTGGATATTATGATGGAAAGATTAAATGATGGATTTACGATATGTTACGAACTGAAACATAACCCAACTCTAAAACATATTCCTATACTTGCCATCTCTGCAATTACCGAAAAAACAGGATTACAATTCTCACCTGAAACAAATAGTGAATATTTTGAAGCGGATGATTATGTTGAAAAACCGATTCATCCTGCGGATTTATTGCACAGGATCAATAAACTTCTTAATATTGAACACCAACACATATAAACAAAAGTAAATATGATGTTTGATAAAGCAAAAATTCTGGTTATTGATGATGATGAGGTTATCAGAGACTCGTGCAAACAAATTATATCGGAACAGAATCATCAGGTGGAATTGGCAAACAATGGTCATATTGGCTTACAAAAAATCAATGAAATGAAACCCGATCTTGTATTGATAGATCTGAAAATGCCAGGAATGGATGGGATGACCCTCATTGATACAGTGCATCAACTTGATTCCAATGTCATCATGATTGTGATAACAGGTTATGCGACCATAGAGTCGGCTGTGGAAGCAATCAAGTTGGGGGCTTACGATTTTCTCCCCAAACCCTTCACTCCGAATGAATTGCGTATCGTCACAAAACGCGGTTTAGAAAGAAGAAAGCTCATTCTTGAAACCGAAACCTTACGAAAGGAAAAAGAAAAATTAAGGGAAAATTTTATCACCTTGGTCAGTCATGAATTGCGATCCCCATTAGCGGCTGTTCAACAAAATTTAATGGCCATTACAAAGGGAATGGCAGGAATGATCCCGGAAAAAATAAAAAACATCCTACTGAAAATGAGTACGAGAATCAATTACTTGATTGCCCTCATTAATGACTGGCTCAATATGTCCAGGATTGAAACAGGTGAACTCATCAGGGAGATGGAGCCGGTAGATCTAAAGGTGATTCTCAGTGATGTGATTGATCAATTAAAACCTCTTGCTAAAGAAAAACAGGTGACACTCCAACTGCATATTCCGGAAAAATACCCTGAGATCATGGGTAATCGGGAGACTTTGCAAATGCTCTTTACCAACCTCATTGATAATGGAATCAAATATAACAAAAATAATGGTATGGTCGATATTACGCTGGAAGGAATAGGCGATTATACAAAAGTGGCGATTCGAGATAATGGAATCGGAATTCCAAAAGAAAAACTCCCACTCATATTCGAACAATTCTATCGTGTGAAACAGGACGTATCTATTCAAGGAAGCGGTCTCGGTCTTTCTATCGCCAAACAAATCGCTGAGGCCCACTATGGGTCGATAGAAGTACAATCAGAAATCAATGTAGGAACAACTTTTACAGTCCTTTTACCGTGAGAGAATAGCATAATGAAGATACTGGTACTTAATTGTGGTAGTTCATCGTTAAAATTTCAACTTTTCTCGATGAATAAAAAAAGAGAAAAAATGTTGGCTGGGGGATTTATCGATCGGATTGGTGGTAATCAAGACTCAAGTATCACCTATTATATCAACCATAAAAAGAAACTTGATGAAGCGCAACCGATCAAAGACTACGATGGAGCGATTAAAATTGCTTTAAAAACACTCTGTAGTTCAAAATACGGCATAATCAAAAACATTCACGAAATTGATTCGATCGGCCATCGTGTTGTACATGGAGGAGAAGAATTCACAAAATCCATGTTGATCAGTGAAAAGGTGTTTCAGAAAATCAAGGACAACGCACATCTGGCTCCGCTTCACAACCCGCCGAATATCAAAGGGATTGAATCAAGTCTCTTTTACATACCATTTGCCAGACAGATTGCCGTATTCGACACGGCCTTTCATCAAACAATGGAACCCGATGCATACACATATGCACTACCCTACGAGTGGTATGAAGAGAAGAGAATACGTCGATATGGATTCCATGGAACATCCCATCGGTATGTGGCAGAAGAAGCAGCAAAAATCATCGGAAAACCCATTGAAGAACTTAAAATGGTAACCTGCCATCTTGGTAACGGTGCAAGTATGACCGCAATCAAAAGAGGCATTTCAATGGATACATCCATGGGATTTACGCCATTAGAGGGATTGGTTATGGGAACGCGATGCGGCAATATCGATCCCTCTATACCACTTCAAATCATGGCAGACGAAGGTCTTTCACCCAACCAAATGGATCTATTACTCAATAATCAGAGTGGACTCTTTGGCCTGACCGACGGAGACAGCGATATGCGCACGATTGAAGAAAAAGCCCACTCAGGGAGTGAGCGGCACAAATTGGCCTTAAACATATTTACAAGACAAGTTAAAAAATATATTGGCGCGTATGCGGCGGTGATGGGTGGATTAGACGCTATTGTTTTTACCGCTGGAATCGGTGAGAAATCCGCTTTTATCAGAGAGAAGATCTGTGAAGAATTGGATTTTCTCGGGATTCAGATAGACGAAAAACAAAACGAAAAAAACAATACCGTCATTAGCAAGGGAATGACATTTGTTCTCATTGTCCCAACGAATGAAGAATTAGCGATCGCCAGAGAAGTAATGAAAGTACTTATCAATGAATCCAATAACCCATAAACAGGAGAACATATCCAATGAATAATCGAATCCTATTGGTCGATGATGATCCAGATTTCGTATCTGCAATAGAAACCATTTTAGAAAATGCAGGATACAGTTGTCATAAAGCTTATTCAGCCAAGGAAGGTCTCAACCAGATACCCCAAATAAAACCGAATCTCATTCTTTTGGATATCATGATGGAAGACATCTCTGCCGGTTTCCGATTTGTGAGAGAATGTCGACAAAGCAAAGATAAAGAGAAAAAAAATCCCATACCGATTATCATCATCTCAAGCGTTCAGAAAGTGACAGGTTTCAATTTAACAGAAAGGGTGGGATCGCCAATATGTCCTGCAGACTATTATCTTGAGAAACCTGTAGAACCAGAAGTCTTGTTGAAACAAATTAAGAAAATTATTTCCGCTCGAGATCAGATCAAATTTATTGAACATCAATGTGAAAGCACATACACAACCCAACACAAAGGACCTGTAAAAAAATATTTGGTGACTGATCCTTCTTCCGAAATAGAATACGGACAGTTCTATTATTGTGAACATTGCGCCAACATGGATAGGGAAAGAGGATTGATTGTAAAATGTATTGAATAGCACGATTTACTACGAGTCATTGACATAAAAACCGTACTCCTTGGTATTGATGTTGCGTTCCTTTTTCCAACCGGTCATCGAATGAAGAGTCGGTTCATAATTATGGCCTGCCGAGACGATCGCAACATCAATAAGTGCACCAATTGTCGTATCGAGAACCCTAATGCAGAAAAGCCTCTTCTGGGCAAATTGGTTCGCCCACTATCACCCACAAAAAATGTATCCCACGGAAAAAGCTGTCCCTCCATACAGAGACACGTTCCACCTGATGTGTTTCCGGGTTTATGAATGATTTGAAAGTGATCTTACCTAACTCTAAAAATCGCTCCTCATCAATACTGATGATTGGATCGATATTGTCTACCGGATCGATCACCAAAGCCTTTCTTTCTTTTCATGGGCAATGGGGTGAGAAAAATGACCCGATACACCATGGTAAATTTGTTTTATCGGCAAACAGACCTCTAAAAACCACTCAAATCGAGTTCGACTGAGTCTTTCCCCTTTTGTTCTGTTTGAACGATTTAACCTGCTCAAAAAAGATTTCCAAGTCACTTTCCAGATCAAACGGTACACCATCAAAATAAAAAATGCGGATCGGCATATGACCATAATCACGGCTGACTTTGGGATAAATGGCCTCGGTTACAATACCGTTCATGCAGGTGAATGGACTGGCATCGATTACGCCGTCACACCCTGCATGATGGTATGCAATCGCTTTACCTGTATTCAGGGTCATTTCACCCAGAGCCATATGAGACGGCAGATAGGGCATGCTGTACTGGAGCAGTCTTCGGACAGAAGCTTCTTCCCGCGATTGAAACAGATGGCGAAAAGGTTTGAGCAATACGTCTTCGTCACCCTTTTGATAATGGCTTTTCAATCGCGTACCAAACATGGCCATGCTGAATTTTCTCCCTGTACTTCGCAATTTTCTCTCTTGATCAATATGGGTGTACCACACCCATTCCGACACATCCGCCATCCACACTTCCCCTCCCAAAGATTCAATCTTTCTAATGATATACTGATTACTGAAACTGTTCAAGCGAAGAAAAATTTCTCCCACGATGCCGATTAGGGGTTTGGTGTTTCTTTTTGATATCAACGGGATTCCAAGAAATTGGTCCCGGATTTTTTCCAAACTGTCGACCAGACTATCCAATTGCTTTTTCAAGCTCAGTGAACCATCAGCCAATATTGAACAGATCTCAGCGAGCGCATTTTCTTGAACCGTATCTGTCTCACCCGAATTGCTTTCATAAGGACGAAACATCAATTGCAGTTTCCTTAAAATATCCGAAACAACCACACACCGCCATACCGACCGATAAAAACGGAACACAGAAGTGCCAAAACTCCCATACCCGTTGCTGCTCGTTGGCGAAAAAACAAGGGCTTGCGGATAATCCAACTCTCTCAGAATTTTTCTCAGAAAAGGTGCATACTGTCCAAAACGGCAGGGACCCGATGAAGTGGGAAGAAAAAAAGCATATCGCTGTGGATCAAAATCCTTTCGGAGAATAATTTTAAGAAAATTGCCTAATGTGATTCTTTGTGGAAGGCACTCTTCACCGGTCGTGAACCGTGCAGCAAGCGACAAGGTCGATTCATCAGAGGGAGGGGAGACCTCTGCAGCAATACCCAGAGAACGAAACACCGCAGCCAATGCTTCAGAACCGACTGTGCTCATTCTCGGAATGAAGAGATGTCTTCCTTCCAACGAAAGTGTATGATTGTCTTGGGTAGTCTCGGTATTCATGACGATAAAATCCCTTTTCCATATAACGAGATACCAGCCGGAAACAAATAAAATTTACAGCATCCCTTTGCTTTCAAGAAACGCCTCAACACGCGTCATCATACCCGCATCATTTGCATGACTGTCCAGTTGTAAAAATAGAAACGGTTTACCCGATGCCTCTTCGATATAGTGGCGAATATAGGAATCCGGACCGCATTTAAAATTACTGAGATAGACAACATGCATATTCTGATGACCTTTGGTGAACATGGCAGCCTGAATAATCTGACGGCCATAATTCCAGAACATGTGATCATGCACGGGTCGGACGTCAATCCCGTCAAGCGGCAATAAACCCATTGGCAAAACATTAACGCCATATAGATCCCTCAGTTTTTTCGGTATGTTGAGATTCAATCCGAAATCATAGAGATTGTACGGACGTCCCAATAGGATCACACACGATCTTTCCTCAACCATCACTTGAGACAGGACGTCCCTCCCTATTTTACGCGTTTCGCATTTGAACCTTTCTTGAGCTTGATATGCACTTCGAACAGCGCATCTATTTTCCTTTGCACCAATCCCCCAGCGGTTGACTTCTTTTTGCAATTGCTTTTCTACAAATTTGCATCCTTCACGGAATTGAATATTCGGATAAAATAAAATATCCCGAATGCGTTCTATGGCGGGCGTGTGCAATGCCACCATCGGGATGGTCTGACTCCACGGACAAATATAAGAGGCGGTCCCTCCTGAAAAATCTTCCTCATTCACAACATTGGGTAGAAAAATAAAATCCAAATTCTGTGACAAAAGATCGACAAGATGGCCCATAGCCACCTGAATGGGAAAACAGGGTTCGGTAACTGTGACTTCGAGTCCTGCATGAACAATGTCTTTCCGTGTGAGCCCAGAAAGAACAATATCAAAACCCAGTGATTCAAAATAGGTCTTCCAAAAAGGGAAACGGTCATAAAATTGAAGACTTCGAGGAATACCCATACGGCCTCGCTTTTTGTCGATTGGATCGTATTTGACAGTGTTCTGCTTCAACAGAAGATCTAAATAAAGGGATATGCAATCCGGAATTGAAGCCTGTTTTTTCGTCACTGTTCGCTTTCGATATCGATCAGAACATTTGTCTCCCCAATAACTCTTTTCCCCCTCAACCTCAAATTCCTGTATTGTACAGTGATTCGAGCATCCTTGACAGATAAACTCCCTCAACTTCCAGGAAACCTCTCCCATATCCCATCCGCGAAAAGAGGTCTTTTCTTTGCTCTCCATATGTTCTTTTGCCAAAAGAGCTGCACCGATTGCACCGATGATGCCATTATGAGGAGGAACAATAATCGTTTTCTTCAGAATGGTAGCAAAAGCTGCAGCCACACTGTCATTATAAGCCGTTCCTCCCTGAAAAAAAATCACATCGCCGATTTTTCGTTTTTTTACAACACGGTTCAAATAATTTTGAACCACCGATAGAGCCAAACCGGCAACAACATCCTCCTTGGGAATCCCCTGCTGAAGATAGGGAACTACCTCTTTCTGCATAAAAACCGTGCACCGCTCCCCTAATTTTAACGGATGCTGAGATCGAAGAGCCAGATCAGCAAACTCTTCCCGAATCGAAATACCGATCTGTTTTGCCTGTTCTTCAAGAAATGATCCCGTGCCCGCCGCACAGGCTTCGTTCAAACTGAAATCCACGACAATGCCATCCTTCAAGGAAATAAATTTTGAATCCTGTCCACCGATTTCAAAAATGGTATCGACCTGACTGCCAAAATATTTTTCACTAATCTGAAAGGCCCCGGTTTTGTGAGCCGTAATCTCATCCTTTATTACATCGGCGCCAACCAATGCACCGATCATTTCACGGCCCGAACCCGTCGTGCCCACACCTTTAATTTGTACTTTTCCTTTCACAATTGCAGACAGCTCTCGAACGGAATCCTTAACAACATCAACCGGTCTTCCTTCTGTCATCCGGTAAATGCCATGAATCAGCTCACCTTTGGAATCGATCAAAGCCAAATTTGTGCTGACCGATCCCACATCAATTCCCAGATAGCCATCAACTGTGCAATTCTGAGGAAGATGATACGGGATGACCTGATCTCCGAGGAGTTGAACGTTTTCGAGTGACAATGGATGGCTCGTCGGATACTTCTTTTTGTTTTCATAGACCAATTGACTACTGAGTCTTTCGGATGACCAACTTTCTTCTTCCTGTTTCAATCCCAGAAGGATTCCCCCGATAGCCCCCATCCAGGCATGGTGTTCCGGAATAAACAATTCTCCATTAAAAAAGTTGAACTGATTCTCTAGGGCATTGACTATCCCCAAATTGAATGCCAAGCCTCCAATGAGCGCGACTTTTGGTTCGATTCGCTTGCCATTTGTTACACTTCCCATGAAATTCCTGACAACAGCTTCGCAGAGCCCTTTCAACACCTCGGCTGGTTGATAACCGCGCTGTTGCGCATGGATCATATCCGATTTGGCAAAAACAGAACAGCGGCCTGCTATAGAGGGGAATTTTTCCAATCCTTCTACAATTCGACCCACATCTTCAATCCGAACCTTCAATCTCTCCACCTGTTGATCGAAGAATGCACCCGTACCTGCTGCGCATTCACCATTCATCTGATAGTCAAGAATCTGGATCTGATCTTCTCTGGCTTTTGAGAGTAAAAGATATTTTGAGCGTTCACCACCCATTTCAAAAACGGTATTGATTTCAGGAAAAAGACGACCAACCGCTTCAGCTGTGGTACGATACTCATTCAAATAACAAAATCCCTTGATTTGTTTTCCCATTTTCCCGCCTGAACCTGTTACCCACACGCCAACGATTTGATCTTTATCGACTGTTTGAAAAATAGACGTGAACAGTTGAACGACTTTGGAAAAGGGATCACCTTGATGACGGATATAACGAGAAAGTAAAAGAGATCCTTGATCAAATGTTGATTCAAGAATCCCTCCTGGCATAAAAAAAAGTTGAGAATCAATGAGCTTTGAAATCGAATTATTGAAAAAACGACCCCTGAAATAGAGAGCCATCTTCAAGCTGATTGATCCAATATCGATGCCAATCCAGATACGGTCCTTCATCATGAATCTTAATTTAAAAAAAATAATGAAAATTACAAGTATAAGATGGTGTATAAATTGAGGAGAAATTGGATATGATTAAAAAAATACAATCGGAAAACAGATCACGAGGAAATAATAAATCTCAGACTGTCTAGAATACCACAATCAACATTCGGAACATGTCTTTTCATTACGCTCTTGTTTTCTTTTTCATTCTCTCATGGGACTGATAAATCGGTTTTTTGCCTTTCAGAACAACATCTTCTGTAATGGTACAATCATTGATTTTATCCATGGAGGGCAATTCAAACATAATATTCAGCATGGTTTCTTCGAGTATCGAACGAAGAGCCCTGGCGCCGATCTTTTTCTTTAATGCCAGTTGAACCACAGCTTTTAACGCACGATCCTGAAATTCTAATTGAATCCCATCAATTCCGAAGAGATATTGGTATTGTTTAACCAAAGCATTTTTAGGCTCCGTCAAAATACGTAAAAGTGCTGTTCCATCCAGTTCATCCAACGTGGCGATTACAGGAAGTCGCCCAACCAATTCAGGAATTAAACCGAAACGCAGAAGATCATCAGGTTGGACTTGACGGAGCAACTCTCCAAAAGACGCTTCACTCCTCTGTGCGATTTCTTTTCCGAATCCAATAACCTTCTTTCCCACACGTGCAGCCACAATTTTTTCCAGACCCACAAACGATCCCCCGCAAATGAAAAGAATATCTTTTGTGTTGATATTGATCAAATTCTGTTCTGGATGTTTTCGTCCCCCCTTTGGTGGAACGGATGCGATAAATCCTTCAAGCAATTTTAAAAGACCTTGTTGTACGCCCTCACCTGAAACGTCTCGTGTGATTGACGAGCTCTCCTCTTTCCGTGCAATTTTATCAATTTCATCAATATAAACGATGCCTTTTTCTGCTTTCTCCAGTCGATAATCCGCGGCATGTAACAATCGTACAAGCACATTTTCAACATCCTCCCCGACATATCCGGCTTCTGTGAGTGTGGTTGCATCGGCAATGGCAAAAGGAACTTTGAGAAATTTGGCAAGCGTTTGAGCCAAAAGTGTTTTTCCTGTACCTGTCGGACCGACAAGAAGAATATTGCTCTTATCAAGCTCTACGCCACTTGTTTTTTCAGGACTGTTGATCCGTTTATAATGATTATATACCGCAACAGCAATGGCTTTTTTTACTTCATCTTGACCAATAACGTAACTATCCAATTCATTTTTGATTTCTTTCGGAGTCGGAATGGGATGAACAAGTTTGAGTGGCCGACGTACAGGTTCTGATCGTATAATTTCTTCAGCATATTGAACACATTCATTGCATATGTTTACACCTGGCCCCGTGACCATTGCATCAACATCTTCTGAGGATCGTCCGCAAAAGGAACAGACATACTGTCGATCCAAGCCTATTTCCCCCCTCTCTTCTTTTTTGGTTTTGTTTCCCTGACCAGAACTTCATCAATAATACCATATGTTTTTGCTTCCTGAGCAGACATAAAAAAATTGCGATCCGTATCCTTCTCAATTTTTTCCAGGAGTTGCCCCGTATGTTTTGATAAAATCTGGTTCAACTTTTCCCTCAGGGTGAGTATTTCACGTGTCTGAATCTCAATATCGGTAGCTTGTCCCTGTGCACCACCCAAGGGTTGATGAATCATAATCCTTGCATGAGGTAAAGCGGATCGCTTGCCTTTTGCTCCGGCAGCCAGTAAAAGAGCTCCCATACTGGATGCTTGTCCCATACAGATTGTGGATACATCGGGACGAACATATTGCATGGTATCATAAATGGCCAATCCCGATGCGACATATCCCCCTGGCGTATTTAAATAAAAATAAATATCTTTCTCAGGATCTTCTGCCTCCAAAAAAAGCAGTTGTGCAATGACCAGACTCGCCACCGCATCATCAATACCCACTCCAATAAAAATGATCCTCTCTTTTAAGAGCCTCGAAAAGATATCATATGCTCTCTCTCCTCTTCCGGTCTGTTCGACAACAATGGGCACCAAACTCATAATGACTCCATTCAATAAATGATGATCGATTACGCCGTAATAATTGATGATTGATGTTTTTTTGATTTTTTGATAACCACTTCCTTTACTTTGGCATTTTCTTTTAAAAAATCAACCACTTTGCCTTCTAAAAGTCTTTCTTTTAAATTGTCTCTCCGCTTGCTATCTTTAAACCAAGCACGCATTTTTTTATTGTTCTGGTCCGATGATGCCACAATATTTTCTATTTCTGCTTTAACATCATCTTCACTGACAAAAATGTTCTCGATTTCAGCAATCTTGTGCCATATCAGACGCCACTTAATATTCCATTCTACTTTGGCTTTATGTTCTTCTCGAAACGCGGATTCGTCAATTTTCTCTTCCGATTGTTCTCGATAATTTTCTAAGAGACTATTCAAACCATTTTCAATCATCGATGGTGGAATATCAAAATGATTTCTTCGAATGATATGATCTGCAAGGCGGTTACGCAACAATTGTTCTGCATCATACTCCCTTTGCATTTCGATTCGCTTGTGTATTGCACCTTTCATTTCCTCAAAAGTTTGAAAATCGCCCATCTCCTGTGCAAACCCATCTCCCAATTCCGGAAGTATCTTTTCTTTTACAGATTTCACTTTCACTGAGTAGTGTTCTTCACGATTCTGAATTTGACCATTCGGTCCTCTCTCAGTTTGAGGAACCTTAAACCGCCTCTCTTCTCCTTCAACGACTCCCATCAACTGCTCTTGAATCACTGGATCGACCTGCGGCGTTGCCATCTCAAGAATGCGATTCTCCCATTTGTTTCCGATAATCGGAACACCAGTTGCATCCAATGCCTGGATATCTCCTTCAATTATATGCCCTTCTTTTGCTCCCTCTGCAACGGGTCTCATCTTGGCTTTTTCATTACGGAGAATTTCTATTGTTTGATCGACATCCTCTTCAGTGACTTTCAATATTTCTTTTTCCACCTTGATTCCTTTGTAATCGGTCACTTCAATCCCCGGCTCCACTTCAACTTCTGCTGCAAATCGAAAAGGTTGGTTTTCCTCAAAAGAAATTTCCCTGATCTGACCGGGAGCAACAACCTTTAGACCTTCTTGCTCAATTGCTTTTCGATAAAATGTTTCAATGAGTTTCTCGGAAACTTCGGCCCGGATCATCTGGCCAAACCGTTTTCGAATGATGGAAAGGGGAATTTTACCTTTACGGAATCCATCAATCCTCATTTTTTTTTGATAGGATTGGAATGCTTTCTCCATATGGGGGTGTACTTCTTCAGGACTGACTTCAACTTCAACCTTTCTTTTCCAAGATTCAATTTCACTAACAACCGTTTTCAATATCGCGTTTCCTTTAGAAAAATGAGAATTCGTGCGAGAGGAGGGACTCGAACCCACACGTCCGAAGGACACTAGATCCTAAATCTAGCGCGTCTACCTGTTCCGCCACTCTCGCCTTTAATAACAATAAAAATGTACATAATATTCCAAATAAAATCAAAGCCTTTTTAATACACCTATAATCCTTGAACCTTCTTCAAGTGGCTGTCTTGACCCATAATCACCAAAACATCATCATCCTTAATCACATAATCAGCCGTGGGCACCAAAACAAGGGAATTGGGCACATACCCTTTAATCACAATAACCTGAACACCATACTTTCTTCTCAGATCCAATTCAGCTAAAGACTTATGAAGAAAAGATGTAGGAGGAGATATTTCAATGATACTATACCCTTCAGCAAGAGGAACATGATCCAAAATATTGTCGTGGGTTAATGTGCGAGCCACCCGATAGGCCATATCTTTTTCAGGAAAGACAATTTCAGTCGCACCAACCATTTCTAAAATTTTTCCATGTTCCTCACTGATGGCTTTGGCTAAAATACGCCGTACTTTTAATTCTTTCAGGTGAAGGATTGTTAAAACACTCGATTCGATTTGACCGAGACTGACCACCACACCATCCATTTCTTGTACACCCAAAGTTTCCAAGGTATTCCTATCTGTTCCATCAGCAATAACCGCTTTGGAAACATAAGATTTTATCTTTTCAATCTTCTCATCATCCAGATCAATGGCAACAACCTCTATTCCTTCTTTCACAAGTTCGCGAGCCAAAAAATACCCAAAACTGCTCATCCCGATGATCGCATAATTTCTCACTTGAACCTCCAATTCATTCTCCAAATATTACCCAACCATGACCTCCCCTCTTGCATAGGTAAAATGTTTTTCCCACTTTCCACGTGTCAATGCGACCGCCATGGTCAATGGCCCCAAACGTCCTACAAACATCATCACAATGACAAGCAATCTGCCACCAGTGGATAGTTTTGACGTAATCCCCATCGACAAACCAACCGTCCCAAAAGCAGAAATCGTTTCAAATAAAAGAGAAACAAAATCTCCTCTACTTTCATTTGGAGAAAGAGACCCATTTTCTGTTAATAACAGTCCACAAAAAATAACTCCGATTAATAAAATAGAACTTAAAATAATAATCAATGCTTTCCCCGAGGTTTCCCGTGAAATCGACCGATAGAACAAATTGGGTTCGTCGTGCCCTCTTAAACGCGAAAAAAACAGTGCGACCAATATACCCAATGTGCTCACTTTCACGCCACCACCACAGGACCCGGGAGCTGCACCGACAAACATTAAAAACATAATAATGAGACAAGCACCATTTGATAGAGATCCGATATCGATCGTATTAAAACCAGCGGTTCGAGCTGTCACCGATTGAAAAAGTGCAATTAAAAAACCATCAACCGGCTTGTATTCAATCAATGAATGGATCCTTTCAATTCCAAATAAGAACAGCGTACCCAACACAATGAGAAGGAAAGTAACAAAAAGAACAACTTTCGAATGAAATGAGAAAGAACCGTGAAATGGTGTGGACCGATGAAACAAATTTTTAAATTCCAACAATACAACGAAACCCAATCCCCCTAAAATGATGAGTCCAATCAGTAAACAATTGATCGACACATCTGTTGAAAAATCAATAAAACTATTTTGATAGAGACTGAATCCTGCATTACAAAATGCCGATACGGCATGAAACAGCCCATGATACAGGGCTTTTGACAGTGGATATATGCTCATCCATTTGAGCGTAAGAATCAAGAATCCAACACCCTCAATAAAAAAGACAATGGTAATCACTTTACGAAGCAGAGCACCGATATTACGAACAGGCGTGTGGGTTAATGTCATATCGATTATTTCTCTGCCGCGAATGGATACCCTTTTACCCAAAAGATACAAAAAAAAAGTAGAAAAAGTCATGATGCCAAGGCCACCCAACTGGATCAATGCCAAAACAACAATCTGTCCGAATAGGGTAAATTCTGATCCGATATCCACAACGGTTAATCCGGTCACACATGTCGCTGATACAGATGTAAAGAGGGCATCAACAAAATTCAGATTTTCATTTTGCGTCGCACAGGGGAGACAAAGGAGAAGAGTACCTATACTAATGATAACGATAAAACTGAACACGATCATCTGAGTCGGACTCAGGGCATCGACTTTTTTGATATTCCATTTCATCAATTCATCATATTATCAGGACTTCTACACGGCATCGCTTTAGACATCTTTTTGATCTTCTAAAACAATTCGCACTTTTTTAATTCTCTGTCGCAGCACTTTTTCGATAACCAACTTCAATTTTTGGTACTTGATTTCTTCCTTTTCATTAGGAATACGTCCCATCAAACTAAAAATAAATCCACCCAGGCTTTCATAATCTTCTTCAGAAGGAATTTCTAAATTCAAAGTGTCATTGAGTTCTTCAATATTGATTTTCCCATCCACTATCCAGTTGGTATCGTTGATCTTCTGAATGAGAGGTTTTTCACTGTCATATTCATCGCGAATCTCCCCAACGATTTCCTCAATCACATCTTCAAGCGTGATCAGACCGGCCGTTCCGCCATACTCATCGACAACAATGGCCATATGGATACGCTCTCTTTGGAATTCCTTGAGCAGTTCATCAATCATTTTACTCTCAGGAACAAAATAGGCTTTACGTACCAAACTGGCCAATCCCGGAATTTCTTTTTCATCCTTTTTATAAGGAAGCAAGTCTTTGACAAATAGAATCCCTACAATATCGTCTACTGTCTCATTGTAAATCGGAATTCGAGAGTGTCCTTTCTCTTTCACCAGGGTGAGAATTTCTTCAATTGATGCCGTCTTGTCCGCACAAACCATATCCATCCGGGGTACCATAATTTCTTTCACCGCCGTATCTCGAAACTCAAAAATAGAATGGATCATTTCCCTCTCATCTTGATCTAGGGCACCCTTTTCTTCGCCGAGTTTAAACAATGTAATCAAATCATCATGATCAACAAATGGTGCCTCACCATGAACCCTGAAGAGAGAAGACAACCGATCGGCCAGCTTTTCAAATAATTTTGAAAAAGGTGAAAATATCTTCACGACTCCCATTAAAGGCAATGCAACAAGCTGTGCAAAACGAATCGACTGTCGAACGGCAAATACTTTTGGAGAGACCTCACTGAAAATAAGAATGACCATTGTGACAACACCAATTTCAATAATGATGCCGCTACCGGTTCCCATCATCCCGACATTGAGGTATCGATGGGTAAAAAGTGCGGCAATGGTTGCCGCTGCGACATTCACAATCGTATTCCCGATCAGTATGCTCATTAAAAGTCGTTTCGGTTTATCAAGAAGCTTCAAAACCCTTATTGCGCTTCCTGATTTGTTATCCTGTTCCTGAAGGTGATTTTTATCCAGTTTCGAAATTGAGAAATAGGCTGCTTCTGAACCAGAAAAAAAGGCAGACAATAGAATTAAGACAACAAATAAAATAAAATATAATCCCATCTAGTTTCTGATATCTCCTTCTCTTACACATTGATTATATACATTTCATATATTGCAAAAAATAATTCTCCCTTCGTTCCATCCGGTCTCTTGATTCAGTGGTTCCATCTTGATAACCCAGTAAATGAAGTACACCATGAATGACCAATCGCAACAATTCCTCAAGAAAGGGCACATGATATTCCAAGGCCTGATCTTTTGCTCTCTCTTCACTGATATAAATTTCTCCCCATGGACCCTTTTCCTCCTCCCCGAAAGGAAAAGCGATCACATCTGTAGCCCAATCCTGGTTTAAAAATCGGCGGTTCAGATTTTGGAGCAATTTGTCATTTGCTAATATAATAGACAGCTCTCCTCTTACTTTTCTATTTTCTTCATCAACAATCCTTCGAACAATGCGACGAATCAAGTCGAACGAGGAATCTTCTCCCCCCTCTTCCAAACGATAGATTTCAATTTGCAGAGGATTCTTCCTTCTGTTTGATTGTTTTCTTTGTTTTTGCTTGTTCATCCTTATCAGGATATTCAACCCGCGCATGAAACGTGCCAGCCAATATGTTTAAAAAACTTTCCTTAATACGTTCTAAATTGTTTAATGTTAATGGAGATTGATCCAACTCGCCTTCCTGAAAACGCCCATCAACAATTTCTTCGATAATGCCTTTTAAACGACTGTGCGTAGGTTCTTTAAGTGATCGGGTTGCCGCCTCCACTGCGTCTGCCAACATCACAATGGCCGCCTCCTTTGTTTGTGGTCGTGGTCCTGGATACCGATAATCCACTTCACTGGCCTCTTCAGAACCATCCTTATCTAAAGCCTTCTGATAAAAATAGGTCATGATGGTTGTACCTTGATGTTGGTTGATAATATCTTTAATCAAAGAAGGAAGTTTATATTTCTCTGCAATCTCAAGTCCTCTTTTCACGTGATTCATGAGGATGAGAGCACTCATTCTAGGCATTAGCTTTTTATGGGGATTTTCTTTACTCATCTGATTTTCAACAAAATATTCGGCCTTTTCAATCTTACCCACATCATGATAGTATGATCCAACCCTTGCAAGCAATGAATTGCCATTTATAGCCTGAGCCGCCGCTTCAGCAAGATTCCCTACGATGATTGAGTGATGATATGTACCGGGAGCCTGAACGGAAAGTCTCTTAAGCAAAGGATGGTTTAAATTCGATATTTCCAACAACGAAAAATCTGTGGTGATGTCGAACGTTGATTCAATAAGAGGCAAAAGGCCATACATCAGGATAGGCGTGAGCAATCCATTCATTCCTCCCCAAATCCACTGATAAGCAATTTCTCGAAAAGGCACAAATCGTAAAAATCCCATAAACGTAATGGCGACAATATTCGCCCCAATAAGGGATAAAATAACCTGTACAAATTGACGTCGGCCTTGAACACGTTTGATCACAGTAACACTTACGACACCGACAAAAAATGAAATTACCACAAGATTAAATTCATTGCCCCATATACCACCCAACAATACACTGATGACAACCGTACCGACATATCCGATTTTGGCATCGAATAATGTGGCCAATAACATGGCTCCCAGCGCAGAAGGGACAAGATACTCCGCAGCATCCAATCTGGGCAGCAAAAAAGTATGAATTAGAAAAGCAATGAGACTGACAATAAGAATAATCAGAGCGATGATAAGGATGGCTTTTGTCTCTCGCAGGATTTCAGGTCGCTCGATATGGATAAAAACACCCAATAGGAAAAAAAGGATTAAAATAAAAACAACACGTCCCACGACAGGAAGAAATTGCTGCATACCTCCCTCGGCCATTCCTTTTTCAGCCATCACGGTGGCCAGGGATACCAACTTTTTTCTTATTTCAGGTGTAATCCTTTCATTTCGGTCTACAATCTTTTCGTCCTCATCGACAAAACCACTTGCCAAAGGAACCCTTGCCACTGCATTATCAATCCTTTGTTTATGCAAAGCTTCGTCATAAATTAGATTGGGACGCAGAAAGTAATTGACAATTCCAAACCCAATTTGGACGAAATAGGTGTTCTCCGGATAATTATTTTTAAACATTTCAGCCGATCTGTCTCTTGTTTCCTGCAAATCATAGTAATTATCAATCGGATAATTAACCTCTTCATTGTTCTCAATGACAACCATCCTCCGATCCGGATTCGACAGCTGCTCTTTATCTACATTTAAAACGCCTACTGTCATGATATCCCGAACAATTCTTTTTACATTTCCTCTAAATTCAGTTAGCTCATTTCGACTTAAATCTTCTTGAGGATCAACAAGCAATTCCCAATAATATGTATCCGGAAAACTGATGGGATATTGACGTAATAGCGAATCCATTAACACTGGTTTTAAAGAACGATTGCTGTTTAAATCATTTCTCATCATTTCGATATGATTAAAGAAGAGATCTATATTTTGATTGACCTCGCTCAGTTGATTGTTAAGTTTATTAAAAATTGGATAAACTTTCTGGGTAGCAATTTCCCGATCCCTCTCATACTCTTCCGTCGTTTTCAGAATTTCAAATCGAAATGGAGCAATAATGCGCTGGGTACTGATACTGCCTTCCTGTAAATCGGCAAATTGCGGTGATTTTCCACTTGGGAAAAAATTGACCAAAACGATCAGCAGGATAAATCCAATGAAAAAACGAGGCCACTTTTGTTCGCTACCCATCTTTGTGGATATAAATTGACCCAATCCATTTTTAAATCGTGCAAAAAAAACAAACAATAAATGAATGATCTTCATGAATTTCATCCTTTATACCGACTATTTTTCCTGGGACTCCCGGTTTTCACGAAAGACCTCATAGGCCTGAATAATTTCTTTAACCAACCGATGTCGCACCACATCCGATTTGTCCAAATAGACAAAAGATATTCCTTCAATATTTTTAATAATTTCTTGAATTTGTATCAATCCGGACATGGTCCCATCGATAAGATCAATCTGTGTGATATCCCCGGTGATAATCGCTTTTGATTGAACACCGAGACGTGTAAGAAACATTTTCATCTGCATGGAAGAAGTATTTTGAGCTTCGTCCAGGATAACAAAAGCGTCATTCAACGTTCTTCCCCGCATATAGGCTAAAGGAATAATTTCAATGATTTTTCTTTCAATATATTGCTGCAATTGATCTGATGGAAGGATATCAAAAAGTGCATCGGTGAGAGGTCTCAAGTAGGGATCGATCTTCTCCATCAAATCTCCCGGCAGAAAACCCAAACTCTCCCCTGCCTCAATTGCCGGCCGGGCAAGAACAATACGTGAAATTTGTTTGTCCCTCAATTGTGCCAAAGCCATGGCTACGGCAAGATATGTTTTCCCGGTTCCAGCCGGACCGATCACAAATACAATGTCGTTCTGTAAGACTGCCGAATAGTATATTTTCTGTCCCTTTGTTTTTGGGCGAATGATCCCCTTCTTTCCATTAAGAATCATTTCCTTGTTTTTATCGACTTCAACCAATCCCTCTCTTTTATCCGTCCGTACCAATTCTACAATGGTCTCCACTTCCTGTCGATCCAATTGACCCTTCCGGTTCACAATAAACAACAATTCATTAAAAATCCTTTCCACCATACGGATATCGGCCGCATTACCTGACAGAATAATGTCCTCTCCCCGGATGACAATCTGCGAATTGAATGTACTCTCAATGAGATGCAGATGTTCATCGTGGATGCCAAGTAATTTGAGCTGATCAATGCCTTTGAGAGAAATTGTTCGTTTTTCCATCATAAATACAAAAAACTCCCAGTTCCGTGCAATGTTTAACGGAACTGAGAGCTTTAAGAATTACCTAAAAACTATATTGCCATTCAATAATTAGAGTCCATACGAAAAAGCCAACCGTCTGCTTAACTGGGACTCTACTCCGCAGGAATCATCAGTACCTGATATGGATAAATGATATTGGGATCGTCAATCATATCTTTATTGGCTTCGTAGAGTTTAGTCCACTTGGTTGGATCGTTAAATACTTTTGCATATCCAGAAATACTTGAGAGGTGCTCTCCTTTAACGACCAAGTGTTCATTTCTCCCTACGCCTCTGGCAATATTAAAAATCTGATTGGCATAGATCAAATCAGGATCTTTAATTTGATCTTTGTTAACCGAATAGATCCGCATCCACTGCATGGGATCACCATAGATCTCTTCCTTCTTGGAAATTTTCCAGAGGTAATCACCATCTACAACAGTATATTGATCATATATATTGGCAGGTACTTTTGCTTTTAAAGCTGTAAGTTTGCCGTTCAATTCAGCCAATTTATTTTCCATTTCGGTGAGAATGGCAATATTGCTTCCCTTGGCCTCTTCGATCCGGCTCTCAATTTCATCGATTTGATCCTGACGTCGGAACAGCTCCTCTGGAGAAAGCGCTGCCAATCCATCGATTTCTCTATCAATTGATTCCAGATTGGCTCGATAGGCATCTACACCTGCCTTATTTGTTCCCAGTAAAGCATAGACATCTTCCCATTCATCGTCAATTTGCCCTTGGACTTCGGCTATTTGCGCATTCAATGCATCGATCTCGGCTTGAAGCTCCGCTAACCTTGCGTTTGCATTTTGTTCTCTCATTTGAGCGTCAGAAAGTTGGGCCTTATATTCATCCATTTTCATCCTTTCCTCTTCCTGACCCCATGCAACAGCATTCACGACGAGAAGCAAGCCCATCAATACAAAAAGAAAATAATATTTTTTACCTTCTATTTTCATTCTTTTTTCCTCCTACTTATAAAGATACTCTCGGTACTGTTTAGTAAAGAATGATCCCTACAGTCGGGATTGTACTTTTGCTTTTTCAGATTTTACATATTCCAGTTCTTGCTGCTTCTCCGCTAACTTTGCTTCCAACTCGGCTTTTTCTTTTTCCTTTTCAGCTACTTTCTGCTCTGCAGCCAAAGCGGCCGCTTCTGTTTCATCTAACGTTGTAATCTGTTCTTCATTTGCATAACGCGAACAACCACCGATCAATAGAGAAGCTATTAACATAAGACAAAACAGAATATAAATGAGACTCCTCGCTCCTCTTGCCATTCCCTGCACCTCCTTTTTCATTTAATGATAATAACTTGATTCGAACTGAGAAAGTATAACAAAAAAAACGCTAATTGTCAAGAAAAAAATACGAATAAAGGCTTAATATTCTAATATTAATTTCTACTTATCTTTAAGGTCCAACTTCAATCCCAATTCCTTAAGTTGTTCCTGATCTACTTCGGATGGAGAACCATCCATAAGGGAAAGAGCACGCGTTGTTTTGGGAAAAGCAATCACTTCTCGAATCGACTCTTCTCCAGCAAAAAGCATGACCAAACGGTCAAAACCGAATGCAATACCCCCATGAGGAGGTGCGCCATATTCCAGCGCATCCATTAAAAAACCGAATTTCCTCTCTGCAGTGGCTTGGTCAATACCCAATGTTTCAAATAGCCGCTTTTGTAACGAGCGACGATGAATACGAATACTCCCCCCGGCGATCTCAGAACCATTCAATACGAGGTCATATGCTTTTGCGGTCACTTTCTCTGGATCAGATTCAAGGAAATCCAAATCTGTTTCCTTTGGTGAAGTAAAAGGATGATGCCTTGCCATAAAACGTCCTTCGACCTCACTCCATTCGAAAAGTGGAAAGTTAACAATCCAGACCAGAGAAAAAATATTGCGATTGATCAGATTCCAATCTTGTGCTAGTTGAACGCGAAGATTCCCCAGCGCATTGAGACATACAGACGACTCGGCTGCAACAATGAAAATAACATCTCCCACTGAACCTTTTAACTTCATGATGATATTTTGAAGTGTGTTATCCGATACAAATTTTGCAATGGGTGAGCGGATGCCTTCTTCTGTAATTTGAATAACAACAAGCCCCTTTGCTCCAAAAGTTTTTACGAACGCTGTATATTCATCAACCTGTTTTCGTGATAACGGACCGACACCAGGCAACCGAATCCCACAGACTTTCCCTGCTTGATTAATCGTTTCATCAAATATGTGGAAACCGGAGTTTGCTACAATCTCATCCAGGCCCACTATTTCCAAACCAAAACGGATGTCTGGACGATCGGTCCCGTATTTCTCCATCGCTTCTTTGTAAGGGATTCGACAAAATGGAAGGTGGATCGATTTGCCCAAGACATCCTTGAACAATCGTACCATCAAACCTTCCATCACTTCCATGACATCCCCTTCATCGACAAACGACATCTCCACATCGATCTGTGTAAATTCAGGCTGCCGGTCCGCTCGAAGATCCTCATCCCGAAAACAACGGACGATTTGAAAATAGCGATCAAATCCGGAGACCATCAAAATTTGTTTATAGGTCTGCGGCGATTGCGGCAATGCATAAAATCGGCCTTGATGGATTCGACTCGGCACAAGATAATCCCGAGCACCTTCCGGTGTGCTTTTCATTAGAAAAGGGGTTTCGATTTCCACAAATTCATTTTCATCAAAATAGCGACGCACAATTTGAGCCATTCGATGCCGGAGGAAAAGGTTCTTTTGCATTTGAGGCCTTCGAAGATCGAGATATCGATATTTGAAACGGGTTTCATCGATGGCATCACAGGGATCTTTAATCATAAAAGGCAGCGGTTTCGATTCGTTAAACACAATAAGACGACTGACTGTCACTTCGATTTCACCTGTAGGCAACAGTTTATTAACCATATTTGCCGGCCGAAGAACGACTTTTCCCTGAATGCCGATGACCGATTCCATTCTTAAATTTTTTGCCTGATCAATCAGACTTTCATCTTGAGCAGGATGAAAAACAACCTGCGTGATTCCCCATCTGTCACGAAGATCGATAAAAATCACACCGCCATGATCTCTCTGGCTGGCTACCCAACCGACCAGAGTGATCTGTTGATCCTTGTTCTTTTTCGTTAAATCACCACAACGATGTGTTCTTTTCCATCTCTCTTCATTTTCCAATTTGAACTCCTTCATGCCTATACACGACCATTTTCAGAGATGCATCAAAGATACAATTCCCAAGGATGAGATGCAATACTCAAAAATAATCATTGATTCGTTGATCATCTTATCCATTAAAAAACCACCAAAAATATGTGGTGGTATCAATCCTTTATTGTGAAATTTTGGGAAAGGAATCAATATCCAAATATATAGGGTTGAATAAATGTCACATCACCTTCACTGTCATCTATCGGCGGAAAATCATCCCATAGGCGGATACGCGCTAAGATGCAGCGTTCGGCACTCTCATTGTTCATTGTTGATGAGACAATATCAGCACTTTTTACACTTCCATTCGGACTGACGGTTATACGGATAGAGATTTTTCCCTTCAAATCGGGTATCTTTCTCAATTCTCTCTCATAACAATAGGTAATTGCTGATAAATGGGAGTACATAACTTCAGATATAGCCTCAAGGCTACGATAAGCACTTCTTCTTCCTTCACCCTCCACTTCAGCCGGTGCTTCCACCTGAATTTCGCCCCTTCGCGTAAGAGACTGAGAACTGACTGTGCCCAGATCTGAAACCAAATCGTCTATTGTGGCCTGATCGCCCGATCTTCCTCCTCTTATTTCACCCCCACCACCACCACCATCTCCACCCGAACCACCGCCCCCTCCTCCACTTCCCAAACCCGATGCACCCTGTGTTTTTAATCCGCTTGCCGATGCGAGTACCTGATCCAAATCATCCCCCACACCAACACCCCCTCCCGGTCCACTAAACAGACTCGATACAGCTTCTCCTTCAACCGCAGTTCCACTTCCCGTTAACAGTCCTAAAAGACCTTTATTGCTAACTTCTCTTGAAATGGCCTCTCTCGATTGACGTCTGGCTTCTATAGCAGACGAACTCGTTGCAAGACCTACTCCTCCACCCGTTCCAGTTCCAGCTCCTTCACCCCCACCACTGCCTTCTCCCCCTCCCCCCGATCCAGATCCGGTTCCACTTCCTCCTTCTCCAGAAACGGTACCACTTGCGACACCCTCAGCACCAACTGTCCCCACCGTTTCTGAAGAAGAGACGACGGCCTCTTCCGTAGGAGCAGTTGTCTCGCCGAGAACAAAATTGGCAAAGCGTTCCTGAATACGTGCAATTTCTTTCTCGCTATATTCAGGTACAGGCCGCCGGGAGAGATAAACAACAACCACAATCTCAATCAGCAGGGAGAAAAAAAGAATCGTGATAAATTGTTTATCCCAATCCTGAAAAAAAGATTTCCGAAATTCTCTGGCAATTCTTTGTTCGAGAGATTTTGAAATTTCAATGACTGAACCCGATTCCATCATTATTCTTCCCTATATACAACGAGTCTCATGTTCGGAAAATTGGATTGACCGCATGTGGCCATCACTTTGATCAACAACCGATAAGGTAGATGCTTATCCCCTTGAATTGTTGCCTTGCCTGAAAATTCAGCACCGTACAATATTTCCATTTTTTCAGCCTCTGTAGAATAGCGCAACAGCTCTTCCTGAAGCCTCGGGATGATATAACCCTCCTGTTCAATAATGTTTTGTGTTTGTTCAACAGGTTTTCCATTCACCAATATCCAATCCGATGATACGGTCACGTCCAGTCCCAATTCAGGCAGCTGCTGCACTTTGGATGAAGGCAAAGTGAGATCTTCGGAAGGATTGATTAACTGGCCATGAGTTGAATATATTTTCAACAAAAACACGAGAATGATGGTAAACATATCCATCATGGAAGTGAGCTGAAGACGTGCTTGTCCTGGATTTTCTCTCGGACGTTTTTTATGAGATGGAATAAAAGCCATAATACATTCACACCGATTCAAAGCCTTGAATGAATGGATACCCCCAGATTATAAAACACCACCACTGATCGAGACTTCCGGAAAAAGTTCGATCATCTCTCCGTTATAGTATAATGATCGTGCAGCATCCATTGTACTGATAACTGTTTGATAATCGATCTCCGGTTCAGCCATCAAAATAATACGATCCGTATCGGGAAACCGGTATCCTGCTTTCTGTTTAATCTGATAAAGCTGCATAGACAACATATTAAAATCATATTCCCCGTTGACTTTGGATATAGAAGGTTCTCCTTCCTTTTCCCCGCCCAAAACAGCCAGTGAACTCGAAATGAAGAATCCCCGATCCGTAATGGTGACGGTTAAATCCAAATGAACGATTTCTTCTTGCGGAAGTTCGGCAAGCATTTGTCCATTGGCACTCACCGCGGCTGGAGGCAGATTCAATTCAATGATGCCCAAACGAACAAACTCGGCTGAATTCAACAGGAGAGGAATAAGAATAACCATGAGATTCAACATGGGCGTAATGTTGGCATGGACCCATTCGGATTCACGCCGATCACGTTTTAATGATCGATAACCCATAGATGCTATTCCTCTTGAACAACCAGATTAACAAATTTCACACTGTACTCATCAATTTCATCAATAATTTTTGTTGTTTTGTTATGCAGCACCGTATAGGCTAAAATAGAAGGAATGGCCACTGCAAGCCCAGTCAATGTCGTATTCATGGCTACCGAAATGCCGTGAGCCAAAAGGCGCGATTTTTCAGCGACATCGATTCCCGGTGCTTCCACTGAACGAAAGGCAATGATAAGTCCCCAGATGGTTCCCATTAATCCGATAAGGGTTGAGATATTACCGATCATCGCCAGATAATTTGTCCGGTTTTGCAAATTCGGAATAATTTCCAAAGTCCCTTCATCAATGGCATTCTGAACACTGCGGGCAGTCGGAATCTTCATCCTGCTGACTTTCAGTAAGCCGGCAAGAATAACCTGTGGCAAAGCTTTCTCTTTCACACTGCTGCACAAAGCAATTGCCCTCTTATAATCATCGGATTGCACCCATTTTCTGATCTGCGCCATAAACCTCGGAGCGTCGATACTGGATTTCATAAAAAGGTAATGTGTTCTCTCAATTGTGATCGCTATCATAAAACCCGCCATAATCAACAAAGCCCACATAAAGATCCAACCACTCCATCCTGGACTAAAGCTCTGCCATAATTCAGCCATGCCTAACCTCCATCAATAAAATGATTATCTTATAGCGATGAATCATTCTCTTTCCTTTTGAATCGTTTTTTTAATACTTTCGATTCGATCCACCGATTGTAATTCCCGCTCAGGTTCTGGGATTTGCCCCATTTCCTCTTTCACTTCTTGTTGGAAACTTCTCTCCAGTTCAATTTCTTCTATTTCAGGTTCCACCCTTTTGGGTACAATAATAACACCCGGTCTTTCAACCTTCCCCTGAATTTCGATGGCCTCCAACACCATTTCTCCTCCATCTGAATCCTGTTGCGATACAATCTGTTCCGTTGTATTTTGTTGAATTTCGCTTTGATCCGTGGTCTGGGCAGATAAAATAGGGGATAAACCCAATCCGATCAGTGATAACCATAATGTCCCATATAAAATTAACCGATATTGCATTTTATTTTCTCCCCGCCGGCAATACTACGCTATCAGGAATATAACGAATACGGGCAACACCAATCAAGGGAAATGTTATTTCATCGAAGCAGGCCAGAGCAATCAGATTCTCACCCGTTTTTAAATTTGACATCAACGAGAAGGGTTCGGAATCTACATTTTCAGCTATGAGTATACCATTCAAATAGACACGATCGGGTTGATCAGACAGAAAACGCATCTCCATTGAAATCGGAAATCCGGGAACATCGACAATTTTGCGCACATACAAAGAATCATCAAGCCAAGCCGGCATGACTTGGTTATTTTGAACCGCATCATAGATATCATCAACCGAACGGTAGTTGATGGATGCTTCGGAGCAGTACCAGTGGCTCATATCAAAATTCGGTTTCTCCCATCCATCCTGGTATGTGGGAGAATATCTCCACGATGTATCCGTCTGCAGGATAAACGTTTCAATGGGAATATCCAATTTATCAGCATAAGTATCTGGATTATACTGAACCAGTCGTACACCAAGCCACCCCTTCAATATGCTCGGGGTTTCAAGCCGTTCTGCCATGTCATAAGCCGACTCTAAAATGATCCGTTTATTTTCCTCTAAGAAAAAAACGTGATCTTCAAATGTAGCCAGAACCTCTTCGTAGTGAAGACTTCCCTCTTCCTGGAATCGACTTTCGGCTTCCTGCTGATCTTCAAGTCTCTTTTCGATATCCTTTTCCAACGAGTCCACCATATGGACAACGAATTCAACCAAATCGTCCTGAATTTCTGTAATCTCAAAATCTTCAAGAATATTTCCTGAAGTTTTGTTTACGTTTTCTTCAGTGAATTGAATAGCCGTATTTGAATACAATTGGGACAGCTCAATAAAATGAAGCATTAAAACCTGCAATTCCTCCGGTACCCTCAAACCACTCACGAGAGCCCTTTCTCGATAGGCAAGTACATTTTGATGATAGCCATTCAATGCATCGAACGAAAGGACCTGATACTGATCGCTTAAAAATTTTAACGATGCGACCCTTTTTAACCGAGAAGCTTCCGTCCACCGATTATGGATCCCCAATGTATCGGCCACCAATATATTTCTCCGATGCGCCTCTTCAACAATTTGTAACAGAGGACGAATGGCTTTCACAAGAACTTGACTCCGGTATTCGAGTTTTGCCACGTCATCTAAATCTGACGGGATGGGTGCATTCAGTAGGTAATCGACCGATTGTGCATTCACTTCAGCCATTTGATAAAGTGTTTCCGAGACTTTATCCTGGGCATTACTCAGCCAAATATGGATCAATGTCAGGAGGCTATCATTGGAACTCGATAAAGAGAACGTATCTTCCTCGATCTTTTCTGGTGTAATGGTTTCCGCCATTACTTCTTGCAATACATCAACAGCATTTCTATATGCCGCTAAAGTTTGACTGTAAATTTGTGTGGTTCGACTGCTAATCTCTTTCTCCTTGATTGCCTGAGAAGTGGGATCCATGGGTGGTATTTCCTGGTTTGCCCAGGTCTGAGCAAAATTCTCATAAACCTCACCGATTCGATAGAGTGATTCAGGGAAACGATAGGTACCGAATGCAATCACATTGGCATATTGGCTGACGAGGCGTTCGAGCAGGTTCGTTTTTTCTTGTATCGACTGGTTCAGAGAAAACTGGGGTAATGAAAATGTTATCTGATTAAACCGATTCTTTTGGATCCGACTGGCAAGGAACAATCCTTCAGCTGCATAATAATCGTTACCTTCCAAACCCTGCTTCTTCAATAAATCATTGGTTGTATAGGCTTTTAAATAGGATTCTTCAGCCTCCACATAAGCATTAATTCCAAAATAGTAATTTCCCAGCTCCGAATAAGCTTCCACTACCAGGGGAGAGTTCGGAAAGTATTTTGGGAAATCTGCATAAACTCTGACAGCACTATCATACAAACCCAATTCTAAATAATAACCTGCTGTTTTGAGAAAAATGTTTGGGGCATCTTCTGCATCAGGATATCGGGTAGCATACATCTGACTCACCTCGATTAGTTTTTCCCGCTCTTGCGCTTTTTCATAAAAGATACAAGCATTAAAAAGCGCATCTTTTGCCCGATCCCCATCTTTTAACAATTGATACAACATTTCATATCTTTCTGCACCAATTTTATACTCTCCAATTTCGCCATAATTAAAAGCAACATTATTAAACGCATCAGCCAACAGAGAGGAGCCGCTGTACGATGCCCTCAACAATTCATAGGCACGAATGGCTGCATTGTAATTCCCGATACGTTCATATTCTCTGGCAGCATTAAAAAGCGAACGATCTGCAAAATCGAGAGAAGGAACTTCAAGTGCCATACGATAATATTCGTCTGCCGCCAGAGAACCCTTTCCTTCTTCAGCCAATTCCTGAGCACCCAAAAATATGGCTTCACCCAATCGCCTTTCGACGTTGGGTTTGATTTGGTTCTCAGCCGGATCACTGAGCAGCCTTTTGGCTAAATTTTCCACACTTATGTAATCTTTCTTGCCGAAATAACTATCCAATATGGAAAATTGAACATTGTGTACCTGTTCACTTCGGGGGAAATATTCTACCAGCGTTTTAAAGTATTTGAGGGCTTCATTGAATTGGTTATGCGTATAATAGAGTGCACCTGCATTGGCCAGGACAGTTGGAGTTTCCTTATCAAAAGGGAAGAGTTTAATATAATTATCATAAGCCATGGCCAGCCAGCTTTCCGCAGTTGTCAAAGGTCTTGGTTCTTTTGCATCCGTTTCATCAGATATTTGATACAATTCTGGATTCTGCCTTTTTTCTTGCCGAACAAGTGAATCGGCAACAACAACCGCATTTTCTGCTGCGTCCTTGATTGTAGCCAATCCCCTCTCTCTGGCAAATGTCTCGTATCGCACGTGATTATAGACCAAACTGATGGTTAAATATTCTTGAAGAGCCTTTTTATAGGCGTGTAGTTTTGTATCTAAAATCAATGCATTGTTCCAGCGAATCATATAGGCATGTAAATCCTCCGGGAAAGATTCCAAATAACTTTCCCCTAGTTCCACAATCTCTTCATATAAGGATTGACTGGACTCTTCATTGGCCATACTGATCAGCGAATTGATATTTTCCCTTAATGCCTGTTCCGCCAAACCATACGCTTGCAACTTGGCCTCTTCGTCTTCAATCTGATTCCACCACTCTCCTTCTGCTCTATATTTGGAAAACAATTGTTGACGAGACAAGATCGCATCCTGCTGATTATTCGTCATTTCATAGCAATCAATGATCTTCTTTTGAATGGTGGGGGCTTCAGAGGAATAGGGTGCATAATTCAGTAATGCTTCATAGGCGGCAACAGCATGCATATATTCTTCTTGTTCCACCATATAGATATCGCCCAGTTTTCTCAATGCCTCCGCACCCCATTCAGGACGATTGATTTTGTTTAGATACTCCATCATCTTGGGGACACCCCCAAAGTCAATGAAGCTGATTGACACATACTCTATGGCTTCATCGATCAGATCCGCTCGCAGTTCCATACTCATGGGATCGATTCTCTGAACCATCTGCTGGTTCTCAACCAGTGTGGTAAAATAACTGATTGCTTCCGGATATTGACTCAGCCTGTAATAACTCCATCCCAGTTTGTACAAAGCTTCATCATAACGCGGACTGTCGCGAAAATTCAAAACCTGATTGTAAAAATAAATAGCATTTGTAAGATCATTCATCGGGGGATTAAAATAATACTCTCCCAATCTCATGTAAGCTTCCGGAACATACTGACTGCCCGGATAAGCATCGATAAGATGAACATAGACCTGATTGGCCTCCTTAAATCGCCCTAACTCTTCCAGGAGAAAGGCTTTGTTGTAAAAGGCGTCATCTGTTAAATCGCTCTGGGGAAATTCATCTATAATGCGTTGATAGATCTCTAATGAATGCTGACAATTCAACTGAGGTTCTTCAGGCACTTCTTGAATGACGCCCTGTTCATACAGGGTTAACTGTTCATCATACAATTGCATACGTGTAAGGTAATCATCTTTCTCTTGATAATAATAGAGGTCTGCCAATCGAACCAGTATTTCGTCAACGATATTATCATCATATCTCATCTGGAGAAGCCGTTCACCGTCTTCAATACCCCTTTGGATCAGAGTACGTTTCTCTTCCTGCAGCATTTCCAATTCCTGGACATAATAGGCCCGATAGTTTTGAATTTCAGGAAGTGAAAGCGACCAGAAAGTGGAATCGACTTCAGAAAGACCGGTTTGGGGAAAAACAGCCTTTATCATTCCCATACCAAAACAAATCATTCCGAATAGTTGAATCCATCGTTTGGGCATATGATTAAGGTTCCTCAGAATCTGTGGTTTCACGAATTTCACCGACAACGGACTCTTGTTCCTCTCTGTTGAAATATTCGATCTGGAAAAATTGATCTCTCTCTTCTTGTTCCTTTCTCACACTCTCCTCTTGCATTTGTTCCTCTATTTTTGCGACATCATTCAGCAAACTCTCTATTCGATCATCCAGATTTTTCCTTTTGGATTGAAATACGTGATCCAACAACTGAATGGTCTGTGATATCTGAGCAATCCGTTGTTCATTTTCCTTAATCCGAGAAAAATTGATATTGCTGATGCCATATCCACTAAAAGAAGCCCATCGGTCCAATTCCATCTGAAAATCTTGGGGCATATTTTCAAGCAGCCACACTTCATAAAGATTCAACTTGCCATAATAATCCTCTAATTCCTCCCGATGGATTTCCATCTGGATGACGATTTCAAATCGATCCTGTTCTCGGGCTTCTTCGAGGAGTTGTTCAGCTTCTAAAATATCCTTCATGGTTTGGTCTTTTTCACGTTTTGTCTGTAGAAGCAATGATCGAAAAATATATTTTTGGTACTCGGCAATCCCCATACGACGGATCAAAGGAGATTCCTCTGCATCGTATAATGTTCCTGAAAAACGATCGGTTTGCCCCTGAAGCACTTCAATGAGACTACTCCTGAGTTGGCGAATCTGCCGAATGAGCTCTGTGTTCTCTCTATTTTCCAGTTGCTTTTCTAAATTATCCAGCGTCTCTATTTTTTGAATGATTTCTTCTGTTGTTTCTGAGATGCCATCATCTATTCGAGTTTCATCATAATCGGCAGGTTGAGGAATTGAAACCGATGCCTGGAGAAACTGTCGAATTTTATCAATTTCGGCAAACATGGCACGATCCTTATCATCCAATGATTCTTGATAGACTTCTTCCGTCTCACGGAGATCTTGCACCAATGCCCAGGGATCCGACGATTCGATGATATTTTGATTGGATTCACTTCCGATTCGATAGACCTGCTTTAAATCCTCAATCGCTTCCTCTCTGTTACCCAAAAGATCTTTCGAACTCGCGGCAAGAACCATGGCTTCATAGGCATAGTTTGAAATCATCGCGTTGTTTAACAGCCAGTCCACACTTTCCAAAACCTCCCCAGGCCGTCCTGTCCTGTAGGCACTCCATGCTTTTGCCATCAAGCTCAAATCATAGTATTGAAAATCCTGCGATACCTGATTAAAATAGCCAACGGCTTTTTCATCCTCTCCCCGTTCATAATAGATTAATCCCAGTTTGAGGAGTGCATTATTTTTGATTTGAGACAATACGGGATCCCTATCCCCATGGATTCTCTCTTCAACGATCATTTGGTAGGTTGTTAAAGCCGCCTCATCCCGACCCAGGTTTGAGCAACAGGCTGCTGAAAGATAGAGAGACGGGAAAAAATAGGTCGTTCCGCTAGCCACTTGTCCCAATGATTCAATCGCTTTTTCATACTCCCCTGATTGGAAATAAGCATATCCAACCAAATAAAATACAATACCCAATTGTTCAGAATCCAACTGATCCTGATAGATGAGTAAATGTTGATAAACTTTGTAGAGTCTGTCTAATTGCCCATAGATATAATAAATATAAATCTGTTTAACCAGTGCCTTTGCACAGAATAATGAGCCCGGATATTCATCGATGACACGTTGATAGGCTTCCAACGCTTCATCAAAATAGTTCAATCCATAACATGACTCGCCGTAGTAGTAACAGATATCATCTAAAAATTCATAATGTTCAAAGGTACTTAAAATATCTCTAAATTGCAGCCTTGAAAGGAGAAAATCACCTCGCGAATAAGTATCAAGCGTTCTTTTCAAATATCTTTGGAACATCCGTTTTTCTTGAGCAGGGGTTGCTGTTTGTAACAATCGAGTACGGAGAAATTCAAATTCTGTATATTTCACTTTGTAATCCAATATCTGGTTGTATTTCCACTGTTCAAAGAGATCTTCTGGACCGATATAGACTTCGAAAGAATCCATTGAATCAGTGACCACAATTCCCCCATTTTCACCTGTGCTGATACTTTCAACAATCCTTTCATATTGATTCATAGATGCATCGCCTTCGATGATTTCTCTTACCGATCTCTTTAAACCTGAAAGAATTTCCAAAGCGTTCAAGTCGGCTTTCTGTCTGGCTTTTCTTTCCAATTGTTCTATTTCGTCAATCAAATCAGCAACCTTCTGCATTTCTCGAACATATTCATCAATGACCATTTCATCGGGTGGGATAATCTCACGAATTCCCAATTCAGACACATCCACTCCATGCAATCGGCGATCTTCTATCTCTTCATTGACACTTTGCACGATCCCAAGAAGAAATCTCTCTTTTGGAATCATGGCCTCAAAAAAATCATCTCTTTTTAACTGAAGGTAGTACTGTACCCTTTCCCCCCACAATTCTACTCCTTGAGCATAAAGTGAAAACGAAAAGGAAAAAATGAAGAAAATAGAGATAACGAAAATAGAATGAGATAAGATATATAAAATTCTTTTCATTAATTTTCCCGCTAAGGCAAATGTTATCATTGCATATTGATCGATTAATTAGTCTTCACGAATCAATTCCTTGACCTTCATCAATCGTGTCAAATTTCCTCTTTCAACTTCATTGAGTTTGATTTGAATATATCTCCTCGTTTCTTCTAACCCTGGAATAAGAATATACTCCAATGCGTTCACTCTCCTGCGTGTCTTTTCAATATCATCGCCGATCAGATAGAGACCCTTTTCAGCTTGGGCCAATTCCAACAATTTTGGAAAAGTCTCCTCAAATAACTGTAAACCCAAATCCAGATTCCCCGTTGTATGAGCAAAACCATAACTTCTGATATCCCCCTCAACTCGACTCACAATGACCGGAACCTGTAAATTGAGTACCTGTTTACTTTCAAACTCAATATCCAATTTTTTATTTGACACCATCAAAGCTTCTTCTATATAGGGACGGGAGGTTGATATCCGACTCATTAGAAAATATTGAAAACATCTTTGCATCTTCTCTTCGACTTCTTTTCGCAACTCCCGAATTGTATCAACCAGTTCAAGAAAATGACGCATAAGGGCATCCTGTTTATCCTTTAAAAGCTTATGACCGCGGTGAGCCAACACCAGCCGTTTTTTGATTCGCAGGAGTTCCATCCTTGTTGCATTTGTCGCAAATTGCATAGCCACTGAATGACCTTCTCCATTTATTTATATGATCATTGAAAAATATCGTTCACCTTATCTTTACCAAATTGCTTTAAAATCGCTTAAAAAATGGTCAGAAATCAATCATTTTGTCTTCAAAATGCCAAATAAAATCATCAAGCAAATTTAATGCCTGCTATTTCAAACAGAGACACAAACCAGGTTGAATCTGTCTTCTTTACTACGATCATATTTAACCTTTTTCAACAACCTCTTCTTTGGTCTTTTTTTCTTTGCTTCGCTCTTCTCCGGTTTTCTTTTCTTTGGCTTCTTCTTTGGATTTCCCTTCTTTGATTTCTTCTTCCTTGATTTCTTCTTCTTGGGCTTCTTCTTTCTTCTGAAATTTCTTAAAATATTTATCCATCCACTCCGGACGGATTCTTTTTAGCTCAACGGTGGGAAACACGGATAAAAGCTTCCATCCGATATCGAGTGTCTCTTCAATGGTACGATCTTCATACTCACCTTGACCCACATATTGCGCTTCAAAATCATCGGCAAATTTGAAATAGAGATGATCCATTTCAGACAAGGCTGCCTCACCCAATATAACGGCCAATTCCTGTACCTCCTTACCGTGTGCATAAGCCGCAAACAACTGATTGAACAAATCGGCATGATCCTCCCTTGTTTTGCCTTTGCCGATACCCTTGTCCTTTAATCGGGACAGAGAAGGAAGGACGTCGATTGGGGGATTGACACCCTTTTTATAGAGCTGACGGGAAAGAATTATTTGGCCCTCGGTGATGTATCCCGTCAGATCGGGGATGGGATGGGTTTTGTCATCTTCAGGCATGGTGAGGATGGGAATCTGTGTAATCGACCCCTTTTTCCCTTTAATTCTTCCGGCTCTTTCATAAATCGATGAGAGGTCGGTATAGAGATAACCCGGGTAGCCTCGTCTACCGGGTATCTCCTTTCTAGCCGCGGAAACTTCTCTCAGGGCTTCACAATAATTGGTCATATCGGTTAAAATAACCAGAACATGCATATCCAAATCAAAAGCCAGATATTCGGCAGCTGTCAAGGCCATCCTTGGCGTTGAAATTCTTTCGATAGCCGGATCATCGGCCAAATTAACAAAGAGAACCGACCGGTCGATCGCGCCGGTCTCACGAAATCCTTGAATAAAATATTCCGCCTCTTCAAATGTGATCCCCATGGCACCGAAAACAACGGCAAATTTCTCTTCTTTCCCCAAGACTTTCGATTGACGCGCAACCTGTACAGCGACCTGATTATGCGGTAATCCGGAACCGGAAAATATGGGCAACTTCTGTCCGCGCACCAGCGTATTCAGACCATCGATAGCCGAAATGCCCGTCTGAATAAATTCAGACGGATAAGCCCTGGCTTGCGGATTGATCGGATTGCCGTTGATCTCCAGTTTCTTTTCGGGGAGTATCTGTGGACCCTCGTCGATTGGACGACCCAGACCATCAAACACCCTTCCTAAAATATCGGGCGAGACGTTGAGTTGAATGCCTCTTCCTAAAAAACGAACCTTGCTTTTAAATACATCAAGACCAGTAGCTTCTTGAAAAAGCTGGATTAACGCACGATCTTCATTGACTTCCAAAACCCGTCCTTGACGCACCTCTCCGGTCGGAAGTTCCAATTCGACCAATTCCTCATACTTTACACCTTCTATCTCTTCAACTAAAACGAGAGGCCCAGCTATTTCACGAATCGTCAAATACGCCTTATGCATGAACTTTCTCCTCCTTGATGAGTGCTTCGACCTGTTTAACCATTTCTTTTCGGATACCTTCGATTTTTTCCATTTCCTTCTCCGGATGATACTTCGCTCTGGCAATCTCCTCCCTTATCGGCAACGAACTGAGTTTTTCAAAAGGCACACCATTTTCCATGGCTTTCTTAAACAGATCATACAACTCAAGAATGATTTTAAGCATCAGATACTGTTTATCCATCAATGCATAGGTATCAACTTCATGAAATGCATTCTGATGAAGAAAATCTTCACGAATGGAACGTGCAATTTCAAGCAGGACGCGGTCAGACATGGAGAGCGCATCAACTCCGACCAATTTGACAATTTCCTGAAGATCCGCTTCCTCCTGCAAAATGCGCATGGCCTCTTTTCGAAGATCGGGAAAATCCTCGTGGATTTCTTTTTGGAAATAGGATTCAAGATTGGAATGGTAGAGTGAATAGCTGTTCAGCCAGCTGATAGCGGGAAAATGTCTCTGATAAGCCAGTTTATCTTCAAGACTCCAGAATACCTTGACGATGCGGAGTGTGGCCTGAACAACAGGATCGGCCAGGTCTCCACCCGGCGGAGACACTGCGCCGACAACGGTCAGAGATCCTTCCCGACCGTCTGAACCGACACAGATGACCCTTCCGGCTCTTTCATAAAATTCGGCAATCCGTTTGCCAAGATAGGCCGGGTACCCCTCATCACCAGGCATTTCTTCAAGTCGGCCGGACATTTCTCGCATGGCTTCTGCCCATCGAGAAGTGGAATCTGCCATAACAGCCACCGAATAGCCCATATCGCGAAAATATTCGGCTATCGTGATGCCCGTATAAACCGATGCTTCTCGAGCCGCGACCGGCATATTCGATGTATTGGCAATAAGAACGGTCCTTTTCATCAGGGGTTCTCCCGAACGGGGATCGGTCAGTTCCGGAAACTCGAGGAGCACATCGGCCATTTCATTCCCACGTTCTCCGCAGCCGATATAGACAATGATATCGGCATCAGCCCACTTTGCCAACTGGTGTTGAATTACCGTTTTCCCTGATCCAAAAGGTCCCGGTACACACGCGGTGCCTCCTTTCCCAACAGGGAAAAATGTATCAAATACCCTTTGTCCGGTTATAAGAGGAATAACAGGAATTAATTTTTGCTTATAGGGTCGGGGTTTCCGAACAGGCCAATTCTGGAGCATATTCACTTCTGTTTTCTCTTTCCCATTGGCAATGACGGCAACCGTTTGTTCAACGGTCATTTCACCCTTTCGGATATCCTGAACCGAGCCTTCGACACCATCCGGCACAAGGATACGATGTTCAACAACAGGCGTTTCCTGAATCACACCCAGGATATCTCCAGAACTGACCTTATCCCCTTTTTTCACACGGGGGTTGAATGACCATTTTTTGGATTTATCGATCCCGGGTATATTGATCCCCCGTGTGATAAAATCACCTTCCTGCTGTCTGATGATGTCCAACGGCCTTTGTACGCCGTCATAGATCGACTCAATAAGACCAGGACCCAGCTCCACACTCAACGGTTCTCCCGTTGTCGTCACCGGCTCTCCCGGTCCCAATCCGGCGGTCTCTTCATAGACCTGTATCCAGGCTCTATTCCCACGAAGCTCAATGATCTCTCCAATGAGATGTTTTTCACTCACCCGCACAACGTCGTACATTTTGGCATTTTCAATTCCTTCCGCAACAATCAGCGGACCTGAGACTTTTACAATTTGTCCTTTTTTACTCATACGCACATCCTTATATTCACATCACCCGATCAAATCGAATGGTTCACATTCCATTAAATTGATTTAAGTTTCTCTTTTTTCTTTTAAGATATCGGCACCGACCGCTTTTTTCACGACATTCCGAATTCGGTCCAACGCGAATCCGGTGCTTCCCTTCTGGTCGGGAATCAACACCACGGTGGGTTTTCTTTTGGTACTGACCTCCTGGATGATGTCAGACCATTTTTCTCCAAGTCTTTCAGTTAAAAAAACGATTTCAAATCCCTGTTTTAAAATCTGCGAGAAGTGCTCTCTACCCTTTGTACTCTCCTCTACAGCATAGACTTGCACACCCATGGATTGAAACATAAAGACCGAATCAAAATCTCCGACTGCGGCAATCTTAGTTGAAAACATAAGCAACTCCATCAGATATCGTTTCTTTTGCCAGTCCATTGGCCCTGCCAATAAGAATACGACGAACCAGTGACAACTCCGTTTCTCTTACCAACAAATAGGAAAACAGAACCTCAACACCAAACCCAAACTGACGTGCAAACTGGAGATATTGCCAGTTCATGGATTGACATAACCGTTCCCATTCTGAAAAGCCTTTCCCATTTTCAAGATCCCGAACGGCCCGAACAACCATTTCCCCATAATCCGTTCCCTCCAAAGCTTGATAGACCGATTTCCAGGGTTCTTCAATGAATAAAGAGAAAAATTCGCACGTCAGAGTGCCACCTTTTAAAAAAGCTCTATCCAAATAAGGGGGTTTCTCCTTTGCGGATTTAATACGCAAAAGGGTTGTCAAATTGATCAAATCGATTTGAAGACGCAACCAGTCCGATAAAAAACGATTAGACTGTTTCTGAAAGGCCAGATTCCAATCTTCCATCTCAAGTTGATCAACAACGAGTTCCACCAAAGTGGGATCCTTTGTTTCAGAAAGAGCCTCCTTCGCTTTCTGAAATGCACTTTTAAAAAAGGGAGGTAACACTTCATCTTCTTCAGATTCTTCTATTTCTTCCTTTTCTTCAGTTTCTTCTCTTTTTTCCAATTGCATTTTCTTTTTAATGAGTTCAATCAGTATGAATCCCCCTTCCTGAAGAAGATCTTCACGATTTTCCCCCGACACATTTCCCTTCAGAAGTATTTTTAAATTATAGTAATCCATGCGCTTACGAAACAAATCCGTCCAAAATGGATCTTCATTGAGTTGGGTCACCAGGCTGAGTGTATCATTCCATTCGCGTTCCAGAGAATCCTCAATATCAAGCCAGGTCCCTGCGCCTGAAAATTCACTCCGATACCCATTCTCTGAAAGAATACGACCCATCTCCTGGGGGAGAGAGCAACTGAGAAGCCGATCGAATATCTGTTTGGACAGAAAACGTTTTTCCAGAGAGCGAATACGCCCGACTGCAAAACCATACCGGAAATCAAAATGAAGACGGGGTTTCATTATCCCTCCTTCAGCAATATCTTGGCCACCTCAGATTCCAATTCATGTCGGGCTTCGTTGAATATTGCTGAAAGTGTTGCGCTGATCTCTTTCCGTCCGCGGCGAAGAAGTACACCGCCGTCAATCTCGGGAGAAGGCTTTCCCAAATGCAGTTTGCCCTTTTTACCTGCTTTTTTCAGGTCGGCATTGATTTGTTCGATAAACGAAGAATTCAATAATTTGACATCTTTCTCGCCGACGATGACCTCTTCATCACCGATTTCAGCAATCTTGATGATCAGATCGTGAATAAATTGACGGTAAACCTTATCCTCCATTTTTCGCACGTGATCGTATGCCGATTGGAAAACGTCATCGATCAGTTCCTGTTTCAGTTCAAGCAAAGATTTTCTTGCACCGATTTCCGCATTTGAAAGGAGCCGCCGAGCCTTTTCATCACCCTGCGTTTTCCCTTCTTTTTTGACATCAGCCGTGATCTTTTCAATTTCCAGCTTCTGCTCGGCTTCGATTTTCTTCAGTTCTTCCCGATATTCCTTCTCAACAGTCACCGCTTCCTTTTTGGCGTCATCCAATATCTTTTTAATAATCGCTTCCGCAGGCATATAATCCACCTAATACTGTATGCTGTTTATCATAAGAATCGATATAAGAAGACCTAAGATGGCATAAAATTCAACAAACACACCCAAAACCAGAGCTTTTCCCATATGATCAGGTTGTTTGGCAGTCATGGTAATACCGGTACCACAAACCTGTCCTTGTTTGATAGCGGAGAAAAAACCTGCAAGAGCAATAGGCAAGCAAGCCAGCAGGAACTGAACCCCATCCAAAACAGTGCCCGAATCCCTCAGTATTTGCCATTGAGCCTCAGGGCCACCTCCCAAAAGACCCAATTTCACAATACCAATGAATCCGGCCAAAAACCCATAAATCCCCTGCGTCCCCGGCAAAGCCGTAAGCAACAACAATTTTCCGAACAATTCAGGTTCTTCACTCATCACACCGTTTGAGGTCTGTCCCAAGGCTCCAACCGCAATAATCGATCCAAATCCACATAGAACCACCGCCAGAGCAATTCCAAAGAGTGCAATCACTAATCCAATCATAACATCCTCCTGTTAAAATTTAGATAACCATTGAAATGATAAATAAACAACCATGACATTATTTTCTCTCTATATCTCCTGATGAAAATAAAACATACCGATAACTCGTCTGAAAAGGTTTAAAAGGTTTACCGTCCCCTTCTAAAAATTTGCCAAAAAATTCCACAAACTGCAACCGCATGGTATGAACAAACCCACTGACCAAGTTGATCAAAATATTAAAAATATGACCGAAAACAAACAGCAGGGCGGCCACAACAATGCCGACAACGGGAATACCTTTCACCATACCCACGAAGATATTGACAACCATGGCAATCACACCCGTAGCCATTCCCATGGCCATCACTCTGGAATAGGAAAGGATATCTCCAAAATAACCCGTAATCCCGTAAAGCTCAAACAAACCACTGCCCAGCCGTCCGATGATGCTTTTATTTTCGCGACCGCTGAATAAAAAAATCACCAATCCGGAAACCAACGCCATCCATTTGCAGATCACACCCACGATTGAGGGCAATAGGCCAAATGATGAGACAGCATAAAGGGCAATTCCCCACAGGAAAAAAATCCACGAAATCTGATCGAATAAACCATCCACCCATTTGCCTTTTCGAAATTTATCATAAAACTCAACAAGAACCCCGAATGAAATGTGTACGAATCCAATCGCAAATGATACCAACAGAAACAGCACAGGTTGATTCATCGGATCGACAAACAAGAATCTGTTCCTCAGCGCCTGAAGAGAGGGACTGAGACCTGAAAAATCAATTCCAAAATAACCGCCCGTAAATATGCCTACAACTACAGTGACAATTCCGGTGTAAAAAATGATTTTAAAAAGTTTTCGCATTCCCTGTCCAAGACGGAGAAACTTCATAGCGACAAAACCAAAAAGAGCCATGACAAGACCATACCCTCCATCGGTAATACAGATAGCCAGAAGAAGGATGAAGAAAGGGGCAAGAGCCGGAGTAGGATCGATTTCATAATACGATGGAGATCCATACAGGTTGGTCACCACTTCGAATGGCTCTGAAAAATTCTTATTTTTGAGCAGCACCGGCGGCTTTTCACCTTTGGCCTGTTCAGCACGAATAACCCGCGCCATGCTGAATTGTTTTTCGATCTGTTCCTGAAGTTGGTCGAAATCCTCTGTCCTTGTCCATCCCTGAATGACAAAAGCATTTTTTGTTTGAGCAAATTGCTTCTCAATTTCGAGCCGTTCGATGGCATTGGACAGATAATCTTCCATTAAAAGCAATTTGGGCCTGTGAGCAACCATCTTCACGGTTTCTTTAGCAATCCATTTCAATTTTTGTTCCATTTCATCCATTTCGCGTTCAATCGAGGCGACAATCTGTTTCGGCGTTCCTTGGTACCCTTCCCAAGACACATCATGATGCTCGATTTCCTGTAATACAGCCTCAATCGCATCTCTTTCTTCTTTGAGATAAATCAATAATACAGCATCTTCTATCTCGACTTGCTGAATGCGGATCAAATCATAAGCATCTTTAAACGATTCCAAAGATGAAATCAGTTTTTCGCAGAGATTTTTTCGAATGGTAAATGTTCTAACGATGGTTGTTTTGGTGTCGGCAATCTGGTCAACCGGAATTTCCATCGGCAACCAGGATAGAACGGCGTCCCGCTCTTTTTTCAGCTTATCCAATTGATTGAGCAGTTCAACCTTTTCCACATCAAAGGTATTGCATTGAGCAACAACCTGCTGGTAATCAAAACTCTCTGAAATTTGAACATATTCTTCTCTGGATACCATTAACCGTTTATTGGCCATCTTTTCCAAAAAGTTCTGTTTGGGCAAATAGGGCTGCAAAAACCGAATGCTGAACTGGACACCCGAATACTGTTCTTTCAATTCACTGATCTTCTGTGACGTTTCCGAAATGACCGTTTCAACAGGAGTATCCTGATCTGTATCGCCAAAATCACTGACTTCCATGATACCCAGATCCTGTAGCATTCGAAGAACTTCTCCTTTTTCTGAACGGTGGCCGAAGATTTCAACCTTTTGCATCGGAGATATAGCCATTATCCTAAAATCCTTTTTAAAATGAGCGACACAACTTCTTGCTTTTTCTGCTGAGCATGACTTCGAATCTTATTCATTTTTGTTTTTGTTTCCCTCTGAATAGCCCGAATCTCCTTTTCGCGATCCTGGCAAATGGCTTCAACATGTTTTGAGATATTCAATTTGGTTTGCTTTTTTGTCTTTTCAATTTCCTCTTTCATCCGAATTCTGGCTTCTCCCAACTTCATTTCACCTTTCTCACGAGCCTCTTGTACAATTCGATCTGCCTTCTCTTCGGCTTTCTTGATTTCATTGAGAACACCTACAGTCATATTTTATTCCTCTTCATATCCAAATAGAATGATCCCCTCTTGAATAAACGATTTATTTTTTAAAAGTGCCATAACCGTACTAAGTTGAAACCGACAGCACACTTTTTCTTTAACTCGGAAGATTCTCATTGGTTTCCGATGATTTTGAATCCTCTGTTTTTTCGGTTTCATTCATTGTACATTTTCCATCAAAAATGGCACCCTCATCAACGACCAGCCGTACCGCTTTGATATCTCCAAAAACAGAAGCCGTTGATTCTAAAAAAACCCTGCCAGATGCAAAAACATTCCCTTTCACTTTGCCACCCAAAAGAAGATGTTTCGCTCGGACCCGACCCTCCACCTCACCATCCTTACCGACAATAATCGTATCCGTCGTGTTGACATTCCCTTTCACAATACCATCGATACGGAGACTGTTTTTGACCTTCAAATCTCCCTCAACAATTGTCCCTTTCCCCACAATGGTATTCAATTCACCCCCCCGGCCAAATTCGGTATTTGTTTTCCCTTTTCGCAAAATATACTCCTAAATTTTATGGATGACTATCCTACTATTCTCAAGTTAAACAAATCTTTTATTCACTCGGACCCTGCAACGCAAAAATAAATTCTTCCGGATCCAGCGCTTTGCCATTTTTCCAAATCTCAAAATGTAAATGTGGAGCCGAACTGATTCCCGAACTGCCGACAAGGGCGATCACATCACCGCGCTTCACCCGCATACCCTGAGCCACGAGCAACCGCATCGCATGGGCATAATAAGAAAAAAGTCCGTTCCCATGGGCAATAACCACGAGATTGCCAAAATCGGGAGTCCAATCAGCAAAGAGGATTATCCCGGATCCTGCTGCTCGGATAGATGTCCCTTTTTGAGCGGCAATATCGATCCCCAGATGACTTCGCCCCACAAACCACCCTCCTTCTTGAAAACGGGTGGTAACATAGCCATTTACGGGAAGACGTGTGGGTAAATACTCAGGATCAAAATATTCACCACTGCCTTCAGTCAAGAAATAAAGGCCATTTTGAACAGGTTGCCTCGATGTTTCAACAGATGCGGTTTCTTCATTCATCGCTCTCAAAGTGGAACTGTATGCATTCACTTGATCATTCATGATGATAAGATCAAGATCAGGAGAAGCCTCAAGCCCCAATTGTGTACCAAACGCTCTTCGTATCTGTTCGTCCCTCAGTCGAATCAACTCAAACTGCTCAGCAATTTCTTCAATTTTCTGATTCCGGACATTTAAATCTCTATTCTCCTCTTCCAGCACACTTGTCCATTTTCCCAATCGATAAATCCGGTAGTAGCCTATCCCGCCAAATATAGAGTGAAGCAAAAGAATAACAAGCAAAACCAGTATCAAACGCCCTCTGGCATAACTCATCGAGATACTCTTCGGCTCTTGTTCCTGATCAGGAACAAAGATCAATGACAAATATTTTTTTCGACTGCGTTTTTTCATCTTAAACCTACGATATCTGTTGTATGAGTTCGATAATACGTTCCAAATCTTCATTCGAAAAATAGGAAATCTCGATCTTGCCTCCTCGAGCCATCTGTTGGATATGAATCTGCGTTCCCAAAATAACCCTCAGCTTATCTTCAATATCAACGAGATAAGAAGATTTCTCTCTAATTTTGCTTTCTTTTCCCTTTTCATCCTTTTCCAACTGATCTCGGACAATTTCCTCAATTTTTCTAACATTCCACCCTCGTTTAACCAGTTTTTTCCATATTCTAATCTGGAGTCCTTCCTGGGGAAGTCCCATCAAAGCCCTGGCATGCCCCATCGAAATTTCTTCTTTTTCAAGACTTTTCTGTATGATGTCCGGAAGCTTCAACAAACGAATAAAATTAGCCACGGACGCACGATCCTTCCCGACTTTCTGAGCGATTGCCTCCTGCGTTAATCCATATTCTTTCTGCAGTCGGTGATAGGCTTTCGCCAATTCAATCGGATTCAAATCCTCTCTCTGTATGTTTTCAACCAGTGCCATCTCAAGCATCTGGTCTTCACTCACAACATCCATGACAAATGCGGGTATCTCCTGGAATCCCAATTCCTGTACAGCCCGGAGTCGCCTTTCACCGGCAATCAATTCAAATTCTCCGTCTACTTTCCGGACGGCAATGGGTTGTATCACACCATTTTCCCGAATCGATTGTTTCAATTTTTCCAGTTCATCCCTGTCAAGATCTCTCCTGGGTTGATAAGGATTCGGATGTATTTTGGATACATCCACCTTACAGAGCGTCTCATCCAGATGATCCTCTTCATCAGGCGAACTCTGAGTAATCAATGCCTCCAAACCCCTGCCCAACCGTTTATGCTTCATGATTCATCACCTCCTCAGCAAGCCTCATATAGTGCTCCGTTCCAGAACAAACAGCATCGTAGAGAATGACCGGTTTTCCATAACTGGGGGCTTCACTCAACCTCACATTGCGATGAATAATCGTATTGAACACTTTATCATCAAAGAATTTTCTCACATCTTCCGCCACCTGCTGCGAAAGATTGAGCCGGTTATCATACATGGTTAAAAGCACCCCTTCAATGACCAATTCACCGTTGAGATGTTTCTGAACGAGACGAATGGTTTTCAGGAGTTGGCTCAATCCTTCCAAAGCATAATATTCACACTGAATAGGGATAAGGACAGAATGGGCCGCAGTAAGACTGTTGATTGTCAGTAATCCCAATGAAGGAGGACAATCAATAAAAATATATTCATATTGATCGTCAAGTTCATCCAATATAGAACGTAGTATTTTCTCTCTGCCGATTAGATTAACCAATTCCACCTCAGCACCGACCAGATTGATATTCGAAGGCAATATATCCAGATAAGCCATCTGTGTATTCAATATAACATTGTGAATATTGACATCCTTTAAAATGACATCGTAAATGCTCTTTTCCAGTGTTTTATGATCGATACCCACACCGCTTGTGGCATTCGCCTGCGGATCGGCATCCACAAGCAATGTCCGTCTCTCTGCTACGGCAATCGAAGCGGCCAAATTAACCGCTGTTGTCGTTTTACCCACACCGCCCTTTTGATTGGCTATTGCAATGATCCTGTTCAAGTTCCTCTTTCAAATTAATTAACTTTTAATATACAATTTTAGTGAAAAAAATGCAAGCTTCAAAAGACCATGAAATAGAAAAGAAAATCAGAATGGGTCAATCCCCGATCATGTTGAAAGGTTTGGGATAAGTGAATCCTGTAGTACATATAGAGTAAATAGAAACGCAATAGGATCTCTCTCAAGATAACAGAAGATAATGACCCTTCAAATCGTTTGATCCTTAACAATATCACTGGGACTCCAATTCCTGCAGATTGACCGTGGGAAAAGTGGATAATTTTTCTTTGAAAAGTTGACGGATTTGATCCAGATCGGCTTTTGTCTTTGCTTCAAATCGAAGCACCAAAATGGGCTGTGTATTCGATGCCCGTACAAGACCCCATCCCTGATCAAATTTCACCCGCACACCATCGATATCGATCGTTTCATATTCCTTTTTGAATGACTGCGCGAGTGATTCAACCACCTGGAATTTATTCTCATCCGGACAATCGACACGGATTTCGGGCGTTGAAACATATTGGGGAAGCGCATCCACCAGTTCGCTCAATTTTTTCTCCTGTGTCGAAAGATATTGAACCAGTCGAAAGGAGACATAGATGCCATCGTCATAACCGAAATAGCCGTCCTGGTAAAAAATATGCCCCGACATCTCTCCAGCCAGGGGAGCGCCGATCTCCCTCATCTTCTTTTTGATCAGCGAATGGCCTGTCTTCCACATCAGAGGGATGCCCCCCGCTTCTTCGATGACTTCAGGCAGCATCTGGGAACATTTGACATCGAACGGAATGGTGGCCCCCCGATTTCTGGACAATACCTCCCGCACCAGAATGGCCAGCAACTGATCGGCAAAAACAACCCGCCCTTTCTCGTCGATCACGCCCACCCGATCCGAATCGCCGTCGTATCCCAAACCCAGATCGGCTTTTTCTTCCACGACCATGCGGCGGAGATCCTCTATATATTTCAACACGGTCGGATCGGGCAGGTGATTGGGAAACGTGCCATCCGGATCGCAGAAGAGGCGAACGACATTGCATCCGAACGCTTCATAAACATCAGGCGCAATCGGCCCTGCCGTTCCGTTCCCCGCGTCGATGACGATTAGAAAGGATTTTTGAATCTTGATGCGTTCCTTCAGCATAGCCTTGTAATCCGGAACAATTGCATATTCGGAAAGTGCTCCCCGGCCCTTTTCAAAATCCTTCTCTTCGATCAGCTTTCGGATAAGCTGAATCTGATCGCCGTACAGGGACAGCAAGCCGTCGTTCATTTTCAATCCGTTGAATTCAATCGGATTGTGACTCCCGGTGACCATGATGCCGCCATCCGTTTTGAGATGGGCAATGGAGAAGTAGAGAACCGGTGTCGGCACCACACCGACATCAACCACATTTAGCCCGCTTGAAAGAACGCCCCGGATCAGGGCTTTCTGAATCCGCTCCGATGTCAGGCGCACATCGCGCCCCACTGAAATGTGCTGATATTGCTTTCGTTTCATGATGGTGCCGTAGGCCTGACCGATTTGCTGAACCACATCGTCTGTCAAATCCTGATCGGCAATCCCCCGAATGTCGTATTCACGAAAAATCTGTTTGTTCATATTTTGTCCTATTCTTTGATTGATCTATCTTTTCACATGGTTCTTTTGAACGAGATGCCCACAAACAACCCTCTCAATGCCGTTGAGATCGGAAAATACTTGAATGCCCCCATAACCGGCCTCTTTTAAAATCGATTGAACAGGCTGACTCTGACCGTCTCCGATCTCGAAAAACAACCGTCCTCCTGATTGAAAAAGTGCAACACTTTTTTGAGCGATGATCGGATAAAAGGACAATCCGTCCCGATCGTCGCAGAGCGCCTCGCGCGGCTCGTATTCTCGGATCTCTCCCGGAAGTTGAGCAAAATCATCAGAAGAAACATAGGGCGGATTGGAAACAACAATATCAAAAGGACCTTTGACAACTTGAACGAAATTTTCCTGTTTGACATTGGCAAGGATAAATTGGATCTGGTCTCCGACACCGTTTTTCTCAGCATTCTCTTCGGCCAGTGTCAGCACCTCATCGGATGTATCCACAGCCGTGATGCTGACTTCGGGCAGATACTTTGCCAGACTCACACCAATATTCCCGCTGCCTGCACCTATATCCAGCACACGTGATCCTTTCTGGTCACCAATACATGCGACGATCTGTTCGACCAAAAGTTCCGTCTCAGGTCTGGGAATGAGGACAGCAGGGGTGAGTTTGAAATGAAGGGACATAAATTCTGTTTCACCCAATACATACTGCAGGGGTTCATGCTTCGCCCTTCTGAAAAGGATCGTTTTGTATGCATCCCGTTCTTTTTGATTCATAAGTTGTTCAAACCGCAGATAGAGATCGATCCGCTCTATTTGAAGAAGGTGACTCATCAGCCGCTCTGCGTTGAGCCGCGGATTTTCGATCCCTTTCGTGTTTAAGTAGGCTGTGGCTTCCTTCAACACGTCAATCAAACGCCACGTTTTTTTTGTGTCAACGTCGATCATAGAATCATACCGATAACCACTCATCTAAACATTCATTTTTAGCCCGTTAAACATAATGATTTTTCATTAAAGGATCAATCACTTTCTCAACCGTCACCGTTTCAATGATATATCAATTTTCATAGCTTACTCATCGAAAAAAACCTTGACTTTAAGAATATAATTGATATATTTTTGGGTACTCATTTTCCGGCGTAGCTCAATTGGCAGAGCGGGTGGCTGTTAACCACTAGGTTGTAGGTTCAAGTCCTACCGCCGGAGCTTCAAAGTCCGATTGTCGATCGGACTATTTTATTTTTAGTCCATGCTCTTACATCCCTGTTATCTTATCGAGTGAACTGTAAAAATCTATTTTAATCTTGAAGTTATTCAAATATTTTATTATACTATGTTGATTTTACTTACTCCTGCAGAACAACCATACGATACCGGAATCCTGAAATATCAAAGACCTGTCAACTGACAGGGAACCACTTTCTGATTTCTCATACAGATTTAGCTTTACAATATCGTGTTTACTTGACAGATATGACACACATCAAAACAGTACCGTACAGGATTGCCCAAGAATCCAAAAAGCAGAGATCCTAAGGCCATATGCCCTGGTCGGGGAAATCCGGGGCAGCCAGCAATCGGTGAGCCATCTTTACACTTATAAAGAGGAGGCAAGAAAATGAAAAGGATTAAAGCAGTTACGGTCATTTTTCTCATGTGTTTTGGAACCTCAGCCTTCGGACAAACCGAGCAGTTACAGAATACTTCTGATGAGAATGCACTCCTCTACTATTATATCGATCCGATGGTTGTTCAAAAAGGGGATACATCAGCAACAGTGACCATTGAAGTCACAACAACCGGTACCAATATTTCCAGGGTATACATAGAGGAATATCCGTATTATTCGGGATACTTTGTAGAAGAGACCAATCTGGTTGATGATGGAACCAACGGGGATCGTGTGGCCGGGGACGGCGTATACACGGCCAGCAATGTTCCCATCAATACAAACAATGTAAATTTGAATCTTGGATTTGGTACACATACCACGATAGGTCCAGACGTCAACGTCGAAAAAACGGATGGGTCATCAGAATGGGATTTCCTTCTTTTTGGAGTCATCGCGGAAGATCAAAATTTCCCTGCCGTTGAACTGGCGGATGGGCTTTTTGCCACCCAGTATGCCTTTTTTATTGAAGATCCCGACGGCAGTGTCCTTGATACGGAAGATTGGCCGCTCGGCGATGTGAGATGCGGTAAAGAGCACTTTGAAGCGTCTCAGTTATTGTATTCCGTGCTGCCCGACAGTTTTGACTTTATCATTGTCATGCCGGCGCATCATATATTCGATCCGGATAGAAATTACGCTGAAAACACACCCTATTTTGTCCGTGCAAAAAATGACATTCAAAATATAGGGATCGTTCTTTTCGATAACACGTCGCAATTCGGTTCAGCCGGCCGACTAAGAGGCACTATTTACCATAGCTGGGGATATGGTAGTATCCTGGATCATGAGATTGGCCATTCCTGGTGTGCGGACCTGGGAGAATCCCTGAACCTCACGAAATGTGCCGACTGTTATGGCCTACACTGGAATCCGCTGAGTGATATCGGCGGACAGATGGCTGCCTTTCTTTTTTATTCCGAGGGGACAGGGCACCTGAAAGACAACGGTGACGGAACCTGGCGTATCGAACGAGATCCTGATGACAATCGTCTTTATTCAAATTTAGACCTTTATGCGATGGGCCTCATACCTTCTTCAGAAGTGCAGCCTGTTCATCTCCTCGTCAATCCCGATTTAACTGATCCCATGAATGTGACGGCTGCAAGTGTGATTACGTATACCATAGAAGATATTATGACCGCCGAAGGGGGCGAACGGATCCCCTCATACCTGGATTCACCTAAAAAGTTCAATGTGGCCTTCATCGCTGTCAAGAACAAACCGTTTACAGCGGAAGAATATACCTATTATTCATTGGTCTCCAAGTATTTTGCTTCGCAAAATCAAGGGGAGTTGTCATTAACGACATTTTACCAGGCAACGGGCGGACGGGGGACTTTAAATCCAGATCTGGGTGTGGTCAGTTCGGTTGAATCAGCAACACCCGCAGTATCCGTATCAGGGTTTTACTTAAACCAGAATTATCCCAATCCTTTCAATCACGCGACAAGGATAACCTTCACCTTACCGAGTCCATCTCATACTGTTCTGAAAGTGTATGATTTGATGGGCAGGGAACTGAACACATTGGTTGAGGGATACCGGGAAGCCGGCAGTCATGAGGTAAACTGGGACGCCGAAAATTGCTCGAGTGGAATCTACCTGTGCAGATTGGAAGCCGGCAGTTATGTGCAAACGAGGAAACTGATATTACAGAAATAGTATCATAGTCCGTTACTTAATGGCTTCTCATATTACACCAAAAGGGATGAAAGGATAAAAATAGATGGCGACAAACGGGGATCCTCACAACAACGGTGACCAGAATTTCTTCCCACCCGGTGGATTACTCCGGGTTCTGATACTGGTTATGCTTTTTGCAGGTGCATTGGCCATACGCCTTTATCACATCGGAGATCCTCCTTTTGATTTCAACCCCACGCGCCAGTACCGGTCTGCACTCTTGGCCCGTTCTTATTACTACGAAACCAATAACGCAGTAACAGCGGAAGACAAAGCCATTGCCCAGACAGCCAAGCCCGACATACTTGAGCCCCCCTTGATGGAATATGTGACTTCATGGCTATACAGGATTGTGGGTACAGAGTCCCTCATCATTCCGCGTCTGATATCGATTCTGTGCTGGCTGGTTGCCGCAGTCTTCCTTTATCAGCTCTGCCTCCACGGCATCTCCTCAGATGCGGCCCTGGTGTCCACGGCTTACTTCCTTTTTGTTCCTTTCGGGATCTATGCCAGCAGAAGTTTTCAGCCGGATCCTTTAATGGTCATGGTATTTATCTGGGCAATATGGGCGATTTTTCGCTATCGTGAGGGGGATTCATCGCTTCTCTTCTTCGCCGTTGTCGCTCTATCCGCTCTGGCGACCTTCATTAAACCGGTTTGTATCTTTCCTTTATGGCTTACCTTTCTGTTTACAAGCATGACAGAAAAAGGTGTCCGGTCCACTTTACGAGATATTCGCGTACCCGTTTTCCTTATTTTGTCTTTTTTACCGACCCTTCTTTTTTATGGGTATGGTATACTTTCTGGAGGTTTCTTGAAAGATCAGGCCAGCAATTCCTTCCTGCCCCATCTGCTGATTCAACGGTCATTTTGGAATAGCTGGCTTCGGCTCGCTTTGGATGTAGCAAAACCAGGCGCCTTGGCTCTATCGCTTCTCGCATTCCCACTTATACACTCACGTCTGACCAGAAACCTATTGATGGCCATGTGGGGGGGATACTTTGTTTTTGGTATGGTATTCACATATCACATACACACCCACATTTACTACCACTTGATCCTGATTCCGATCGTCGCCATCTCTTTCGGAGCAAGCATAGTTGTGCTTCTACGCTCGCGAACAGCGACCTCTCGCTTTTGGCAGTGGATGGGTTGGGGCATTCTGGTCTTTGCCATCATTGTCTCCGTCAAGGAAGCCAAGTGGCACATGGGCAGTCCTGAATGGGAGTCACAAGTACAGGTTTTTAAGGAAATTGGAGAGCATGTAGACCACAGCACGAAGACGGTCTTTCTCGCCAACGATTATGGGAAACCGCTTCTGTATTACGGAATGCTGTCAGGATCCGACTGGCCTCCTCACATAGATTTTTTAGTAGGAGGCATAAGTGAAAAAGAATATCTTGATTTCTTGTTATCAACTGAATCATCCGAATATTTTATCGTGACCAATTTCCCAGAACTCGAGATACAGCAAAACTTGAAAGAAATACTCGAAAACTACCCCATACTGGTTTCAAACGATACCTATCAGATTTACGACTTCAGGAACACGGAGGAAGATGACAACTATACAGATGGTCAAGAAGAAAAAAGAGAATAGCTTTATTCAATGATGAAGCATTACCCTTTGTATTCCAGTGAGACATTGATCTATAGATCATATATCCGTATCGACAATATTGAATCGCATCCACATCTGACTCATCGGATCCTTGACTTTTTCAATTGAATTAAAAATGGATAACAGATGTTAGGTCTCGAACAGTTCATGATCCTGGCTGTGGTCCTCGGCGCCATGACCCTCTTTATCACCGACAAGCTTCGTCTGGACCTTGTGGCACTTTGTGTGCTGGTTGTTCTTCTGGTCTTAAAGCTGATCAAACCAGAACAAGCATTGTACGGTTTTGCCAATCCGGCAACAACGACAGTGGCGGCCATGTTCGTCCTGAGTGCCGGTCTGTCACGCACCGGACTCGTCGAATGGCTGGCCCGTTCGATTGATCGGGTCGCCGGCAAATCCCCGCGCCAGCTGGTTCTCATACTCTGTATGACGATTGCTCTCCTGTCCGCATTTATCGTGAACACGGCTACCGTGGCGATCTTTATCCCCGTCGCCATCGCCCTGGCCAAAGGTCGCCGTACTCCGCCTTCCCGCGTCCTCATCCCTTTATCGTATGCCAGTCAATTCGGCGGTGTCTGTACGTTGATCGGCACTTCAACCAACATTCTTGTCAATGCCATTGCCGTATCGAATGGATTGGACGGCTTCGACCTGTTTGAATTTGCACCGCTCGGACTGATCATGTCGGGAGTGGGTATTCTCTTTCTCGTTCTCGTAGCCGGACAGCTCCTGCCCAAACGTAAGGGAGAATATCAACAGCTGGACAAATACCGACTTGTTGATTACTTAACTGAGTTGAGCGTCAAGAAAAAATCCCCCTTAATCGGCAAAACCTGGATGGAATCGGAATCCAAAGATCCGGATGAAATCGATTTAATCAAACTCATCCGAGCAGGAAAAGCCACCTGGCATCCGAAGGACACAAAGATCAAAGAAGAGGATATCCTGCTCTTGCACGGCAACATGAAAAAACTCATGGAGATGAAGGACAAGTACCGATTAACACCCACCGATGCGAAAATTGACGATAAAAAATTAAGTTCGGATGATGTCCAGTTAATCGAGGCACTCGTTCCACCCAATTCGGTCATCGTAGGCCGGACATTACAAAGCTCCAATTTCTACAGGCGGTTTGGATGCAGGGTCCTTGCCGTTCAACGCCGCAGTAAAACGATTCGAGACCGTATATCTGAAATACGATTTGAGAGTGGTGATACGATGCTGCTGCAGTGTGACAGCAAGAATATGAAAATCATTTTGAGTTCAAACGATTTGATTGCCACCAGTGAATTGACCGATCTCCATCTGCGGAAGAATCGGGCATTGACGGCCATGACCATCATGATTGGCGTTGTTGCACTGACGGCATTTAACATTTTCTCCATTCTGATCTCAGCCCTGATCGGTGCGGTGGGTATGGTGTTAAGTCGATGTATCAGTTTGGAGGAAGCCTACAAAGCCATTGACTGGAAGGTCATCTTTCTTTTGGGTGGAATATTCCCTCTCGGCATGGCGCTTCAGGAAAGCGGCACGGCCGAACTGCTGGCCAACACCATTTTACAGCCACTCGTCAAATTGGGACCCACTGCCATACTCGCTTCACTCTACATCATCACCGCGGTTCTGACCGAAACGATGTCCAACAATGCAGCGGCAATCTTGTTGGCACCCATTGCCCTCTCGATAGCCGGACTCCTCGGTGTTAGTCCACGGCCTTTTCTCATCGCAATCACGTTTGCTGCTTCAACCAGTTTTGCCACACCCATCGGATACCAGACCAACACCATGATCTATGCACCCGGCGGTTATCGCTTCTACGATTATGCCAGAATCGGCGTTCCGCTCAATCTCCTCTTCTGGATCATTGCCGTTCTTCTCATTCCGGTTTTCTGGCCTTTTTAACCGTCTAAAAACAGATTCATTGGGTAAACATTTTCAGCTTGATATTTCAACGATAATTGAGTATCATTGGACAAATGACAGAGTTTGTTCTTAGATAATACAGACATTGAAGGAGACATCGGAATGAAGAAAAGGGAAGACATCTCCATCGTTCTCTGCGGACCGGCCGGACAGGGCATCAAAACAGCTGAAAACCTGATGGTATCGATTTTCAGAAAATCGGGCTATGCTGTCTTTGCCACAAAAGAATACATGTCCCGCATCCGGGGCGGAAGCAATTCCACAACGATCCGGATCTCATCGAGACCGGTCAGGGCGCTGGTTGACCGGACGGACCTATTGATTCCTCTGGATCGGGAAGCCTTCAAACATGTTCAATACCGGATATCCCCGGCAACAAAGATCATCGGTGAAAAGGAGACCCTGTTTCAACAAGACGCACAGTGGAGCGATCAGATTCTGGACGTGCCCTTAGCCGAACTGGCCAAGGAAACAGGCGGGAAAATCTATTCCAACATCATCGTCGTCGGCATCATAGCCGGACTCTTAAAAATAAAAAAAACCATTGTACACAGTTGTGTGAAAGAGATCTTCAACGCAAAAGAAAAAGAGATCCTCGATAAAAACATCCAGGCAGTTGACAGAGGAATGGCCTTTAGCTCCCATCTGCCATCCGACTTCAAAATCGAGATGCAAACCCAAAAGGACAACGACATCATACTCAATGGAGGAGAGGCCATCGGTCTTGGAGCCGTAGCCGGAGGCTGCCGTTTCATCGCCTCTTATCCCATGACGCCTTCCACGCCGGTGTTGACCTTCCTGTCCCAGCATGGTGAAACTTTCGATCTGATTGCGGAACAGGCCGAGGATGAAATTGCAGCCGTCAACATGGCCCTGGGGGCCTGGTATGCCGGTGCGCGGAGCATGGTCACCACATCGGGTGGCGGATTTGCCCTCATGACAGAGGGTCTGAGTCTGGCCGGCATGCTTGAAACGCCGATCGTGATCCACCTGGCACAGAGACCCGGACCGGCGACCGGTTTGCCCACACGGACAGAGCAGGGGGACCTTCTGTTTGCCCTTCACGGAGGTCATGGTGAATTCCCCAGGATTATATTCACTCCAGGAACGCTCGAAGATGGATTCGTTTTGACCCAGAAAGCCTTTGACCTGGCCGATCGATTTCAGATCCCTGTTTTCATTCTCACGGACCAGTACTATATCGATTCCTACTATCATATACCGAAATTCGATCTTTTAAAAATCAAGAACAAGGATTATATAGTCAAAACCGATGCAAAATACAAACGGTATGCCCTTACGGAAAACGGGATTTCACCCAGGGGGATTCCGGGATACGGAAACGGTCTTGTGGTGGTGGACAGTGACGAACACACCGAGGAAGGCCACATTACCGAAGATCTTGATTTGCGCGTCAGCATGGTCAATAAACGCCTTAAAAAAATGGATGCGTTGATCAAGGAGGCTGTCCTCCCGGACTGGATCGGACCAAAATCATGCGAAACACTGGTGATCTGCTGGGGATCGACAGCCCATATTGTCGCCGAAGCCATTGAGAAACTGAAGGATAAAAAAATCGCTCTATTGTATTTTAAGCAGGTTTACCCGCTTCCTTCAAAAACGATGAACTTGATCAAGAAATCCAAAAAGTTGATCATCGTAGAGAACAATGCCACGGCCCAGTTTGCACAGATTCTGAAATCGCAGCTCGGCATCGACATACCGACCCGGATTTTGAAATACAGCGGTCAGGCATTCTCTGTCGAGGAACTCGAACAAAGACTGAAAAAAGCGGCCCTTTAGGAGGAGATGATGAAAAAGAACCGTTATGATATGGGTGAAATCGATATTGCGTGGTGTCCGGGATGCGGCAATTTTACAATTCATAAAGTCCTGAAAGAAACACTCGAAGAACTTGAAATCAGACCCCAGGATGTGGTGATCTGTTCCGGCATCGGCCAGGCAGCCAAGATACCGCATTACATGAAGTGTCATGCATTCAACGGACTTCACGGAAGGGCCCTTCCTCCGGCAACCGGCATCAAAGCGGCCAATCCCGAACTGGTGGTGATTGCAGAGAGCGGGGACGGCGATATGTACGGCGAAGGCGGCAACCATTTCATCCACACCATTCGAAGAAATCCGAATATTACCAACATCGTGCACAACAACATGGTCTATGGACTGACCAAAGGACAGGCTTCGCCGACCAGCCAGCACGGATTTGTCACGTCCGTGCAGGTTAACGGTGTGATTCTGGAACCCTTCAATCCGATCGCTGTGGCCATCGCCCTGAATGGTTCGTTTGTGGCCAGGACAAGTACAACTGAACCGGAGAAAATGAAAACCATATTGAAAAGAGCCATACAGCATTCTGGCTATGCGCTGGTCGATGTTTTTCATCCCTGCGTCTCTTTCAATAAAATCAACACCTTCAAATGGTTCAAAGAAAATACATACGATCTTGAAGAGACCTACAATCCTGAAAACAAATTCGAAGCATTCAAACGCGCTTCCGAAACAGAAAAACTGCCTCTGGGAATCTTTTATGTCAATCCGGACAGAATCCCGTTTGAAGAAAATTTGACAGTCTACAAGAAAAACAAAAAGCCGATGAGTGCCAGACGTGTGGAACTGAATCATCTCAAAAAATTCATCAATCAGATGGGAAAATAAATTGATGAAAAAAATAAATTGAAACCATAATCATGAATTATTTTAAATAAAGAGGACAGACAGATGAGTGACTTAACGACAAATTATATGGGTATCCCTTTGAAAAATCCCATTATCGCCGGGGCCAGCAAACTCACTTCGAACCTGGAAACCATTAAGAAAATGGAGGAATCGGGCGCAGGGGCCGTTGTAACGGCATCTCTTTTCGAAGAGCAGGTCCAGCTTGAACGATTTAAAATGGATGACGAACGTGAAAAAACGAGTTACCGTCACCCCGAAATGATCACCGTATTCCCCGAATTGGAACACGCCGGTCCCAAAGAACATCTCTACTGGGTTCAAAAAACAAAAGAAAGCCTGTCGATTCCTGTCATTGGCAGCCTGAATGCCGTTCACAAAGAGACATGGATCGAATATGCCAAACGGTTGGAGGAAACCGGTATCGATGCACTCGAGCTGAACTTCTACGCATCTCCAAAGCAGTTTGACAGGGACGCCGTGTCCATTGAAGAGGAACAGATTGCCATCCTGAAACAGATCCAAACAGAGGTAAAAATCCCCCTGTCCGTCAAACTCAGTTCCTTCTACACGAATCCGCTTCATTTCATTTCCCGGCTGGATCAGGAGGGAGTGAAAGGATTCGTCCTGTTTAACCAGCTTTTTCAACCCGATATCGATATCAATAGAGAGAAGAACGTTTTCCTCCTTCATTTGAGCAGGCGTGCCGACAACCGTCTCCCTTTGAGATATGCCGGACTGCTTTCCGGAAATATCCGGGCGGATATATGCAGCAATACAGGCATACTCGCTGGCGAAGATATAGTCAAGATGATTTTAGCCGGAGCCACCTGTGTTCAGGTGGTAAGTACACTCTATAAAAACGGTGTGGAACAAATCGGCAAAATGTTGAATGATTTAAAAGCCTGGATGGAACGGAAAGGATATGGTTCTTTGGATGCATTCCGGGGCAAAATGAGCAAGCAGTACAGCAAGGATCCCTGGGTGTACACACGGGCACAATATGTCAAGCTGTTAATGAATCCGAAAGACCTGTTGGAAAATGATCCAGCACCCTGAGCTTGGAAAAGGATAGATGACAACCATGTTGCTGATCTCATAGTCACCGAAAAATCAGAAGCAACAGCATTGAAAGAAAAAACGATCAAATACCCAGGTAAAACCATCGATGTCTATTTTACGGTCGACCGATGTACGCACGTGGCTGAATGTGTGCGGGGTGCACCTGAAGTATTTGATCCGGCAAGACATCCATGGATCATGGCTGATGCCGCAGAACCAGACACGGTGGCTGAAGTAGTCTTACGCTGTCCGACCGGCGCACTGCATTTTAAAAGGAAAGATGGGAAACCAGAAGAAACCGTTCCTAATAAAAACAGAGCGATTATTTGTAGGGATGGTCCTATCTATATCCAGGCAGACTTCGAAATCCAAAATTTTGATGAAACGTTTATCCTAAAAGATACAAGAATTGCACTTTGCCGTTGCGGAAAATCGGAAATCATGCCGCTCTGTGATGACAGTCATAGCAGGACAAGTTTCAGTGATCGGACACCCCTTTTAAAGAGGAAAATTCAAAATAATCTGAACAGGGAAAAACTCATCATCACACTGAAAAAAGACGGGCCTTTTGATCTGCAGGGACCGGTCGAAATAACCAATCCCGAAGGTGAACTCTTTTTTAAGGGAAACCGAATCCTCCTCTGCCGCTGTGGCCGGTCACAAAACATGCCCTTTTGTGATGGATCGCATGTGAAAACCGGTTTTAAAATAAAGAAAACTATTCAATTGATTCATAAAAAAAACGATAAAACCACCTATTGAAAAGAAGCCAATGCGTCGACGATTAAAAAAAGTCGGGGTAAAGAATATAAAAAAAAGTCGTATTATATTATCGATCGGATGGATATGGATCATCCTATTGCTTTACACCTGTTCAAATTTACATGATGCGCTACCAGTGGTTTTCTATGAAAAAGAGTTAAAGGGTGTGATCGATCTGTCAAAAGATGAATACAGTCCGGATATGTTGGAAATCAGGCGATCCTTGGAAGACCATCTCAAACGAGAGCCTCCCCTGGTTCCACTTGAAGGTGTTTCTGAGCGTGATCTGATTTCTGTTCGCGTCAATACGGGCTATACATTTAAAAGTTTCACGAATCGTATAAAAGCAAAGGAAGGCGTATATGTTCGACTTCGCCAAACCGATGGTATTGTGGTTGACACAGATAATTGGCAGATCCATTTCACACAGGACTTGCATGGATTCATAGCCACCTTCGTACTTGATAAAAAAAATGGACTTCAGATGAGTCCGAAAGATTTCTTTCTCCAATTGCGCCAGTAAGAAAACAACTTGTCATGAAAATCTGAAAATGACCCTATTTCTGGGGAAAAATCCATCTCATATCGAATCATTACATCAAACCACAATCGATCAGAAAGTGAAACGAGAAGGAGGGAATCATGTTTTCATTTACTGTTGAGGAGTTATTGCTGGCTTTTGAACGGTACAATTTAGCCGTCTGGCCGCTTCAGATCATTGCCTCTATTTTGGGATTGGTTGCCCTGTTTTTTACCATCAAAAAAACAAAAAATGCGATCAGAATCGTTTCGGCGATTCTATCATTTTTCTGGCTTTGGACCGGTATTGTCTTCTGCTTTATATACTGGTCCCCATATTATAGTTATGCATACGGCTTTGGCATTCTCTGCGTGATCCAGGGATTGTTATTCCTGATCAGCACGCTAAGACCGGATCTTTCAGACCATTCTCAAACCAAACTTGATTCTACCGTAGGGTTCATTTTTATCATCTATTCCATGGCTGGTTATCTCGTACTCGGTTACTTAATAGGACATGGTTACCCGAAATATCTTCCTTTTGGTCTGGTTCCCTGCCCCACAGCGATCTTTACATTCGGACTGTTCCTGATGATCGATAAAAAATTTCCTAGGTACTATCTGATCGTACCCAGCATCATCGCCATCGTGAGCTTGCTGGCGATTTACAAGGGCATTTATGAGGATATCGGCCTCTTCCTCGCAGGCTTGATCGGTACTTTCTTGATCTTGAAAATGGATAGAAAGTATTCATAGTGATAAGGAGAAAACATTGTGAAGTACATCATCCATTTTATCTTCAGCCCAATTCTGATATTGCAGATTTGCGCTGCCGCATTTGCGCAGGACAGCCTGAATATCATCATGTTGGGTGAAGTGCACGATTTTGTTGAAGAAGCGTATGATGTGACCTTGTCCGGTAACTATGCTTATCTTTCCTCAGGCCTTAATTCAGGCATGCGTGTACTGGACCTGTCCAATCCGGCTGCACCGGTTGAAGTTGGATTTGCCATCAACACCGATCCTTGTCCCGGCGTATGGAGCTGGATGTCGGACATAATTCGGGTATCGGGCGATCGTGCTTATGTATTATATTTCGACGGTACCTGGTCATTTGCGCATTACAGGCTGTACGTCTATGATACATCCGATCCCTGTGCTCCCAGACAGATGGGATATATATCCCTGCCCGATAACTGCACCAGTCTGTTCGTGGAAGGAGATGATGTCTATGTGACGGCTTTCGAAGATGTGGGATTATCGGAGGTCATTGTCATTGACGTGTCCGATCCAGCGCAACCGATTGAAATCGGTTCCTTCGCAACACCGGGTATGGCACATGAAGTGGTTGTCTCCGAAAACAGGGCTTATGTCGCCGATAATGATTCCCTGATTATCTTTAATGTGACCGACCCAGTCTCCGCAATCAAACTCGGCAGTTATGCTCCACAGGGTGGAGCAACTTTTATCCATCATGTAGCAGCCCACGGAGACACTGTCATCATCACCGATTCCAATTTTGGTATTCGTATTCTAAATGTTTCCGATGCTTCCAATATTGAAGAAATCGGCTCGTTCCCTCATCATCAAACAGATGTACAGTATTCTCGCATGAAAGCTTTTGATGATCGACTACATTACTTGCAGGCCAGAGATACACTGGTCACAATGATCATACTTGATGTATCCAATCCCGAAACACCTGTAAAAATCGGCTCAAATGATATATTGGGAATAAGGTGGTTTTACGGTTTTGATTTCTGCAACGAATGCGGTTGCATCGCCGGCGGCAAAGAGGGATTACATATTGTGGAAATTACTGCTCCCGACTCCATCTCAGAGACCACAATATATGATCCATACGATCTTACCTCGGGTCTGGCCGTATCGAGAAATCACGCCTTTGTCGGAACCTATATGGATAACCTGGTGGTTTACGATGTCTCAAATCCTTCATCACCTATCGAGGTGACTGCATTAAAATTCCCTGAAAGCCCGATTAAACAGATCTCTGTGCATGGCAACCATCTCTACGTTCCTGGAGTAAAGGTCAATCACGATGGTGGTGTGAGTGTGCTGGATATATCTGATCCCACAAATCCAACGGAGATTGCTTACTGGTCTGCACCTCCGGGATATTCCGGAATACCCTTCAATGTGGAATGCTACAATAACTATGCATTTGTTGCCTGTGCCCTGGGGGGCGTTGAAATTTATGATGTCACACAAATCGATCAACCAATCCCCCTGGACAACTGGACTTTATGGGATGCCATAACCAATCAGGATTTCGGCGTAACCAATGTAAAAATTGCATGGCCTTATCTCTTCGCTCCCGATCGCGCTTTCGGCCTCTATGTGCTGGACGTATCGGATCCTTCCAATATAATGGAAGTGGCAAGTTGTCCGACACCCGGTGAAGCCATGTGGGCTGATATATCGTCTGATCATCACTACGTCTACATTGCGGATGCCGATAAAGGGCTTCGGATTATCGATGTCTCAAATCCATCAGCCCCAGTGGAAGTTGGATTTCATGACCAGATCCTGGAGATGGCCAATCACGTGGCGGTCTGGGGAGATTCTGTCTATGTCAGTGATACGGGGCAGATCGGTTTACACGTGTTCGATGTTTCCGATCCGACGGCTCCTGTGGAAGTCGCCTATCACAAAACACCCGGCGCACTGGCCCATGATGTGGTCGTTACCAATGGTTTAATCTACTTCCTGGATCATACCCATTTTGAAATTTTTAAAATGACAGAGGGACCGACCTCAGTGGAAGAGAACCATCCTGCCGAATTTATATCCAATAACAGGATTCATACCATTTGCCCGAATCCATTTAATTCATCGACAACAATCATCTTTGATCTGAATAAAGCGGGTCATGTCACGTTGGTTGTATACAACACATTGGGTCAGAAAATGGAAACACTGGTGGACAACGATTATCTCAGCGGACGTCACACCTGTATATTTCAGGCGGATGAATTGTCCAGCGGGATTTACTTCCTCTCTCTTCAGGCAAATGGAGTGTTTGATTCACGAAAATTGATTCTAATGAAATAGTATCATATGACCATAGGAGAGGGATTCTTAAATCAAAAATAATATATCTACGCATTAATTACCACTTGTTTTTTAGATT
>JAFGDT010000078.1 GCA_016931965.1 bacterium | reverse complement strand
GATGAGAGAAAGGTAATTATTTTTTTGAAAAACTGAAAGTCTTGCACTTAAAGTGCATAGTTTTTACTAACGAACTGGAACAATAAAACTTATGATATTTCTTGTTGGAATATTTTTTGTATAGTTATAAAATAATCGTAACTTAAGAATATTTCTTAATAGCTTTTACATTGATCAATTGCAGGAGGAAACCATGAAAACAGACAAATTTGTAAAGGTCATGCTGGTCATCATCGCAGTGCTCTTATTCGCAAATATATTTAAGCCACAAATTCAGAGCTTTTTAGCGCCGGAGGCACTGGCACAGCAGCCGGCTAACTTTGCAGGTACAACAGTAGCCATTACATGCAGTGACAACGGCAAATATGTGTATGCAACAGACGGCGGCAGTATTTTTCGGTCGGCAGATTACGGTGAAGAAGGCACCTGGGAAGAGGTGGTTGAATAAATAGACCGAATAATGATCACATGTGATACGGGAGTCATATCATGAGTACCATCAATTCCGCCATCGCTTTGTCTGATTTACATCTGGGAAAAGAGACCGGCTATTTATATTCAAAGCATCCGGAATATAGACAGAATCGAACAACTGTACTGGATCTTCTTCAATCCATAGGGCCCCAGGATGAACTGATACTGGCAGGCGACTTTCTGGAACTCTCACTTGCCGGTCACGACGCAATCTACAGTGAAATCAAAGCATTCTTTTCATTGATTGCCGAAACAGGTCCATACAAACGCATTGTCTTCATCCCGGGCAACCACGACCACCACTTCTGGCGCAGACTGGGCGAACAGATCTATATCGACGGCAAAATCAGGCAGGGGCTGGACCCACCCGATCATGAAACATATCCCTTCTGTTTTGTGGACGAGCGTTTTTCCAGCCAAGATCCCAATCTGCCCTGCAAGATCATCCTCGAAGAACTGTGGCCGAAAGAAAAACCAAAACCCGAGTTCGTGGTCAAATATCCGCATCACCTGATCAAAGTCATCCATAAAGACAAAGCAGAATATTATCTTTTCACACACGGCCATTTTCTCGAGGACCTGTTCAAACCGGTCAACTACCTCATCGAACCCGCCCACATCGAGGAACTGGAAGCCTTCAACAATGTCTGGCTTGAGGCGTTTGATTATCACATCGGCCATGCAGGACGCTTGTCAAAGAGAGTCAGAGAGCTGATCAGGAGTTTTGAAGAAGGCGGACAGAAAGCCAAACAAACGGTGAATGCAGTATTAAATGAAATTTATCTTAATCTAAAGGAAATGCTCAAACTGAGCTGGATCAAAGCATCGCTGACCAAACTCGGCCTAAAATATCTGGCTAAAAAGATTCCAGAGGAACCGACAAGCGGTCTGTTTAAAGTGGTTTCCGTTGATCAAAAACTCAAAAAAAGCATCGCCAAGTATATTGAAAAATATATTTTGGACCGATATCAAAAAGGCAAGGCAAAAGCGTATCATTTCCCTGCGGATAAGAACATCCCGACGCCTTTTACTTTTGTGTTCGGTCACACGCACAGGCCGATCAGGGGAAAAGAGATTGAAAAAGCCGAAGTGACTGTGAAGAACAAAAAATATCCCCTCGCCAACACCGGCGGCTGGCTGCGGACGGACGGCACGGGCAAAGCCAATGGAGAAAATGCCGGTGTACTGGTGATTGATCAGAAGGGTGTGCGCTGGGAAACATTAGAAGGGAAATTGAGATAATGTCATTCATACAAAAAAAGGAGAGAAAAATGAAGAAGCTTATGACAACAATCGTTATTCTACTTTTATGCAGTACAGCACTCCATGCACAGAATTATGCCGTGGACAAGGGTGCCAGGATCATCATGGGCATGGCGAGCTATTCCAGTTACGGCGGTGCCGACATCGAACACCGGTACAATGTAATTTCACTCACACCCGGATTCAATTATTTTGTGGCATCCCACATATTTTTAGGTATCGGATTGTCTTACAACCGCCAATCACAGGGAAAAAGCAGCATGACTGAAATCGGAGTCGGGCCCAATATCGGATTTGCCATGGGGGATAGAACAAGCAAAGGCCACCCCTACATCGCACTGGGTGTCCGGTATCGATCAGAAACCTATTCGGGTGACGGCTATTCTGACAAAGCAACAGGTTCTGCCATCATCCTGGCCGGGGGTTATATTCAAAAGGTAAAACAGCACATCGGGATCATTCTTGAGGCCGCTTATCACATCATGAACACATCAGAAAATGGAGACTCTTACAGCACCAATATGATCGCTGTCAGTGTGGGTATTGCAGGATTGCTCTATTGAGAACAATTTGTATTGGTGTGACACTATCTTAAAAAACCAAACAATCCCCCTCTCTCTTGAGAGGGGGGGATTCAGGGGGTGAGTTCTCTTCGCCTTTTTGCCGCGATCGGCCAATACACCATTTCAAGGGGTGGGCGTTCGATTTCCGCATCCTTCCTGCGGAAATCGTGCGAATGGGAATGGCGGTCGGGAAACAATCAAACGGGTTCAAACACATCGGCCACCTTTTACGAAGCTTGCAAAAAGGCAGGTTCTTTGGCGACTTTCTTCCAAAGAAAGTCGCAGAGATTATGGTTGCCACGGATTAAATATTTCCTCTCCCCAGATTCTTCGGTCATCACAGATGCCCTCAGAACGACAACCTAAAAATATCTTTCAGATATAGTCATTCCCCGAATCTGTCGGAATATACCCATATTTTCTTGGTTTTTTGCACGGATCATCGATACACCTGAAATGATTATCTCACAAAGACATACTTATTTTAGATGATTCGGTCAAGCCGACAGCGGTATGCAAAAAACCGATTTTTTTTGCTCCTTTTCTTTCTAAAAGAAAAAGAGAATCATTTTCTTATACATTTTAGTGTGTGATCACAATGATGACGATCTTCAAGACGAAGACGGATATTTCTTATTGGAGAGATTGCAAAACAAACGGATTTCTGAGAAGGATAGATAAAAAAATGACTTTTCAAGTAATAAAATGAAAACTCACAAAATGTATAATTGTAACTGTTCCAATTGTTACAGCGCTTCATTGAACCAAAAAGGTGTAAGATCAATATCAGATCGCCTGATGTAAAACACAATAAAAAGGAGGAAACAAAAAATGAAAACAAAAACACATGTATTTATGATTTTGATTGCAATGGTGATGGTTTTCACCATGGGATCATCTTCATTGAAGGCTCAATCAATCTGGTTGTCCAACAATGACGGTAAAAGCATTTCGCTTGAAGGATTCAAACCTATTTATGATGAGGAAGGCTACAGCTTTTCAACGGGGACTTTTTCTCTGGGATTCCGTTTCCCGATCGGAAAATCTTTACTGGTCGCCGAACTGCCTTATGTGCATGCAGCATATAAGTTCGAATCTCCTTATTTCAATATGAGTCTGTCTGAGAGTGGCATAGGAAATCCCTATATCGGACTCCAGCAGAGGGTATCCAATTCCTCAACTTTCGGTGAGGTGGGGCTCAGAATACCACTGGCCTCCGAAGACAAATGGCTGGCCAACATGATAGGCATCTATACCGACCTTGATTGCCAGGAGGCATTTGTACCCCATTGGCTCCCCATCACGGCTATGTTAAATTATTGGAAAAAATCCGATTCCGGTCTTATTTTCAGGCTGCGCGGTGGACCGCTCCTCTGGATCAACACAGAGAAGAGCGAGTTTGACGATTCCATGGAACTGTTGATGAAATACAGTGCTCAGATTGGTTATGAATCCGGGCAGGTCCGTCTTTTGGGCGGATTGATCGGACGCATGATTGTGACCGAAGGGGATCTTAATATCAGCGAGCGCACCGCCCATCAACTCGGATTTTCAGCCAGTGTTGGATTCGGGAATATAAGACCCGGTATCCTTATCTTGCTACCGCTCGAAGAGGAAATAAAAGAAGTAATAAATTACACCCTGGGTGTGAATCTTGAAGTAACATTACCATAAAGCCAACTTTTTCTGCAGGGGCGTGTGCCCCTGCAGAGATACAAACACTCTTTATCCTGAAGAATGATAAGTGTCTGCGAAGATCCGAAATACCTGAACATCATTCGCCCATTGTCTCCGCCCGCTGTGACACCATCTTAAAAAACCAAACAATCCCCCTCTCTCTTGAGAGAGGGGGACACAGGGGGTGAGTTCTCTTCGCCTTTTTGCCGCGATCGACCGATACACCGTTTCAGTGACTGTTGAAAAAGTCTCGAAAGGTCATATTTGTCATCCTGAACTTGTTTCAGGATCTTATTAGTAATCAATCATTTATGAG
>JAFGDT010000077.1 GCA_016931965.1 bacterium | reverse complement strand
TTTGATTTTTTTCCATCTTGTTGAATAATCTGCATCATGGTCTGGTAATCTCCACATACAATGTAAATGATCCGGTAATAGACATAAAGCGATAAGAAAAAAGGGATGTTTTTTTCTAACCCTTTGCCATGAAGAACGCAGTATTTTTCTTACATCTTTGTGAGTCAAAAAAGCAAGACGATCATAGGTTACTACCGTGAAAAAGTATATTCCTCCGGAAATGTAAACACGTTGATAATTTAACATGATCTTAATTCTTTAAATCAATACACATTAATAATTGGTGGGCCGATGGCCCACCCTACCAACTGCTAATCCTCCCTTATTCAATATATGTGTATAAATCATGGTTGTTTCCAAACTTCTATGCCCAAGCTAGTAGGGTGGGTCTTCGACCCACCGCTTATTGTTCCTTGATTATGTCTTTTCAATAGAAATGTGCTCACCAAATCTATAAGTTTATGGTATTTTGAATTGCGATTTCTTCTGTAATTTTCACGATTTGGTCACTCTAGTTGGTTGAGAAATCTTTTCAAGAAATTGGGAGTGGTTGAGCTACAACTTAGTATATAAGTTGTTTCAGTGTTTCGAAGGCGTTTTTCTCTTGGAAATTGTTAAATGATAAGAAATTATTTTCGAAATATCAAGGAAAAATTCTTGATTTCACGCGGCTTTCCATACGGTACATGAGAAGTGTCTTTGCTAATACTCGCAATTACAATATCGGTTTTTAACCCTTTTTGGTCAGCCCTAAGAGAAATGCCCATCGATTTTCGGGTTGACATATTAATCTGCAGTTCCTATATTGATGGACACATTTATCTTTTTATATTGAGAAGCTTTATTCATGTATATTAAAAAGTCAGTCTTTGGAAAACTGGCGGGCGAAACCGATATCGATCTCTATACGCTGGTCAATGATCACGGTTTGAAGATGGGGATCATCACGTACGGCGGGATTGTGGTCTCGCTTGAAGTTCCCGATCGGAACGGCAAGCTGGCCGATGTCGCGCTCGGTCCCGGTCGACTTGAAGACTATGCCAAAGAGACGACGCCTTTCTTTGGGGCGATCATCGGGCGGTACACGAACCGGATCGCGGGAGGGCGGTTTATGCTCCACGGCCAGGAATACCGTCTAACCGTCAACGAACCGCCGAATCACCTCCACGGCGGATTCAGAGGATTCAACCGGGTGGTCTGGCATGCGGAACCGTTTGAGACGGTCGATGCGGTAGGTCTCAGACTTCGATACCTCAGCAAAGACGGGGAAGAAGGCTATCCGGGTAATCTCTCCTGCACGGTTGCATACATATTGACAAATCAGGATGCGCTTCAAATCGCATACGAGGCGGAAACCGATCGACCGACACCGGTCAATTTGACCAACCATACCTATTTCAATCTGGCCGGCCACGATGCGGGCCCGATTTTCGATCATGAGCTGACACTCACGGCTATCGGTTACACGCCCTTTAACGAAACGGGAATTCCGACGGGTGAAATCCTCTCCGTGAAGGACACCCCTTTCGATTTCACCAAACCGAGGAAAATCGGAGAGGGAATCGCTGCATTGGGCAGGGGGTATGATCATAATCTGGCGTTTGCTAAAAGTAATAATTCACTCTCTGCTGTAGCCCGGGTCTTCGAGCCGACAAGCGGCCGTGTGTTGGAGGTCGAGACAACCGAGCCGGGTGTTCAGCTCTATACGTGTAATTTTGCGGATTGTCCGATCACCGGAAAAGGCGGGAAAATCTATCAGACATACGACGGATTGTGCCTCGAAATCCAGCATTTCCCCGATTCACCCAACAAACCGCACTTTCCGTCGACCATTCTGGAACCGGGGGAACGGTACAAGCAGCTGACGGTACATCGATTTTTCACACAATAGGAAACGACGGGGAAAATGACCAATGACAAAATCCAAATTTCAAAACAATGCCAAATGTCCAAAGACAAAGCGTGGTATCATTTTATCATTCGCGTTTTGGAAAGGTGATTGATGTCGCGTATTCAAGAGATGATCAATCTTCTTCAGACCCAACACATTCGAAAATGGTTTTCCGAATTGTATGGAGATGAGGAATCTGTACTTCAAGATCAGATTGTCCGGTATCGAAATCTGATTGAGCGTTATGGAAAGCAGTTACCCGGTGGGGAACTGTCTCTTTTCAGCACACCGGGACGGACAGAGATCGGAGGCAATCATACGGATCACAATCACGGGAGGGTGCTGGCGGCGGCTGTCCATCTGGATTCCATTGCCGTTGCATCGAGAACAAATGATTCGATGATCACCATTTATTCCGAAGGCTATGACGATCCTTTTCAGATTCACTTAAATGATCTGAAATCAAAAAAAGGGGAGAAAGGAACAACAGCGGCATTGATTCGCGGGATTGCGTCCCGATTCCGGGAGCTTGGATATGCCATCGGCGGTTTCCATGCTGTGATGAGCAGCGAGGTGATGGTGGGTTCAGGTTTGAGTTCGTCCGCATCGGTCGAAGTCCTCATTGCCACGATTCTCAATGTGTTTTACAATCACGCAACGATTCGTCCCGAAACGCTGGCTCAGATCGGCCGGTTTGCCGAGAATGCCTATTTCGGAAAGCCGTGCGGTTTGATGGATCAGCTGACCTGTGCCGTCGGCGATATCGTCATGATCGATTTTCATCAAGTGGATGTTCCGAAAGTCAAAAAAATCCATTTTGATCTCCATACCCGGCATATCCGGCTCCTCGTTGTGGATACCGGCGGCAGCCATGCCGATTTAACGGAGGATTACGGTTCCATCCAGAAGGAGATGATCTCCGTGGCAAAGCTGTTGGGCGGTCAGGTATTACGGGATATTACGTTCAACCATTTTCAAAAACATATTCCGGATATTCGCACCGCTTTAGGTGACCGCGCCGTGGTGAGAGGTCTCCATTATTTTTCGGAGAATCAGCGGGTCCTGGACCAGGTTCGCGCACTTGAGAAGGGTGATTTCCAACGCTTTTTGGATCTGGTCAATGCGTCGGGCGATTCGTCCTGTCAAAACTTGCAAAATTGCTATTCGTTGAGCCATCCGACCGAACAGGGCATTTCCCTGGCTCTGGCCATGACCAAGGATTTTTTACGGGATTGTGACCTGGGGGCCTTCCGTGTGCACGGCGGCGGATTCGCGGGCACAATTCAGGTCTATCTTCCGGATGATGCGATTGATGGCTATGTTCGCCTGATGGAACCTGTTTTTGGACAGGGCTCGATTACCGTGCTGAATCTTCGGCCCTGCGGGACATCGCATATGAAATTGGACCAGGGGGATTCATCAGATTGAATGTGACTTGATGAATCCTGTTTAATTTGGAAACCACTGTTGTCCGGATTTGGAAAAGGAGGATAATCCTATACTACATCCATCGACTCCGCTCGGGATGACGGTTGTTATTTTTGTAATTATTCCATTTTTAACAATTTATTATCAATTTAATTTTATGAAATTTAATGATATATAGGATGAATGATGCATTGTTATCGTTGCGGTCGCGAAGTCCATGTTCAGGATAGGGTAGGCAGACAGGAAACCTGTCCTCATTGCGGCGTCTATCTGCACTGCTGTCTCAACTGCCGGTTCTACGATCCGAATGCCTACCATCAATGCCGGGAATCCGAGGCGGAATATGTCAGCGACAAAGAATCTGCCAATTTTTGTGATTATTTCGAACCGGGAGATTCCAAGAAATCGCAAAGGACCGATCGGGCTGAGGAAGCCAAGAAAAAGCTCGAACAGTTGTTTCAGAAAAAAAAGTCAGAGGATGGTGATTAGACAAACCGTCTGTTGAGAGATCACCCTTGCCTGCCCTTTGTGATCAGATCGGTATCGATGTGTGAGCGGATCAATTTCGGCAGTGTGCCGAACATGCCGATGCGGTCGTGAATGATGGCCAGCGCGCCTTCGATTTCTTCCTCTTTTTTTAAAAAATCAAAGGCTGCTTTTAGATCCTTTTCCTCTTTTATCCGGTTTCCCAGTGCCGTAGCCGCTGCATCCGCCAGAAGGATGTTGGGAGAGATGATGACGGCAGCATCCGATTTTCCGTAGCTGTGGGAAGGTCCCACTGTGCCAGAGCTGGTACAGATTCCGAAAACGGTTTTCCGCGGCTCAACCTCGAATGCCAGCTCCTTTAAAGATGCGTTTCCCGCGAAAATACCCATTTTGACCGGTTCTCGAATAAAAAGGGCGATATCGCCGCCGTTGTCCACGATCGCTTCATCCGCTCCGGCCCGGAGGATGGCCGTCAGGCTTTCGAGAGCCAGCGCGCCGGCAACAGCAGCCATCGGGCCGACGCCGACCTTTTCCGATTCCCTGCACATCCGCTGAACGATCTCCGGCGCATCCTTTTGCGGATGATAGGGTGCATGGGTGGTTGCGAAAAGGGGATATTTATCGATATACTGTTCGAGAAGCGTACGCGCGGCGTGGAGTGCCTGCTCCCCTGCAGATAGGTACTGCGCTTTGCAGAGGAGTGTGACGATTGTTTCTTTTAATTCGAAATGGTGTCTCTGCCATCGCATGGTGTTGAAAAATATTGAGAAAATAGGATGAAGTCAAGAATAAATTTGTTCCTGAATGGGTCTGAAAGAGGAGTTTTCGCATTTCCATCTTGTAGGGGCAGGTTCTGAACCTGCCCCTACATTTAGCAAAAAATTGTGATTATAGTCAGTAAGATGCTTCAGTTTGATGCTGTCCGTCTAAATTTAACTTGATTTTTGTTTCCTATTTATCTATTATGATTTAGAAGATTTTGATTCATACTCGGTTTTATGTCACAAAAACATTCAGCATTATCTATGATATAACAATAGGGAGAGAAATATGAGAAAGCAAATGACCTATGTATTGATCCTGCTCGGATTTTTGGCATTGAATTGCCAGAGCAGAAAAGGCTGGGTTGATCTGTTCAACGGCAGTGATCTACAGGGATGGCGTGTTCTGAACGGAGAAGCCGAATATGTTATCGAAAACGGTGTCATTATCGGTATCAGCAAAATGAACACACCGAACAGTTTTTTAGCCACGGAAGCGGAATATGGCGATTTCATACTCGAGTATGAAGCCAAAATGGAGAACGGTCTCAACTCCGGCGTTCAGATCCGCAGTCTCAGCCTTCCTGAATATGACAACGGCCGTGTTCACGGTTACCAGATCGAACTGGATGCTTCTGCCCGGGCCTGGAGCGGGGGGATTTACGACGAGGCGAGAAGGGGATGGCTTTACAATCTGGAGTGCAATCCGGAAGCCAAATCAGCCTATAAACCGGAAGCATGGAATCAATACCGTGTCGAGGCGATCGGTCGGAATATACGCGTCTGGCTGAACGGCGTGCCCACGGCGGATATCATTGATGACATGACACCCAGCGGTTTTATCGCCCTGCAGGTCCACAGTATCGGCGAGGATCAGGAACTGGAAGGGAAGACCGTTCAATTCCGCAATATCCGGATCAAGACGGAAAATCTGGCCGGAGAGCAAACCAAACCCTCCCGTGAAATCCCGCAGATCAGCTATTTGACGAACGAGTTGACGGAACGGGAAAAAGAAGAGGGATGGGATCTTCTCTGGGATGGTCAGACCACAAACGGCTGGAGAGGAGCCAGGCTGGATCACTTTCCTGAAATGGGCTGGAAAATAGAAGATGACATTTTGACCGTTCTCGCAGGCACGGGCGGCGAATCGGAAGGGGGCGGCGATATCGTCACTGTGGAAACCTATCGTAATTTTGAACTGGAGCTCGATTTTAAGTTAACCCGGGGTGCTAACAGCGGCATCAAATATTTCGTGGATACCGAACTCAATCAGGGCGAGGGATCCTCCATCGGCTGTGAATACCAGCTGCTGGATGATGCCCTTCATCCGGATGCACAGCTGGGTGCGGAAGGCAACCGGACGCTGGCCGCCTTGTACGATCTGATCCCCCCGGATGCCCGGTTTTACGCGCCGAATGAGATGGCCAAACGGGTCAATTCATACAACTGGAACCGGGCCAAGATTGTTGTGCAGGACAGTCATGTCGAGCATTACCTGAACGGCATCAAAGTGGTTGAATATGAAAGGGGGACACAGATGTGGCGGGCACTAGTGGCGCGGAGCAAGTATGTGATATGGCCCCATTTTGGAGAGGCGGAGGAGGGTCATATTTTGCTGCAAGACCATGGTAATGAAGTGTCTTTTAAAAATATCAAGATTAAAGTAGGAGAGTAGGCTCTCATGGAACCACAAACAAAACCATCGAGAAGGGATTTTATCAAATCCATCTCTTTTGCATCCGCTGCGGTTACTTTGGGTGGATTGGGTTTCTCCGCCAAATCGTACGGTCGTATTCTTGGCGCGAATGAACAGATCCAGACTGCGGTGATCGGATGCAAACGCAGAGGGATCCCTCTGTCCGAGTCCATTGCAAAAGCCAGTGAGATGGCGCATCTTGTCACCGCATGCGATATCTATCAACCGCAGAGAGAGGAGCTCGCATCCCAGTATCAGGAGTTGACCGGAGAAAGGCTCAAGCTGGAAGAGGATCTCAGAAAGGTATTGGATGACCGAGACATCGACGCCGTCTTCGTGGCCATACCCGATCACTGGCATGTCCCGGCAGCCATCCTAGCTCTCAAAGCCGGCAAGCATGTCTATGTTGAGAAACCCTGCAGCCACAATCCTTCTGAAAATGAGCTCATCGTTGCATGCCAGAAAAAATACAACAAAATCGTCCAAATGGGCACACAGCAGCGTTCGGCTCCCGAATCGATTGACGTGATCGACCAGATTCACAGCGGTGAGATCGGCGAGGTCTATCTTGCCGTTGCCTTCTATTCCAACAGCCGCGGCAGTATCGGCAACGGAAAAGTGGTGCCCGTCCCCGAAGGATTTAACTGGGAATTGTTCCAGGGACCGGCACCGAGAACGGTCTATAAGGATATCTACTTCGATTACAACTGGCACTGGTTCTGGAATTGGGGTACTGGCGAGACCGGCAACAATGCGGTTCACGAACTCGATATCGCCAGGTGGGCCCTGCAGGTCGATTACCCGGACAGGGTCGTGGTGAATGCCGGTAAGTATCACTTCAAAGACGACGACTGGGTGATGTACGACACAATGGATGCCACTTTCCATTTTGGGAATAAGACAATCAAATGGGACGGAAAGAGCCGCAACGGATACAACACATACGGCGGCGACAGGGGCACGATTATCTACGGCAGCGAAGGTTCGGTTTATGTAGACAGGAATCGGTACAGACTTTACAACAGAGAAGGCAGACTGGTCAGAGAGGCCACAGCGGCGGAACGCAGTTCCACAATCGCATTAGGAGGGGGCGATAACATGACCGACATGCATGTCGCCAACTTTTTCGCAGCCATCAAGGGGACGGAAAAACCAAATGCGCCAATCGACGCAGGCGCCAAGAGCACACTGCTGGGACATCTGGCCAACATTGCTTACCGGACGGGTCAGCCCCTGGAATGCACTTATCAGGATGGGCACATCAAAAATCAGGAAGCGATGAAGTTGTGGGGTCGGGAATATGAGCCTGGGTGGGAACCTGAGGTATAAGGATTAAAAAAGGGGCATGGTCCATTCTTCATATTCAAATTGATCGGGCCGATCGGGTTCTTTTCAGGGAGATCAATCTATTTATATCAGGATTTTTGTTTCACAATATCCTTTAAAAATCCGCGAAACGGTTTGGCAAATTCTTTCCGGTTCAGTGCAAATTCGACGATCGTTTTTAAGTAATCCATCTTGTTGCCAATGTCGTATCGTTTTCCTTCAATGACATAAGAAATGATGCGCTCCCGTTTGAGCAAGATTCTCAGCGCATCAGTCAGCTGGATTTCGTGCCCTTTGCCGAAATCGGTCTTTTCCAGTGCATTGAAGATTTCCGGTGTCAGAATGTAACGGCCGGCGATGGCCAGATTCGACGGGCTTTTCTTCACATCCGGTTTTTCGACCAGATCGGTCACTTCCCAAATTTTATCGCTGATCTTTGTCCCTCCGATGATGCCGTAACGGGAGACAACGTCTTTGGGGACCTTTTCACAGGCGATGATTGTCTGTTTGAATTGTTCATAGATATCGATCAACTGCTGCGTTACGGGAATGACGGAATTGATGATCGTATCGCCCAACAGAACGGCAAAGGCTTCATTGTCCGTATGCAGCCGTGCATAGTATATGGCATCGCCCAATCCCTTGAATTCCTTCTGACGCACAAAATGGATATTGGCCATATCCGAAATGCGGCGAATTTCATTGTACATGGCGTTGTCCTCGTTGCTCTGGAGCTGCAGTTCCAGTTCCACGTTCCGGTCAAAATGATCCTCTATGGCTCTTTTTCCCCTTCCCGAAATGATCAGAATATCGTCAATGCCGGAATCGATGGCCTCCTGCACGACATATTGTATTGTCGGTGTATCAATAATGGGAAGCATCTCTTTGGGCTGGGCTTTTGTAGCGGGTAAAAAACGGGTTCCCAGTCCGGCGGCAGGAATGATCGCTTTTTTAATCATGGCGTTGTCCTCAGTTAAATGATGTAGGGTTTGATCACCCGGGCATTGAGTTTTTTTAACTCGACATTCAGGCGGGTCAGCATGTCGTCGTCTGTGTAGATACCGATGATCGAGCCCCCCGATCCGGCGAACTTGGCAGAAGCGCCGCAAGACCGCGCCGTTTCAATCATCTCCAGATTGCTTTCACTGATCGGCATGATCTGTTTTCTGTAATCAAAGTTTTGGTTGATGATTCGATTCAGTGTCCGGCTGTCTTGATTCAAGATCGCTTCTTTCCCCGTATCTGCCAGGTCAGCAATTTTTTGGAGTGTTTCAACGACAAATCTATCTCCACTGTCGTAACGGTTTCGAATATTGCTCAGCGCTTTTCCGGAGACTTTCCCCAAGCTGGTCTTGTAGGCAATATAAAGATTGGGCAGAAGCCTGGGATCAATCCGCTCATAAATGCCGTGATTTTTCTCTTCCAGGATTTTTCGATTAAAATCCATGTGAACACAGCCTTCGTAAACCTGGATGACGCGGTCCTGCAACCCGGCATTGATGCCCAGTTCCTCCGTCTCAGCGGAAAGAATCAGTGTCGGTAAAATCTCCTGCGGAATGTCGATTTGATAAAACTGCATCAGCGCCCTGAATACGGCGGTGATAATGGCGCTTGAACCGGCCAACCCCACCTGTCTGGGAATGGATGAATGGTAGCGCAGTGTAAAATTTTTGTTGCTGAGTTTCTGGCTGCTTTTCTCGCAATAATCGCCAAACACATAGACAGCGGCTTTGATTAAACGATCCCCGCCGTAGTAACCCGATAAACCGATCTTTTCAACAAGATCGTAAATGTTTCTGTAGATGTTCAAATCATCGATCTGCGATTCGATTTTCATTTCGGGGGACTGAAAGAGGGAGACGTGCGCTCCAAAATTCCTGACACTGATCGAGATGGCTTTGCCGAAATAGCCGTCGGAGGGATTGCCTAACAAACCAGCTCTTGCGTATGCCCGTGTTTCGATGATCATCCGATATCGATCCCCTCTGATTAAAATCCCAGCAGTTTCGGCAGAAATAAACTCAGTGCAGGAATGTAGGTAATGAGCAATAACACGATCACCATCACAAAATAGAAGGGCAGCATCGGTTTGATCACATCCGTAATTTTGGTTCGCCCAATACCGCAGCCGACAAAGAGCACACTACCGACAGGGGGCGTGCACAGGCCGATGCACAAATTCAACACGATCATGATGCCGAAATGGAGGGGGGTTATGCCCAGTTGAGTGGCGACGGGTAAAAATATGGGCGTGAAGATGAGCACGGCCGGTGTCATATCCATAAAAGTGCCGACGAAGAGAAGAATCAGATTGATAATCAACAGAATCACGATTTTGCTGTTGGTTAATTGGATCAGAGCGGTGCTGATGTTCTGGGGAATGTTTTCGTAGGAGAGAATCCATGACATGGCCGTGGATGTGCCGATTAAGAGCATGACGATGGCCGTGGTTTCAACCGCTTTGAGCAGAATGTCGGGCAATTCCTTGATTTTGACCTCTCGGTAAATGACCACGGAAAGCAGCAGGGAGTATAATACGGCGATTGCGCTTGCCTCGGTTGCCGTGAAAAATCCGGCAATGATGCCGCCGATCACAATCACAATCAGGAGCAGGCTGGGTATGGCGTCGATCAATTTTTTCAAGCTTTCGATCCATCCATACCTTTCACCAACCGGATATTTTCGAATTCTGGCGATGATCCAGCAGGAGAAAATCAGTCCCAGTCCGACCAGTATTCCCGGAATGTAACCGGCTATGAAAAGGGCGCCAATGGAGACGCCTCCACTTGCCAAAGAGTAAACAATCAAAACATTGCTGGGCGGTATGAGAAGCCCGGTTGTGGATGAGGTTACATTGACGGCGACATTGAAATTTTTATCATAACCCTCTTTGTTCATCAAAGGGATCATGAATCCGCCAATGGCTGATGTGGCAGCGACGGCAGAGCCTGAAATCGCACCGAAGAACATGCAGGCCAGCACATTCACGTAGGCCAGTCCGCCGGGGAACATACCGACAAACACCTTTGCCAGATCGATCAGCCTTCTGGCGATCCCACCCCGGCCCATCAGCAGTCCCGACAGAATAAAAAAGGGAATGGCGAGCAGTGCAAAACTGTTGATGCCTGTCGCCATCCGCTGCGCAACGGTCGTTATAGCCGGTCCTGGTGAAATGGTGAAGAGCATGGTCAAAATTGTCGAAATGCCGATGCTGATGGCAATCGGTACACTCAAAGCCAGGAGTACAATAAAGCTTACGACTAAAACAAGCAGAGAGGGATCCATGGTTGTTTCTCCTGTTTATGCATATTCAGATATCATTGTTCTCACTATTTCTTTTGCATTCCTATTCAATCGATTTTGCTGATTTCATGTTCTGCGGGCTGAGTCGGTTTCTGTTGAAACGATTCCATAGTCAAAACAATCGAATAATAGATAAAAAAGAGGCCGCTCAGCGGGATGACGAGATAGACATAGCCCATTTTGATGCCCAGAGTCGGCGAAATCTGATTCAACTTTAACGTCAGTTGGACCAGTCTGAAACCGCCGATGATCATGACGAAAAAAGCAAATAAAATGATAATCGTGTAGATTGCGACTTCGATCATCTGTTTTTTGAATCCTGTCAGCTTGATGGTGAATATGTCGATCCCCAAATGGGCTTTTGTGTGGAGGGCGTAGCTGGCTCCGAGCAGGCCGATCCAGATCAGGAGGAAACCGGCTAATTCTTCTGTAAAAGCGCTCGGGTTGCGCAGGATAAACCGTGTGACAACCTGCCATGTCACGTTCAATACCAGGATACCCATTAAAGTGATCAAAAAGAGTCCCAGCATCTTGGTGAGTATTTGTGTGAGTTTATTCATCATTGGGTCCTCACTCTATGCACTGAATCTTATTGAATTTTTTCTATTTCCTGGATGAGATCGTAAATCGATGTCCCTTGATAAGCGGTGTACATTTTCTGGACGGATTCACGAAACGGCTGTTTGTCTGGATAGATCACTTGGACACCCGCTTTCTGCACTTCCCTCAAGGCTTCGTCCGAGGATTCTTTCCAGTAGATTCTCTGCTGCACCACGGATTCATCGATGGCTTCCTGAAGCCAGGTCTGTTCCTGTTGTGACAGACTCTGCCAGACCATCGTGCTCATCAGCAGGATATCGGGTGGGGCGGTATGCTCGTCGAGGCTGTAATATTTACACACTTCGTAATGGCGGGAGAGATAGAAACTGGGCGGATTGTTTTCAGCGCCGTCCACAACGCCCTGTTGCAGGGAGGTGTAGAGCTCACCCCAGGCGATGGGTGTCGGCGAGCCGCCGAGGGCTTTGATCATTTCGACAGCGGTGATGCTCTTCATCACCCTGATTTTCAATCCCTCGATATCGGCTGGCTTCTCTACGGGTTTATCTTTTGTATAGAAACTGCGGCTGCCCGCATCGTAGTAACACATGCCGCGGAGGTAGAATTTCTCTCCTGCCAAAAGCAGTCGCTGGCCGATCTCTCCCTGCAGAACTTTCCAGAGGTGTTCATCGTCTTGAAAGACGTAGGGGATACCGAATATCTGCATTTCGGGGACAAAGGCCTCCAGAGGCGCTGTGGAGACCTTGGTCATGGCCAGACTTCCGATTTGAAGCAGTTCGATCAGGTCCCTTTCCGCACCGAGCTGGCCCCCGGGATAAATGTCGATACGCATCCGTCCGCCCGATTTTTCGGCCACCTTTTCGGCCATGAAGATCATGCCTTTATGAACGGGATGGGTGGTGTCAAGCACATGGGCCAGTTTGAGGACACGGACGTTTTTCTCGGACTGGCATCCGATCATGATGCCAACGAGTATGATGGGGATTACACATTTCTTCATGAAATCGTCCTTTTGTTGAATCATATACAGGTATAAAGAATGTAATAAAATGATTTTATAGAACCAAGCTTTTTTCAACAGAGGTGTGGTTTGATTTGAGGGATTTAAATCGATATGAGACAGTCCGATTTTAATATCAATAGCTTTCAATCGCTTGTTGTGTATTGTTGAAAATTTCCAATACGGTGTTGAGTTTGGTCATTTTCAGAAGGCTCTTCGTTTTTTCTGTCGGTCTTGCGATTTTAAAATGACCGCCTGCATTTCGACATGATGTATAACAGGCGACCAGCATGCCCAGGCCGCTGCTGTTCACCCATTCGACTTCGGACAGGTCGGCAACGATCTGCTGCTGGCCCTTTTCGATGAGGCTTTTCATCTTTTTGTGACAGGCTTCCGTGTCCGGTCCACCCATGAGTTTACCCTGGATCTTCAAGACCACAACATTTTTTTCGATGTTGATTTGCACTGTCATGGCTTTGCCCCCCGTATTAGATGCAATAGACTTTTATCGATTCTGTTTTGTTTTCACAATTTAATTATTTTTTAGCTGAATGTCTATCAAAAAATAAAATTGTTTTTAATAACTGAACTTTGGCAAAAATAATGATTTTGAATCATATTCAGGATTTCTTATTTTACGACAGAAGTAACAAAGCCTTAGG
>JAFGDT010000076.1 GCA_016931965.1 bacterium | reverse complement strand
TAGATATTCAAGTCATACGGTTACCCATTTAACTGTACATATCGTTTGGGTGACAAAATATCGATATAAAGTACTTGAAGGAGATATTCAGAGAAGGTGTAGAGATTTGATCATACAGATATGTGATACAGAAGATATCCGAATTCTCAAGGGAGTAGTTATTAAAGATCATATTCATATGCATATAGAATATCCCCCATCAAAGTCAATCAGTGAGTTGATATGAAAAATAAAAGGTAGAACATCTCGTATACTTCAGAAGGAATATACGGAATTGCGGAAACGTTACTGGGGCAAACATTTTTGGGGAATAGGATATGGAGCTTGGAGTACAGGCAATGTGACAGATAAAATTATAGAAGAATATTTGAAACATCATAAAGTTTCCGCAAATGAGATAACAGATTTTGAGCTTGAATAATTGAGGACTTTCAGTCCTTTTAAAACCTATGCACTTTCAGTGCATAGTGGTTTAGTAATCTTATAAAAATAAATACTTATGACCGTTAATATTTGTTTAATAGACAGTTATATTTGTATTGATTTGTTTCTATTTATTTCTGTTTGTATCTATTTATATGAAAAATAGTGACATTTTGGGGACAAAAATCAAGTTCCCATCAGTTTTTCTTAACCAACTGAGTGCCGCCCATTTACAGGAATAAAACATGGAAATCATACACTCATTTTCAGGCGAAACGAAAAACCAAGGGAAAGATGAAAACAACGACGGCCATCCAGACCATAAATCCCACATAACAGTAAGACTGCCAGACTTCCAGTCGGCGAAAACTTCTCCCGAAAAAGATAGTGCCTCCGAAAGTGAACGCCAGTCCGAGGAGGTTAATGAACAGAAGTATGTTCTCACCCAATGCGGCCACTCGATTCGGACTCAGGCCGAACTGGCTGAGCCGGGAAATGATTGCGCACATGGCGACAATGTCCGCAAGGAGAGTAACCAGAATCAAGATAAACACCAAATAGTCGGAAAAGACGGGCTTTTCAGAATGGTTTCGTGCAGAAAGGGAATATAGCACAAGCCCCAGGACAAGAACCAGCAGTAAGTCAAAAATGATCAGGGTTTCCCTCTCTATGGTCAGATTCAATCGCCTTCCCAAAAGAGCGACGAGAAATCCGGTAATCAGCAGCAGAAACAGTGGAGTGAAGATTTTCGCCAGCACGGGAGCCATGTTCTCGATGAGGGCTTTTTTCTTCTCTACCAGATATACCGCCACGACGGGTACAGCCAAACCACCGAACACGACGATGTATTCGGAGATGAATTTTTGGGATTCGATGTTCAGCGTGTCGAACAACGCTACAGTGAAAAGCGTAAACACACCGCCACCCAGGTAACAGAGTACCGAGTAGATGAAGAATTCGCCACTAAACGTGATGTAATTCATACGGCCAGAGGCGATCTCCTGGCCTGAACTGTAGAGCCGTTCCATGGCTATCCAAAGTAAAAGGAGTAGGTGGATACCAGCCAGAATTTCGGTTTGTCTTGTACCCGTAAAGGGAAAGAAATTAACAGCAAGGAAGCCTCCGATGCAGAGCACTACGAAAATGTAAAGACCAACTCCCAGATTTTTTTTCTGAATAACAAACCACCCGCCGATAACAGGGATGAAAAACAGACTCAGATTGCGCAAATAGATAAGGCTGTCGGCTTCAACACTGGTACGGTACCCGAATAGATCGGGGATTTTCCCGAGAAATCCCGCAAGAAAGGCAAGTCCAACGATCATCCATACATCGCGGAAGACAACTTTGTCGCTACCGGTTTCGGAGGGTGTAAATAGGTGTTTCCACAGAGACTGAGCGTTGATTTTGTAGAACTCACGGGAGAGGACATCGGATTTTCCCAGCCTCTTGATACCGATGAAATACGCTTCCTCCACATCCAGCCCGCTGTCCTGTAGTACTTCGATTTCGTCGCGAAGATGGGTTTCCAATTCCTCTAGATCTTCAGGTAAAAAACTGCCGTGCGAATTCAGATAGCCTTTCCAATTCTTGATTTTCTGATCGATGTCGAATTTCATAGTTACCTCCATGACCTGTTCAGGGTTGAATTAATAGAGGTCCACTGTTCCTTAAAACGTTCCAATGCCGCCACTCCGGCCGGGAGGAGGTGATAATATCTCCTGCGTCTGCCCCGCTCTTCCTGTGAGTAGGATTCAATCAGGTTCTGTTTCTCCAGCCGGTGCAGGACGGGATAAAGCATACCCTCGGTCCATTCGAGGGTTTCATTCGATAGTTGACGAACGTGTTTGATAATCGCATATCCATAGCTGTCGCCGTGATGGAGTACGGCCAGAATAAGCGGAATCGTTGATGCGGCGATAAATTCTCTTGAAAAGTCAGTGCCCATACCTAGAGGCAATATACATAATACAATTAGGTATTGCAAGTACATTTTTCACTTTCCGAATCAAATCAATTTTTATAGACTTCATGGGCTAAATTTGCAAAAGGTATTGGTTGGCTTCTGCGCAGGTTTACGGGAATTAAACTTCATTGCACAACGGAAGAACGGAACCACAGGCTCAGGAGCTTATCACACATGGTCTTCTTCAGATAAATTGCTATCTTGAGCAGAATCTTAATAAAATAGGCACATTTTGGAGACATTTTTTAAGTATATCCACAAAGTTGTTTAAACCAATAGGCTTAAGTTATTGTAAAATAGTTGTTATTTCCCATCCTTTAAATATAGGACACACGGATTCTCACTAATATTTATGGGATAGGGTACGAGTCCCCGTGTGGAATCGAATCCTTGTTTTGATAAATAATACAGAAAAAAATGTTACCAAAATGTTACTAGTGATATGAATAAATAGATAAAAAAGGATACAAATAGATTCAAATAGAACATAAATAAGGTTAAAAATAACAGTACATTAATCAATTATTAATAATTAGTTATATGGTACTCTTAATCAGTAGGTTCCAGGTTCGATTCCTGGTGGGCGTACACTACTACAAACAATTTCCGTTTTAAAACAATCCAAAGATCTTATCGGTCTTTTTATCATAAAAATTTCCTGCTTGCATATCATTTTGAATTTTCTATCTTTTATCACATATCACTTACAGTTGAATGGATGAGTTACAAGGTTCTGGAATGACGGGAAGTGTGAAAGAATTTTTCATAAGTTTCATATTCTTATCGTTTGCTGTTTTCCTCTTGTCGGGTTGTAAGTCGGATAATCCCGATGCGCCCGAAAATACGACTATGCCAGAGCATGATAAACGGTATGGCATCTATTCCCTGGATCTGATCATTGGAACTGTTGGATTAATATACAGCTCGGACAATTCGCTCCACAGGGTTCACGAAAATCATACAGGGACAAAACTCGTTTTTCAGGAAGACTTCGGGAGCGATACATTTCATGACAGTGAGATCTGTCTCATCAATCCCGACGGATCGGGATATCAAAGAGTAACCAATAATGCGTTTCTGGATGCCTATCCCTCATGGTCTCCCGATGGGTCGAAAATCCTTTTCCTCTCATGGCCCGATTATCCCAACAATACAATGGATATCTTTGTGATGGATTCAAGCTGCGTCAATCCTGTGGAACTCTACGATTCGGGATTCCACGATGGTGATTGCCACTGGATTGGATCACAGATCGTATTTACTCGGGAGAGTCAAATCTGGACCATGGATGATGATGGCACCCGTGCGCGGCAGGTGACCGACTATGAGCTTGCCGGTCAGCAGGGCAATGCCGATTTGCCTCTTGGTGACTATGATCCCCGTTTAAATCCAACCGGTACCGTCATCTGTTTTAACAGAATGTTGGATGGTCAGTCCCCAAATGGGAACTATAATTTCTATACGCTTAATACCGATGGATCTGGAGAAACAGCCATCACCAACACCGGCTGGCAGCAGTTCATGGCCGAATGGTCAACATGCAGGTGATCTGCTTCTTTTTACAGTGGCAGCCATGGGTGGAGGTGGTATTTACGATATGTACACGATGAATCCCAACGGCTCAAATTTATTGAATATCACCCCTATAGACTGGCCTTCTGAATTTCTCTGTTCACATGGTATTTTTTCCAACGACGATTTAAAAATATATTTTGTGGGCGAGTGGTGGGAATAAAGGAATCAGACAAAAGGATTTGAGTTGTCCGAAAAGACATGCAAGCGGAATGAGATTGCTTCGGGCTGATAAATCAACCCTCGCAATGACAAGAATAAACGTTGTTTCTGCGAGCCTGATGAAATCATGCGAAGCAGTCTCGTTCAGTGTTGGAAGTATGATAATGAATAAAAAAACGAGGGTTTTGTACATGTGGAAGGGGATTGCGTTGTCGCTATCGCTCCTCGCAATGACTTAATGAAGGAAAGGGATTGCTTCAGGTCGATAAATTGGCTTTCGCAAGGACAATCATTATGAAGAGCGCATTGTTGACTCAACAATGTATCATATAAAAGGGCAAATTATCCAGTATAAAATAGAGGGAATATCATGAGCATTTACAATCTTGTCAGCTTTGTCGGTATTTTTTTGTTGATGGGCATTGCCTATCTCTGTTCATCAAATAAAAAAGTGCTGAATTGGCGTGTCATTCTCTGGGGTGTTCTGCTGCAGTTTGTTTTCGCCTTTTTTATCTTTATCCTTCCCATCGGCGGGAAGGTATTTCTTGTTATCAATCAGGTTGTTTTGAAAATTTTAGACAGCGCTTCGGCAGGGACGCAATTTCTGTTCGGTCGGCTGGCACTTCCGCCTGGAATGACCAATGACAGCGGTGAGACCTCTCTCGGATTTTTTCTTGCTTTTCAGGCGCTTCCCGCCGTTGTCTTCTTTTCGGCTCTGATGGGCCTGCTCTATTACCTCAAGGTGATGCCCTTTCTTATTCAGCTCTTTGCCAGACTGTTTACCAGGCTGATGCGGTTGAGTGGTGCGGAATCCCTGTGCGTTTCTTCGAATATTTTTGTAGGCATCGAGTCCCCCTTGACCATCCGTCCGTTGATATCGAAAATGACCCGTTCGGAACTGCATACGATCCTGACAGCCTGCATGGCGACCATTGCATCCAGTGTGCTGGCGTCCTATGTTTTTATTTTGCAGGAGCAGTTTCCGACAATTGCGGGACATCTCGTGTCAGCATCCCTTCTGTCGGCTCCGGCCGCACTGATCATGTCCAAACTGCTGATACCCGAGCTCGAAAAACCGCAGACATTAGGCATTCATGTCAAACCCGAATATGCAAAACAGGACAATATCATTGAAGCCGCCATTGATGGGGCCAATGATGGATTAAAACTGGTGATGAGTATCGCGGCATTGCTGCTTGCATTTTTAGGGATTGTGGCGCTGATCGACCTCGTATTCATGCAGGGTGGGGGTTTGATCAATCAGATCACGGGTTTGAAATTCGAATGGAGTTTGAAACATCTGCTGGGATATCTGTTTTATCCGTTTACCCTGATAATCGGCGTCCATCCAGCGGACGGCTTTCAGATCGCCCAGCTCATCGGCGAGCGTCTGGTCGTCACCGAGTTGACCGCCTATCAGGATCTGGCTGTGCTGATGCAGTCGCATACCATCACCGATATGCGGTCGGTTGTGATCTGCACATACGCTCTCTGCGGTTTTACCCATGTGGCTTCCTTGGCCATTTTTGTCGGCGGCATCAGCGCCCTGGCGCCTGACCGGACAAAAGAGCTCTCCCGACTGGGACCCAGAGCTCTCCTGGCAGCGACACTGGCCTGCCTGATGACGGCTGCCGTGGCGGGAACGTTTTACAATTCGGGATCGATCTTATTGAGGTAGTAAGAATAGAATTTTATGTTTTTTTGTACATCATTGTAATTTGTTTGGGGATATTGAGTATCGATAAAGTCTAAAGGGAAAAACAGATGGATTCCGGCTCAAAACATTGCCGGAATGGTAATTGTTATTATTTTCACTTTCATTTTATAATAGAAATGTGTATATTGATTCAGAATATACACATTGAGGTGAGTCGATGAGAACCAATGTCGTTATTGATGACCAGCTCATGGATACCGCCTTAAGGACATCGGGTTTACAGACGAAAAAGGATGCCATTGAAGCGGGTTTGAAACTGTTGGTACAATTCAGCCGTCAAAAAGCGGTTCGTCATTATCGGGGTAAACTGAAATGGCATGGCGATCTGGATAAAATGCGGCTGGATTCATGATTTTTGTGGACACATCCGTCTGGATCGATTATTTCAATGGGGAAATCACCTGGCAAACAGATTATCTGGATAGTATACTGGATAAGGAATCTGTGGCCATCGGGGATCTTGTATTGACCGAAGTATTACAGGGTTTTCGTTCGGATAAGGATTTCAAACAGGCTTTGGAATTGTTTTCGCCGTTTCCCTTTTTTGATATGCTTGGCAGAGATTTGGCTGTTCAGAGTGCAAAGAATTTCCGTTTTCTGAAAAAGAGAGGGCTCACTGTACGGAAAACCATGGATGTGATGATTGCCACTTTCTGTCTTGCCTGCCAACTTCCTTTGCTGCATGACGATCAGGATTTCAATCCGATGGAAAGCCATCTGAATCTGCAGGTGATCAAACCAGGTCGAGCGATATAAGATATCGAAGGATTATAAATGGTTTTTATTGATTATGAACGATGATCAAAAAAGTGAATCGTTTCCGGTGTCTGTGTGGGGAGGGGAAACTCCTCAGTGGGAAGCTCAGAGAAATTGGCGCTCAGAGCTCTGCTTACAGCAACATTGGTTTGTCAGATGACGGCTGCCGTGGCGGGAACGTTTTACAATTCGGGATCGATCTTATTGGGACAATAAAAAATCTTGGTCGACAAAACTTCTTGTATAATCGAAACTTTTTCAATTTATGAGGTAAGATTAGATCATAGTCGAAGGTCATTTGTTCATGCTATCCAAATGGACACACCCTGGGAGGCGTAATCAATAAAAATCTCTCCCCCTCTTTTACGGACTATTTTTTGTCTGTATAAATGAAATGATAGAAATGTGTTTGATGAAATGATGTTATGTTTAGGGTTTAAGTTATGGTTTTTAACCGGTTGATACCCATTGTGTAAATAAATTATCTCTCAATCCTTTTCTTCACCTTCCGGCTCTTTGTCTTTCCGTCGATGAATGACATTCAGCACTTTCGTTGATTGAACAATCTGATGCATTTTAATAAATTCCCTTTTGCCCGAATTCCAGATCCATGCACCTTTATGGCCAAAAGATTCGTTGTTTGTTAATCCGGTTCTTATGTTGTTATTTTTATCAATAAATTCAATTGGATATAAACCCATCGATTCTCTTCCTCCATCATTTATTTTATCACAACATGATTCAGTATATATTAAAAGTCTTTTTATAAAAATCAAGTGATTTATTCATTGGTGAGATATTTTCTGTACCAAAGTAATTGTTGATAAAATTCCTACTTGCATATCAATATTAATTTTATATCTTTCATATCGTACAATCGGTTGTATAATCAATCGATTTGGATCTATCATTAAGAAGATCCATAAAAGGTAAGGTCTGCTAAAAATAAAAAAAGGAGTTGCGCAATATGGATTACACGTTTAAAGAACTCAAGCATGTAACACTTGCCGAACTCAAAAAGATTGCAGAGGGAATCGAGCATGAGGCTGTTCAGGGATATACACAGATGAATAAAGACCATCTGCTCAAAGCCATATGTACTGCTTTGAACATTGATATGCATGAACACCATGAAGTAATCGGGATTGATAAGTCAAACATTAAATCGAAAATAAAAGAACTCAAGGTCAAAAAAGATAAAATACTGCAAGAACATGACTCTAAAAAGTTGAAAGCTGTACGGAAAGAGATTAAAAAATTGAAAAATCAACTGCGCAGAGCCTCGGTTAAATCATTTTGAATAACAGACCACGCGATTTTGTATCATCTTAATTTGAACCGAAGATATCATGTCAACTCATCTTCAAAAAGTACGATTGTATGCCGATAGATATCCGACACGGGAATGCTATCCATTCCATCTGGATTTATTTCAAAAGACACACTTTATTGAATTTTTATCCCCTGTGACGTTCTTTATTGGAGAGAATGGCACCGGGAAATCGACTCTTCTCAGGGCACTGTCGATCAAGTGCGGTATCCATATCTGGGAGAGTAGTGAGAGAAAACGGTTCAAACCCAATCCCTATGAAAAAGAACTGTACAGAGCCATCGGTATTGAATGGCGCGATGGATCCGTACCTGGATCGTTTTTTGCCTCGGATATATTTCGCAATTTTTCCCAGATTTTAGATGACTGGGCATCCATGGATCCTCAGATTCTTGATTATTTCGGCGGGAAATCTCTCCTGACACAATCCCACGGACAATCGTTGATCTCTTTTTTCAGAGCCCGCTATCGGATCAAGGGTCTCTATTTTATGGATGAGCCTGAAACGGCCCTTTCACCAAAAAGCCAAATGGAATTGCTGGATCTGCTTATCCAGATGAGCCGCGCCGGGCATGCACAGTTTGTGATCGCCACACATTCACCCATTCTGTTGGCTTGCCCCGGATCAACGATATTGAGTTTTGATTACATTCCGATCAAACCGGTCGCATATCAAGAAACAGAATATTATCAATTTTATAAAGATTTTATGAATCATCAGAACAAATATTTGGAACGGTTCGGATCCGATGGTCAAGTTTAATTTATACAATTCAAAAGAAATGGGAAAAATCATTTTGAGGAGAATAAGTAATTGTATTGTCGTTAGTTTATGGATCATCCTCTATGCTCAGCCATTGTGGGCCGAAAAACCAAAAATCCACATTGTTTATCCACAGGAAAATCAGGTTGTCCATGCACGTGATTCCACATTCATTTACGGATTCGTGACGTCGGGAAGCAATCTCTCGATTAATGATTATCCCGTCGATGTTTATGTCAACGGTGCCTTTTTGGCTTATTTGCCCATATTGCCAGGGGAGTTTGTCTTTCATTGCTTTTCTGTTCTCGGCGGGGATACGACCATGGTTGAAAGAAAGGTACAAATTCCTTATCCACTGCGACCCTTTCCTGACGATTCTCTTGGATTTGATACTTCTTATGTCTATCCGCGGGTGTCTTCGATTCTTAAACCGGGAGATCTTTTTGAAGTCTCGGTCAAGGGAACACCAGGTTGTCAGGCCTTTTTTGATATCGAAGGCCTTGCATGGAGTATTCCCATGACAGAGCAGTTATCTTCTTATACGGTCAATGTGGAAGATTTGATATTCAGCACGTTGACGGTTAATGCAACTCAGATGTCCGGTGTATACACAGGTGTCTATCAAATCCAGCTCTGGGACGTGGTTCAAGAAGCCCAAGTCAGATTCCATCTGGTCGATCACCATGCAGATACCGTCTCTATTGAAGCTGAGGGCAAGCTGACGGTCGACCATTCACCTGTTCCGACGATTGCAGTGCTGACCGAGGAGACGACTGTAGCACGGCCCGGTCCGGAACAAGCCTATACCTGGTTTCTGCCGGAAGGGGTTCAGGTCTGGATCACCGGTAAGAAAGGTGATTGGTGGCGGATCCATTTGGGGGAGGGTCAGGAAGCCTGGATTCCGGATGGATCCTTTCGTCTTCTTCCCCGAGGAACGCCGGTTCCGGAAGCCGTTGTCAGCGTCATCAGGACCAGGCAGTTGGAGGATCGCGTACGGATCATTATCCCTCTCGATGTGCGAGTTCCCTTTCATATTCAGCAAAGAATCGAGCCGTCGTCTCTCGTCATTACGTTATATGGAGTGTGGTCGGATACCGATTGGATACCGCAGGACATATCGAATCCCCTGATTCGTGATATTCGCTGGACTCAGATGTCCAACCGGGTCTATACCGTCGAAATGACTTTCAATGAAGCGCAGCAATGGGGATACGATGCCCGATACAACGGGAATACGCTGGAGATCGATATCAAACGAAAGCCCGATATTGCGGGATGGCCGGGGTCTCCTTTTAAAGATATCGTCATCTGTCTTGATCCCGGGCACAGACCCGATCTGGGTGCTGTCGGACCGACCGGATTAGCAGAACGGGATGTGAATATGGGTGTTGCTTTGCATCTTCAAGAGATGCTGGAATCGAAAGGCGCTATTGTGGTAATGACCCGGGAAGGCAGTCAGGGGATCGATCTGCGCGCAAGGTCCAAACTGGCCGATGTCGTGAATGCCGATATTCTTGTCAGCATCCATTTTAATTCTGTCCCAGATGGTACCAATCCCTGGAAAAACAATGGCAGTTCAACCTATTACTATCATCCCATGAGCAGACAGCTGGCAACTCTCATTCATGAGGAAGTATTAAGAGAACTTAAATTGCCGGATATGGGTGTGTATTATGCGGATCTGGCTCTCTGCCGAACAACCCAGATGGTGGCCGTCTTGACTGAAGAAGCTTTTATGATTATTCCCCAGCAAGAGATGCTTTTGGTTCAGCCCGATTACCAGAAGAGATGTGCGAAAGCCATATTGAAAGGATTGGAGAATTTCTTAAAAGAGAATCGATAAAGTGTAACCATTTGTTTCGTCAAGAGTTTAGAAAGGATATGTGATGGGTGTGATTAAAATCATGCCATGTCTGGATATGAAAGAAGGCCGGGTTGTGAAAGGCGTCCATTTTGTTGATCTGAAAGATGCGGGTGATCCTGTCGAAAACGCCTCGTTTTATCAGGAAGAAGGTGCCGATGAACTGGCCATGCTGGATATTGCCGCGACGGTGGAAAACCGGAAAACCCGCCTGGAATGGATCCGAAATGTCTCCTCCGTTATCAATATCCCCTTAACTGTAGGAGGGGGAATAGGTTCTCTCGAAGATTATGATCTGGTTTTTCAAGCTGGCGCCGACAAAATCTCTGTGAACAGCGCGGCTGTTCAAAATCCGGATTTGATCAATCAGGCTGCGAAAATCTATGGATCTGAAAAAGTCACAGTCGCCATTGATGCCCGCAGGAACAGGGAGATGGCCTCGGGGTTCGAAGTGGTCGTTTCGGGAGGGACCAAACCTGTAGGTAGGGATGCGGTCGATTGGGCCAAACAGTGCGAAGATTTGGGCGCCGGTGTGATTCTGCCGACCAGCATGGATGGGGATGGCACTCAGGAAGGGTATGACCTCGAATTTATACGGGCCATTTCCGATGCCGTCCGTCTGCCTGTGGTGGCTTCAGGCGGCGCCGGAAAACTGGAACATTTCTATCAAGCTGTTGTCGAGGGTGGTGCTGATATTTTGCTTGCCGCATCGGTTTTTCATTTCAGATTATTGAATATTCATCAGGTCAAAACCTATTTGAAGGAGAAGGGAATCGATGTCCATTTATAAAAAATGGTCACTCATTGGAGTTTCTTTATGGTTGGTTTTCATATTTAGAGGAGACGGTATCTCTCAAACGATATCCATGAAAACAATCCGCTTTGGCATTTCAGCCGGTTTGGGTTTGCCCAAAATTCCAATTGCACAATTTCGCGCTCCCATTTCTGTTTTGGGCGGTGGTTCTGTGAACATCCGATTTGTACGCAAAATGGCGCTCCAGATCAATGGATATGGACTCCACACATTCGGTTTGGGTACGATTAACAACCGGAATGATCAATTGCGTTTTGATGTGGTGTGGGTATCGGCTGATTTGCTTTGCCATATGGGAGGGATTGTTTCGAATGAATCGTTTGTTGCGTTGGGGTTGGGGCAATATCATCTTTCACGGCAATATGAGGATGATCGGGACAACCTCAATACGATCGGATTGAATATCGGTTGGATCAGCTGGTCCTATCACACCCGATGGAACAGCGTTCTCGAAATCCGATGGCATCTGTTATTCAATCCCAGCGACAAACCACAAGTTGTCACCATCACGTTTGGTCTCCTTTTATGAATCGTTTTTTATAAAGTCTGTTCAATGCCATGCATTCGATTTTTAAACAAATGAGACGGTCTATTACCTATTCAGAATGGTTCATCAATTTGACTGCCACATTAGCCGTTTTTTTCTTTTTGGCTTATTTTCGGTTACTTAGGATCCAATACGATTTCCATCCTGAATTCCTGAATCTGGAACGTTCAAAGGTTATTTTCGGATTTTGGCACGGCAGACAGTTTCTTCTGATTCCCAGTTTTTCACATCTCCATGCCGTTGTCATGTCGGACCTCAGCTGGGCGGGTGAGATTCAATCCAAAATCTTATCCCGTCTCGGTTATCTTGTTGTCAGAGGTTCAAGTAAAAGGAAGGGCACCCAAGCGCTTATTCAAATGAAAAAAGTGATGGAGAATGGACACCCTGGAGCATTCGCTCTTGATGGTCCGAGCGGTCCAGTATATCAATCAAAACCGGGTATTCTGTTTTTAGCAAAGAAATTGGGATATCCAATTGTACCCGTGGCTGCCAGTGCAGAACGGGCCTGGGTGCTTACAAAAACATGGTGCCACTATCTTATACCAAAGCCTTTTTCTTTTTGCTATGTTTCCATGGGAAAACCCGTTATTCTCACCACAGCTCAAGGAGAGATCACCACGCACGAACTGGATCGGATACTGGCCAATTGGACGAAAAAGGCTGATCTCACTGTACAACAATCACACTAAGAGGATTTCGCTGTATCGAAGTGAAAAACAATGTCATGGAAACAAAATTTGATATACGCTCTTTTGATTCGCCTTTGATGACTGAAGATTTTTTAAAAATTCCCAGATGCCCTGTCACACTCATTCTCGACAATCTGCGCAGTGCATTCAATGTGGGTTCCATCGTTCGTACGGCGGATTGCGCACTGGTTGAGAAAGTCTATTTCTGTGGAATCACAGCCCACCCTCCTCATAAAAAGCTCGATAAGACCTCATTGGGGGCAATGCCTTATGTTCCCTGGGAGTATAGAAAACGGGTAACAGAGGCAGTATCCGAACTGAAGGAAAAGGGTATTCCGGTCATTGGTTTGGAATTGACAAGTCGTAGTCAACTCATTTGGGACTATGTATTTCCCATGCCCGTGGGACTCATTTTAGGCAATGAAGCATTGGGTGTTTCTCAGGAAGCGCTGTTATTGGCCGATGATGTTGTTGAAATACCGATGCTTGGGTATAAGAATTCAATGAATGTTGCAGTGGCTCTCGGTGTTGCACTTTATGAAATTCAGAGGCAGCACTGGGATCAATTTTCAAAAAGGAGTCGAATTCGGTTTTCTGTACGAGAAGAAAACAGGCAAACCGGGTAACCTGGCCTTCGGATGCTATCAAATCCGGTTTGGATGCCGATATCAAATGGTTTCAAATGAAAAGGTTCCCATGTTTTTCACGGGCTTGCACAGATACCAGCGAAAAGGCCGCAAGATGCTAATGGGGAAAAAATATTAATGGCATTCAAAGAAAGGCAAACAATGGGCAAAAGAATACTTTTATGTTTTATGGGGCTTTTTTTGTTTGGCTTATTTTGTCAACAATTATCGAAAGAGCACATTGATATGAATCAAGATTCACAAGGGTCGTTCGCTCTGGAACGGCGCCGAATGGTCGAAGAGCAAATCATGACGCGTGGGGTTGAGGATACACTTGTGTTGAATGCCATGATGAAAGTTGAGAGACACCTTTATGTGCCTGAGCCTTATCGTCCTTATGCGTATAATGATGAACCTCTGCCAATTGGGCATGACCAAACGATCTCTCAACCCTATATCGTGGCCTATATGACAGAAGCGCTTCGGTTAAAAGGTGGTGAGAAGGTGCTGGAGATCGGTACGGGATCGGGATACCAGGCGGCTGTATTGGCTGAGATTGCCCGAGAAGTCTATACAATCGAGATTGTAGAACCATTGGCCAAGCAGGCAAGTGATATACTTCAAGCGGAAGGATATGACAATGTCTTCTGCCGTTGTGGTGATGGGTATCAAGGCTGGCCTGAAAAAGCGCCTTTTGACGCCATCATTGTCACAGCCGCTCCCCCACGGATTCCCGAGCCTTTGGTCGAACAGCTCAAAGAGGGCGGTCGCATGATTATCCCAGTCGGAACCTATTTTCAGGAACTTGTTTTGTTAACGAAGAAGGATGGGGAAATTTCCAAAAAACAATTGATTCCTGTTCGATTTGTTCCCATGACGGGAGAAATTCAGAAGAAATAAATATTTCCTGTATCGAACTGAACGGTGCTCATGTTTTTCGTGTTGTCATTTTCCATCACCGCCATGATTTCTATCCCGAATTTCAGCCTTTGAACCATTTCCATGGATGATTTTCTAAGGTCGTCATTTTTTCCTTCATCTTGAAACAAATGATTCAAAATTACGTTAAGTAGGATATAGCATTTCTAATGATATGAGGTAGTAAAATGGCTGATGAAAAACAAGCGAACAGCGCTCAAATTAAAAAACTCTATAAATCACGCAAGGACCGTATGATCGATGGTGTCTGTGCAGGTTTTTCTGATTTTATTGGAATTGATGTGACACTGGTGCGCATCCTATGGTTTGTTTCGATTTTCATTCAAGGAATCGGACTTCTGGCCTATATCTTGATGATGATTTTTGTGCCGGTTAATCCTGCTCATGCCCATTTGAAGGATGAAGAAAAAACCAGGAGAAATCCAGCCATATTGTGGGGAGCCATCCTCATCTTTCTTGGTTTCTTTTTACTCATCGGCCATAGGAATCTGCATTTTCCATTGATTTTCCCGAACCATTTTTATGCTTTCCCCTGGTGGGGATTCCCCTGGGAAAGAGTCTGGCCTCTGGGTCTGGTCATTTTAGGTGTCATCTATATTATTGTTGTTTTACAGAGAGATAAAAGAGACGGTAATCAAAAAGCGAAAGAGAAGAAATCAGCAGAAACAACACAAGATAGAAAACTTTATCGAACAGCGGATGATAAGGTTTTGGGAGGTGTTTGTGGTGGTATCGCCCGTTATTTCAATGTGGATTCAACGCTTATTCGTATTGGTCTTGTTTTGTTGGCATTCATAACCAATGTTGTCATTTGGATCTTTGTTTATGTTCTTTTTTTAATCATCGTGCCCTATGCGACAGTGGAAAAAGCCGATTCTGCATCATAAAAGAAAAGGAGTTCATCCATGGCTGAAAAGAAAGCATCACTTATACCTGGTGTTTCACTGATCCTAATAGGATTATGGTTTTTTCTGCATCAGTATTTCTTTTTTTCTTCTCACTGGATGCGAATATATCCTTTTCTTTTGTTGTTTTTTGCTCTTTTTTTAATTCTCGAAACATTCAGACGGAACCATTCAAATTCGCTCTTCTGGGGTGTTGTTTTTTTTATTATCGGACTGTTTTTTTTCTTGAGAAATTTTGGCATTATCGATTATTATTATGCAGATGAATACTGGCCTGTCTTTTTGCTTGCATTTGGATTCGGATTTTTGGTTTTATTTTTATTTAATCCAAAGGATTGGGGTGTCATCATCCCTGCATCGATTTTTCTGTTTCTTGGAATCGGATTTTCGTCCCGGACATTTCTCGGCATGTTTTGGGGATGGGACTCTTTCATTGAAAAGTATTGGCCTGCGGTGCTGATTGTTATCGGATTAGGCATTTTGTTTCAGGGTTTTCAAAATAAAAAGAATAAGTAAATCGATTCCTCCCCTTCTGATGATTTGAGACTGCCTTGAGAAAGACACCTGTACTGCCTTGTGTTATGACAAATTTATTTGTTACAAACATTTAACACTTTTCCTCTTGACTTTTTATTCAAAAAAAATTACCATTTACATTGAATTGAGATTTGTTCTATATCGTGCTAATGGATATAGACGACGTGTTATGCTATAAGTGGGGTAGAGGTATATCCAATTTGCCATTCTTGATTCATTAAATTTACGTTACGTCTTCATTTTTGGGAAAGAAGAGTGTTGATCATTTTATTCCCGTCATCCATTTGAATGGGTCAGGACTTATTTTGAAAAAGTTCTGGAAAAAACAAGAAAAGGGATTCTTTTGTCCAAAAGGTACGTTATCCTTTATTGAGTGGGCGGGTGGAAAAGATATTCTTCCAAGATCTGCTGAATCGTTGGAACAAACACAGAAACTTCTTGTTGAAATTCAAAAGCGCAGTTTGGCCGATCAGGTATTACTGCTCTCATGTGACCGCGATAGCGAACAATGTAAATTAATAGGTATTTCACCTTCCCGGGAAAAACCCGCCATCCATCAAAGGGTGCAATTCAGTTTAATCAATAAATGTTTGGAAGAAAAACGCATTTTGGTTTGGGAAGACCTCTGGCGTGATGAATTGATGCGTGAACAATTACGTCATTTAAAATGTAAATCACTTCTTTTAGCGCCTCTTAACCTTGATCAAAAAATGATAGATGTGTTGGCTATCGTGAACTATTCATCTACAGGGAAGCCGTCAAGGGTAATCGATTTTATCACCTTTATTTCCTCAGTACTGGCTCTTTCTATACAAAATGTGAGACTTTATTCAGCATTAAAACAAAAAGACACTGAATTAAAAGATTGGGTTACGGATGTCGAGAAACGTATTGAGGAAGGGACAAAACAGCTATTAGAGAGGGAATTTCAATATTATAAACTATTTGAAGAAACCAATGACGGCATCATTGTTCATGATGGTGATGGGAATCTCATAGAGATTAATCATGTTTTATGCAAACTTTTAAACTATGAGAAAAGAGAATTGCTCAGTCTCAACTGGAATCAATTATGTCCGTCCGAAGTTTTGGATGATCAAATCTCATTTTTTAAACAAATTTTAAATCATGAACCTGTTGTTACTCTGGAAACTGTTTTACAAAAAAAGGATGGGACCATTTTTCAAGCGGAGATAAGTAGCCACCGGGTGTGGTTTCGAGGAAACGAGGTTATACAAAGTGTTGTACGAGATATTTCAAAACGGAAAAAAATTGAAGAGAATCTTCGGGAAACAAAGGGGAGATACCGGATTTTTCTGGATGCATCAAGGCTGGGTATGTTTGTCATTCAGGGCGGTGTTATACAATATGTAAATGATATGTTTAAAAAAATGGTCGGACGCTCAGAAGAAGAATTGCTTGATCAACCCTTTTTTCATTTCGTTGCGCCAGAGGATCGTAATAGAGTGGTAGATTGCGAAATGCGTAGAGAAAAAGGTGAAAATATACCCGATAAATATGAAATGAGAATCATCACCAGAAAAGGGGAAAAATGCTGGGTTGAAGTTCATCTTCGTCTCATTTTTATTGATGGGAAAGCAACGATTCTGGGCAACATGATTGATATTACCCATAAAAAGTATATCGAATCACATAAATTTGAAATTCAGAAAATGGAATCAATCACCACATTGGCGGGGGGTGTTGCTCATGATTTTAACAACTTATTGGGTGGTATTTTAGGTTATGCTTCTCTCATTCTAAGCGATATGCCCAAAGACAATGTATATTATGAAGATGTTCGGGTGATAGCAGAAACAGCAAAAAAAGCAGCTGATTTGACCAGTCGATTGTTGGCCTTTGCACGGGGAGGAAAATATCAGGTTAAATCTGTTAATGTAAATCGGGTTATAGACGATATGCTTTCTGTTCTTTCTCGTACAATGGATCCTGCGATCATCGTTGAAAAGGATTTCGAACAGAATCTCTGGCAAATGGAAGGGGATTCCCAGCAAATTTATGATGCTATCCTCAATATTTGTCTGAATGCACGGGATGCTTTGCCCAATGGCGGGAAAATACGGATTGAGACGACCAATCAAATCATTGATAAAGAGTTTGAAAAGACGCATTTGGATTTGGTATCCGGTGATTATATCCGTATAACGATCTCTGATACCGGTGTCGGAATGAGCGATGTTACAAAGTCGAGGATGTTCGAACCCTTCTTCACAACCAAATTGGCACGGGATGGCGCTGGTCTCGGTCTGGCTATGGTGTATGGTGTAGTGAAAAATCACGGGGGTGTTATTTTTGCTGAAAGTGAATTGGATAAGGGAACAAAGATTACCATCTATTTTCCAAGATATGTAAAGGAAAAACTGGTCATATCGAAAAAACAGACAGCCAAATTAAAGAGAAGTAATCGCATTTTATTGGTGGATGATGAGGAGATCATTCGGCAGGTGGGAAAGCGTATGCTGGAGAAAGGAGGATATGAAGTTTTGCTGGCCAACAATGGCCGAGAAGCTTTGACTCTCTTTGAAAAATATAAAAATGAAATTGATCTCGTCCTGTTGGATTTGATTATGCCGGTCATGGGAGGGAAAGAGACTTATCGCAGACTGAAAGAGATTGATCCTCATGTCCTTGTGATTTTAACGAGCGGTTATGGTCCTTATGGGCGAAAAGACTTTTATTATTTAGGTGATGAATATTTTATTCAAAAGCCCTTTCAAACAGATGTTCTTATTCAAGCAGTTCAAGACCTCTTGGGTGTTTCACAACAAAATAAATAAGGATTGGAACAAGGTTTGCAATGCATTTTCAGGATAGATAACTTTAAAATTTAAAAATATGATAATGACTTTATTTTGTTGGTAAAATATTTTATATAAATGAATATAATTGATGAAATAACAGAGACTTGTCGAGTGGGTATACCTGAAAAAGTTTACGAAGAATTGTATTCAAAAAGCGGGATTCTTTATTTTTTACTCGATCTTGAGGGATGTATTGTATCACATAATGTGATCGTTGAGGAAAAATTAGGGTATGATAAGAATGAGCTAAAGGGTAAAAATTTCCTGTCGCTTTTTTCTCAAACCGAGCAGAAAAATGTGGATAAACTGATACATAGCTGTGTGGTTCGTGGATACATAAAAGATGTTGAAGCGTCGATGCTGGATAAATATGGTCGCTATCTCTATGTTAAGATGAATGGTCTCACTGAAAATAATTCGCAGGGAGATGCGGTTTCTGTTCGCTTATACATAAAAGATGTCTCGAAGATGACGCGCCTTGAAAGACAGAATCATTTTCATCTGTGGCTTGTAAAAACGCTGCAAGGGGAAAAGCTCTCAAAAGGGATTGTTGAGGAGATATTGAGTGAGATACAGCACGTTATGGAGAGTGAAGGGATTGGGTTGTCTATTCAAAAGGAAAATGGTGAAAATGTAATCTTCGGTCATTGGAGTGAATTGGACGTCGAATCCGATAATCGTGATGATCATTTTCAAGAATGGTCAATCGATTATTGGAAAGAATTTATCGATGCCTGTGAAGGCGTGGAAGGCTGTCGGATAACACCATCGGGTGTTTTTTGGACGCATTCACTGTCAGATGTGATCATTAAAATTCAATCCAATGAAGTACGAGACCGTTTGCTTTCGTTGACGGAATTTGAATCTCTTTTGATTGTACCTCTTGCTCAATCTGATGAAATAAGAGGTTATCTGGTACTTGTCCATCATGCTGGAAACAAGTGGGATGAATGGGATATTGAATTCATGCAGGGGATCGCACCCATTTTGGCCGGTATTGAAGCAGAGCAACCTGATCTTACAATGGTCACTCACGAAATCGATTCATCCCTGTTTCATGTTCCCATTTTTGGAGTCTTTATTGTTCAGGGTGGCATTATCCAGTTCGCCAACAACTGGATTGCTGAATTGTTGGAGTGGTCACCAGATGAGATTCATGGTAAATCGTTTACAGCTTTTGTTGATCCGGAATATCATGATAAAATTTATGCCATTGCTCATCAAGAAAAAAATGAGGAAGCGAGCACTGATTGTCATGAAATGGTTTTGTTGACCAAAAGTCAGAATCGCGTTTATGTTGATTGTGTCCATGTCCACACAATGGTTCGTGAAACGTCTACAGATATTTGGTATTGGATAAATAAGGAAAATTATGAGAGAATTCAAAAACACCTTATGCAAGCCAGAAAAATGGAGTCATTCGGGATGCTTGCAGGTGGTATTGTACATGATTTTAACAATCTGCTGGCTTGTATCTTGGGATTTAGTTCTCTATTAAGCGAAGAGATTCCAGAAGAAAGTCCCTATTATGAAGATATTCTTCAGATTACACGGACGGCTGAAAAAGCAACCGAGTTAACCAGCCGATTGATGGCTTATGCACAAGATGGCAGTTATATCGTTAACAATCTCGATATTAATCAGTTGGTTAAAGAAGTAGCTGGCATTTTATCAAGAACTTTAGACAAACGGATTTCTATACGGGCCGATCTTGATCCAAAACTTGTCACACTCAAAGCGGATGCAAGTCAAATTCAACAAGCTATTCTACAAGTTGCATTAAACGCCAGAGATGCAATACCTGATGGTGGTAAAATTCATTTTCAAACACGGAATATATTTATTAATGAAGATGATGCGCGGCTGCGGTCTGGAGTAAAACCGGGGCGTTATGTTCAGATTACGGTGAATGATACCGGTTTGGGAATGAGCGGTCATGTGAAGGAGCGTATGTTCGAACGTGATTTTACCACAAAGAATCGGACTGCTGGTAAAGGATTGGGACTTTCCATGGTGCAGGAGATTGTAGACAATCACAATGGCTTTATCTCGGTGTTTAGTGAAAAGAGTAAAGGGACAGTATTTAAAATTCACCTGCCTGCTAGTAACACGAAAATACACCAAGCCCAGTCACTATCGGGTGAAAAACCGCCTCTTGGAAAAGAGACGATTCTTTTGGTCGATGACGAAAGAGTTTTAAGAGAGACCGCCCGTAAAATGCTTACCCGATACGGGTATAAAGTAATTAGTGCGGAAAGCGGTACTGAAGCAGCCTCGATTTATAAAAAATACGTTGATCGCATTGATTTGATTATTCTAGATTTGATCATGCCAGGGATGGGCGTTGATAAAGTCATTACATGGATGAAAAAACTCAATCCAAAAGTGAAGATCATGGCTACATCTGAGGTGAATGAATTGGAACTGAAAAAAAGCAGTCAATACCAAAATGTGTCCGGTTTTATCCAGAAACCTTTTCAAGTTCGCCCCTTACTGAAAAAAGTGCGTTCAATTTTAAATGCTTAGTCTTTTTCAAAATGAAACCAGTCGTTAAAACCTGTAAGAATATCTTGCAGGTTTTTTTTTAAAGATGGGCCAGGATGAATGATGAATCATTGGTAAATCATTAAGGAATAGCTGTAGAATGAGAAAAATACAATAAGATATCGTGTTTTTTACATGGTTTTATTGAAACGGATAAAAAGTAGATGATTATTTTTTTATTTGGACGGACATGGTTCCATTTATGGCATGATTTAGGCACAGCATTTTTTGTAAATATTTTATTACGATAATATCTTTAGTAAGGGATAGGCAAATCATTTGAAGGCAGGGAATCAAAATAGGGACAGTGGAATGTCCGGGTATGATATAAAAGTGAATGAGAAGCTTTTTCCAGATGTTGTTCATAAGATTAAAAATAGTCTGGGAGGAATCGGTGGATTTGCAACTCTCCTTGAGAAAGATCTCGGATCAAAAGATCCGAGGATACGGCTTGTTAAACGCATTCAGACTGGCGTGGTCAAACTAAACGAACTGATTATCAATTTAACAACATTGATTTCTCTTTCGAAACCGAGCTTGAAAAAAGTGCAATTGCAGTCGATTATCCGTTCTGCGTGGAGAAATCTGTTCGAAGAGGATGATGAATTAAATGCATTGATGACTGCTCATTCTAATGATAAAAATGGAGCCATTGAGTTGTACGCTGATCCCTATCTAATGGGTAAGCTGTTTTTTCATGCGATTCAGTTCACACAATTGGTGGATACAAAAATAGAAAAAATTGATATTACTTCTCAGTCTGAGGCGTGTATCCGTGTTACCTTTTATCTCTTGAAGAACAGCACATCAGGGAATCTAAAGGGCAACATCACCCAAATGGTGAACAGTTGTGAACCGGTGGAAGCGAGACTCTCTCTGGCGATTGTTTTAAAAATGGTCGAATTGCACCAAGGCCGTGTGTCATTCAATACAAAATCTGGTGATCGTAGGATATTATCCATTCAATTGTTGAAAGGAAAAGAGTAGATGGGTGTGGATAAAAAGAAGATTTTGGTTATTGACGATGAAGAAATGATTCGAGATTTGCTGAATGAAACGTTTCGAAAAAGGGGATATGAAGTTGATACTGAAATGTATGGCAAAAAGGCCTTAAAAAGAATCGATGAAAAAAAATACGATTTGCTGGTTACTGATCTGCGTCTTCCAGATCTGAGTGGAATGGAAATACTATCCAGGGTGAAAAAGAAATATCCAGATTTGGGTATTATTATGATCACTGCCTATGGTTCCATAAAAAATGCGGTCAAATCGATGAAGCAAGGAGCGTTCGATTATATTACCAAACCGTTCAATTTGGATGAGATGGAATTGGTTGTTAAAAAATTTTTTGAATATAAGAATCTAGTCGATGAGAATCTCTATCTTCGTTCCGAGTTGGACAGAAAATTTAGTTTTGAAAATATCATCGGCAATAGTGAACCCATGAAAAGGGTGTTTGAATGCATTCGAATGGTTTCGAGAAGTAAAGCCACCGTTTTGATTCAGGGAGCCAGTGGCACCGGTAAAGAACTCGTTGCCAGAGCAATCCATTACAATAGCCATCGGAAACATGGTCCCTTTGTGACAACGAATTGTGCGGCTCTTCCTGAAGGATTGGTGGAAAGTGAATTGTTCGGTCATGAAAAGGGTGCGTTTACGGGTGCATACAGAATGACTAAGGGACGTTTTGAAATGGCCGATGGGGGTACTTTGCTTTTGGATGAAGTGAGTGAAATCACTCCTGGATTACAGGCAAAACTCCTTCGTGTTCTCCAGGAAAGGGAGATTGAGAGGGTTGGTGGCGGCAAACTCATTCCTGTGGATGTGCGCATTATTGCAACAACGAATAAGGATTTGCATCAAGAAGTTGAAAAAGGCCATTTTCGAGAAGATCTTTTTTATCGGTTGAATGTGGTCCCTATCTATTTGCCCAAGGTGATTGAAAGACGGGATGATATACCCCTATTGATACAGCATTTTGTTAAAAGTTATGCTGCTGAAAACGGACATCATATTAAAGGTGTATCAGAGAAAGCCATGAAAATATTAAGCCAAAGAGAGTGGCCGGGCAATGTACGGGAAATTGAGAATTGTATTGAGCGGGCTGTGGTCATGTGTTCTCCAGATGATGACCAATTGGATGTACATCACTTTTTTTTGGATGATCATTTACCGGGTGATACGCCATTTAATGGATTCTCTTCAGCTATGACTATTCGAGATGTTGAAAGATCCCTTATTTTAACGACGTTGAAAGAGCATGATCAAAACAGAACCAAAACAGCAGAATTGCTGGGGATCAGTGTCCGGACTTTGCGTAATAAATTAAATGAATATCGAAAGGAAGGTTTATCTGTTTGATTGAATATCATGGGTAAATTGATCCCCTCTCAGGAAAAGCTTGCCTTTTTATCATCATATCCTATCGCTTATCAAACTTGATTTTCAATTTATAACATATTGATTAACCGTAGTTAATACCCAAATATATCAATTGTGGCATGTATGTTGCCTTGTCTCTATATTGATGGGGTAACATACAATTTCAACCGACTGAATGTGGAGGTTCAATGCCTTCTACTAAGACATTACTTTTTGTTGATGATGAAGAGGAAATCCTTGATATTTTAGTCGATCTTTTCTCAAGAGAAGGATACAATCTCTATACTGCCACAAAGGCAACCGATGCAATGGAGATTATTGATAATCATTCAATTGATTTTGTTCTTTCAGATTTGAAACTACCAGATGCTTCAGGATCGGAATTACTTGAACGTATACGGATTATGAATCCGAATGTTGTTTGTGTGCTGACGTCAGGATATTTTAATATGAAATTTGGCAGTGTGATGGAGAATGAAGAAGATGGTACTTTGTATTTGGCAAAACCCTGGGATCTTATTACGCTGAAACAACTTGTTTCTGAGCGACTGGGTAATTAATATGCAAAAAGATAAAAGAATCATCTATATTGATCATACACAAAAGTACAGAAAAAAAGTGAAAGGCGCTTTTTCTCAAAAAGGTTACGATTGTATTCCCTGCAGCTGTGGATACGAAGGTCTTCAACAAATCGCTCAAACAAATCCTGATGTGGTGGTTGTTGAGTGTTCACTTTCTGATATTTCAGGTGAAGAGGTATATTCACGGTTTCTTACAGATAATCGTTTTCATTCGATAAGAGATATTCCATTTATTGCGATTACGAATAATGGCGATGGAAATAAACCCGAGTTATTTAGCTTGGGATTCAGTGCCTGTTTGAGGAAACCTTTTAGAGCAAAAGAACTGATTGAATTTGTAGAAAATGTTCTTGTCAGCAATAAATTGAAGAAACAGGAAGTCAATTTTTGGAAAACGGTTCTCGAGGCCAGAGATTTTTTGGAGAGTGTGGTAGAGAGTTCAACAGATTCGATTATCGTGACGGATAATGTAGGCATTGCTACTTACTGTAATCGAGCCAGTGAAGAAATGTTGGGGTATCGATTTGAAGAAGTGGTTGGACAACGTGTAAGCCATTTTTTAGAGAAAGGATCATCAGAACTTTTAAGAATCGCTGCATTTATGCGGCGGAGGAATAAAGTTCAGAATTATAAGACTGTTGTTATTCGAAAGGATGGTCATAAGATTCCTATCAATTTGTCAATCTCTTCTATGAAAAATGGAAATGGAAAAGCAATGGGGGCTTTGGTTGTCAGCAAGATAATTGGAGGAAAAGAGTTTACCGAGTATGATACCAATGAATCCGATCGATTGGCAGCCATTGTTGAAACAGCGGTTGCTGTGAATCATGAGATTAACAATCCGCTCGTACCTATTCTTGGGAATGTGCAGTTTTTATTGCAGGATGAGAGTATTGCGAGTGAGGATATTAAAAGGCGCTTAAGAATTATTATGAGTAATGCTCGACGAATAAGAAATATTACACAAAAATTGGCAAGGATTACACATCCTGTGACAAAAGAATATTTAAGAGGAACACGGATGTTGGATATTGAAGCTTCGACTTAATGAAAAAATAGAGAGGATTTCAAATACATTTGTTCATTTGTTTATTTGAACACACAAAAAGGCTCATCGTCAGATGAGCCTTTTTGTGTTTGAAGGTCCTGTTGTTCAACAGATTTTCATAGTGACTAATATTGACTAAATGATGTTATCGAATTCATAGTTAATTCAAAATAATCAACCCTTATTCACATTAAAAAGCTCTTGATTATAAAAAAAAGTTTTATTAAAATATAATGTTTATGAATATAGGATCATAATAGGCTTGTTTTTCCCGAAATGGAGTGTTCGTTCATTGGCAAAAGCAGTTGGGAATAAACAAATGAATCATTGTTATCAAGAAAATATAAAGTGGCGTATATTTAAACCGGGTAATTTTCTTTTCAAAACAATCTTATATTTGTGAAGTGGATATTCATAACTGATTATTATATTGGATTCCGTCATTGTATGCAAACATTAAGAAAAGAGAATGCTTTTTTCGCAAAGCGATATCCGATTCATTTGAATTTTTTTAATTGGAGATCAATATCTTATTTATAATCTATCTCTATTTTTTAAGGAAAGCGTTCATCGATCACTTTTCAGTTACAGAAAGAAGAGAACAAGTATGCATATCCATTGGATAAAAGCCGATCCTATCATTTTTTATGAATTGAATGTGGAAAAAATGATGAACCATGTAGAGGAGAAATGCGTTGACAAATATTTATCAAATTGTAAAGGATTCGGCAAATCAGTATCCCAATCATTTGGCTCTGATTTTTAAAGAGCATCAAATTCAATATGATAAAATGAATGAGGCTACGAACCGTCTTGCTCATGGATTTAAAAAAATTGGATTGGTTGAAAAAGATCGAATGGCCATCATGCTTCCCAATGTGCCCCATTTCCCGATATCCTATTATGCGTTGTTACAGATTGGCGTGACCGTTGTGCCGATTCCTATTCACTTTAAATCAGAGGAGATAAAACGTTGTTTGGTTGATTCGCAAGTCCGCGGTATTGTTTTCTGGGAAAAACTCCGGTCCCAGGTCCATCCAGCAGTTCAGGAAATAAAAAGGTGTGAAAAATTGATTGTGTTGGGTGATAAAGTGGAGTCCAGAGAACATCGATTGACCTATTTGATAGAAATAAGTGAACCTTTTGATGTGGTTTATGAGAATGAAGCTGATGATACAGCGATTATTGCCTATACATCAGGAACCACAGGACCTTCTCAAGGAGTGGAATTGACCCATCAAAATATTTTGGCAAATGTGGATTCATGTTGTGAATTATTTAAAATCAATCCTGAAGACCGTGTGCTGGGTGTTCTGCCTTTTTCTCATCTCTTCGGTCAGACACTTGTGATGAACTCCTTTCTAAGTGCCGGAGCCACAATTATCTTGATGACCAATTTAGAAGCGGCTTTTATTTTAAAAATGATTGAAAAAGAAACTCCCAATTACTTTGTGGGCATTCCTTCTCTGTTTGAAGAGATGTTGAACGTAAATCAAGCGGATCAATATAATCTACAATCACTCAGATTCTGTTTATCGGTTGCTGGTGCTTTACGACAGGTTACGATGGATGCATTTGAAAAGAAATTCAACGTATCCATTCTGGAAGGGTATGGATTGACAGAGGCATCTCCAATGGTGTCTTTCAACCGTGCCAGTACGGAACGGAAGGCGGGTTCCATCGGGTTGCCCATGCAGGGTATTGAAATGAAAATTGTTGATGATAAAAATGTGGAAATACGACCCGGTGAAATAGGAGAAATTGTTATCCAAGGTCCAAATGTGATGAAGGGGTATCTCAATCAACCTGAGAAAACAAATCAGGTCATTGAAAATGGGTGGCTTCATACAGGTGATCTTGCCCTTTTAAAAGATAACGGATTTGGTTTTATTACCGAACAGAAAAGAAATATTATTGTAAAAGGTGGATTTCACATTTATCCAAATGAAATTGAAACATTACTGTACCAGCATGTAAAAATTGAGGATGCAGTGGTCATCGGAGTTTCAGATGGAGATAAAGAGGAAAAAATACATGCTTACATCTTACTTAAAAAAGAAGAACAGGCAACAGCGGAAGAAATTATACAATACTGCAGTGAACATATGCCTGCTTATAAGTGTCCCCAGGTTATTCATTTTGTTTCTGTTTTTCCAACGGGACCAACAGGACGCATCATACGGAATAAGATCGAACAATTCATTATTCAGGATTGATATGGTGTATGCATTTATTTTATGACAAAGGAGGCTTTTTGTGAAAGATTTTTCTGTAGATAAAATTCGTAACATTGGATTAATTGGTCATGGTGGTGTTGGAAAAACCTCTCTAGGAGACGCTTTGCTTTTTAGCATGGGTGAAGTGAATCGTTTGGGAAAGATTGATGACGGAAGCACCGTATCAGATTATCATCCCGATGAAATTGAACGGAAAATTTCTATTGTTACAGCTTTGTTGCACGGTGTCTGGCACGATTGGAAAATCAATATTCTTGATACACCCGGTTATTTTGATTTTATCGGAGACATGAAGTGTGTGCTTCGGGTAACGGATTTGGCCATTGTGGTAGTGAGTGGTGTTGAGGGTATTGAAGTTGGAACAGAACAGGTCGTTGAATTTGCTGATTTTTACGGGATTCCCCGTTTGTTTTTTGTCAATCGAATGGATAATGAACATGTCCATTATGATCAGGTGATCGATAGCATTCAACAAAGATATGGAAATGGTGTCGTTGTTTTCCATTTTCCCGTTAATCCAGGCGAAGGATTTAATAAGATTGTGGATTTAATCTCAATGAAACTGTTGACATTCGAAAGTGGAGATAAAGGGGAGGTCACGGTTTCTGATATTCCAGAAGAATTGCTTGAAAAGGCAAAGAACATGAGAAATCGAATTGTTGAAGCAGCTGCTGAAAGTGACGATCAATTGCTCGAAAATTATTTTGAGACAGAGAGCCTTTCCGATGAGCAACTTATCATGGGACTAAGAAAGGGCATTTATCAAAGAACCATTATCCCTGTGCTTTGTGGCTCTGCCGCCAAAAATTATGGCATGAAACAACTCTTGGATGTCATTGGAAATTTCGGTCCCTCACCTTCAGATTTTGAACAGATTGAGGCGATCGATTCCGAAAAAGGAGAACCTGTCACGAGAAAAGTGTCAGACAATGAATCTCTCAGTTGTCTTGTTTTTAAAACGATCTCAGAAACACACATCGGTGAGCTTTCATTGGTTAGGGTATATAGTGGAACATTGAGTTCAGGGGCAGAGGTTCTCAACAGTTCACAGAAGCATGGTGAAAGAATCGGTCAGATTTATCTGCTTAATGGGAAAAATAGAAAAGAAATTGGCAACTTGAAAGCGGGTGATATTGGTGCCCTGGTAAAGTTGAAGCAGACCTCAACAGGAGATACGTTATGTGATAAAAGAAATCCGATTGTTTTGGATCGTATTCAATTTCCGGAACCTGTTCTGAGCGTGGCGATTAGACCCAAAAGTCGCAGCGATGAAGAGAAGATTTCAGATGGATTACATATCCTCCATGATGAAGATCCCAGTTTTCATGCTGTGATGGATCCCGAATTGCATCAGACCATAATATCGGGTCAAGGTGAATTACATTTGTCCGTTATCATTAAGCGTTTAAAGGATCGATTCGGTGTGGAAGTTGATGAAGAAAGGCCGAAAATACCTTATCGGGAAACCATTACATCCAATGCTGATGAAAAATATCGCCATAAAAAGCAAACGGGGGGCGCCGGACAGTTTGCTGAAGTATGGATGCGGATCGAACCATTAAATCGGGGTGAAGGATTTCAGTTCGATAATGCGATAAAAGGAGGTGCCATCTCGGCTGTTTATATTCCTTCTGTTGAAAAAGGGGTTAAGCAGGTTTTGGAGTCGGGTCCCCTGGCGGGCTATAAGGTTGTTGATGTGAAAGCCATTGTTTACGATGGTAAAGAACATCCAGTGGATTCTAAGGATATTGCTTTTCAGGTTGCCGGCCGTGAAGTGTTTAAACAGTGTGTTCTCAATGCCAGGCCCATTTTATTGGAGCCGATTTATGATTTAGAAGTGAAGGTTCCTGAAGAGTGCATGGGAGATGTTATGGGAGATCTTTCCGGTCGGCGTGGGAAAATCATGGGAATGGATGCAAAAGGCCATTTCCAGATCATTAAAGCCAAAGTGCCTTTGGCTGAACTCGATCGATATGCAACGACACTGCGTTCTCTAACATCTGGAAGAGGTTTGCACTCAAGAAGTTTCTCCCATTACGAACCGGTCCCGAAGGAATATGAAGCAAAGATTATTGCGGAAGCCAAAGCGAAGAAGGAAAAAGAGACGGCGTAGTTTTATCAATCAAAAAGAGTTAGTCTCTTTTATTCATTGACAATATACATATTATGAATGACCAAATGAACATATTGTGGGCTCCATGGAGAATGGAATATATCGAAAATGCAGATGAATACGATGGGTGTATTTTTTGCGAAAAGCCCAAAGAAGACCGGGACGAAGAGAATCTTATCGTATATAGGGGAAAGACAGCTTTTGTCATGATGAACAGATATCCCTATAATAATGGTCATTTGATGGTTGTTCCTTATCAGCATACGGATGAATTAAACGCGCTTTCTCGTGAACAAAAAATTGAACTTTTTGACCTTTTGATCTTATCAAAGGAAAAATTAATAAAAGTAATGAAACCTCAGGGGTTTAATATTGGTATGAATATAGGTCGCATTGCAGGAGCTGGAATTGTGGATCATCTGCATTTCCATATTGTACCCCGATGGAGTGGGGATACGAATTTCATGCCGATCGTAGGTCATACAAAAGTGGTATCAGAAGGTCTTGTAGAAACCTTGAAAAAGTTAAGAAAAGCATTTCAGAACTCATCATAATATCACTTTAATCAAACAGAGAAGGAGGTAAAAATGATTTGTAATAGATATTACAGAACATTCCGTATTCTTTATGTTTTTTTATTTATATTTCTTTTTTCAATGCGGGTGAATGGTGCTAATCCAAAAGTGGTATTAAAAACGAATATGGGTGATATCGAATTGGAGCTGTATCCAGATAAAGCTCCAATCTCTGTTGAAAATTTTCTTTCATATGTGAACAGCGGATTCTATGATAATACCATTTTTCATCGTGTGATTAAAGGAGCCATTATTCAGGGTGGGGGATACACAGAGGATCTTGAAAAAAAACAAGTCAATGATCCCATCCAAAATGAAGCAAATAACCGGTTAAAGAATAACCGGGGAACCATTGCATACGCAAGGCTACCCACCGGTATTCACACGGCCACATCTCAATTTTTTATCAATCTGGCAAACAATAGATCGTTAGATTATACAAGCAATACATTGTCAGGATATGGTTATGCCGTATTCGGCAAGGTAACAGAGGGAATGAATATTGTCGATAAAATCGGATCTATGAGTGTCAGTACTCAAAAAGGATTACAAAATGTGCCTGTAAAACCAGTGATTATTTTGTCAGCAAAGGCCATTGATGAAGAGGAAGATGATTAAATAGCAAATAGTACTTTTATGACTAATAAGGTTCCGTCTTTCTGCAGGATGGAACCTTATGCGTTTACATGATGAGGATTCAATATGATTATTGAAATTGAAAAAGAGTTTGAAGAAACAATCAAACAAATACAGGAATTGGTGGAATCCGTGAACTGTCGTCCTGATGTTCTGTACGGTGATCTATACACCGTTATCGCCGTTGAAGGGGATGCATCCCGCCTTGATATTGACCACATACAAAATTTTCCGGGAGTGGTTCGTGCATGGCGTATATCCTCTCCGTATAAAACCATTTCCAGAAAAGTTATTGGAGAAGGGGGACAAAAAATCACCAGAGAGAGGATCTCTCTCGTTATTGCCGGCCCTGATGGAGAAAATAGGGTTTTTGATGACCACCGTTTTATTTTTATTGCAGGCCCCTGTGCGGTCGAAAGCTATGATCAAATGGCAACAATCGGTGAAGGTTTGTCCCATCTTGCGGACAAATATCACGTTCGGGACCGAATGATTCTAAGGGGAGGTGCATTTAAACCGAGGACAAAACCATGGGATTTCCGGGGATTGGGTGAGGAGGCGCTCGATATACTGGATAAGGTTCGGGATAACACAGGATTGCCCTATGTCACCGAAGTTATGGCGATTGCTCAGGTCTCAGAAATTGCGGAGCGTGCGGATATCCTGCAGATTGGAATGAGAAATTATCAGAATTTCAATTTGCTCGAAGCTGTGGGAAAATCGGGCAAACCTGTTTTGTACAAAAGGGGTATCTCTGCGGAATTGGAAGAGTGGCTTTCAGCTGCGGAATATATCGCTTTGCAGGAAAATAAAAGTATCATCCTTTGTGAGAGAGGTGTAAAGTCAACTGTGCATGGCGACTATAATCGATCCCACATCGATTTTGATGTCATCCGAGCTGTGAAAGATCGAACCATATTACCCATCATCATTGATCCCAGTCACAGTTCCGGTTATAATGAACTTGTTCCTTATCAATTTTCGGCAGCCTCAGCCTATCGGGCTAATGGGACAATGGTTGAGGTTATTGCTGATGATATTGAAAGAAAAACAATCAAGTGTGATGCACGACAGGCTGTTCGTATGAAGGTATATGAAAAAATGATTCAATATCAATTGGCTGTAGAAAAAATCAATATTGATTTTGAAGATTCACTTTCATCATAGATTGTCCTTTTTTCAATTTATCCTGAATGTATTCGATATTATTCTGGGTGAAATACCCATTCATAAAATTTTATCAATTGAATATTTTATTGGAAAGGAATTGAATGATGAAAAAGCAAAGTCTTCTCAAATTTCTAAATATCATTCTGGTTATTGCATTTTGTTTGGTGGCGATTTCCATTATCTTATATCGATGGGGACCCAACTCGATTCGATGGGATGAGGGATTGTATGAAATCCATGAAACATTCGGACTCATTTTTATTTTTGTTGGCTTGCTCCATCTCGTTTTGAATTGGACATGGATCCAAAATACTTATCTTAAAAGAAGGAAATAAGAGGTTGTTCTCATGCGAAAAACAGTCATTTTCATTGTCCTGTTGTTATTTATCCAGATTTCCATATCGTATGGCCATGCACCTTCAGCTGTGACACTGGACTTTAACAAAGAAACCAGTATGCTCGAGGTGAAGTACGAACATAGCGTTAGGGATGTTACACAGCATTATGTTATTGAAGCGAAGGTCCAGTTGAATGGAAAGGAAATTATTGTACAATTCTTAAGCAGTCAGGAAGATCTTAATGGTGGTTCATTGGTTTATAAGATCATCGATGCCAAACCGGGTGATGAGATCCTTGTGCAGATCAGATGCAATCGCGCAGGAAGCAAGTCGACATCAGTCAAAATCCAATAATCACTTGATTTAAGAAGTCTTCACTGTATCAAACAGTGAGATCCTATTTACAGAGATGATTATGATGAAAAGGATGATCCAACTCCTTTTTATAATCCCTCGTATATCTCCAAACGTTCAGGAACGTCCACATTCGGGAATCCTTGAGATCGAATGGTCTCCGCAAACATTTCGGATTGCTCTGCCTCGCCGTGAACAACAAATACACGGCGGAGTCTTTCTTTCTTGAAGCCATTAAAATATTTGAGCAGCCCATTTTTGTCGGCGTGTGCACTGAATCCGTTCATGGTGACAATTTGGGCTTTCAGGGGAACTTCTTCACCAAAAATTTTAACAATTGGTTTTTTTTCTACCAGACGTCTTCCCAGTGTATTTTGTGCCATAAATCCAACAATCAAAACGGTATTTTTTTCATCATAAATATTGTTTTTTAAATGGTGGAGAATGCGGCCTGCTTCGCACATGCCGGAAGCGGAAATGATCATACAGGGTTCATTCAATGTATTCAACTTTTTCGATTCCTCAACCAGTCGAATATAACGTAATCGGTAAAACCCAAAAGGATCCTGGTGATTTTCCAGGAATTCTTGACGTGTTTCTTCGTCATAGCATTCCCGATGGAGGCGGAATACTTCTGTAATATTGACTGACAGCGGACTATCCACATAAATGGGAATTTCAGGAAGAGATCCATCATTGAAAAGTTCATGCAGGACATAGACCAATTCCTGCGTTCTACCTACCGAAAAAGCCGGCACAATGATTTTCCCTCCGCGGGAAACGGTTTCATGAATCACTTTTTTCAATTCTGTTTTCATGTCCTCGAAAGGTTTGTGTAATCGGTCACCGTACGTGGATTCTGTGATGTAATAATCTGTTGCATCAATTTGAACCGGATCTCGAATAATGGGAAGATGAGGCCGTCCGAGATCTCCTGTAAAGGTCAACCGAACGGATTTTCCGTTGTCCTCAATATCCAAAACGACTATGGCTGAACCAAGAATATGTCCAGCATCAACAAAGGTGACACGCACATTGGGTGTGATTAAAAAGGGCCTATTGTATCCGATACCAACAAAATGACCCGTGCATTTCTCTGCATCGGACATGGTGTAGAGGGGTTTGAAAAGTGGCAAACCTTTTTTTAGGTGTTTTTTATTCACGTATTCAACATCTTTTTCCTGGATATGTGCCGAGTCGCGAAGCATGACACTGGCCAGATCCTGTGTGGCATGGGTGCAGTAGATATTGCCATCAAATCCATTTTTAACCAACTGAGGAATGTTGCCGCTGTGATCAATATGGGCGTGGGATAGAACCACAGAATCGATTGCTGTTGGATCAAAGGGTAAATGTTTGTTTCGATCATAAGCCTCTTTGCGTTTTCCCTGATAAAGTCCGCAATCCAGCAAAATGTTTTTGTTGTTCACTGTAACCATATGCATGGTTCCCGTGACATCCTTTGTTGCACCGAAGAATTGAATATTCATCCACTTTCTCCTCTATAACCCATTAGTACAATCTAATGAACTGAATACAATTTGTCAAGGATTGGAGTCGGATCATATGGATGTGGCCTCCAATGGTTTTTCTTTTGATGCTTTGACTCAGAGAGAGTTTGGGACCAGCAGAACTGAAGTCGATCTGAAAAGGATAAACCATCCATTTCAATTTCTTAATGAAAACGTCATTTACTTGTTCAGATTTTTCTTGAAAAGATGACGACATTTTTGTATTATAAATTGGAATAAACTACAGATTCTTTCTTAAAAATATTATCCTTCAAATTTCTTGCCTTATATAAGATTTTATTTTGGAGGAAATCATTCATGAGCGGACAGATAGAAACTCAAGTGCCTATCACGCCACGAGCATTTCTGGATATTGCGGGTGTCATGTTCATTGCTCTCGATAAAGTGGGAAATGTCACTCTGATCAATCAAAAGGGGTGTGATATTCTTGAATATAGCAAAAAAGAGATTGTTGGTAAGAACTGGTTTGATCATTTTGTGCCTCAAGCGGTGGTCCAAAATACCAAATCTGTTTTTACCCAATTAATGAATGGTAAAATGAAACCGGTGGAATATTATGAGAATCCAGTTCTGTCTAAAAGCGGACAGGAGAAGATGGTTGCATGGCATAATACGATACTGAAAGATAAAAATGGAACGATCTGTGGTACTTTGAGTTCAGGAGAGGACGTTACCGAACGCATGAAATTAGAAGAGGCACTGGAAAAGGAGCGACAGGATTTAAAGCTCATAATTGATACTTCGCCTATTATCATTTTCTATAAAGATCAAAAAGGAAAAGTGGTACGTGTCAATAAAGCATTTGCCAAAGCGCTTCAAATGTCTGAAAGGGAATTTGTAGGGAAAACCGTTTTTGATCTCTATTCTCCAACAATCGCTCAAAAGATGGCCGATGATGACCGGGAAGTTTTTGAAACGGGACGTCCCAAAATGAATATCATCGAACAGTATGAATCTGCAAGTGGTATTCGATGGGTTCGAACAGATAAAATTCCAATTCTTGACGACAAGGGTGTTTCGATTGGACTCATCGGTTTTGCACAGGATATTACAGAACGCAAGCAAGCGGAAATGGCCCTGAAAGAGAGCGAGAAACGTTATAGGAGTACGCTCGAGAATATGCTGGAGGGGTGTCAGATCATTGGCCATGATTGGCAGTATGTTTATGTTAACAAGATGGTATGCAGACATGGCCGCAAAACAAAGAAAGAATTGCTTGGTCATACCATGATGGAGGTATACCCAGGGATTGAAAATACGGAAATGTTTTCGTTTTTAGAGCGTTGTATGGAAAAACGTATTCCTCATCGAATGGAAAACGAATTTGTCTATTCAGACGGTAAAAAAAGATGGTTTGAATTGAGTATGCAGCCAGTTCCTGAGGGTGTCTTTACACTTTCTCTGGATATTACCGAACGTAAGAAAGCGGAAAACAAGATTCTACACCTTAATGCCGTGTTGCACGCCATTCGTAATGTCGGTCAGCTTATCGCACAAGAAAAAAATCCAAAAAGGTTAATTCAGAGCATCTGTGAAATTTTAGTTGAAACACGCAGGTATCAAAGTACATGGATCATGTTACTGGATGATTCAGGCGAAATTGTGATGTCGGCTGAAGCAGGAATAGGCAATATATTTCCTTCAATGGTTAAACAGTTTAAGGGGGGCGAACTGCCTTTTTGTGCAAGGAGAGCACTGAAACGATCAAGCGTTATGGTTATCAATAAACCCGGTATTGAATGTTGCGACTGTTCCCTATGTCGAATTCATCCTGAAAACAAGATCATCACGGTACGGCTTGAATACAATCATAAGGTTTATGGTTTAATCAATGTTTCAATGTCTCCTGAGCTTATTATTGATAGGGAAGAAAAAAATCTTTTTGCAGAGGTTGCTAATGATATTGCATTTGCGCTGCATGATATGGAAGTTGAAGAAAAAAGGAGGCATGCAGAAGATGCGCTCCGGGAGAGTGAAGAGAATTTCCGACTTATGGTGTCTGAAGTCAAAGATTATGCGATTGTCATGTTAGATACAAAAGGATTCGTTTCGAGCTGGAATGAAGGAGCTCAGAATATAAATGGATATCGTTCAAATGAGATCATGGGTAAACATTTTTCATGTTTCTTTACAAAAAAAGAGGTCAAGTCTGGCAAACCGAAGAAGATATTAAAAATGGCTGCTGAAGAAGGTAGGTTTGAAGAAGAGGTCTGGCAGGTGCGAAAAGATGGAACGTGTTTTATAGCCCATGTTGTCATTACACCCATTCGTGATGAAAATGGCTATTTGAAAGGATATTCCAAAGTAACGAGAGATATTACTGAATATAAAAAGGCGGAGGAAACACTAAAGCGGAGCGAAGAGCGGCTCCGAACCTTTATTGAACGGGCACCGGTAAGTGTATTTGTTCACGATCTTGATGGTAGAATCTTACTTGTGAACAACCTGGCCAGTGAATATACAGGGTATTCAAAAGCAGAATTGTCAAATATGAACGTCTCGGATATCGATCATGAAATTATTTCGATGGATCATCGAAAAAGATACTGGGAAAAGTTGGACATTCACGAACATATAAAAATAGAAGGCATTCATGAGAGAAAAGATAAAACCACTTATCCGGCTGAAATCCAGCTCGTTAAAATTATATTTAGAGAACAACCGATGATATTGGCTTTTGCGAGTGACATTACGGAACGTAAAAAGGCAGAGGAGGCAATACAGGAAGCTGAAAAGAAGTTGCGTCTCATATCGATACATATGTCGGACTATATTATGTTGCTTGATTTGGATTTCAAAATACAGTATATCAATAAAGTAGGGCAAGGTCTGACTCAGGAGCAGCTTCTCGGAACTCAACCCTTTCTTTTTGTGGATAAAAAGGAGCAGATGAAAATTCAAAGGATGTTTCGATTAGTGAAAAGAACCAGAAAAACTGTATCATTTGAGACCCAATATAAGCAATCCGATGGTCATATTGTCTATTTTGAATCTATTGCTTCACCCATCTTATTCGATCAGAAAGTAACGGGTATTGTTGTCAGTTCGAGAGATATGACGGGTCGTAAAATAGCAGAGGATCAAATCAAAAAGGATCTGAAGGAAAAAGAGGTTCTTCTACGGGAAATTCACCACAGAGTAAAAAATAATTTACAGATTATCAAGAGTTTGCTCAATCTTCAATCCTATCAGGTTAAAAGTGAGACGGTTATCAAGGCCTTTAATGAATGCGTGAATCGAATTCAATCCATGGCGATGGTCCATGAACAATTGTACTATTCAAAGGATTTTACGAATATTCCATTCAACGCCTATATTGAAAAGATATCCAGGGAATTGATTAAATCCTTCCAGTTAGATACGGTGATCACCATTGATTTGAAAGTAAAAGATGTTTTTCTCAGCATTGATAAAGCCATCCCTCTGGGGCTCATATTGAATGAATTGTTAACCAATGCGCTGAAATATGCTTTTAAGGGAAGAAAGAAAGGTCGGATCACTATATCCCTGATACTGCGAGAAGACCGATCATATGAATTGGTTTTTCAGGACAATGGTGTGGGGATGCCGGAAAATGTTGATTTTAAAAAAACAGAATCTCTGGGTTTGTATCTTGTTAAGATTCTGATCGAACAGATTGATGGTGCGGTTACGGTAAAAAAACAAAATGGCACAATCTATCAAATTGTTTTCCCTATCGATTATCCTGTAGTCAATGATTGAATCAATCAAAATTGTGTTTGTTGATGATAAAACAAGCAGTTTTTTTCAATGAAATATAAAAAGATGATGTTGACACTTTCTGCTTTCAGAATGGTAAAAGAATGACGAATGAAAATATTATCCAATCAGATCAAAATTCATATTTTACTTTATTTAAGATGTTACTTTAGACTGCGAAAAACCGGTTGATTTGTCATCTTAAAATGTTTATATTGAAGCGTTTTGGGAGGGCTAGACCTAATTGGTAAGGCAGCGGTCTTGAAAACCGCCGGGCTTGTGCCCTTGGGAGTTCGAGTCTCCCGCCCTCCGCTCATTTGTGTCAAATGTTGATTGTTATTCATTGCAGATTTCAAGGTAAAACAGAATTCCGATTTCTTTGAAAATCATAATAGCGTAATCGATCACCGCTATTTTCAAATTGAAGACTGATGAATCGGAGAGGTGGCCGAGCTGGCTGAAGGCACAGGTTTGCTAAACCTGCGTAGGGGCAACTCTACCGAGGGTTCGAATCCCTCCCTC
>JAFGDT010000075.1 GCA_016931965.1 bacterium | reverse complement strand
ATGATTGATTACTAATAAGATCCTGAAACAAGTTCAGGATGACAAATATGACCTTTCGAGACTTTTTCAACAGTCACTGAGGGGAGACCCTTGGCGAATGCCAAGAGAGTGGGGTGTTCACTCCTATGCAAACACAGACCAAATTCTCGCCACTATTTGTCGATTTTCTTTTTATTCCATCCCTATATATTGACATTGATTGAATGATTTACTATCTTGAAGCAAATATTTACCTGATTGAAATGATTTCCATTCACATGTCCAGATTGAGAAATATTCTGATCATCAAGTGTATCCTGCCAAGGTTTCGTATGAGTGGAATTTAAAATACACTATTGGACAGACTTCGATCGCCTCAGGCATCCTTACCCGCGGTGAATAACCATTGGGCTTCCAAGTCCAATAGACTATATGAAAAGAATCAATGAAACGATAAAAAGTCTATGCTAAGTTATGTACTCTGGTGTGAGAAATAATAATCTTCTGTTATTTACAATATTACTTTATTGTTTGGTCACATTTAATCAATGCAATAAAGATCCATTAAGACCAGAATATGTTCCGGGTGAAATTGTTGTAGGTTTTGTTGATTCTGCCACTTATAGTGACGTCGTGGATTTTTTCAATCGAAAAAAACTTGAAATAAAAAAACTGTATATGGGACATGGTTTCTGGGCAAGAGTTGATTCCAACGATTTAGTATATTATAGAAAATTATTCGAATATGATTACACGGTTAAATATGTTAATCAGATATCAGCTCCGGAAGAAGATACTTTAAGAATTGTCATTATGTTTGATGGTCAAAACAGCACGGAAACCGACCTTAAGAAAATCCAAAAATATGAATCAATAAATATTTATTACTCTTTTCGTGAACCGAAATGGGCACTCATAGGTTGTCAAATGGGAACTGAAAGATATTGGATAGGACAATTGCAAAAATATAATTTTACAACATATGCCGAGGTCAATTCAATTACATACAATGCATTTGAGTAATATTCATGACCGCCTCAGATAGCCTTGTCCGATTTGTGGTCTCTGCCGTATCTGATCACCAGGGTATCCTTCCTGATCTACATGCTCTGAATAAAGAAATGCAGGACAATCAAATTTACCATTTATGATAAAATGAAAATTCAACTCGGAAATAAAACAATCAACTCATTGAACATCAATGAATTTCCATTCTCTCATGTTTGTGTCGTTTCTCCTCATCCCGACGATTCTGCGATCGGAGTCGGAGGTCTAATCTATTCCTTAAAATCTGTTGACAATGTCCATATTTCCGTCTTTGTAGCCACACCTGGATTCAGAGGGGTTGATCACAAACTGATTAATGAGAACCAGGTTTTAATACAAAACGCTTTGTACGAATGGTTGGGTTTGAAGTGTGAAAACATAAACGATATCCAATATCTGAACAAGCAATTGTCAAATCGACTTGGAGAGGATTTTCAATACTTTGGAATACCCAATCAGCCCGTGGATCAATTGATTAATAATATATTATGCACCGCCATCAGATATTCAGAAGTGGTTGAAGAAATGAAAACACTCGGATTGGATCCTGAAAAGTCCCTGAACTTCCTAGCATTGCCCCGTCTTTATCAGGGCAGTATTGTCCCCAGCGAAGTGGTTCGGTTCAAAAAAGCACTGAGTGATTTTTCAAATCATGAAAATCCCAACCTGTTGATTATCCCACACCCGGCTGATCCGCAGCCTGTTCACCAAATCGTTGCCGAAGCGTCCCTTCGTGCGCTTGAACCGGAAAAAGAATGGCACATCTGGTATTATCAGAGTCCCTGGTATACGATACCGCCGCGTGATGTGGATATCGTGATTGCATTAGATGAAGAAAGCATGGAAGCCAAGAAAACGGCTGCAGAGAAACACAAGTCACAAACACACAGGACACCTTATGCAGATATCGTCAGATCACAGGTGAGCCTGAATGCAGATGTATTGCCCGAACAATTACTTGGGTATGGTAGAAAGACATTACTTTTATTCGGTAAATACTGTGAGGTCTATCAGATCAGGCTTCGAAGCTTTTACAATCCAGGAAAGGAAACCTCTGAAATAAATGTTTATTCAAAACATCCTCTTCCTTTAAATAATAAAGGAGAGTAAAAACAGAAAAAAATCCGCGTCCAATGGCTGAACCTGTTTTGGATCGCCGTGGGTATTTTTACCCTAGGTAAATAACCATTGCGATCCTAAGCCCAATCTACCCGAGGAAAAAGAATCAATGAAACGATACAAGATCCATCCTGAGTTTTATGACCTGGGTAAGGAAGTCCAGGATAATCGAAATGACCATATCTTCTGGAGTGAGCAATGAATACAAACATTATTATTAGCGCAATTTTCATATTCATGGGTATCATCATCATGCTGATCAGCATTATCCGAATGATGAGCTTCAAAAAGGTCATGGCATTTGTTATCAAATCTCATCAAAATTCTATCAAACGCTACATCATACTGCGTCATTTACTTATGATGCTATTATTCCTCAGTTGTTTTATCGCCCTTATTATTTCCGTTTTTTACAAACGACCAATCAATGAAGCTTTTGTGAGTATGATATTCTTTTTTGGAACCCTGTATGTACTTTCTGTAACGATCCTTCAGTCACGAATCCTGTCCGAAATGCAGGAAACAATTCAGGTCATCCTTCCGATTTGCTTCAAATGTAAGAAGATTCGAATTTCCAATGGAGATCACAGTGATCCGAAGGTATGGAAAGCCATTGATAGTTACATTACGGAAAGAGCCAATATCAAATTCACTCATGGGCTCTGTCCTGATTGCTTTGAAGAGGAAAAGAAATTAATTGAAAAACAAAATAACAATTAAGCACAATATTTATATGATGTCAGTCTTTCATAAAACACAAGATCGCTTCAGGCATCTTTACCCGAGGCGGGACATCAATTGATTTCAAAGTCCACCATTCACCAAAGAAATAGAAAAATGAAATACGATCAAGACAAAGTGGATGAAATGACGCTGGCCCTCCTCTACCTTGTCACAACGGACCGGCAGGAAGGACTCGGTGCCAGAGCATGGAGAGGTTTCGATTTAAACACGATGAATCGACTCCATAAAAAGGGCTGGATCAAGGATCCAAAGGACAAGACCATGTCCCTTCACCTCACAGAAGAAGGATTTAAGAAATCGGAACAGCTCTTTCTGAAACATTTCGCAGAAAAGGAGAAATCATGCTTAAAAAAACACTGATCTGTTTTATTGTGCTAAATTCATTTTCATTTGCAATGGGTGCAGATACAAATCCACTGCCCAAAACGCGTAACTATAAGCTTGATCTAAAAATCGATTATAACACACAGAGATTGTACGGCACGTGCGAAATCACAATCTTGAATGATACAGACCAGCCAATCGTAACTGTCCCCGTTTTATTGTATCGATTAATGACCGTCAGTTCTGTTCATAATGATGACCACATCGGTTTGCCATTCACACAGAACGTAGTCAGTATATCAGGCTGGGAACAGATACAGGTCAATTTTATTGAGATTTCTTTAAACAAAACACTTGCACCGGGTGAACAAACAAAAATTGAAATAGAATACGAAGGATATTTATTCGGGTACTCTGCGGAAGGGTGGCGTTATGTCAAAGATCATATTGATCGAAATTTTACACTGATTCGAACGGATGGTTTTGGTTATCCAATAATGGGATATCCAGATGAACGGGACATGATGATGATTGCACAGGAACAGTATGATTATTTAATCAACATCACTGTACCAAGCGACATGTTTGTTGTAACAGGAGGTAAATGTATCGGTGTAACAAAAACCGATAATGAAGCGACATTTGTATTTCGCAGTAAAAAGCCATCCTGGCGTCTGGATATTGCCATTGCAGACTATCAAATTTTTAAAAAAGGCGAAAATGAGGTCTATTATTTCCCAAGCGACAGTATTGGCGCTCAAAGAGTCATGACCGCTTTAGATGCCTCTTATGAATTATACACCGGTTGGTTTGGTCCGTTGGACGATTACCAGGGATTTTCAATCATAGAAGTCCCTGAAGGATATAGTTCACAAAAAGATATTACGGCTATTATTTTATCTGCAGAGAATTTTTCCGAGTCCAATGAAATGCTTACCATATACCATGAAATTGCGCATTCATGGAATGTCACAAATTTGGATGCCCAACCCTGTCGGTTTGAAAGTGAAGGATTTGCTCAATTTTTACAATATTTATTATCAGAAAAATTAGACAAGAAGCAAAATGTTGTTTCTGAAGCCGCGCAAAGATTTTTGGATAGAGTAAGAAATACGTTTAATGAGAAAAAGGAATTACAGACGATTCCAATCAAAGATTACGGTGTCTATGATATGGTGGATTATTCATATACTCTGGGTATGGTTGTGTTTGCTATTTTTTATGATTTGGTTGGAGAGGATTATTTTAACAAGATCATTGGATCATTCTATTCGGCTTACAATGACAGGGGTGCCACTCTAAATGAATTTATTAATCACTGCAAGAAATTGACTCCTATTGATTTGGAAGGATTTTTTAATGATTGGATTTACACAACAAAAGGAATCCAACTGGTTGTTGAAGGAAAATCATTCGATGAACTGAAACAGTATTACAAAGGATTATAATTGTACTGGATTTCTGATTATGGCGGGCATTCTTAACCGAGGCAAGGTATAAGGTGTTTTTTTGACTTCACGGTCCACTTTCGGGTTGGGTAATCTGAAACAATCAAATGATAAGACCAATACAATAATTCATTATACATAGAGAAAAAAATGAAAAATTATGATGAAATGAGTTTGAGATCTTGTCGACCGGATAAAGATTCGATTGAATGCATTGAATTCTGTTTGAAAAATTTAATTCAGGATAAGAAGCACACCATGCACGAAATTGTAGCCGGAAAATGTACCTATGAAGAATTAATAGGTGCACTGCTGCTTGCCGAAGATGAATTATTTGCCAGAAGACTCTGAAGCACAGGTCACTTTTTTTCAATAATCAAGCAATCACCTCATATATCTTTGTTGGGGATGAAGGTCAAGTGGATTTTATGGTTCACTTCTGAGCCGAAGCCCCAAGATAGAAACGTCCTGGACAAGGAAATACAAAGTGATCAGGGATCGAACATAAATGCTCATTGAAACATATTTATTTGAATCATTCATATCGATTCCAGACCGATTCACGATTGAGACGACATATCTATAAAGGAGGCAAGATGAACGAACAAATATACAAATTATTAATAACCGTGCTGGGTGCTCTCATACCCGGCCTGTTTGGTTTAATCAATACGATAATCACACTCCGTTCAAAAAGAGAACAAGCAATCATCCAACACACGGATCATTCAAAACCGAAACCAACCAAACCGATTTCTCGAAAGGGACGCCCCCGGCTTTTATTATTCGTTGTTTTAATCGCCATGGGTGCTGCCTTTGGTTATTACATCGGAAACCGAACCGAAAAGAATCCAAATATAGTGAAACTTTACAGCCAGGAAGATCAGAGGGCTATTGCCAATGAAAGAATGATGGATATCGAATTACAGATCCGTGAAATAGATCAAGAAAAAGCACGCATACTGGAACAACCTGAGATGCCAGTGCCGGAGAAAGAAGAGAGAATCCGCAACCTTGACGAAAGAATAGATCAGTTGATGATGGATAGAGCCAGATTTGAAGAAATCGCACGTTAAATCAAAAATACCTTAGAACAAACATTTCGAATCACTTTTTATCCCTCAGGTTATCCATCCTGGACCTTCATTGAATGGGGACATCTGTCTCAAAAAATATTTCGATCAGCATGGATATCCGGGTTAATCAATTAAACGAATAGGCCTCACATTCCATTGCAGGTCAGAAACTCCATAAAAAATTGCCTTGCATAAAAAAATGCAGGACAATGAAATGTCCACTGCTGGATCGTGAATACAAGTTTATGCATTCATCGATTGTTCCAGAGTATCCTTTCCATCACCCATAATAAGTGTTCCATGAAAACCTTCATAGGATTCAACGAATGAAACCGTTTCTGATGTTTTCTCTTCCCCTTTTTCACTTCCAACTGGAAAGAAAATCTTAAATGTTGTGCCTTTACCCACTTCGCTCGTCACCTTGATCCATCCATTATGCTGTTTAATGATGCCATATACAACCGAAAGACCGAGACCAGTTCCATCACCCGACGTTTTCGTTGAATAGTAAGGCTCAAAAATATGCTCAAGAGTCTCTGAATCCATACCCATACCCGTGTCCGAAAATGAAAGACAAACACATTGGTGGCAATGATCAGGTGAAATATTCTCGCACTGCATCTCATCGCTTACTTTATTCTCTGTTTTGATCATAAAACGACCGCCTTCTGGCATGGCGTCTTTGGCATTGATAGCCATATTCAGAATAACCTGTTCGAGTGCTGTATGATTGATGTGTGTCAACCAAAGATCCTGATCCAGATCGGTTTCAAAAATAATGTCTTTGCCTATCCAACGCTTTATCATGTTCCCCGAATCTTCTATAATTGTATTGACGTTCATCAAATGGAATTTCATGGGTTGTCTCCGGCTGAAATGGACAATTTTGTGAACCACACGAGACGCTGTTTTAGCCAGATTAAGAACCTCTTGATAATCTTGATATTGTTGACTGTTTTCATCGATATCCATCATTGCAGCCTCTGCAATTCCACGAATTCCCTGCAATATATTCCCGAAATCATGAGCAATTCCACCTGCCAGCAGACCAATGGCTTCCATTTTTTGTGCATGGTACAACTGCTCACGGATTTGATCTTTTTCTTCCATTTCCTTCTTTAATCGAGTAAGTGTTTTTGTCAATTCAGAAGTCCTCTCCGCAATCTTTTGCTCCAGCATATTTTGTTCTTTCTGAAATTTTTCTTCCATTCTTCTTCTCTCGTTAACGAGTGTTTGATAATAAAGGCTAAATAAAACAATGATAAACACAGTGAGAAGACGCATCCATAGTGCTAGCGGCCCCGGATTAAAAATAGAGGTAACTATATTTGCCTTCTCAAAAACAAAAGTATCTCTCACAGATTCGAGAATCCAGTAGAGACCACTGTAGCTAAAACCGATCAGAAAAATTTTGGTTGAATAAACCGGTCTGATTTTTTTCTCGTAATCATATTTGAATCTTTTTTTTCTGTATGATTCAGCGTGAATACCGAACAAAATCAGTATACTGACAACGAGAAAACGCATCCAGAATGACATGGCATCAGGAAAAAACAATCTCTCAAAAAGATAACCTTTCTCAAATAGAATAACATCTCTGACCGATTCGAAAAACCAGTATAAAGCGCTGAAGCCAACACCAGCCCAAGCCAGATTAACCACCTTTTTGTGAAACAGTTTTTCCTTCGTCTCATTGCTCATCGTATTTACTCCCATATCCCCAATTTTTATGACATTGCTTTATCTTCTGTAACCATTCCATTTTTCAAACATTCACTGCCCATTTCAAATGATAGTGGGCATAATACACATCAAACACTTTTGTACAATAGTCATACCAAAACACATTAATTGGAAATCTAAATGTATCTTTTCTCCATTTGAATTACCCATTTAAGTAACAGGTAAATCTTAATATAACTCATAGAATATAAATGTATTTGTGGATATTCATCATTAAAATATTTTTTGAAGCATGGAGACGACTGGTCAATTATGAATTGAGTATACAATGATAAAAAAATGATAAATGGATTAAACGGAAAATATGTGGTCATCGACATGGAAAATAATGCCGTATATTATTTTTGATCATCCGGAACATGGATCCCGGGTGTTCCATGAATGGGAGACACCCGTGCCGATAAGATGATTCGACAAGGATGGATATCCTGATCGACGAACAATCACTTTCCCTTGTCTTACTGGAACATTCTGGATTACTTACCCGTTAGTTAATTAGGCGACCAGAGAGAACGAATTTGAGATTGAGTTCTTGAATTGCTATTTTCCTTTGCTGTTCGTCTGATGGGCAGGCATTGAGCGGCTTGGATTGTTTTTCTATTTTTTCCCTCCTTTCCCCGCGAATGTCTGCCCGTTTTCTATATTTTTGATCACTTCAGGTTTTCATTCGCTCTGCAACTTTTTCATCTCTATATTCGTAAAGTAAATAGACAGTCTTAAATTCTCTCTTAACCCTGCCATTCAATGGGCGGACATCGATCACATTCAATGTCCGCCCCCTCTGTTTCCGATAAAACCATGGACCCTGCGTACACTCTCTTCGACCGATCCGGTCATTCGATAGGATTTTTCATGCCGATTGAATTTCCAATCATTAGGGAGATCCACATCGAGTGTTCGATGAATGGGGACATCCATCTCTTAAAAAATATTTCGGTCAGCATGTATATCTCGGTCGTTCCATAAAATTTCTAACTTACAATAATAAAGCCAGTAACTTGTAATTACTGGCTTTATCCTGTACGCCCGTTGGGAATCGAACCCAAAACCTCAGGCTCCGGAGGCCTGCGCTCTATCCAATTGAGCTACGGGCGCATATCCAATTGCCACACATGTTAGTGAAAATTATATTCAATGTCAAGCCGAAAACTCCGTACTTTCCGGAATCAACAAAACGGTCATGACTGCTTTTCGGGAAACAGCTTGATCAGCACCTCTTTTTCGGGTGGCTTTGTACACAGACTGACAATAACCAGTGTTCCGATGGAGACCAATAGCGAAGGATAGATACTCGGTATTCCCCATGGATCACCTTCACGGAGAACCTGAGGCCATACGAGCGGAACAATCAATTCCAGGACAACGGCCAGAAAAGCTCCCGATAGAATCGATGCAAGACCCCCTGCCTTTGTCGCCCGCTTCCATGCCAGGGCCGCAACAAGGGATGGTGTGATGGCCACGCCATACATCGTATAGGCAAAATAACTGTAACGCAGAACCGAGATCGGTTTATTCAGAACAGTCGGTATAAATATCATGGCAAAGGCGCAGAGTCCCAAAAAGACAATAACGATTTTCTGAAAAAGAACCAGTTGCCGGTCTTTGGCATCTGATTTGATAAATCTCTGATAAATATCCCGAATCACATTTGTGCTGGGTGAAAAGAGATAATTCATTCCTGTCGAGATCACCACTGCACAGGCCGCAGCCAGAAGGAGAATACCGATCGGAGCAGGCACCATATACCTGGCTGCCAGAAGCACCATCGAGGCTGGATCCTTCCCCTGCTCCCAGAACTTCGAAGCGGCAAATACCGCGATCACCACAACCACGGTTTCGACCACAACCGTTCCGACAGTCCATAAAGCCACCGCCTGTTTGGCGTCCTTCGGTGTTTTCGTGCTGTAAAATTTTTGATACATCGACTGGACACCCATCAAAAGAGCCATGGTGGCCAAAAAGTATCCTCCGGCTTTCAAAGCAGGATGGGCGCCGAAATCCTCACTGAAAAGATGAAAATGGCCTTCAGGCAGAACCTGTGCGGCCTGAGACACCCCCCCGGCAGCGACAACAACGAAAGGCGTTGCCAGAACACAGGCCGATAGAATAATGATCCCATTGGGGAGATCGGTATAGGCTACGGCCATCATACCGGCCAGTGCCGTGAAAGAGATCACGAAAAACGCACTGAGCATCTGGCCCAGAGCAACAGAAATCTGACCATCTGTCACCACATTAAGAATATACCCACCTGCCCGAAACTGATAACTGACGATGGTTGTGAAGGCGATGATCAATGCAACAGCACCAAAGAGCCGGGCGAACTTACCGTACCGGACCTCAAGAATATCTCCGATTGTATATTGCCCGAATGTGCGCACCTTGCCGGCCAGAAAATAGATACAAATAATGCCGATCCAGGCTCCTGCGGGCATCCAGAGGGAACTGAAACCGGCGCAATAAGCATACTCTGCCCCGGCGATGAACGTCCCGGAACCGATCCACGTGCAGATCAATGTAAAAACCACCACATGAATGGAGAGAGATCGACCCGCAACCATGAATTCTTCGTGCTTTTTCACCTTGATGGATCGCACAATATTGAATCCAAGCAATACAAGAATATAGGCCAAAATGATATAAAGATACTGATTCATAGATCCTCCGACTGGATTGTTCGATCAGAATTGTTGGATAATCTTCCATTTCATGATCGATACATATAACTGTGTTGAATGTATTTAGCAAAAACGCTGTAAAAAATCAAGAGATATTTTTATGATGTTTTTATTCGCATCTATTTTTTTACGGATCATCCTCAAAAACCTGGATTCTTGCTTTTGCATGAATGATATTTCTTTTTGCTTTTTTAACGCGATTGATCGATACGACTTTCAGGGGGAAAGCGTGTTTTCATAGAACGAAATGGTCAAGAAGAGTTATTTTATGGTTTTTTGCACGATCTGTCAATCTGCCTGAAATGATCCTCTCAGAAAAATGTGCTCATTCTAGAAGATCCGTACAGGCATACCGCAGTACGCAAAAAACCGATTTCTTTTGCTCCTATTCTTTTCGAAAGAAAAGGAGAGAAATTTTCCATTAACAAACATCCCTTTGTCTCCCCCTTCAGTGACTGTTGAAAAAGTCTCGAAAAGTGATATTTGTCATCCTGAACTTGTTTCAGGATCTTATTAGTAATCAATCATTTATGAGATTCCGGATCAAGCCCGGAATGACATGGTTT
>JAFGDT010000074.1 GCA_016931965.1 bacterium | reverse complement strand
TGATACAACAGATTTTGAGCTTGAATAATTGAGGACTTTCAGTCCTTTTTTAAAAACCTATGCACTTTCAGTGCATAGTGGTTTAGTGAGGTCAAGTTTTGGAAAGAACCATTATCCATGTGGATATGGATGCGTTTTATGCAACTGTTGAACAGCGCGACAATCCCGATTTTTTAGGCAAACCGGTTATTGTGGGTGCAAATCCCAGACACGGCAGAGGAAGAGGCGTCGTTTCAACGGCTTCCTATGAAGCACGAAAATACGGTATCCATTCTGCCCAACCGATTTCTCAGGCATATCGGTTGTGTCCCAATGGGATTTTCCTCCCCGTTCGCGGCAAGCGGTATGTGCATGTCAGCCGTGCCATTATGGCGATTTTGAGGGAGTATTCACCCGTGGTTGAAACGGTCAGCCTGGATGAAGCTTTCCTGGATGTGACAGGTACAGAGAGGCTCTTTGGTCATGCAGAAGAGATCGGAAAACAGATGAAGGTGAGGATCAAGGAACAGGAAAGGCTGACGGCATCGGTGGGCATCGGACCGAACAAATTGGTCGCAAAAATCGCATCTGATTTAAAAAAGCCCGATGGATTTGTTGTCGTGGGGCGGGAAGAAGTCCGGCAGTTTTTATCGCCACTACCCGTATCCCGTTTGTGGGGAATCGGGAAAAAAACAGAAGAAAAATTGGCTAACCTCGGAATCACTACCATCGGGGAATTGGCGTTGCTTTCTAAAAAGACGTCGCAGGATTGCTTTGGCAAACTGGGTGTTGTGTTGTGGCAATATGCGCAGGGCATTGATGACAGTCCTGTCATTTCCAGTCGAGAAGCAAAATCGATCAGCAATGAATTGACTTTTCAGAAAGATGTTACGGATATTCAGGTGCTCAGGGAAACCTTGTTACAGCTTTCTGAGAAAGTTGGATACAGGTTGCGTTCTCAAAACATGGTCGGCCGAACGGTGACTTTAAAAATAAGGTGGTCAGATTTTTCGACATACATACGGCATAAAACATACCCCAAATCCATTTTTATGGGGGATACGATTTATGCCGGCATTTTTGCTCTCATAGAAAATATTGATATTCATCAACCTGTACGACTCTTAGGTGTTGGCGTAACGCAACTTTCTCGTGCTGATGAACACCAAATGGAGCTTTTTGGAATAGAAAATGGTAAGTCCCAAATTGTCGATGAGACCATGGATCGAATTAAAAATAAATTTGGAGAAAAAATAATTGGAAGAGGATTGCATCAATCAGGGAGATAATTTGAATTGTACAATTGCATGATGAAATGATGGCTCCTGTTTTGATCTGTGGTTTGTTTTTCTTCTTTGAAAAATATGAATAATCTATTGACAATCTGACTCCAAAATTGTACATTTTCGAATGCTATTTAAAAGATTGAAATCAATACTCAGATAAGAATAACAGAAGGAGTATGATTTACAAGCCGTGAAATGGTCGAAAATCTGTCCTGAAAAGATATGGAGCATATTACAACTGAGAGGAAAATCTATTTTTGCTTTGAATAGAAAGTTCATCTGGTTTATTTTGATTGTTACCGGTGTTGTTGTCTTTCTGAGTTATTTGTACTTTTTATTTTTGCCGTGGAACCCTCCTGAGCGTTCTCAACAAATTGTCGTTACCATCAAACGGGGTATGACACCCAATATGATCGCCACACTTTTAAAAGAGAAAGGTGTGATTCGTGGAGAAGAGTATTTCCTCTGGGGTGCCAAACTTATAGGTGTCACCCGTGAATTGCAGGCAGGCAATTATTTTTTTAAAGGCCCACTAACAAATTATGATGTCCTGAGAAAATTATCCAAAGGGGATGTCATGACAACACGCATCACGTTTCCTGAAGGGACGCGGGCAAGTAAAATGGCCGGTATGGTTCAGGAGGCATTGGGCGTCGATTCTACCGGTTTTATGGATCTGGTTCTGGATTCGTCATTCTGTCAATCTATCGGCATATCGGCAGATCAGTTGGAGGGGTACCTTTACCCGGATACCTATGTTTTTCATCTCGAACCCACTCCCGAAGAAATTATTCAAAAAATGGTGGACCGATTTCATCAGATGTTTACAGATTCCTTGAGACGAAGAGCCGATGAAATTGGGATGTCTGTTCATGAAGTGGTTACCCTGGCATCCATTGTTGAAGGTGAAGCTGCAATCGCTTCGGAAAGAGCGGTCATTGGCGCTCTCTATTTGAATCGTCTTGCGCATCGTATGCTTCTTCAGGCAGATCCGACCATACAATACATCATTGAGAATGGCCCACGCAGATTATTGGATGCAGATCTCCAAATTGATTCCCCCTATAATACATACATCTATGCCGGATTGCCTCCTGGTCCCGTGAATAATCCTGGGATTCAATGCATTTTAGCCGTCCTTTTTCCCGAACCTGTGGATTATCTCTATATGGTTGCGAATGGTGATGGATCGCATACCTTTTCATATACCATGGAAGAACATTTGAAAGCAAAACAACGTTTTGATCGGATCCGTCAAGAAGTCAATCGAAATCATTAAATATGCATTCAGATAAAATAGAGCCTGTGGAAAAGATATCATCTTCATCGATTCTTCATAACTTAAATCCGCAACAGCGTGATGCTGTTACCGCGATAAAAGGCCCCGTACTGGTTTTAGCGGGAGCCGGCAGCGGCAAGACCCGTGTTCTGGCCTACCGCATTGCCTATCTGCTTCAAGAGGGAAATGTATCTCCTTATGAGATTTTGGCCATGACTTTCACCAACAAAGCTGCCGGTGAAATGAAAGAACGCGTTCAACATTTTGTGCCTCTGAATCATAACCTGTGGATTGGCACATTTCATTCCATTTTCTCGAAAATATTACGATTGGAAGCAGATAAAATTGGATACAGTTCTGATTTTATTATCTACGATTCAGATGATCAAGAGCGTTTGGTTAAATCTATTATGAAGGGGATGATGATTTCCGAAGAACAGTTTGGTGCGAAATCGATTTTGAATGCAATCAGTCGAGCCAAGAACAATCTGAACGGTCCTGAATCCTTTTCGCGCATGCAGGAAAATCCCTTTGAGCAGGTGGTTTCACGCGTCTATTCGGAATATCAGCGTCAGCTTAGGATCAATGGTGCGTTTGACTTTGATGATTTAATCACGCTGCCGATCCAACTTTTTACAAGCCATCCTGATATTTTGAAAAAGTATCAATCCCGCTTTAAATATATCCTCGTGGATGAATATCAGGATACCAACCGCGCACAGTATCTGTTGCTTTACCATCTGGCTAAAGATCATCGGAATCTTTGCGTTGTTGGGGACGATGACCAATCGATCTACCGCTGGCGGGGAGCCGATATTCGGAATATATTGGAATTCGATAAAGATTTTCCCGATTCTCAGATCTTTCGATTGGAACAGAATTATCGTTCCACTCAGAATATTCTTAATGGTGCTACATCGGTGGTTGAGAAAAACAAAGGGAGAAAGGCGAAAAAACTCTGGTCGGATAAAGAACAGGGAGAGAAGATTGAATGTTTTGAAGTGGCCAGTGAACGTGATGAAGCACAAAGCGTAATCGAAAAAATTAAATATGAATTGTTACGCAAGAAACGCACGTTTTGTGAATTTGCTATTCTGTACAGGACAAATGCTCAGTCTCGTGCCCTGGAAGATGGATTAAGAAGAAGTGGTTTTTCGTATGTCATTGTAGGGGGTGTTCGATTTTATGAGAGAAAAGAGATTAAAGATATACTCGCTTATCTCAAACTGATTGCCAATCCAAAGGACAGTGTCAGCTTAAAACGAATTATCAATTTTCCGCTTAGGGGAATCGGTGAGGGCACACTAATCAGGTTGGAAACATGGGCGGCTGTAAACAATTTCATGCTGTTCGATGCAATCGAACAGGTGGAACAGATATCCGATATTCAATCAAGACTGAAAGTCAATATCAATCATTTTTATACATTGATCAAGAAATATATCAATCTAAAGAAGAAAATATCCCTTAACGAGTTGGTGCATACGCTGGTTGATGAAATGGGTCTTTTAAAAATATACAAGGAAGATTCCACCGTCGAAGGCCAAAGCAGGGCACAAAACGTCAGAGAATTTTTAACGGCAGTCGATGAATATGTTTCATCAGTTCAGGAACCCATCTTAAACGGTTTTTTGGAGGAGGTTTCTCTCGTTACTGATATTGATCGTTGGGACAATAAAACGAATGCCATTACCTTAATGACGTTGCACTGTGCGAAAGGTCTTGAATTCCCTGTGGTTTTTATCACGGGCTTGGAAGAAGGGCTCTTTCCTATTGCAAGAAGCATCAACCAAACTGAAGAACTCGAAGAGGAGCGTCGTCTGTTTTATGTCGGATTAACACGGGCCAAAGAAAAGGTATATCTTTTCCACGCACGAAAAAGGAATCTTTTTATTGAAGGTGCTTCGAGTTTACCTTCCCGATTTTTAGATGAATTGGAACCCTCATTTCTGGAACGCAATTACCTTTCTTATCAAAAGTTTTATGAGCCATTTGGAGCCCATTTCATACGGGAGGATCCGGAGAATTACAGTGATCCTCAACCGGATTATGAATCGTTTTCACAGGAGGATATTCGATTACATCCCGGATTGTGGGTTGAGCATAACCAGTATGGCCAAGGGCAGATCAAGTACGTGGAAGGCACGGGTGAAAAGCAGAGAGTCATTGTTCAGTTTGAAGGGAACGTGAAAAAGAAATTTGTCGTTAAATATGCACGGTTTACACTTTTGTGATTCATATACCCATTATATCTACATTGTGGAATGGATTCCTTTTTCTGCAAAGCGCAAGGTTTTATTGATGTTAAACAGATTCATTATGAAAAGGAGGCTGAAGATGAAAAAGAGATTATGGATACTTGTTCTATGTTTTTTGTTTGTTGCTGCGAATAGTTTTGGGCAGGTTGAATCGGGGGACAAGGAGATCAGTTTTTTAGGTTATTTTTCCACGTTTGTTGGTGAAGATGTCGAACCCAATGGGTATGGATCATTGCAGATCAGTTACGGACGATTTATGTCAAAATATCTCGAAATCGGTATTGCACCGACACTCAGTTTTTCTACCATCCAAAATGAGGATAATGAAACGGAACTTAAAACGCAGTTGAGTGGTTCTGTTTTTTTTAATTTAAACCTGGCCGCTGCATCCAAGACGATTCCCTATATCTCTGGACAATACTATCAGTTCAGATTTGATATTCCCGAAGACCAGGAATTTTCAGATTACTCGTATGCCAATGTGGGATTCGGCATAAAAAGCTTTTTCAATGAATATGCCGCCTTCAATACACAGGTGGTCTATGGTTTTTCACTGGCTGAGGAAGCTGAAGGAGGTATCGTCATGATCTTAACCGGCTTGTCATTTATTTTCTGAAAATCTGAGTATTTATTCCATTTATAAATGTTTTGATAAAAGGAAAACTTTATGAAACGATGGATCATGTTGGGATGGGTCCTTTTCGGCACTGCTATGGGCTGGGCGCAATTTAATCTCTATCTAGAAAATCAGATCCCCGTTCCTGCCAATGAAGTGACCTGTATTCAGATCAGTCAGGATGGTCGATTTTTGGCGTACGGAGATGGGGGCGGCACGCTTTCTGTCTGGGATATCAGGGCCAAAAGAGAGTTGCACACGATCAAAGCGCACGGAGGGGCCATTCGGGCTATCCGTTTTGACAGCAAACAGCAGCGGATTGTATCGGGTGGTGAAGACAGACGGATTTACATCTGGGACCTCTATTCCGGACAACAGGAAAAGGAACTCAGGGAGTTTGGGAGCTCGGTAACCGATTTGTGCCTTTCCCCGGATGATCGGTTTCTGGCCGCATCCGGAAGTAAGAAGGAAGTCTATCTCTGGGAATTTCCCATTGGCGTCCTGAAGGGTCAACTCAAGGGGCATAAGGATAATGTCATTGGGATTGCTTTCAATATCACAGGGGATCAATTGCTCTCTGTCGGTGAAGACAGGCTGATGATTGTCTGGGATGTTAACCGGTTGTCTATCAGCCGTCAAACGAGTATCGAGGCACGAACCATTCCAGAATCGGGAATTGATATCAAGTCTGCCGATTTTAGTTTTGACCGCTATTTTGTCGGCGTCGGTATTCAAGAGCATATGTTGGCAAAAGGCGGAAGGGGAATGGTCTTTAAATACAACCTCTCTTTTTATGATTGGCGAACCGGTGCGGAAATCGAAACCTTGACCGGCAACCGCAAAGATGTTGATTTCTTTGCCATTTCACCGGATAAGCAGTATGCCATTACAGACAACTCAACACTGCAGAACAATTCGCTTGCATTCTGGCACATTCAGAAGGGGATTATTGAGCAGAGTTATCCTATTGAAGGTGAGATCACTGCACTGGCGATTTCAGAAGATGGGGGGTGGCTGGCGGTCGGATACCGAGACGAGCAGAGCAGGGGGCAGAGTCATGTCAATGTCTGGCAATTGTCGGGAATTGAAGGATACGAGCGTTTTGCTACCGGTGAAACGGTACGGTCCCAGGGAGATTCGGGATTCGGCGCTTCGATACAGATCACCACACCCGACGAGCCCCTGATTCAATTTGGTGATCGGAGAAAACTCGCTGTGATGGTGTTTGACAGTCCGGGTCTGGAGGAAGACATTGCGCGAACAACGACCTATCTTTTGGAAGGCAGACTGGGCAACAGCCCTTTTGTGGAGCTGATCGAACGCAATCAAATTGAAAGCGTACTGGAAGAACTGCGCTATCAGCAGACAGGGCTGACGACCTCCAATGCTGTGGAGGTGGGGCAGCATCTCAATGCGGAATATATTTTAATCGGCAGTATCAACAAATTGGGGAGTCTGCTCATCATCACGGCCAAACTGGTCAATGTTGAGACCGCACAAATCGAGGGTACCCGAGAAGTGCAGTGTTCCAATGCGACCATTGAGACGATTTCCGATATGGTATCCGTCATTGCACCGACGATTGCAAAGTACTAATTAAACTTTGGCAAATTTTAATAAAATACAAAACGGTGGGGTGTCATGCTCGAATTGTTTAATCGGGCATCCAGGGGGAGGTGGCAATCAAAAAGGGATTTAACATCCATAGATTCCCGCTCAAAACATTGCGGGAATGACACCCCTCTCTTGATATAAAATTTTGGGATTTGTCCCATTATACCCTTAAAGAATCTCATTCACGGAAATTTGCCAAAGTTCAAGTACTAATTGTAATATCGAAAATTCTGAAAAATTCATTTTTACACTTTTGTCATCCCGAACCTTGTGTTGAACGGGTTTCAGTATTGTTTCGGGATCTCATATTCAGAGATGCTGAAATGAATTCAGGATGATAATTTTTTATGATTTTTCAGAAGCTCTATTCTATCCAGTAAATTGATGTAATTTAATAATTCTCATTTCTAATCATCTTTTATTTATATGGCTTTAACGGAGGAAAAACAATGGAAAGACGGACATTCTTTCAATTGGGTCTGACGGGTATCGGTGCTGTGGCAGTGGCAAACAAAGCGTGGGCTTTGAAATATTATCCGAATCCATCCGACAAAAAGTGGGCTATCCTTTATGGTACCTGGTGCGGAACGGCGCGTGACGCCGGCGTGTGGATTTCGGAGGGCATGGGCGGCATAGCCGATGTGTTCGATGTGAGAGAGAATCCTGATTTGAGTGGATTCGATCATCTCGTTATCGGAGGTGCCATTCGAAGCGGTCAGGTTTCTCCACAGCTGCAGGAGTATCTAAAAACAAACCGGGAATGGCTAAAGGAGAAGGTTCGGGGGCTTTACATCGTCTGCGGCAACATGCAGCAGCCCGTTACGCCTGAGTTGGTTAAGCAGCACATAGACAATCATCTGGCTCCGCTATGCGGTGTGGACAATGTCTCTGCGAATGTTTTCCTGGGCAGGGTAACGCCGAGATTGCTTGAACCTGAAGTCCGTGAAATGATGAGCCAATTTGGTGAATATGACAATCTGAAGCGGGCGGACTGCATGGCGTTGGGCCAGAAAATCTTGAACAGTGTAGAGTAAAATCCAAAGGAGAATGTCTCGGACGAACTGTTTATTTAAATGTAGCAGCGGCTCCGATCTCTGCGGCTATAAAGCAGATAAATGAAAGGTGTACATCGAAGAATGGAAACCATCAAGAGCTAAAACGTGAAGAAATCATGAGGATATCACAATTTGTGACATCCTTGAAGTATTCGAAAACGGTTTACGCCTTCACCGAACAGGGTGTTACCGTGCTGTCGAGTGTGTTGAATTGATGCAACCGTCTGAAAAGACAAAGAGGCGGATTGGATTCAAGGTCAAAGAACCAAAAGTAATTTATATATCAAAGAAGCAAAAAAAATAGTTATGTGTGAATTTACAAAATTGTACCATAATTAAAAAAGGTTTAATCATGACAGACATATTACTCTATTTAATTTTAGGCCTTGCCGCAGGCACTCTCAGCGGTTTAATCGGTATTGGCGGTGGCATCATCATTGTCCCCGCATTGGTTTTCCTTTTTGGCTTATCACAGCATCAAGCCCAAGGAACAACATTGGCGCTGTTCGTGCCTCCCATCGGTTTGCTCGCCGCCTGGACATATTATTCGCGGGGATATGTGAATTTGAAGATTGCAGCATTTGTCTGCATGGGCTTCTTTGTCGGTGGCCTGCTTGGTGCCAGGATCGCCACGGGATTATCGAATATCGTGTTGCAAAAGATTTTTGGAGCAGCGCTGCTTTTGGTCGCTCTAAGAATGTTATTTTTCAAATGATTGAAACATATCCGTTGTTCTAAACATTTTGTGTGATTCTATTCAAGTATCACGGGAGATGCTGCCCCCATATGGCATCCGGTAAATATTCTGCAATCATGCCCACAGGGCTTAAAGTTATTTTTCGTTCACTTCGATATCGGAATTATCGTCTTTTCTTTGGTGGACAAAGTATCTCGCTCATTGGAACATGGATACAACGCATCGCAGTACCCTGGTTGGTGTACGACCTGACTGCTTCCACATTCCTATTGGGCGTTGTCGGTTTCGCGGGGCAAATCACAACATTTTTATTAGCCCCTTTAGCAGGCGTGCTGACGGATCGGTATAATCGCTATCATATTTTGATTGCAACGCAGGTTCTTGCAACGATACAAGCTTTGATCTTAGCATTTCTTTTTTTCATTAGAGCCCTTGATGTATGGTATATTCTTTTTCTGAGTGTACTGCTGGGCAGTATTAATGCCTTCGATATTCCGGCACGGCAGTCATTTGTCGTTGAAATGGTGGAAAAGAAGGAAGATTTGGGCAACGCCATTGCCTTAAATTCTTCTATGGTCAATGGTGCGCGGTTGTTGGGGCCTTCCATTGCAGGCATATTGATTGCACTGACAGGTGAGGGCATCTGTTTTTTGATAAACGGTTTGAGCTACTTTGTTGTTATTGTTGCCTTATTGAAAATGAAAATTGTTCCAAGGAAGATAGATAAAAAAAACACGCATGTCTTCAAAGAACTAAAGGAAGGATTTGTTTATACGTTCGGTTTTGTCCCTATCAAATCCGTGATATTACTGCTTACCTTGGTGAGTTTAATGGGAATGCCTTATTCTGTACTGATGCCTGTATTTGCGAAAGAGATACTTCACGGCAGTTCACATACCTTTGGCTTTTTGATGGGTGCTTCAGGATTGGGTGCTTTAATAGGGGCCATGTATCTTGCATCCAGGAAAAGCGTTTTGATGATTGGGAGAATGATCCCCTTTGCAGCGGCAATCTTTGGTGTCGGGCTGGTCGCCTTTTCGTTATCCCGTCTTTTTATTCTTTCTTTCATTTTAATGGTGATAACAGGCCTTGGTATGATGCTGCAGATGGCATCAAGCAACACGATTTTGCAAACGATCGTTGACGACGACAAACGCGGACGCGTCATGAGTTTTTATACAATGGCATTTATAGGCACAGCGCCCTTTGGCAGTCTTTTAGCAGGCGGATTGGCCAGTCGTTTCGGTGTGGCGACCACACTCATCATCGGAGGTATTTCATGCATTGCAGGTGCTATTGCCTTTGCAGGTAGACTTTCTGAGCTTAAAAAGATGGTTCATCCAATTTATGTCAAGTTGGGTATCGTTTCACAAGTTGCAGAAGGCATTCAGACAGCTACAGAATTGACCGTTCCACCGGAAGAATAGAAAATGCGTTTGTTGATAAAATTGATTCATCCTCTTCAAATCATAAAACAATAAATTTTGTATTTATTATTTTCAGAAATCTGAAACCTATTTCAATTGAAATCCGTTTATTTATTGAAAACAGTCATCTATTATGTATTTTCCCTCATATGGAAAAGGACAGATTGTGAAATATGGGATTATGTTCGTCTTTTGCATATGGGTATCCCCATATGTAAAGGCTGAAACGGGAGCAGTTCATGGGTATCCATATCATGATACCCAAGTCGGTTCTGATTCAACCTTTCATCGGTATCATGTTTTGGATTCCATGCCTGAAATCAGAGGAGATATCAAAGTGGTTATTCCTTATGATCGAACGCAATCGATTGAGTATAAAATAAAAGTTATCAAACCGAATCCGGCGATTGATTATAAAATCCTGATCAAAAAACCCGATCCGAATATTGATTATAAAATACTGATTAAAAAGATTAAAAATCCATTTGAGATTAACCCGGCAGAGTACAAATAGAGATAATGTCGTTGTTCAATGTTCATTCAAAATAAAGAATGGTGGACGTTATAAAACGATGGCTTGGAAACATTTTTTTCTTGACATATCAGAAAATCTTTATTATATTTTCTGCAATTAATAAATGAGCGATTATACAATGCGTATTGACTATTCAACAATATTGAAAAATGATCATACAGAAACCAGTTGTGTTTATGAATTGAACAGATATGGATTCGAAAGCGCATTGATTCTTTCTCAATCACTTATTCTAAATATTCTCCTTCTAGTCGTTGTAGGCGTGATCTCTGTTTTGGTACTCATCCAAAGCTAACAGAGAGAGGTCATTCCTACAATTCGCAAACCAAAATATTTACTCTCAAAATCGATTTTCAAAGTAGGTCTGGCCTCAAGGGAAACAGAATTTTTTTAGCCAGTCGAGGTTAAGATGAAAAGTGACAGAGTGAAATCGGGATTCGAAAGAGCACCTCATAGGAGTTTGCTGAAAGCCTGTGGTTTAAAAGATGAGGATTTTGCAAAGCCCTTTATCGGCATTTGTAATTCATTTGTTGAAATTATTCCCGGCCATGTTCATCTTCAGGAATTCGGTCAAATTGCCAAAGAAGAGATCCGCAAAGCGGGTGGTGTACCCTTTGAATTCAATATGATGGGTATCTGTGATGGGATTGCCATGGGGCATATGGGAATGAAGTATTCGTTGCCCAGCCGCGAGTTGATCGCTGATTCCTTGGAATCCATGATCCAGGCCCATCAGTTCGACGGACTGGTCTGTATTCCGAATTGTGATAAAATTATCCCGGGCATGATTATGGGAGCCCTTCGGGTGAATATACCCACCATTTTTGTGAGCGGCGGTCCCATGATGGCCGGTAAAACCCCTTCGGGGAAGACGGTCGATTTGATTTCCGTATTTGAGGGTGTAGGAGCCTATAAAGCCGGGAAAATCGGAGAGGCCGAATTAAAAGAACTCGAAGATTGCGGATGCCCGACATGTGGATCGTGTTCCGGTATGTTCACGGCCAATTCGATGAACTGTCTCATGGAAGCCATCGGTTTGGCATTACCGGGGAATGGCACTTATCCGGCAGTGACTGAAAAAAGAAGAGAATTGGTCCGACAAGCTGCCCGTCAAATTATCAATCTTGTCAATGCAGATTTAAAACCAAGAGATATCGTCACACCCAAAGCCATTGATAATGCTTTTGTCTTAGATGTGGCTATGGGTGGATCGACCAATACCGTATTGCACACCCTGGCAATTGCCCATGAAGCCGAGGTTGATTATCCTCTCGAACGGATCAATCAGGTTGCCGAGAAGGTGCCCCATCTGTGCAAAGTATCTCCCGCTTCTCACTGGCATGTCGAAGATGTGGACAAAGCGGGCGGTATCGGTGCCATTCTGAAAGAGGTGAGTCGGAAAGAGAATGTTTTAAATTTAAATGAGAAGACTGTTACACTGAGGACGATTGGTGAAAATATTCGGGGTGCTTCTATTCGGAATGATGAAGTGATTCGGCCGCTTGATAATCCATACAGCGAAAAAGGGGGGCTGTCGATTTTGTTCGGAAATCTGGCTCCTCAGGGTGCGGTTGTGAAAACAGCAGCCGTCGATGAGAACATGCTGCAGCATCAAGGTCCGGCCATTGTGTTTGATTCACAGGAAGAAGCCTGTCAGGGGATTTTGGAGGGCAAGGTTGAAAAGGGAGCAGTCGTTGTGATTCGTTACGAAGGTCCCAAAGGGGGGCCCGGCATGCAGGAGATGCTGGCACCCACAGCCAATATTATGGGTATGGGACTGGGTAACTGTGTGGCTTTGATCACAGACGGCCGATTTTCCGGCGGAACACGAGGTGCCTGTGTGGGGCATGTTTCTCCTGAAGCTGCAGCTGGTGGTCCAATCGGGCTAATCGAGAATGGTGATATCATATCAATCGATATACCCAATAAAAAACTGAACGTTGAACTTTCAGATGCGGAATTAAACCGCAGGAAAAAAGAATGGACACCACCGGCTCCTCGAATATCAAGGGGGTGGTTAGCCAGATATACAGAAATGGTCACATCGGCCAACAGCGGGGCTGTCCTGGAAGCCCGATCATTTCATCAGAAAAAATAAAATTTGATTTAAACAATAAGGTGGGATACTATGAAAAGTGAAAATCGCTCTCAATCAAAGCAAGGGAAAAAGTCCGAACCCGTTGAGCTGACAGGCAGTGAAATTCTTGTCCAGGCGCTTATTGATGAAGGTGTCGATACGATCTTTGGCTACCCGGGAGGGGCAGTCATTGGAATTTATGATGTGTTTTATCGTACACCCAAGATTAAGCATATACTGGTTCGCCACGAACAGGGTGCTACCCATGCAGCCGACGGATATGCGCGAGTAACCGGAAAACCCGGTGTGGTTATGGTCACCAGTGGTCCCGGTGCAACCAATACGGTTACAGGCATCTCCAATGCCCATATGGATTCTATTCCCATTGTGGTCTTTACGGGACAGGTTCCCTCACCTATGATTGGAAACGATGCTTTTCAGGAAGCCGATATTATCGGTATTACCCGGCCGATTACCAAACACAGTTATCTCGTCAAGGATGTCAATCAATTGGCCAGGATTGTTCATGAAGCATTTCACATTGCGACCACGGGAAGACCCGGTCCGGTTTTGATTGATCTACCGAAAGATATTCTGGTCAACAAAACATCCTATAAGAAAATAACCCAATTGGATATCAGAGGTTACAGTCCAACATACAAAGGACACGCTCAGCAGATTACCAAAGCAGCCAATATGATTAACAATGCCATCCGTCCCTTGATCTATGCAGGGGGAGGTGTTATTTCCGGTAATGCTGCCGAAGAATTGCGGGAGTTAGCCATTAAAGGAAATATTCCTGTCACTACCACATTGCTGGGTCTTGGTGCATTTCCTGAAGACAGTCCTCTTTCTTTAGGTATGCTGGGCATGCACGGGACGTGGTATGCCAATATGGCCATTACCGAATGTGATGTATTGCTGGCGATCGGTGCCCGTTTTGATGACCGTATTACAGGCAAACTTGAGACATTCTCGAAAAAATCAAAAAAGATCCATATTGATATTGATCCATCGTGCATTGCCAAGAATGTTCCCGTCAATATTCCGATTGTCGGTCACGCGAAAGAAACATTGCCTCAGCTGACGGCAAGAATCCATAAGCTTGAAAACAAAGAATGGTTAGAAACCATTGCACAATGGAAAAAGGAACATCCCTTGAAATATAAGATGAGCGATCAAGTGATCCTACCTCAATATGTTGTGGAAAAGATTGCTGAGGTCAGTAAACGAAAGGCCATTGTCGTTACCGATGTCGGACAGAATCAAATGTGGTCCGCACAATTTTACGGATTTCGACATCCCCGAACACTGCTTTCATCCGGTGGCCTTGGTACGATGGGTTATGGATTGCCGGCGGCCATCGGTGCGAGTATCGGCAAACCGGATCAAATCGTTTTCTGCATCACGGGGGATGGCGGTTTTCAAATGAACATTCAGGAATTGGCAACAGCCGTAAAATATAAAGTGCCGGTAAAAGTCGCCCTTCTCAATAATGGATATCTGGGTATGGTGCGGCAGTGGCAGGAACTCTTTTTTGGGGCGAGGTATTCTGCAACAGTACTCAAGGATGGGAATCCCGATTTTATCAAAGTTGTCGAAGGATTCGGAGGTATAGGCATCCGTGTGGTCGATCCGAAGGATGTTGTCCCGGCACTGAAGGAAAGTTTGAAAATCAAAGATAAACCTGTGGTCATGGAGTTTATGGTGGCTCCTGAGGAAAAAGTGTTTCCGATGGTTCCTGCAGGAGCATCACTTTTTGAGATGCTTGAAGAATAACGATAAATATGAACCATAAAGATCCTGAATGCATTGTTCATTTTCACAGAGAGGAGTTCTATAATGAAACATACACTTTCTGTATTATTTCAAAATAGATTTAATGCCATACCGCGGATGGCAGGTTTGTTCAGTGGTCGGGGTTACAGTATCGATAGTATCAGTTTTGGTCAGGGAGAAGAACCGGGTTTGACCCGTGCAACGATTACGACTCAAGGGGATAAACAGATCATCGAGCAGATTGCCAAACAACTCCATAAATTGGTGGATGTGATTAAGGTCATTGACCTTACTTATGAACCCTATGTGGAACGGGAATTGGCGTTGATCAAGGTCAGTTCATCTCCTTCCACACGGGCTGAAATCATGCAGGTCACGGATATTTTTCGTGCCAAGATCATCGATATCAGTGCGAAAACCCTTACGATTGAAGTCACTGGGAAAGAGGATAAAGTCAATGCCGCAATCGGTATGCTCGAACAGTTCGGTATTCGTGAGATTGCACGGACAGGAAGTGTTGCACTAAAGCGGGAATATCAGGGAGTAATACAATCTTCGTCGTGATAATGAGCAATCGATAAATACAACCGATGTTTTTTATAATGATGAAATAATGAAAGGAAATGATCATGAAGATCTATTACGATGCTGATGGAGATCTCAACCTGTTGGCCAATAAAACCATAGCCATCATTGGTTACGGCAGTCAGGGACATGCCCAGGCACAGAATCTACGGGACAGCGGTTTGCACGTGGTTGTGGCCGATCTAAAAGATTCGCCGAACTGGAAACTGGCTGAATCTCACGGATTCCAACCTGTGTCAGCCGAAGAGGCAGCCAATCAGTCGGATATTATCCAGATCCTCTTACCCGATGAGTTGCAGAAAAAAATATATGAAATCTCCATTCAGCCACAGCTCAAACAGGGCAATGCTCTGGTGTTTTCGCATGGATTTAACATCCATTTTAAGCAGATACAGCCGGACAAAGATATCAATGTCTATATGGTTGCCCCGAAAGGTCCAGGGCATCTCGTGCGACGCGAATATGAAAAAGGAGCCGGTGTCCCCTCCCTGATTGCTGTTTTTCAAGATCCTTCCGGGGATACCAAGGAGCTCGCGCTGGCCCATGCAATCGGTATCGGTGCGGGCCGTGCCGGTATCATCGAAACGACTTTTAAAGAGGAAACGGAGACCGACCTGTTCGGCGAGCAGACGGTTTTGTGCGGGGGCGTGACTGAATTGGTTAAAGCCGGCTTTGAAACATTGGTCAGGGCGGGATATCAGCCAGAAATTGCCTATTTTGAATGTCTTCATGAACTCAAGCTGATCGTCGATCTTTTTTATGAGGGGGGTATCAAAGGGATGTACTATTCGGTGAGCGACACAGCCGAGTATGGTGGTATGACCAGAGGCCCAAAGGTCATCGATGAAGGAACCAAGAAGAGAATGCAGGAGATCTTAAAAGCCATCCAGAATGGATCATTCGCTAAAGAATGGATTGAGGAGAATCAAAAGGGTCGGTCCAACATGAACCGGTTGCGGCAGGAACATCGCGATCTGCAGATTGAACAGGTAGGTCAAAAACTCCGCGACATGATGCCGTGGATTAAGAAAAAAGGTTAAAACAATCAAATGAAAAAACAATCCATTCAATTATTCGATACAACCCTCCGTGACGGGACCCAAGGAGAACAGATTTCCCTTTCTGTTGAGGATAAGTTACGCATCGCAGAACGCCTGGATGAATTCGGCATCCATTATATCGAAGGGGGCTGGCCGGGGTCGAATCCGAAAGATCATCTTTTTTTCCAGAAAGCGAACGAGAGAACATACCGGCATGCCAAAATTGTGGCATTTGGAAGCACAAGAAGAAAAGACAACAAAGCGGAAGATGATCCCAATTTAAAAGCACTGATCGATGCCCGTACACCGGCCATCAGCCTGTTTGGGAAAACTTGGATACTTCATGTTTCGAGAGCTTTAAATATTACGACAGATGAAAATTTGAAACTCATCGATGATTCAATCCGCTATCTCAAGTCCAAGAACAAAGAGATTATTTATGATGCTGAACACTTCTTCGATGGCTACAAAGATGATCCCGAATATGCACTCAAAACGCTTCTGGCTGCTGAGAATGCAGGCGCGAATGTGCTTGTTCTCTGTGATACCAATGGAGGCACGTTGACTTCGGATTTGGTCCAGATTGTGCGTGATGTCAGGAAGAGAATTACCGCTCCATTGGGGATCCACACCCACAATGATTCGGATTTGGCTGTTGCCAATACGCTTGTGGCTGTTGAGGAGGGGTGCACACATGTCCAGGGTACGATCAATGGATATGGAGAACGCTGCGGTAATGCCAATCTATGCACAATCATCCCCAATCTTCAGCTGAAAATGGGCTATACCTGCGTACCTGAGGACCATTTATCGGAACTCACATCGCTTTCTCATTTTGTCAGCGAAGTGGCCAATCTGGTTCATCCCAATAAAATGCCGTTCGTCGGCAAGAGTGCTTTTGCCCATAAGGGTGGTATTCATGTCAGCGCGGTGATGAAAGACCGTCGGACCTATGAGCATATCATACCCGAAAAGGTCGGCAATTCCCAAAGGGTTCTGGTTTCAGATCTCTCCGGGAGGAGCAATATTTTCTACAAGGCGAACGAGCTTCGAATCGATTTGCAGAAGTACCCTGACAAGGTTCCTGAGATCGTGAATCAGCTTAAAAAATTGGAACATGAGGGATTTCAGTTCGAAGCAGCCGAAGGTTCTTTTGAATTGCTCATCAGAAAAATGATTGGAGAAATCAAGGATGCTTTCGAATTGGAGGGCATCCGCGTTCTCATTGAGAAGAACGCGATGGACGAAGAACCCCGATCCGAAGCGACGGTTCGGTTAAAAGTGAATGATGTGAAAGAGCACACGGCAGGCGAGGGGAATGGACCTGTTGACGCTCTGGACCGTGCCATGAGAAAAGCGCTGATCAAGTTTTTCCCGGAGATCGAAGAGATGCACCTGTCGGATTACAAAGTCCGTGTGATCAATCCAAAACAGGCAACTGCTGCCAAGGTACGTGTTCTCATTGAGTCCTGTACGGATGAGTATACATGGAGTACGGTCGGTGTCTCCGAAAATATCATCGAGGCGAGCTGGCAGGCATTGACAGACAGTGTTCAATTTTTTCTCATGAAAAAACATCAGAAAAAAAAATGAAATCATTGATGAATTGATAGGAAGATCCAATCATGGATAATCGTATTTTCATTTTCGATACAACATTGAGAGATGGCGAACAGGCACCCGGTTTCAGCATGACGGTCGATCAAAAAATCCGCATGGCAAAGCAGTTGGAACATTTGGGTGTGGATACCATTGAAGCCGGATTTCCGATCGCCTCGGAAGGCGATTTTGAAGCCGTGAAAAGGGTCGCCAAGGAAGTGAAAGGATGTCGAATCGCCGGCCTGGCCCGTACCAAGAAGGAAGATATTGACCGGGCCTGGGAAGCCCTGAAATATGCGAAGAATCCGCTTATTCACACATTCCTTGCGACTTCGGATATCCATTTAGAGCACAAATTGCAGTTGAGTCGTCAGCAAGCACTTGATATGGCCATCCAAAATGTGCGTTATGCCAAGTCGTTGACCGAGTATGTCGAATTCTCAGCAGAGGATGCTGTTCGAACCGATGTGGCCTATCTCTGCCAGGTGATTGAAGCTGTCATCGATGTGGGGGCAACATCGATCAATGTTCCTGATACTGTGGGATACAGCATCCCGGTTGAATTTGGTTCAATCATTCGAACCATCGTCGAAAGGGTGCCCAATATCAATAAGGCGATTCTCAGTGTTCATTGTCACAATGATCTGGGGCTGGCTGTAGCCAATTCAATCGCTGCCGTTCAGAATGGAGCCAGGCAGGTCGAATGCACCATCAACGGGATTGGTGAGCGGGCGGGAAACGCCTCTCTGGAAGAGGTGGTCATGATTTTACGGACACGAAAAGAACTTCTGGGATTCGAAACCGGCGTCAATACAACAGAAATTTACAGAACCAGTCAGCTTTTAACCCATCTGACAGGAATGGCAGTCCAGAGAAATAAGGCCATTGTGGGTGCCAATGCATTTGCGCATGAAGCCGGTATTCATCAAGCCGGTGTGATCAAAGATGCACGCACATATGAAATCATGACACCGCAATCTGTCGGCATTCGTGAAAGTTCTCTTGTTTTGGGTAAACATTCCGGGCGGCATGCACTGGAAAAACGCTATTCCGAGTTGGGGTATTCTCTTACAAGAGAGGAATTAAACCGGGCGTATGATGCGTTTAAGAATCTTGCTGACAAGAAAAAAGAAATCTATGATGGCGATCTCATTGCTATTGCGGAAGATAAAGTGACAGAAATTCCAGAGACGTATGTTCTGGAGAATCTCCAGGTGAACAGTGGTACCCAATTAACACCCACAGCCACCGTGAGGTTGCGTTGTGGGGAAAAAGTCTTTGAGGAGTCATCAATCGGGGATGGCCCAGTAGATGCAGCCTGTAAAGCCATTGATAGTATGACACAAGTCCACGCTAAACTAACCGATTATTCAATCAATGCCGTTACAAAAGGAAAGGATGCATTGGGAGAGGTTTTGATTCGTATTGAATGTGAGGATTCTTCATATGCGGGGAGAGCGGCGAGTACCGATATTGTCGAGGCGAGTGTGCAGGCCTATCTCAATGCCATCAATCGCGTGGTCTATCAGAAAAAAGGCAAGCCCTAGGTTATCCGCAAAAAATGAAATGAATGAATAAAATGGAATGGAGTCAAAAATGCCCCTTGCCAGAGATGTCATGACAAAAAATGTGGTAACCATTGGTTCCGAGGCATCGCTTCAGGAAGCGATTCATATGCTTATCGACAAAGGGATCAGTGGGATGCCGGTTGTCGACTCAGACGGAAAAATGATCGGTATCATTTCGGAAAAAGATATCATCCATTTTTATACGTTTAGTCGCGACATGCACAACATCAAGGTCAAAGAAGCGATGACCAAAGACGTGATTACCTTTTCTCCTGAAACGAACATTGAACAAATTGCTCTTGCCATTGCTGAAAAGGGATTTCGAAGGGCGCCGATTGTCGAAAAAGATCGTGTTATCGGTATCATTTCGAGAAGAGATATCATTCGTGTCGAACTTTATATCAGTGAGCATCCATCATCGACGGAATAAATTCTATGACCATTACAGAAAAGATACTGGCCGAACATGCCCGAAGAACAACCGTCAAACCGGGTGAGAATATCTGGATCGATGTGGATCTTTTGATGACGCACGATGTTTGTGGTCCCGGAACGATTGGTATTTTTAAAAAGGAATTTGGTCAACGCGCCAAAGTCTGGAACCCGCAAAAGGTTGTGATCATTCCCGATCACTATATTTTTACAAAGGATAAGCATGCCAAACGAAATATTGACATACTCAGGGAATTTGCCAAAGAGCAGAGCCTGCCTTATTTCTATGATGTGGGTACTTCCAGATATAAGGGGGTCTGCCATGTGACATTAGCGGAAGAAGGGTTCACGGTACCCGGAAGCGTTCTATTTGGAACCGATTCACACACCTGCACGGCAGGTGCATTCGGACTGTTTGCCACAGGCATCGGCAATACCGATGCAGCTTTTATTATGGGTACGGGCCGATTGTGGGTCAAAGTGCCTGAAACCATGCTTTTTATTCTCGAAGGATCTTTGCCGCCCTATGTCATGGCAAAAGATTTTATCCTTCGCATTATTGGAGATATCGGAGTGGATGGTGCCACTTACCGGGCAATGGAATTTGACGGAGAAGGTATTGCATCCCTCAATATGGAAGAAAGAATGACACTCTGCAACATGGTCATCGAAGCCGGTGGAAAAAATGGGATTATTGCACCCGATGATAAAACATTTTCCTTTTTAAAGGCACGGTCTGATCAGCCGGTTGAACTTCTCAAAACCGATTACAACAGTCAGTTCATCCGTACACATATCTATCGATCAAAGGATCTTGAACCGGTGGTTGCCCAACCCTATTCACCGGCTTCCATCGAAGCTGCCCGTCAATTGGGAGAGGTTTCCCTTGATCAATGTTACATCGGCTCATGTACAGGGGGGAAAATAACGGATTTCATCGCCGCAGCCAAAATACTCAAGGGGAAATCGGTGCAGGTAAAAACCGTCATCGTACCGGCAACCACTTCCGTTGATAAACAGTTAACAGAAGAAAAAATCGATGGGCGAAGTCTGCGCGATATTTTTATCGATGCAGGTGGAGAAATCGGTCCGCCTTCCTGCGCAGCCTGTCTGGGAGGGCCTGAGGATACATTCGGACGGCTCAATGGCCGTGAAGTCTGTATTTCAACCACCAACCGTAATTTCCCAGGCAGAATGGGGTCCAGAGAATCGAAGACCTATCTGGCTTCCCCTCTCACGGTTGCCGCTTCGGCCATCACGGGTAAAATAACCGATCCCAGGGAAGTCATGGGATAAATTTTTATCGGGTGGATTATACATATTCATGAACAGGAGATGGCGATATCGCGATGATTCAAGGAAAAGCCTACGTTTTGGGGGATAATGTCGATACGGACCAGATTATTCCGGCGCATCATCTGGTCTATGATTTGGATGATCCCGAGGAACGAAAATTGTATGGCAAATATGCACTGTCGAGTGTACCATCGGATGTTGCCGGATTGCCTGACGGGCATATTCCTTTTATCTCAGAAGGGGCGGATCAGTCGGTATTTTCCATCATTGTCGCTGGAAAAAACTTTGGCTGTGGATCTTCGAGGGAGCACGCGCCTGTTGCTTTAAATATGGCTGGCGTCAAAGCTGTTGTTGCCAATTCCTATGCCAGGATTTTTTATCGAAACAGTATCGATGGGGCCTATTTTGTCCCCTATGAATGGAAAATTGAGGGGCCTAAAGAAATACGGACGAATAATCTTATCGAAATTGATGAAATGCGGGGGGAATTGAAAAATGTGACAACGGGCAAAGTGTATAAACTTGGATCTTTGGGGGAAATTGCCGATATTATAGAAGCAGGGGGAATTTTTCAATATGCCAAAAGAATGAACATGGTCAAGTGAAGGGGATACCAAACAGGAAAGGAAAGACAGTGAGTCAAAAAACGTACAAAATTGCAGTATTACCGGGTGATGGAACAGGACCCGAAGTGGTTGCCGAAGGATTGAAAGTACTCCATGCAACAGCGGATAAATTTGGATTTAAACTCGACACAGAAACGTTTGATTTTGGTGGCGACCGTTATTTGGCTACAGGCGAGGTGCTACCGGAAAATGCTTCTGAAGAAATGAAAAAATTCGATGCCGTCTATCTGGGTGCCATCGGTCATCCCGATGTCAAACCGGGCATTCTTGAAAAAGGTATCCTTCTCAAACTCCGGTTCGATCTGGACCAATACATCAATCTCCGGCCCGTGAAACTCTATCCGGGTGTGGAAACCCCATTGAAGGACAAGGGACCTGAAGAAATTGATTATGTGGTCGTTCGTGAAAATACGGGTGGACTCTATACGGGCATAGGCGGCTTCACAATGAAGGGTACCCAACATGAAGTGGCTGTTCAGAGTATGGTTTATAATCGTCATCAGGTGGAACGGTGTATCCGATATGCTTTTGATTACACACAAAAACGGAATAAACGAAATACACTGGCGCTGTGTGGGAAGACCAATGTTTTGACCTATGCGTATGATCTCTGGGAGCGTGTGTTTCATGAAGTGGGGAAGAAGGATTATCCAAACATCCGGAGAGATTATTATCATGTCGATGCCACCTGTATGTGGATGGTGAAAAATCCCGAATGGTTTGACGTCATTGTCACCGGAAATATGTTTGGCGATATCATCACCGATCTCGGAGCCATTACGCAAGGCGGAATGGGTATCGCGGCCGGTGGAAACATCAATCCGGATCCGGGTGGCGTCAGCATGTTTGAACCTATCGGAGGATCCGCACCCAAATATACGGGGATGAATGTCATCAATCCGCTTGCAGCCATCAGTTCCGGGCAAATGATGCTGGAGCATCTTGGACAGTATGATGCAGCAGAGGCCATTGAAAAGGCCATTATGTCTGTTACGCCCAAACTGAAAAGTATGGGTGCCGGTAAAATGGGATATTCAACCACTGAGGTGGGGGATATGGTTGCAAAGGCTGTTTAAACTTTCGTATTTTATTTTTTAGATTGTGCATTGGCGGCGAAATGATTGTTGCGTCGCCTTTTTCATTAAAAGCCTGCTTTTTATGGATTTGTTAGATTTTTTAGTCATCCCGAACCTTGTGCTGAACTTGTTTCAGTATTGTTACGGGATCTCCGGGAAAAGAGGACAATTTTATCAATAAAATATCTACGGAAACGAGACAATTTTTTATTCATCGTTTGGATGACGCTGTTTACCGATCCTCATTTTTAATCCGATTCCAAATTTTATCCATTTCTTCCAATGATGCATCCTTCAAATTTTGACCGTCTTCTTCCATTGATTTTTCCAGTTTTTGAAACCGGTCCATAAATTTATCGATGGCCCCATTGAGTGCATCTTCCGGGTTGACGCGAATAAACCGGGAGAGATTGACCAGTGAAAAGAGAAGGTCTCCGAATTCTTCTTCAATGGTCTTTTCGTCCTTTGATGCAAAAGCGGTGCTGAGTTCTTCAATTTCTTCTTTCACTTTATCCCATACCTGGTCTTTTTCTTCCCAGTCAAAGCCAACGGTTGAGGCTTTCTGCTGGATGCGGTTTGCACGGAGCAGCGCAGGCAGCTGTTTGGGAACACCATCAAGGCATGATGATTTCCTTTCCTCTTTTTTCAGATTTTCCCAGTGAATTCGTTGTTCGTCTGCTGTATTGATTTGTACCTGCCCGAATACATGGGGATGGCGATTGATGAGTTTTTCATTAATGGATTTTAGCACATCCAGAATCGTAAACTGCCCCTCTTCCTTTGCCAGTTGGGCATGGAAAATCACCTGAAGAAGCAAATCACCCAATTCTTCCTTCAAACCATCCGCATCTTCTTCTTCGATGGTTTCCAATACCTCATAGGCTTCTTCAATGAGGTACGGCTTTAATGATTTGTGGGTCTGTTCCCTGTCCCACGGGCACCCCTCCGGACTGCGCAACTTGGCCATGATGTTGACCAGTTTTTCGAATGCTGTTCCAATCAATGTGTATCCTTTCGTTTTTGATTGATGAGTTTCTCCCATTGTTTAGTTCATCATTATTTAAAAAAATAGAAGGAAATATGAAGGTCAATCCTTTTTTGTTGCTAAATTCTGTCACTGATTTCTTCCCCGATCCCGATGCCCAAACCCAGCAAAAAGCCGATCGGTAAATTGGCAAGCAAAAACGCCTTGGTGAAATGGTTAATGAATATCAGACCGTGCAGGAAATTGGCTGCGATGTAAAAAAGTCCCACGGTTGAGGCCAATACCAGAGGACGAACCAGCTTGATTTGAGATAATTTTCGATCGAAATATTTGACATAAATGAAAAGTGCGCAAAGCAATGCTGAAAAATATATTAACAGGATGAATGCCGTAATCGGATAAAGCAGGGTTGAGACAATGGCAAACAGGATATAAATCAGGATATTCATATAAATAACATCCCGTAGTTTTTTCTGTCTGAACAGGGCCAAAGAGAGAGAGCCTGCAAATCCCAGTGTAATAAGATAAATAGGGGGACGGTTAATATCGTACACATTGATAAATCCAAAAAATAAAACAGCGAAAACGGTACAAATCAAGGTGCCTGCAATTGTGGTCTTTGTGATATTTTTCTTTTTCATCTCATTCACCTCTTCCCTTTGATCTATTCATTCTGATGTTTTTATAAAGATGCTTATTCAGAAGACCATTAAAATCATTGGTTTATTGGATTCCTATTTGGCATAGAATGTCGTTGCGGATCGTACAGGCATCTCGTATTCGATAATGTCATTTTGATCAAGTGTAAAGGTTCCCAGTGGTTTGTATCGATCCTCTTCATCCGACGTTCGGAATGCTTCATAAGTGTCGGAACTTCCACCTTTTACCTGCACTTTGATCTTTTTATTCCATTGGCTGATATTGACGAGAATAAAAGCGTCGGGATGTTTGGTTCCGTTGCGGGCAAATGCAATCACGGCCACTTCTGAATCCATGGCTATGGTTTTTGCCACAGCCATACCCGGCTGACCGGCCCGACAGATCTGTTTGTAATAGTAATATCCGCGGCGGACTTCGTAAGCACCCTCTTCCGATATCTGGAATGCACTTCCCGGGTTGGGATCGCCACCTACCCATTTGGCGGGACGCTGTATTCCAGCCCAGGGTGTGATGCTGTTCACCTTGGCTGTGTAGATATTGCCGTGCATCTCCTTTAAATTATCCGCATCCATCCGGCTCCAGCTCGTTGAAGTGACCCAGGCATGGAGAGAGGGTTTCTTTTCTCTTAAGAGATCTATTCCCACACTGCGGTGCTCGCCGAACCATCTTCCATAGTTTCCGCTGTAAAATCCATGGGAAGTCACCAGACCCAGATTTTGCAATGCACCAGGATCTGCCGCAATGGCGTCTGCGTATCCCCAGTGACTGAAACGGTACCAGTTCGTTGTTTCGCCGGGTGTCAAACCGACATCCTGTAGCCCCTCCGCATCGAGCATCGGACGCATGAATTTGAGAAAGTCCACCACCTGTTCAGGAGGCCAGTAAAGATTGTAATCATGCCCCTCACCGATGTTGCCGGACAATCCATCCGCAGGCCAGCGCATCCAGTCTTCTCCCTCGTTGTGCAGAGAGATGTATTTGACCGGAAAGTGTTCCACCTCACGGAGCCATTTCACCCAATGGATCATGTATTTGGCGAGATTGTATTTTTGATCGGGATCCAGGTCCCGGCCGCGGAGAAACTGCTGTTTCGTCGCCCAGGGCGGAGGACCGTAGAGCGTGGTAAAAATGGTGATGCTGTCTCCTCTTGCCCTTGCACGTTTCAGACCTTCACGGACAAAGTAACACATCCATTCAGTCGAGCGTTCATGATCAAACGGCCCGTCAGGGGATTCCTGGTGCCAGGGATCATAAAACATTTTAATCACACCGGGTTTGAGGCCGTCATCGCCAAACACCAGATCAATAATCTCCTGGCGCTCCTTTTCTGTTAAAAGACTGAATCCACCGTATTCCTGTGAATCTTCATCATAGTTCAGTGTCTGAGCGACCTGGACATAATTGAATCCAAATCCGTCCCATTCACGAAGATGAATGGAGAAATCGACTTCTGCACGCACAGCCGTGAAATCGCCCCATGCCTGTGCCTGAATTCCTTGAGAAGCAGTGAGAATCAAAGCTACAATTAAAATTTTTAAATTATTTTTTTTCATCCCTGTTTCCTTTTCTGATTGGCTCTGATGAGTTGATATAATCATACGTTCTTTTCTTCTTAATCAGAAAAAATGATTTCCAGGTTGATCTCTCGGTTTTTTCCGATGTTTGTTTTTACGATTTGAAGGCTGTCATTGTATTCATATGCTGTGTTTTCTCCATTCAATAAGACCTTTGCGGGTCTGGATGTACACTTCAATTCAATTGTTGATTGAACCATCAAACGATCTGAAGAAAATATCATTTGATCGGATTTACGGGTGAAGTGCATGATTTTTTCTTTGTCGTTGTCGAAGCTATCCACAAAACGAAACGTCGTCTGATCATTGATATTTCCCGGTAGTATATGAATCGTGATCATTTCATTTCCGTCAAGCTCACCTTCCCAGATTTTTGAATTTCCTTGAAATATCTGTCCTGTTATATAAATCGAATTTTCTTTAATGAAGACCGGAATCGTCTCAAGTGGAACGGTCTGAAGCAAAGTGACGGGGCCAGTCACTGTTTTTGTGTGATCATAAAAATCGATCCATTTTCCATCGGGCAGATATATTTCTCTGACATTGTCCGGAGTAAAAACAGGCGCAACAAGAAAACCATTCCCGAATATATATTCATCCCAAATCTGATAAGCATTCTCATCATGTGGATAGAGGTAATTCAGCGGTTTCATTAAAACACCATTGACATAGGATGTGTTTGCACAGGAATAAATCGTGGGCAATAATGCCATTCTCTGTTCGCAAACTTCTCGAAACACGTTCTGCAACCGTTCGGTGTACTTCCACGGTGGACGGTCTTCTCCGGATCCTCCGGAGCCGTCTATTTTTATTTCGAACATGCCGTTCCAAGCGCCCCATTGAAGCCAGCGGATATATAAGGTTTCATCAATTCGGCCGGTACCCAGATACCCCCCGGTATCCGCACCCCATACAGGAAAGCCCATGAATCCAGTTCGCATGGCGTTGGCCTGACTGCCTGCCCTGCCAGTTGGATCGGGAGTCTCCTCCCCAGAGTGCGCTCAGATAGGGCTGACATCGGTGAAAAGCAGCGCGGGCAAAATTAAAATGATTGTCACCAAGGGCTTTGACAAGAATGTCGTGCATGACTTTTGAATAGAGATAGACATACCGGTTTCGTGATTCCGATTCCGATGTGCGCTCATTCCATGTGGATGTGAAAGGAAAATTTTCATCGGCCCGGTCCATTTTATGTCCTTTGACACCAACTGCATACTGATAGGTATTTAAGCGATTTTCCAGTTCAGTAATTGCGTCCGGATCTGTTAAATCGAGATATCCTTTGTAGTTGGGCAATAAACCGGGGAAATCCCTGTCTGAAAAAGTCAGCGGGGCTACCCAAGTCATGAATTGGAGGCCATACTGTTCGTTGATTGTTCTGATCCAGTTTTCGGGTTCGGCAAATTTTTCATTAAAATCCATTAAGGACCAGTTGCTGGAGCCGTTGCTGTAGGGGCGATCGACCCAGCAGGCTGTTAACGGAATTTCAAGTTCTGTAAATTTCTGGATGTCATCCAGTAATTCATCCTTACCGCCGTTGTTCTGGTCCCGCCAGAAAATGGGTCCGCAAGCCCACATCGGGATGTATTTGGGTCTGCCGATGATGTTGAAATATTCCCGGTGAATGATATCACCGGTCGGACCGTAAAAGATGTACCAATCCAATGCATCGGTCTGGTGGTAGATTTCCGTGGTGCCATTCACAGCAAAATGGTAACGGCCTTTGGCAAAGGTGTCGAAGAAACTCCCATACCCCAGACTGCTGATATAGAATGCTGAATAGGCGGAGGCATAATTTTCAGCATAATCCCGCTCACCATATCCATACACTTCCACATCCACGACGTTGCCGCGTAAATCCGGACTTTTTGCATTTTCCGGGTATAGTTTTTCAAGACATCCAAAATAATGCTCATTTAAATCTTTCATCTTGATGGTTACATGTCTGAAAGTGCTGTGACTGGCCGTCAGGTGGAATGTGTTGTTAAAATGGGATATCGTCAATCGGATTTGAGATGGGAAATTTCCGTGATATCCGTCGGTCTGATTAAAAACAAGCTGCAGGTTCAGTGTGTCATCTTTCACATTTTCAATCAGAATTGTATCCGGCTGGATAAAGTTAAATGCCACTGATTGAATTTCCATAATTTTGGTCTTTTCATGAAAGAATTCCAGATTATTATCCTGTAAATAAATGGAAAACGGATCTTTTTCCCATATCGTCTGGCTTGCCGCGAAATGGACCGTCAGGAGACATATGAGTGAAGAAAGTGCTGATGTTCGTATTCTTGTATTCATAGATGACTCCTTGGAAAAATGTGACGCTCTATGATTGACTTTATAATTCCTGATTACCCCAGAATGGACTGACATTGTTCCAGGGAAAGACAATGGGTTTGACGAATGGACGCCGGACATTTTCAATCGGCTCGCCTCTGACTTCAATCCCATCAATCCCTGTCGGTGTCATACCCAGCTGTATGGCGCAGATAAAAGTGGGGACTTCATCCGGTTCGAATCCCATGATATTCGCCGTAATGAGATCGGTGGCCAGCGGATTTGTACCGGCAATAATGAGATCCATCTTCACAAGGGTTCCAGCTGTCGGACCGGTTCCTTCCATGGCCATTGAACCATCCACAACGACGAGGTCCAATTTATTGGCCCTCACCATATCCAATATTTCAAAAGCCACTCCGGGGGATTCCTTCTCAGCGGCACGATCGTGCAACCATGATCTGACGGAATAATAAACTGTCCCCGGATAGAGCCCGATCAAATTTTTCATCCCCAAAGTCACAGTGGCCAGTGTATGGGTTTTCATCATGGGCACTGAACAGAGCATGTCCACTTCGGTTAATGATTTATGCAACGTGATTCGATCATACAACAGGCCGTTCGGTACATCAACATCAACCAGATCACCCGAATGTAAATTGATCAGCGGAATGTTCAATGATTCGGCCAGTTCTGTATAGCCGAGCGTATCAAAAACATACTGCTGCATGGGATCCAGGATGTCTTGCCGTCTTGTTCGGTAGTTGGTAATACCCTTGGCATTAAATCCTTCTGCAGCAGCGGAGCCTTCCCCGATGACCACCTCCTTTCCTGCGCTTTTCATCATTTTTGCCAGGGCATTGACCACAGCAGGTTTCGTCGTAAAAGTCGGACTTTCTCCCACCAGATTGGGTTTGAGCATGATGCTGTTCCTGCCCTTGGTAACGGTTTGGATGCCGCCGATCAGGTCGATGGCCTTTTCAACAGCGTATTCGATTTGATCGTTTTCAATTTTCACAATGCTGACAACGGGTTTTTCATCGCTTGAAAATAAAGATCCGGATGCCAGACCGAGCGTGGCCACTGCGCTTGTTTTGATAAATTCTCGACGTGTAAAAGGTTTGTGTATCATTCACCAATTCTCCCTGATTTATGATTTTATTTCGTATTGATATCGTGTGACATAATAAGGACCGACCTGCCGATTGCTGTGCTCCATGAATCCGTGTTTTTTATAAAGCGTGTGCAGTTTCGGACGAGAGACATCACAATCAAGTCTGAGAAACCGCCTGCCCATTTCTTTTGTTTTCATTTTTGCATCATTGATCATGGCCGAGGATATTGTTCCTCCTGAAAATTTTCTTTTTACAGCGAGACGGTGGATATATGTGGATTCACCTTCGGGTACATCGGACCAAAACAATTGATCCTCTGTCTGGAATTTAAAAACGCCTGCTGCTTCATGATCTGCATAGGCAATAAAAAATTCACCCTTCCGGATGTCCTCTTTTATGGTTTCCGGTTGAAGTTCGTCCAATTCCCAGAGGGGTTCTCCCTTTTCTTCAACCCATTCCTCTGCTTCAGTGAGAATATCCAAAATCACAGCAAGGTCATCCTGTGTTGCCTGTTTAATGGATATATTCATGATATCAAAGCATAAGCTCCCAGTACCCTACATCGATCCATTGATTGAATTTCCATCCCACCTCTCTGAAATGGGCGACTTTTTCAAATCCCATTCTTTCATGCAGCGCAATGCTGGCTGGATTCGGTATCGTGATGACGCCAATTGCGCAATGCATGTGATGGGTTTTCAAACTGGCAATCAATTCCCCGTAGAGCCTACTGCCGATTCCACGTCCTGTCTCTCCGGGAGACAGGTAAATCGTCGTTTCGACAGCATATCGATAGGCACTCTTGAGCTTCCATCGGTTCGCGTAGGCGTATCCAATGATCTTCTCACCGACCTGATAGACGAACCAGGGCAGTGAAACTGTTATCTCTCTGATGCGGTTTTGCATCTCCTCAACGGGAATCGGCTCTTCTTCGAAAGTAATGACTGAGTTCTCAATATAGTGATTATATATTTTACAGATCACTTTGGCATCACCTTTTTCAACAGGACGTATCATGTATCTTCCTATTCGATAATCTTGTTATTGTGAACACCTCAAAACATAAAATCAGCAATTTGCTCAACGAACCATTAAATTTTCGATGTGCACTCTATGCTGTAGGTTTAGATTATCTGCTGGACATTCTCTTATTCTGTTTTATTTGCAACTCTGTCCCGATCGATTAATTTTATTGCATGTTCCAGATATCTATCAGTATCGTTTAACAAATCTTCAAGGCTCAGCTTGACTTCATAATCGGGTTTGACACTTTCATCCCTGTTTTCAGCACAGGGGAAGTAATAGGTGGACATCGAGGAATAACATATCATTTTTGTATTGGGCAAGTTTATCCCTTGAATATCACCGTTACTGATTAAAGGTTGTCCCGCCTCTCCACCGATGAGAGTTGCTATTTGATTACACTTGATCGCAGAAACGAAATAAGTAGCTGCTGAATAGGTTTCCCACCCCATTAGAATATAGGTTTTCCCATTGAATAGTTGATTTCGCTTGACCGGTATAGCGGGTCCATATTCAATGGTTAAATATCCATCGCTGATCAATCCATTCGATTTGTTTTCATCAATATAATCCCGGTTCGCAGAGCTGATTTTGACCACTTTCTTTTCAAATTGTTTGTAGGATTTGTTTGTGAGATAGCTTAACAAGGAATCTGCCAAGTTTGTAAATCCACCGCCGCTTCTTTTGTCTATTATCAAGTATTTTATATTTTTCTCCTGTAGAATAGTGAAAATAGAATCGATATTTACCATAAACAAGTCCGGCTGCCTGAATCCCTCGATATAAAAGTAGGCCGCATTATTATCTAATATTTGAAAATCAAAGGGCGGTTTTGTTTCGGAGGTAAAATCTTCTGATTTGATTCCATTTACGATGACATTTTCTCTTTTCTCCCCATTCCTAATGGTCAAATTAAATTCTGAGAAATTACCATAAATTAATTGATAAAATGTGTGAAATACACCTGCAATTTTTTCAGGGTGTGTTGTTGCTCCATCATGTGGTATATATTTTGATAATAGATTGATAATTGTTGAACTTTGCTGTCCATTGATGGACTCAATGATCATTCCTTTTTGAATATTTGGATTTGCGGACAAATTTTCTTTAACATAGATTTGGTTATTACGTATTAAGATTTTGAAAGGGAAAAAGGGAGCTTCCTTTTTTGGATAGATCTCTCCATCGAAGCGTAAGGAGGTGTGTCCATCAACCGATATCAAAGGCTGCATGAGCTTAAAAAAATCGTATTTTGACATAGGTTGAGTAATCGTCTTTTTGATACTTTCAAGATTGTTTTGATAATCTGGATTTGAAAGATACTGATTAAAAGTGGGGTGAATGTCATTGAGTGATTTCAACAAGAAGTCGATATCTTCAACTATTTCTTCAGGTTCGAAAAGATCGGCAAGACTTTCCTGGCTAAAAGTGATAGAGCATAGAATGAATACCGATAGAATAATCCATACATATTTCATCTTAGGTTCCTCCAATTAATGTTCTTAAGCAAACTCTTTCAAATAATGATACACATTTTAATTGATAATATTCACATGCAGTTAGGTGTACTCCTGATTCAAATGCGAATATCCGTATCTCCGTATTTCTGCTGGAGGCGTTCCAGTTCTGTTTTCAATGTGTTGACAATATCAGTGTAGTCGGGATCGTCATACAAATTGTTTAATTCGTTTGGATCGCGCTGCAAGTCGAACAATTCCCAGGTATCGATATCATAATAGAAATGGATCAATTTATACCGTTCTGTCCGCACGCCGTAGTGCCGTTTCACATTGTGCCATCCGTGCGGATATTCGTAATAATGGTAGTAGATCGAATCGCGCCATTCACCTTGGCCATTTCCGCTGGTTATCGCACGTAGTGATTCCCCCTGCATCTCTACAGGGATTTCCACACCTGCGAAATCAAGGAATGTCGGTGCAAAATCGAGATTCAAGACCATTTTCTCTGAAACCCGATTTGATTTCATCTGGTCCGGATATCGCATGACGAGCGGCATACCGAGTGATTCTTCATACATAAACCTCTTATCGTACCAGCCGTGTTCACCCAGATAAAATCCCTGATCCGATGTATAGACAACCAGTGTGTTGTCATTCAAACCCTCTTCATCCAGATATTCCAGTAACCTTCCGACACTTTCGTCTACAGAGAGGATGCAGCTCAAATAGTCTTTTATGTAGCGCTGATATTTCCATCTCAGCAGATCGTCGCCCGTCAGTTTCAAATCTCTGAATTCTTCATTGATTCTGTCGTAATGGGCGTCCCAGGCTTTTCTCTGTGTTTCAGTTAATCTTGCCAAACTGGCTGCCCAACCCATCTCTGCAAAAGGAGCCGAAGCCAGGTTGCCTCCCGTGCCTGTCTCTTTTTCATAATATCCCGTGTTCAATTTCATATCGGATGACAAATACATATCATCGATCCGCATATCCGCTTCTTTTGCTGCCTGCCTGTCGGCATAGTCATCGTAAAACGTTTCGGGCAACGGCAGGTCTCTATCGTTATACACGTCCAGATATTTCAGGTTCGGCATCCAGTTGCGGTGGGGGGCTTTGTGATGGACCAGCATACAGAAGGGTCTGTTCCGGTCTCTTCGGTTTAACGATTCGACAGCGATATCCGTAATGAGATCGGTTGTGTAACCGATATACTCATTTCTTACACCGTTTTCGATCAATGTGGGATTGTAATATTCTCCCTGATCGATCAGGATTTTCCACTCATCGAATCCTGTGGGATCTGTTTTGAGATGCCATTTTCCGATCATGGCGGTCTGGTATCCGGCCTGCTGGAGCAGTTTGGGAAATGTCATCTGGCTGCCGTCAAATTCATCCTGGTTGTCGCGAAGACCGTTCATGTGGCTGTATTTGCCGGTTAAGAGAACGGCCCGGCTCGGGGCACAGATCGAATTGGTGACAAAACTGTTTTCAAAACGAATCCCTTCATGGGCGATCCTGTCGATGTGGGATGTCTCGATCAGCTGGCTTCCATAACAGCTGATCGCCTGTTCGGCATGGTCATCGCTCATGATAAAAAGGATGTTGGGTTGTTTTGCCGCTGCGCACCGTGTCGAAATCAAATTCGGAAAGGCGAGGGTTACAGTGCCCAACCCGACTGATTTAATGAATTGTCTGCGCGTGGTTTTCATGGATTTTTCTCCTCAATAAACAAATAGATTATTTTCATATTACATAGAATATAAAAACATTTAAAGATAATATGTATCCTCAGACCATTTCATGGGATTGCTGAGGATATATTCGCGGATTTGATTTAATTCATTTTCATCTCGAATAATATGTTCGTAATAATTGCGTTGCCATACAGGGGTACGTTGTGTGTTCCGAATTTTGTTGATATGTTTGGTGGTGATTGATTTAAATTGACCCATTATGGCACCGATGGAACCGGGTTTGGGCCCTATTGGATTTTTGATATTATTTGTAGGGGCGATTCGGCGAATCGCCCCTACATGGTGGATCATTTTATCCGATTCGGAAATAATGATAATGCCGTGTAGATGATTCGGCATAATGATAAATTCATCCAATGTTATATTTTCTCGGATTCTTGATATTTTTAACCATTCGGATTTTACCATTTTTCCATCCATTATTTCACCAAATAGACATTTGCGTTTATAGGTGCAGATTGTAATAAAATACCCACCAGCTTTTGAATAATCGTATCCCTGTAAACGCATAGAACGACGGTTGTGGATATCAGGATTATATCTCATACATCTCTCTGAGAGATTGATTACTCGAATCATCCCACAAACATTTTAATAACTCACCATGGACTCCATCAAACAGCCGGGGAGAACAAAAGCGGATTCGTCGTAAATCGTGGTGTCCCCTTTGAATGTTTCCCAATCCGCAATCAATTGCAAGAGTTTGTTTTGATATTCTTCTGTTTTGTCGGGATTGAAACAGCAGAAGGGGCAGTAGGACAATCCGGTTTCAGCATTGTTCACCATGATCTCAAATGAACCCAGTCCGGAAAAAAGCGGTCTGGGATAGCCGATGGTATCTCCCGGTGTGATGGTCTGGCCCATTTCAACCTGAATATTCACGAGATGGTCGTAGCCAACTTCGTAGTTAGGATCATTTAGTGAGCGAATACCGATTTCGTAATCAGCTGAACCTTCCTGAAAATAATGTCTTGAGACCTCGCCTTCTGCGATGGCTATAATCGGAGCCTCCACCCGAATGATAAAGTCCAGTGTGGGGAGATATTTTACATTGAAATCTGGGTCGAGAACGGCCTGCCCAAATTCTCCGATGATTTTTGTCACATTGGCGATGTTGGGGAACAGAAAATCACCCGCCCGGTTGGTGTTCCTGTCCCACGGCCCAAACCGGACACCGAGGTTTTCGATTACAAAGGGTATTTTGGGAGCTTCAAACAACAATATCTGATCGTCTCGAAAGCAGGAAATTTTGAAGATAGAGCTTGCAAATATGAGAAATAGAAAGATGAAATAGTGCTTTTTTGAATCTTTGAGATGTTTGAATAGTTGTTGAAGCATTGGGGAAGCCTTTCGTTTAAAATGTAATAACAACAGATTCTCGCTTTTAAACTGAATTAAGGAACGAGTTCAAATGCAGATTTTATGATTTTGCAATATTGCGAACAGTTTCTAAAACAGCTTTAATTTCATTATCAATTTCTTGAGGTTCATCTCTTAAAATTCGTGTTCCATACAAGCCTAGATATTTCTTAAAATATTCAATCGAATCTCCACAATTATGTTCATACATAACTTTTTTAATATTATTCAATTTATCTTTACCATATAAAGTCATGTCAATTTCTCCACATTCAACCATTGGAGTTGGATTTAATTTATTATTGATAACTTTTACAATAATTTTTTCTGGATAATAGTCTTCTATAGTTCCTCTAGTTAAGCAATAAATATGTTTAAGATTAGTAAGGTCTTTTTGTTTACATCTCTCAAGATCTTCTGCTGTTTGCTTAGCATCTTTATCAAGTAATACAACTGCAGGGATTTCATATGAAAGTAATAACTTACAAATATTTCGTATTTTTTGGAAATCAGAACCACCTGCATTTATAATAGCTATACCGAGCTCAAATTCACTTAAACCAAGCATTTCAAAGAAAAAAGGCATACCATCTTCTTCTGTATTGCCTTCAACAACTAACGCACAATTACCCCCTCCTTTTAACAATGTATCCGATGGCCTGATCCCAAGATCTGTTCTTAGCTCTTTTAGATAATTTATATTGAATGTTTTTGCTATTGAATTTCCAGATGAAGTGCGGTTAATAATTATATTATTTTCAAAGTTAGTTCTTTCAATAAATACTGGACTATGGGTTGTTATTATGATTTGGTTCTTTTCGCTCAATTCTTGTAAAACAGCTAATAATTGTCTCTGTGCTTTTGGGTGTAATGAATTTTCAGGTTCTTCCATTGCCAGTATAAGCAGTTTATCTGATACACTTTTTGCAATAAATCTAAAGAGTGAAATTATTAGGTTATTTTGTGTTCCTGCACCTCTATTTGATATATTAATACCACGAATCTTATCATCTGATATGTTTACATCGAATGTAACTCCTTCAACAGGATCAATTTCTAGGTTATCAAAGCCTAATCTTATATTTTCATTATGCATCTGTTGTTTCATAAAAACTTCTAATAAATTCCTTGGTTCTTCAATGGCTCCTGACAATTTATCTTTTATATCAGTTAAAGAAGCCGTAGCTCCTTCTTCATCGAGTGAATTTTTCATTGATGCTCTTAATGTTTTTCCTAGTAATGCCGTTTTGGTCATTGAGAATTGGAGAGAAATATCTCTTCTTACTGGTATTAAATGAAAATTATCCTGTGAAAAGTATGATTTTGAAATAGTACTAGGTAAGTTTACTTTTATTCCGTCACTTTTTAATACATTTATTGTAGGTGTGGAATCGAATGGAAAGATTTTTGATATTGTAATATCACCATTTTCATCAACTAAATCATTGAAACCTGGTGCTTCAGGCAGTTCAGTGAATTTTATTGTTATTTCAATATCGGTACTTGTATCCATTTTGAAAAAGTCTAATTTACTATTTATTTTCTTACTTATAAAAAATTTTTCTAATGCATATAAGAAACTTGTTTTGCCAACATCATTTTCTCCGATTAATACACTAAATTTGTCGAGTGGAATTGATATATATTTTAGTGCGCGAAAATTCTTTATAATTGCATGTAATATTTTCATTTATTCATGCTCTCCAAGGTACTATTTTGAATATAGATAACACTTTAAATAGAATTCTTTGATGTGTGTTTTAAACAGAAAAACAAATCAACAATATAAATAACCACTGATGTGTTTAAATATCAACAATTGATTATCTCTTTATTATTCAAAGAATGGATGCATTAAAGTATAAGAAATCGTTCAACCAATTTCAAGAATAAAATAGGGAGGATGCCAATCAGGATATGGCTGCCAGTTCGCGGTGGAAGCAGGTTCTCTCGCCTTTGTGGCAGGCGTGGCCGGTCTGGTCGACCGATAACAAGATCGTATCGCCGTCGCAGTCAAGCATGATGCGCTGCACTTTCTGCACATTTCCGGATGTGGCGCCTTTCTTCCAGAGCTCCTGGCGGGATCGACTCCAGTAGGTGGCATAACCGGTTTCGATTGTCCTGGCCAGGCTGTCGTGGTTCATGTAGGCCATCATGAGGACTTCTTTGGAAGTCGAATCCTGTGCAATGGCTGGTACGAGTCCTTTGTCGTCGAACTTGATTTGTTCCATGAGGGAAAGATGTGCTTTAAGCGGTTTGGGTTTTTTCATGTGGGTTCCTTTATTTTCTGTTTTTTTTGATAATTATTAAACACCCCTCTTCCCCGGATCAAGTCCGGGGCAAGCTCTTGGCTTTCGCCAAGGGTCTCCCCTCGAGGGGAGATACACCCCTCTGCTTGACTTCATCAAGCTTCTCCCCTCAAGGGGAGACAATAGGTTTTTACACCCCGGATGTCCACAGGACTCCGGGTGTGTAAAATAATCATGTGATTCTGACGTGAACACCCCGTTTGTGGAGATACGCTTTGGCTTCGTTGATCGAGTGGGTTCTGTAGTGAAATATCGATGCGGCCAGGACGGCGTCGGCCTCTCCCTCATCAAGAGCTTCATAGAGGTGTTCGAGCGTGCCGCACCCACCGGAAGCGATCACGGGAATGGAAACAACCCGTGAAATGGTTCGGGTCAGTTCGATGTCATACCCGTCTTTTGTTCCGTCGCGGTCCATACTGGTGAGGAGGATCTCACCTGCACCGAGTTTTTCCACTTTTTGAGCCCATTCCACAGCATCTTTCGGTGTGGATTCTCTTCCCCCGTAGGTGTAAACAATCCACGAAGATCCTGACCGTTTGGCGTCGATGGCGACAACCACGGCCTGACTGCCGAACCGGTCTGCACAGACCGATATCAAATTGGGATTCTGCACAGCCGATGTGTTGATGCTGATTTTATCCGCTCCGTTTTTCAGGAGTTGCTGTCCGTCTTCCATGGTGCGGATGCCTCCGCCCACAGTCAGAGGGATGAAAACCACTTCTGCGGTGCGCCGCACCACATTGAGGAGGATGTCCCTGCGTTCAGCCGATGCGGTGATATCGAGAAAAACGATTTCATCGGCGCCCTCTGCATCGTAAAACTGAGCCTGAGCCGCGGGATCGCCGGCATCCACGAGATCGAGAAACCGTATGCCTTTTACCACGCGGCCGTCTTTCACGTCAAGGCAGGGAATGATCCGTTTGGCCAACATCTGATTAATCCTTTTCCATTTCAGGTTGCGGATATTTGGTAATGGCTCTTTTCAAAGAGAGTTTTTTTTCGTAGATCGCCCTGCCGATAATGATCCCTTCAATACCCTGTTTTTCTGCTTTGGCGATGGGATCCAGATCTTTCGGCTTACTTACACCGCCGGAAGCAATGACTTTCAGTCTGGTTTTTTTGGCAATATCGATCATGTTTTCCAATCGTGGACCCGAAAGCATGCCATCTGTGGCAATATCGGTGACGATGACACGTTTCAGATCCATTGATTTCATTTGGCGGGCCAAATCCAGATAATGAATCGATGTGTTTTCCTGCCATCCAGAAATGGCGACTTTGCCGTCTCTGATGTCCAGTCCGACAATGATCGATTCGTTTCCGTGTTTTCGGATGGCCTTGGCAATCAGGTCGGGTTCTTTCACGGCCAAGGACCCGACAATTACCCGACCCACACCTCTTTCCAGCCAGAATTCAATGCGGTCGAGCGTCCGTATCCCTCCACCCAATTCGATGGGAATCGAAAGGTACTGAATAAATTGGGTGATCACCGTGTCGTTCATCCCCGGGCGGCCGAATGCACCGTCGAGGTTCACGACATGGATCCACTTTGCACCAGCCTTTTCAAATTCGGTGGCCACACGCAGGGGATCCTTATCATAAACCACCGCTGTTTCCTCAGCACCCTGACTGAGGCGAACGGCTTTTCCGCCAAGAAGATCGATGGCCGGAATGATCAGCATATTTTTGCCTCATAATGCAATAAAATTGTTCAGCAGTTTAAGTCCCCATTTCTGTGATTTCTCCGGATGAAACTGCACACCGTAATAATTCTCTGCCGCGACGGCCGATACGAAGTTGTTCGCATAATCCGTGGTTCCCGCAATCAGATTGCCATTCTCCGGTTTGACCACATAGGAATGGGCAAAGTAAAAGTAGGTTTGATCTGGAATGGACTTCCAAAGGGGTAAATCTCTGACCTGATTCACCTGATTCCATCCAAGATGGGGGACCTTGATCCCTGCGGGAAAGCGCTCGGCTTTTCCCTCCAAAAGGCATAATCCCTCTGCTTCTGGATTTTCTTCGCTGCCGAAGAAGAGCAAATGGAGTCCCAGACAAATCCCAAGAAAAGGCTTTCCCTGTGAGATAAACGACCGGAGCGGATCGATCAGGCGTCTCTCCCGAAGTGCTTCCACTGCTTTTCCGAAGGCGCCCACACCGGGCAGGATGATCCTGTCCGCTTTTTCAATATCCTTTGGATTTTCCGAGACCCTGACACGCGTGCCTGCCGCCTCGACGGCTTTGGTCACACTCCGGATATTGCCGGCGCCATAATACACCACGGTAACCATGGCTAAAGCACACCTTTTGTAGATGGAATCGTCCCTTCATCCACAATTGCGACAGCCTGTTTCAATGCCCGGGCGAATGTTTTAAAAAGCGATTCAACGAGGTGATGCGTGTTTTCTCCACGTATGCAGTCGATGTGCAGCGTTGCCTCACAACCGAATGTCAATGCTTTAAAGAATTCGGGAACAGATTCTCCCTGGAGTGTTTCCACATTTTCGAGAGTCACAGACGACTGGAAAACGAAGTGGGGCCGACCGCTCAAGTCGAGGGCCACACGCACCAAGGCTTCGTCCATCGGGCAGAGGGCCCAGCCGAACCGGTTGATGCCTTTTTTGTCTTTCAGCGCTTCTTTGATCGCTTTGCCCAGGCAGATACCGACATCTTCGACTGTGTGGTGATCGTCCACCTGAAGGTCACCCTGCGCCTGGACTCTCAGGTCGATCCCGCTGTGACGGCTCAATGTTTCCAGCATGTGGTCAAAGAAACCGATTCCCGTTCGGATATCCGCATTCCCTTCCCCATCCAGGTTGATCGAAACCTGGATTTCGGTCTCCCGTGTCTTGCGGGACAGTTCACCGGTTCGTTTCATCATGGATTCTCCTCGTTCTGTATCTTCATCATCATGAAGATTGTCTGCCCATTCATTTACAAAGGGCTTTGATAAAAATTCGGTTCTCCTTGGGTTTACCGACCGTGACGCGAAGGCAATTTTCCATCATCGCATAGTTCCCCATATTCCGAATCAGAATACCCTGTTCTTTCAGCTTGTTCAGAATATCGGGTCCGTCTGAAACGTGAAATGAAATGAAGTTGGCTTCACTGGGATAGGGGATGACGTCCGTGCATGCCTTCATTTGATCAAACAACCATTGCCGTTCAGATATGACCTTTCGAATGTGTGTTTCAATCCAATCGCTGTTTTTTAGCATGCGGGTGGCGGCAATCTGGTTGAAGAGATTGATGTTGTAAGGCACGATGACCTTCCGGATTTCACGAATCAGACTGACGTCTCCCATCAGATAACCGATGCGTATGCCGGCCATACCGAAGGCTTTGGAGAAGGTTCTCATGACAAGCAGATTGGGATGTTTTCCAATCAGGGGGATGGCGCTTTTTCCCCAGAATTCCCCGTAGGCTTCATCCCAGAGGACGAGGCCCGGTGTCCGTTCCAGAATCCGTTCAAGGAGATCCAGTTCCATAACCCCTCCGGTGGGATTGTTGGGGGAGCAGATCATCGTCAGTTTTGCGGTTCGGACAGCTTCGAGCAGTTTATCGGTATCATAGACAAAGCCTTCTTTTTGAAGGACAGAGACGACCCGGCCCCGATAGATCCGTGTGATTAACTCAAACAGAGAAAATGAGGGCGGATTGATCACAATCGGATCGTCAGGCGCAATAATCGCTGTCGCCGTCGCATAGAGCAGTTGGTTGGAGCCGTGTCCGACAAGCACCTGGTCGGCATTCAGCTTGTATCGTTTGGCCAGTTTTTCCTGAAGAACGGGTGCGCCGTATGTCGGATAGCGCGTCCAGGCCTGTTTTCCCATCTCATCCAGAATTTCTTTTCTCATCGATTCAGGGAGATCGTAGGGATTTTCATTCTGGTTCAGCTTGGCAATCACCTTTCCCTGAGGCGGCGCTTCGTAACCGACCAAAGCTCTCACTTCCGGTTTGACGGCGTCGAGATAGGGTTTATTCGATTCTTTTTTGTACGGCGTTTGCATGTGCGTCGAGACCTTCCATTTTGGCAAAAGCCATAATCGGTTCAGCCGCTTTTTGAAGGGCTGTTTGACTGTATTGGATCAAACTGCTCCGCTTCAGAAAATCCTCTGTCCCAAGAGGGGAGGAGAAGCGTGCAGTGCCGTTCGTCGGCAGGATGTGGTTCGGACCGGCCCAGTAATCCCCGATCGTTTCCGGAGAATATCCGCCTAAAAAGATCGCTCCCGCATTTCGAATATCGGCAAGAACCGTCCAGCTGTCTTTGGTGTGTATACCGAGATGCTCGGGTGCGAGATCGTTGACCAGTTCGACCGCATGTGAAAGATCCTTTGCGATCAGAATCCCTCCCCAATTTTTTAAGGAGGACTCGATCGTTTTCCGCCTCGATAACTCAGCCGTCTGCTTCTCGACGGAATGCTGGACCAGTCGGGCCAGATTCGAAGAAGTTGTCACCAGAATCGAAGAAGCCAAAGGATCGTGTTCGGCCTGGGCCAGCAGGTCGGCTGCGATAAAGTCGGGATTGGCTGTATTGTCAGCCAGGACGACGACCTCGCTGGGACCGGCGATCATGTCGATGTCACAGATGCCGAAGACCTGGCGTTTGGCTTCGGCCACGTACTGATTTCCCGGTCCCACAATTTTGTCCACAGGCTGAATCGTCTCTGTACCGTAAGCCAGGGCGGCCACAGCCTGGGCGCCGCCGATGCGGTAAATCTCATCGATCTTCATCAAGCCGGCGGTCGCTAAAATAGCGGGGTGCAGCTCTCCTTTCTGGTTCGGGGGAGAAACCACGACAATCTCCTCGACACCGGCCACACGGGCAGGAACAGCTGCCATGATCAGGGACGAGGGGTAGACTGCACGTCCACCGGGGACGTAAATACCGATCCTTTTCAAAGATGTGATCTTCTGACCCAGCGTGATACCATCCTTTTCCCAGTCCATTGAGGAAGTTGTTGACACTTTTTCATGATACAACCGGATATTCTCAGCAGATTGTTTTACAATGTTCAAAAAATCCTGTGAAACGGAACGGACGCCTTTTTCCATTTCTTCGGGCGTCAGTCCAAATCCGATCGATTCCAGATCGACACCGTCGAATTGAAGCGTGTACCGGACAAGGGCTGAGTCTCCTTTCAGCTGGACATCATTCAGGATGTCCTCGACCAGTGTGCGCACTTCCCGGGAGGGACTTTTGCGCCGGCTTTTCCATTTTTGCATGAATCCGCTGACTTCGGATTTTTCGATGATGGGTATCACGATTTTCCTCTCGGTTAACTGATCACTTTATTCAGGGGGTATTCGATGATGTCCTTTGCCCCTTCCCGGATGAGACGCGGAATGAGCTCCCGCACTGTTTTTTCTTCGACAATGATTTCAAGGGCCACCCAGTTGGGATTGTGGAGCGGCGAAATTGTCGGATTCTGCATGGCGGGAAGGATCTGGACCACTTTTTCCACATCCTTGTTGGCCACGTTCATCTTGAGTCCGACACGGCCTTCCGCCTGGATGGCGCCTTTCAGTAGCATGGCCAGGTTCTCAATCTTTTCCCGTTTCCAGGGATCCTTCCAGGCTGTTTTATTGACGATCAATCTTGTCGTAGAAACCAGTATCGTTTCCACAATTCTCAAATTATTGGCTTTCAGCGAAGAGCCTGTTTCTGTGGCTTCGACGATGGCGTCGACCAGAATGGGCGCTTTCACTTCCGTAGCTCCCCAGGAGAATTCGACATCCGCTTTCACTTTCCTTTCAGACAGGAACTTTTTTGTCAAATTGACGACTTCTGTGGCGATCCGTTTTCCCTCCAGGTCTTTCATATTCTGAATCGGAGAATTGTTCGGTACCGCCAGAACCCAGGAAATGGGCCGCAGACTCTGTTTGGCATACAGCAGATCAGCGATTTCCAGTACATCGGCCCCCGTTTCAAGAATCCAGTCTTTGCCCGTCAATCCGATATCGAAAACACCATCCTCGACATACTTGGCGATCTCCTGAGCCCTGATGAGAAGTCCCTGCAGTTCATCATCATCCACAGAGGGGAAATAGGACCGTGTGTTGATTGAGAAGGTGAAGCCCGCTTTGGCCAAAAATCGGAATGTGGCTTCCTGAAGACTGCCCTTGGGAAGTCCCATTCTCAGTATTCTTTTATTGTTTTTCTTGTTCATCTAAGGAGAATCCTTTCTCAATATAAAAAAAACCCACCTGAAATGGGTGGGCATCCTTGGTCATACTATAAAATAAAAGGGATTAAGGCGTACGCTGCCCACCGTCAGCATCCAGATGATGCTCCGTATGATGATAAAAATGATGGTGGACTTTTGCATAAATCATTGTAATCACTTCTTTCTATGAATTGTATTTATTATACTAACTGTTTGTGAAAAAGTCAAGATTTTTTTTAAATTGTCATTTGTTAAAGGGATCCCAAAAAAGAAAGTATCGTCTCATTCGATTTTGTATGTTTCAAAAATTTCTTGATTATCTATCTATTATATTGTAAATTATCAGTTACTTGTTTCTGAAAGGAGATTTTTTAAGCGATGCTGGATAGCCGGGTACTTGTATTGAATCAAAATTATGAGCCGATGAGCGTTTGCAGCGCCCGTAGGGCGATCGTTCTACTCTACCTGCAGAAGGCCGAGATGATCGAACGGAATCATGAAATCGTCCATTCGATGCGCACCTATATACCGCTGCCCAGTATCGTAAGGCTCAGCCGGCTGATCCATGTACCGCGGAAACGGATTCTTTTGAACCGAAAGAACATTATCAAACGGGACAATCACCAATGTCAGTACTGCGGTTCAAAAGAGGGGTCCATCACGGTCGACCATGTGATTCCGAAGGACCAGGGCGGAGAAGATACGTGGGAAAATCTGGTTTGTGCCTGTATGCGATGCAATACCAAAAAACGCAATCGGACACCGAGAGAGGCAGGGATGAAACTGCTCAAAAAACCGAGAAAGCCCGGTTATCCCTTTTTCATACAGCATCTGATCGGCATTCCGGATGATCGGTGGAAACCGTATCTTTTCATGAGTTAAGTTCATCCATACGGATTGTTCAAAAAGCGGTTTATGGCAACGAAGAAAAAACGGATATTGAGCGGTATGCGGCCCACAGGGAAGCTCCATTTAGGCAATTATGTGGGTGCTCTCGAAAACTGGATCCAGCTTCAGGATGAATATGAAAGTTTTCACTTCATTGCCGATTGGCACATGTTGACAACCGATCTGGATCACACATCTGACATATCGGATAACAGCATCGAAGTGGTTATCGACTGGCTTAGCGCCGGGCTGGATCCCAAGAAAAGTCCGTTTTTTATACAATCCCATATCAAAGAACATGCCGAGCTGCATCTTCTCTTTTCCATGCTGGTCACTGTGCCGAGACTGCAGCGGAATCCAACGGTCAAGGAGCAGGCCAGAGATCTCCATCTGGAACAGAATATGTCCTATGGTCATTTGGGGTATCCGATCCTTCAGGCTGCGGACATTCTGATATACAAAGCGGACGCCGTACCTGTCGGAGAGGATCAGGCGCCCCATGTGGAAATCACACGCGAGATTGCCCGACGATTCAACAACCAGTATGGTCCTGTTTTCCCGGAACCCGAAACTTTATTAACACAATTTTCACGATTGCCCGGTTTGGACGGCAGGAAAATGAGCAAATCTCTGGGGAATACGATTTTTCTTTCCGATTCCCCGGATAAAATCAAGAAGAAGATGATGACGGCCTACACCGATCCGAAAAAAATACGGTTGACCGATCCAGGGAATCCCGATGGCTGTGTCGTTTTTGCCTATCATCAAAAATTTTCTCCTCGGGATTCCAAGCAAATCAATGCAGATTGCCGGGGTGGAAAAATCGGATGTGTGGATCACAAGAAAGATCTCGCCCGACTGGTGGCCGAACAGTTCGCCGGTTTCCGTGAGAAGCGCGCTTACTATGAATCTCATCGAAAGGAAGTGGAAACGATTATTGCAGCCGGAGACAGTCAGGCCAAGAAGGTTGCGCAGGCCACCATGTCTGATGTGTATAAGGCCATGCAAATGGGGTGAATCTTACGGAAAAGATAGATATTCAGGAAAACTACAAGGTTAAGTTAGCCAATTTTGAAGGTCCGTTAGACCTTCTTCTTTTTCTGATCAAAAAGGAAGAAATCGATATTTATGATATTCCGATTGCCGCCATTGCGAGGCAGTATCTGGAATATGTTGAGTTCATGCAGGAACTCAATCTTGAAGTGGCCGGCGAATTCATCCTGATGGCTGCTACACTGATTCGGATCAAAGTCCGCATGCTCCTGCCCCAGTCCGCGGATGAAGATGAGATCGAGGAAGATCCAAGGGCAGAACTGGTTCGGCAGCTGCTTGAGTATAAGCGATACAAGGAAGTTACAGAATCGCTTGCAGAGATGGAGGACCATCAGCGGAGATGCTATACCCGATCCTTTTTTGACTATGCAAAGTCAAAGGAGGAAAAAAAGGAGGTCATTCTCAAAGATGTCTCTCTGTTCGATCTGATAACCGCTTTTAAGATCGTGCTGGAAAATATCCCTGTTGAAGCGGTGCACGATGTAGGTGCGGTTGGGGTGACCATTGAAGAGCAGATTGAATTTGTGATTCGGAAATTGGCAGAAAAAGAACGTTTTTCGTTTCATGATCTGTTTTATCAATTGAAAGAGCGGATTCGGATCATCGTCACATTTATGGCTGTTTTAGAGCTAATTCGTACGCATCGCATTGTGGTTCAGCAGGCCGGTGTATTCGGTGAAATCTGGATATCCAGAAGATGAGGTTCGGAATCAATGGACGGCGAGTTATTGAAACAGGTTGTTGAGGCGCTTATTTTTGCTTCCGATGTTCCCCTGACGGATAAACAGATAAAAGAGTATCTCGATGGTGTTTCTTTATCGGAGATTCGGAAAGTCGTCGATGGTCTCAATCTGGAGTACGGAAAAACGAATCGCGCTTTCCAGATTATCCGTGTAGCGGGCGGCTATCAGATGGTTACACGGGAAACGTATTCACAGTGGGTTAAAAAATTATACCAGAAACGCAGCCGGTCAAAATTATCGCAAGCCGCCCTGGAAACGCTTGCCGTCGTTGCTTTTAAGCAGCCCGTGGCTCGCAGTGAAATCGTCGCCATCCGGGGCGTGAACTGCGATGCGGTTTTGAAAACCCTTTTGGAAAGGAAGCTGGTAACGATCGCAGGGAGATCGGATGGTCCCGGAAGACCGCTGATTTATACAACGACGAAGGAATTTTTGCGGTATTTCGGCGTCAATGATCTGTCCGATTTGCCCAAGCTCAAGGAAATTGAGGAGATCCTCAAAGAGAATGAAGACGCACCCGAACTGGCAGATGCGAAGGATCTGCTTAAACTGACGGAGGATTTGGAAAATCCGGAAAATGCAGCTCAATAAATACCTTGCCGATTGCGGTGTGGCTTCCAGGAGAAAAGCGAATTTGATGATTCAACAAGGTCGCGTCGATGTCAATCAGGAAATCGTGATGGAAATGGGCCGTGTCATTGACACGGAAAAAGATTGTGTCTTTTTAGATGGACACCGGTTGAAAATTCCCGATCACTATCGCTATCTGCTGATGAATAAACCGGATGGTGTAATCACCGCTGTAGAGGATGACCGGGGACGGAAAACCGTTATTGATATGATTCCATACAGTGAGCGGGTGTTTCCTGTTGGAAGACTGGACATGGATACAGAAGGCGTGCTTCTGCTTACCAATGACGGGGAATTGACCTATCGTTTGACCCATCCCAAATTTGAAATCGAAAAAGTGTATCACGTTTGGGTGAAAGGCCGTGTTCGTCCGAAGTCGATTCAGAAACTCAAGGAGGGTGTCATCATATCCGATCAAGTCATGGTCAAAGGAACAGCCAGGATCATTCAACAAAATGCAGAGAAAACATTGATTGAAATGCACATTCATGAGGGCAAAAAACGTCAGGTTAAAAGAATGATGAAAGCGGTGGGACATCCGGTGATTCACTTGAGACGAATCGTTTTTGCCGGACTGACTGTCGATGATTTGCAGTCGGGAACCTGTCGGGAATTGACCGATCGGGAAGTGCAATCCCTTTATCGCCAGGTTGGGCTGGAGAAAAACTGATTCGATGCGTATCAGACACATGACCTTTTCAGATATCGAATTTGCGCTGGCGTGCACGCATGAGGAAGGATGGCGTTCAGAAACGTCGGAAACATTCAAAAACTTTCTTCAGTATGATGCTGAGGGCTGTTTTATCGCTGAAGAGGATCATCAAGCGATAGGGCTCTGTGTGGGCACTCATTATGGTAATTGGGGATTTTTAGGTGAACTGATCGTGATCAAAGAGAAAAGAGGTCTTGGAATCGGTCGAAGCTTGCTGAATCATACGATTGTCTATCTCAAAGATCGAGGATCGGAAACGGTTGTACTGGACGCGGACCTATTGGCCGTACCCTTATATGAAAACGTCGGTTTTCAAAAAATCTGCCGATCCTTTCGATTTATCGGGAGAAACGAAGGAAATCGGAGCCCTCACGTGCGTGTCATGCAGGCGGATGATCTCGATCAGGTTAAAAATTTGGATAAGATCGCTTTTGGTGCGGATCGCAGTTTTTTTCTAAAACGCATTTTTAATCTCCATCCGGAATATGCTAAAGTTCTGGTATCTGATGGTGAGATCAGTGGATTTATCCTTGCGCAGAAAGGGTATCAGGTGATATCTGTGGGGCCATGGATTGCGCTCGATTCAACAGAACATCCGGAGATGCTTTTTGAAAATCTTGCCGCAGAGGTCAAGGACAGTGATATCAGAATCGGTGTGTTGGAGAACAATCCGAGAGCTGTCTCCATGATGAAGGCAATGCCTTTTATGATGAATCAGGAATATTGCTGGCGGATGGTATTAGGTGGTTCAGATTCAACAGGTCGACCCGATCAGGTTTTTGCGATTGGTTCTGGAGCCAAAGGATAGACCATAGATTGTGTTTGCAAAAAATGAAAAAAAAAGAGAGGGGTATGTTGTCACAATTGACGGCCCAGCCGGGTCGGGAAAAAGTACGACGGCCAGACTGGTCGCCCGAAAATTGGGCTGGCTGTATCTGGATACAGGCGCCATGTATCGAGCGGTGACGGTGAATGTGTTGCGAAATCAGATTCCACTGGATGATCCGGAATCGATCGGCCGGATTGCTGAGCAATCAACCATTGAACTGTGCCCTTCCAAAAAGGGTGCACAGGTCCTTCTGAATGGGGATGATGTGACAGACGAGATACGGCATCCTCAAATCGATCGAACAATTGGTCCGGTGTGTGAAGTGCCAAAAGTACGCGATGTGATGGTGCGTCTTCAGAGAGAAATCGGTCGAAAAGGTCCTGTCGTGGCAGAAGGACGGGATGTGGGCACCGTTGTTTTTCCCGATGCAGATGTCAAGTTTTATATGGTTGCCTCCATCGAAAAAAGAGCGCAACGGAGACAAAATGATCTTAAAAGACAGGGGATCGATATGGATGTTGATCAACTCAAGGAGGATATTGCGAGACGAGACAAACGAGACATTCAACGGAAGAATAGTCCTCTGATGAAGGCAGATGATGCGATTTTGGTGGATACGACACATCTGTCGATTCCAGAGCAGGTGGCTTTTGTGATCGACCACATTGCTAAAAAGATCAACCTTTAATCAGCGGTTTTCTCGGAAATATCATGATTATCACGATCGAATCAAAAGCAAAGCCCTGTCCCGGTGTAAGAAGAGCTATTGCATTAACTGAAGAAGTTCTCAAAAGGGGAGAAGAGGTATTTTCAATAGGGCAGTTAATCCACAATCGCAGAGAGGTGGAACGGTTACAGAAAATGGGTCTTCAGATTCAGGAATCGGACCTTTTTGCTGATTTATTGAATCGTCATGATCCCAATGGTGGCTATTTTCTGGTTCGAACCCATGGTGAATCAGAAGAGATCCTCCGGAAAGTTCATGATAAGGGTTTTAGAATGCTGGATACAACCTGTCCGATTGTCGGTCATTCACAGAAAATCGTTGATGAGCATGTACGAGGAGGATGGCATATCGTCATAGCGGGGAACAGGGAACATCCCGAAGTGAAGGGTTTGTTAACACGTACACAGGGTCTGGGAAGGGTCATTTCGAGTCGGCAGGAGGCGGAGAATCAAGATTTTCAGGAACACACCCTTCTTCTGGCGCAGACAACGGTTGATCCGGTTTTGTTTTCTGAAGTAACTCATGTATTGTCAAAAAAGCGGTTAGGTCTGAAAATCATGGATACCACCTGTCAATTTCTTCACCATCGCCAGAACGACATACGAACTTTCGGTTCACAGCAGGACATTGTATTGATCATCGGGGGAAAACAATCCGCCAATTGTCAACTTCTCTATCGTACGGTAAAGGAGGTCAATCCACGTGTGTTTAAAATAGAAGGACCAGAAGAAATTGATCTGGAGTGGTTTCAGGATGATGACAGTGTGGGAATTTCGGGTGGAGCCTCCACACCGCGTTGGCAATTGGATGAAGTAAAAAAATATTTGAAACGACCACTTTGATAAAAAACCCGAAAGGGTAAAAAATAGAAAAGGAGGAACTTTTATATGGTGGATGTGGATAAACAAACAGAGGACAATATGACCGGAAAAGAAGATCCGGTTAACGAGGAAAAAGGAGGTGAGGCTAAAAACGAACAGACTCTCGACAATCAGATGGAGATCCGGGTGATAAACGAAGATCATCCTTCAAACAATGAGCTTAATGAGGAACAGACCTATTCTGAGGAAGATTACCAAAAGCTTGTCGAATTTTATGACCGGACACTCAGTGATATTCGGCAAGGGGAAATCGTTATGGGCAGGGTCCTTGCAGTGACTGATCAGGAGGTTTTGGTTGACATCGGATTTAAATCTGAAGGATCCATTCCATTAGAAGAGTTTGATGATCCGACTCAAGTAAAGGTTGGGGATAAAGTGGAAGTCTTTTTGGAAACGATCGAAGATGCCGATGGGCAGTTGGTTCTATCGAAAAGAAAAGCCACTTTTATGAGACTCTGGGATAAGGTTGTGGACATTCATGAACAGGGACAAACCATAGAGGGAAAATGTGTTCGGAGGATCAAGGGGGGTATTGTCGTTGACCTCATGGGAGTGGATGCTTTTTTGCCGGGATCACAAATCGACGTCAAGCCTGTTCGAGATTTTGATGCGCTGATCGGTCAAACACTTACCTTTAAGGTCGTCAAAGTCAACCGGTTGCGCAAAAACATTGTGGTTTCCCGCAGAGCCATTTTGGAAGAAAGCGTGGCTGAACAGCGGGGACGGGTTCTGAAAGAACTCGAAAAAGGCCAGATTCTTGAAGGTACAGTTAAAAATATTACGGATTTCGGTGTATTCATTGATTTGGGTGGGGTGGATGGCCTTCTTCACATCAACGATCTTTCTTGGGGACGCATCAACCATCCTTCCGAGGTGGTCAAGTTGGATCAAAAGGTGAAGGTGGTTGTATTGGATTTCAATGATGCCAAAGATCGTATTTCGTTAGGGATCAAACAACTCAAACCACATCCGTGGGAGAACATTGAAAAGAAGTTTGCTGAAGGTTCCATTGTGGAAGGGAAAGTGGTTTCAATTGCTGATTATGGCGCATTCTTGGAATTGGAGAGGGGTGTCGAAGGTCTGATTCATGTATCCGAGATGAGCTGGATGCGGCACAATGTGCATCCTTCCAAGATTCTGAATGTGGGAGATGTTGTTAAAGTCAAAATCCTCACGTTGGATAAGGAGCGCAAACGCATATCATTGGGACTCAAGCAACTCACTGAAAATCCTTGGGAGAGTATCGAGAAGAAATATCCTGTTGGTTCAAAATACAAAGGGCGTGTCCGCAATATGACCAATTTTGGGGCTTTTGTTGAAATGGAAGATGGAATTGATGGGCTTATCCATATATCGGATCTTTCCTGGATGAAGAAAATCAAACACCCCAGTGAAGTATTGAAAAAGGGAGAGGAAGTTGAAGTCGTCATTCTTGAAGTGAACAAAGATGAACATCGCGTTTCTCTCGGATACAAGCAACTGACCGAAGATCCTTGGCCCGCTTTTGAAGAAGCTTATAAAGTCAATACCGTGACTCCCGGGAAAGTTGTTCGGTTTGTGGAGAAAGGTCTCATTGTTGAACTTCCATTGGGTCTTGAGGGATTTGCCCCTCTTTCTCAAATGGTCGAGTCTTCCATGGCCAAATTGAGTCAGACAATCAAAATTGGGGATGATCTGGATTTTGCTGTTATCGAATTTGACCGTGCAAACAAGCGTGTGGTTTTATCTCGAAAAAAGGTTATCGAGCTGGAGAAACAAGGTAAATCTGAAGCTGAAAGAGGAGAGATTGAGACATTTACAGAGAAGGCGGGAGAAAAACCAACCCTTGGAGAGATGGCGGGTCATCTCAGTGAGGAAGAGAGTCAAAAGGAATCGAAGGAAAAATCTGACACTGAGGCGAAATCAACAGAAAAGCAAGAAAATGGATCGAAGGAAACCTCCGATACTGTTATCCAATCCGATGAGGAAGCGGAGCAAATATCCAAACAAAAATCCAAACGGAAACCTGAAGGTGAAATTCCTCTGGAAGAGGTGAAAAAAGTGGAAACCCAAGAATCCTCTCAAACGGATGGCCAATACGAGGATGCCGAAAAGGAAGAATCGAAAGAAGCAGCTGGGGATGAACCAGAACCAGAAAAAGAAAAGGGTAAGAAAACAACACAGAACAAGAGACCTTCATCAAAAAAAGATAAAAAAGAATAGGATATTCAATTCCATTTCATAAAGGATTGGGAGTTGAACATGACGGGTTCAACTCCTATTCTTTTTCAATGATGCCGGCGGTTTATTTAAAAACATTTGGGTGTAAACTGAATCAAACTGAAAGCGAATCGATCGCTCAGGATTTTAGAGAAGAGGGTTATCGGGTCGTCTCTGAGATGAAGCATGCCGACGTTGTCGTCATCAATTCTTGTACGGTGACCCACCGTACCGATGCCAAATGCCGTCGATCGATTCGGCATGTGATCCAGGTTAATCCAGATGCGACTGTCATTATTGTCGGATGCTATGCCCAGGTCGATTCTGAAACGATCGCAAAAATACCCGGCGTTGACTATGTTCTGGGAACGTATCAAAAATCGAGATTGTTCGATTATTTTCCGCGTATCGGAAAATTATCCCATCCTCAAATCACAGTGACTCCTGTGAAACAATTGCGGAAAACAAGGGGCCATCGGATTGAACATTTCGATCAGACCAGGGCCTTTTTGAAAATACAGGATGGATGCAGCGATTGTTGTAGCTATTGTATTGTCCCTTTTGCAAGAGGGCCGAGTCGCAGTGTGCCCCTTGAAGAAGTCATCGAACAAGCAGAACGTCTGGTTGCAAACGGTTATCGGGAGATTGTGTTGACCGGTGTTCATATCGGTCGATACGGTCAGGATTTCAGTCCTTGCCTTTCCCTGTCCAGACTCCTCGTACGATTGCTCAATGTTCAGGGGATCCAACGGATTCGTCTCACTTCACTGGATCCTGGAGATATTACAGACGAATTGCTGGAGGTTGTATCCAGAGAAGAACGGTGCTGCCGTCATTTTCACATTCCGCTCCAGAGTGGAAGCGATACCATTCTTTCCGCCATGCGCCGAAAATATACGACATCAATGTTTCAGAAAAAAATTGAAAAAATTCAGGCCGTCATCGGCCATTTCGGTCTGGGTATGGATGTCATCGTGGGATTTCCGGGTGAGACGGAACGTCTATTCAATGAAACTGTTCGGTTTATCGACACATTGCCTTTGAGTTACCTCCATGTTTTTCCTTTTTCAGTCCGAGAAGGAACGGATGCCGCCCATCTGCCAGATCATTCAAGTCCTTTCATTCGAGCGGAGAGGGCCAGACAATTGCGAGATTTGGGACAAAGAAAAAGAATTCAGTTCATGAAAAAATGGGTTGGGCAATCCGTTAATGTTTTGTTTGAAACCCGAAATCAAATGGGTTGGATGGGTGGTTTTTCATCCGAATACCTCAGGGTGGAGATTCCTTATCAGGAAAAATTGATCAATCAATGGGTTTCTGTGAAAATTCAGGATGTGATGCACAGTTCTGTCCGGGGAAAGGCTGTTGGGATCAATTAAAAAAGAGATTGGAATCAATCCATTTAAGGACTTTTTATTAGATTTTATATCATTTTTTTTGTATATTTATACATCACTGATTGTAGAAATAATGGTAATCTTGTGTTGAAGCAGATGATTATTTATCGGGAGCGTGAGGGAATAGGAGCGCATTAGGTTGATGACACAAATGGAAGCGGCTCGAGCCGGGCGGATTACAGATGAGATGAAGGTTGTGGCTGAGCTGGAACATGTGGACATCCATCACATTCAAAGTGCTGTGGCTGCAGGTGAGGTGGTGATTTTGAAGAATCGAAATCACACCGATGTACGGCCGGTCGGTGTGGGTAAAGGGCTCCGTACAAAAGTAAATGCCAATATCGGTACTTCTACCGATTGCATCGATGTCGAAATCGAAGTCGAAAAAGCCAGGATGGCTGTAAAAGTCGGAAGCGATACGATCATGGATCTGTCTACCGGCGGTGATATCGAAGCGATCCGAAAAACCATCATGAAGAAAGTCCCGATCATCGTCGGCACTGTGCCGATTTATCAAACAGCCATTGAGGCGATCGATCGAAAAGGCGCGCTCATTCATATGATGCCTGAGGGACTGTTTTCGACATTGGAAAAACAAGCCGAAGAAGGTGTCGATTTTTTTACTGTTCATTGCGGTGTGACACGCAGTAGTATCGAGCGGTTGCAGAAACAGGGCCGTATCATGGACATTGTGAGTCGAGGTGGATCGTTTATAACCACCTGGATGATTGCAAATGAGCAGGAAAATCCTCTTTATGAACATTTCGATCGTTTGCTGGAAATTGCACATGCACATGATGTCACTCTGAGTCTCGGCGATGGGTTAAGACCAGGGTCACTGATGGATGCCACCGACCGTGCACAGGTTGAAGAATTGATTATTCTGGGTGAATTAACGAAACGCGCGTGGGAGCATGGTGTTCAGGTCATGATCGAAGGTCCAGGTCATGTTCCTCTCGATCAAATCCAGACCAACATTCAAATGGAAAAGCGTCTTTGCTGCAACGCCCCCTTCTATGTGCTGGGACCGGTTGTCACCGATGTGGCAGCCGGATATGACCACATTACCGCTGCAATAGGTGGTGCTGTTGCGGCGGCTGCGGGTGCAGATTTTTTGTGTTATGTTACGCCCGGAGAACATTTAAAACTGCCCGATCTTGAAGATGTCCGTCAGGGTGTTATCGCAACCCGTATTGCAGCCCATGCGGGGGATATCGCAAAAGGTTATCCTTCTGCACGCGATTGGGATATGGAAATATCCAGAGCCAGAAAAAATTTGGATTGGGATAATCAAATCAAATTGGCGATTGATCCTGAACGCGCCAGGGAACTTCGAAATAACAGCCATCTGAAAGAGAATGATGTTTGTTCCATGTGTGGAGAATACTGTGCCATTAAGCTGGTGCAAGAGAGCATTCGTGTAAAGAAATAACTATTTTGTTGTGAGAGGTCTTGTTGTGTTAACGATTGTTAAATATCCCGAATCTGTTTTGCGTGAAAAGGCAGTGCCTGTTGAGAAAATGGATAAAAAGCTGGACGTGCTGATCAACGATATGGCAGATTCGATGTATGAAAATGATGGGGTCGGTTTGGCTGCACCTCAAGTGGGCATTTCGAAACAGGTTATCGTCCTCGATATCGGTCATGGATTAAGGAGTCTCTATAATCCGGAAATTATTGAAAAATCGGATGAAGAGGAATCCATGGAGGAGGGTTGCTTGAGCCTTCCCGAAATCCTTGTTCATGTTTCCCGTCCATCCCGTATTGTTGTAAGGGGAAGGAATGAATACGACAAACTGGTTCAGGTGGAAGCGGAAGGATTATTGGCCAGGGTCTTACAACATGAAATAGATCATTTGAATGGTCTTTTGATTGTTGATTTTGCATCTTCAGTCGCTCGCTCCTTTTTAAAATCAAAATTGAAAAAATTAGAAAAAAATCTCTGATCCATTTTACCCCTGAATTCAATCCTCGTGAGGATAATGACTTTTGAAAAAGGATAATATAACGAGAGGATTATTGAAAGGTATTCCTGTATCTGAAGGCATTGCCATTGGATGTGCATGGATTTTAGAGAGCCTTTGGGACGAAGTGAGCGGTTATTCTCTGGATAAGGACGCAGTTAAAAAGGAGAATAAACGGTATAAGCGTGCTGTTGAGGCGGTTGAACAGCAACTGGTGGAATGTCGTGATCGTGTTAAAAGAGAAATCGGCAGCGAAGAAGCCAAAATTTTTGAATCCCATCTTTCTATATTGAATGATCTTTTTTTTCAGAAAGAAATTCCGCAATCCATTCAGAGTGAAAAGAAAAATGCAGAGTGGCTATTGAAAGAGGGAATCGAACGATGGAATCAATCTTTTCAGAAGATGAAAAGCGAATTTTTTCGCAACAGGATTGATGATATCAAAGATGTGGCTGTGCGCATCTTGCGCATACTGCTTCAGTCAGAAGAACTCAAATTGTCTTTGGAGAATTCTACGATTTTGGTTGCACATGATCTATCTCCTTCTGATACAGCCAGGATCGATCGTAATAAGATCGTGGGATTTGCCACCGAACTGGGTGGACAGACATCGCATGCCTCTATACTGGCACGTTCCATGGGACTTCCCGCCGTTGTCGGTGTAGAACGATTGATGAAGCAGGTTCACAATGGTGATCCCATCATTGTTGATGGCAATGCAGGTATCGTCTATATCGATCCGCCTCAAAGGATTGTCAAAGGATACGAAAAACGCCAAAAACAATTCAATGCATATTGGAACAGGCTATCTCAAGAAGTCCGACTTCCGGCTGTAACGACAGACGGAGTTGATATTTCTCTTCAGGCCAATGTTTCCATGACTGCCGATATCAGTCTGGCTGTTCGATATCGCGCAGACGGTATTGGACTTTTTCGGACGGAGCTTCCTTTTTTAATTGCGGGAAAGTTGCTCAATGAGGATGAACAGCTCCAGATTTATCGCACTGTAGTGGAGGCCATGAAAGATAAAATGGTCACGATTCGGACACTGGATTTGGGTGGAGATAAATTTTTGCCCTTTCAGGACGTTACAGGAGAAAGAAATCCATTCCTTGGATGGCGTTCCATCCGTATTTCACTTCAGGAGCGGGATATTTTTAAAATCCAGTTGCGGGCTATGATGAGGGCAAGTGCTTATGGTCGGGTCAGAATATTGTTTCCAATGATTTCGAGTCTTGAAGAAATTCAAGAAATCTGTGAGGTTATGGAGGAAGTCAAAGCAGAACTTGAAAAAGATCAGATTCCTTTTGATTCATCCATCCAGAGCGGTGTGATGATCGAGGTGCCTTCCGCTGCATTAATGATGGATCGTCTGGTCAAGTATACTGACTTTGTCAGCATCGGAACGAATGATTTGATCCAATACACATTGGCTGTTGATCGGAACAATGAAAAAGTGGCCAAGTTTTATAAACCGGTTAATCCGGCTATTCTCATGTTAATTCACAAGACCATTCAGGCTGCCAATCAGGCCGGTATTCCCGTATCCCTCTGTGGAGAAATGGCGGGGAATCCACTTTACACCTCCCTGCTGCTCGGTTTTGGGCTCAGGCAGCTCAGTATGAGTCCACTCACACTGATGGAGGTGAAAGAGCGGGTGAGGGCCATTTCAATTCAAGAATGTGAGAAGGTGGCAGAGAGAGTCCTGCAGATGGATTTCATCGGGGATATCGAGAAAGTGCTTCTTGATTTTCATTTAAAGGCGAACAAGAAACAATCGATACCTCATTTGGAAAACAGAATCGTCTAATTTATTTTTTATACTTGATGGCGTGTTAAAGACATAAATTCGTTACAAAAGTCAAATTGGGTTTTCTTGGTTTTAGAAGATTGTCATCATGGCCATACAAGAAAAACTGATGTTGCATGAAGAAATCATGCTTATTGCCCTAAGGGGACAAGGAAGGGACCGTTGCATCAAGCACAATGGTCCCTTATGCCATCGCTGGAGCGATTCTCTCTGAACTTTTATTCAGCAAGCGTATCATGATTGATGAATCGAAGAAGAAAAAGCCGGTTCATTGCATCGATTCCACTCCTATGGGTGAGCCGTTAATCGACAGGTGTCTTGAAATGATCAGTCTTACGAAAAAGCCAAAATCGCTTCAGACATGGATTTCACGGTTTGCTAATATCAAGAAACTCAACCATCGGGTGGCTGAAGCATTGTGCAGTAAAGGTATCCTTCGAGCCGATGAAGATAAAATTCTTATGATTTTTACACGGAAAATCTATCCAGAGGTGAATCCTGAACCCGAGAAGAAATTGATCGAACGATTGCAAGGGGCCATCTTTGCGGAAGTGGGGGATATCGATCCAAGAACCGTTGTCCTCATCTCCCTTGCAAAGAGCAGTGATCTTCTTAAAGTCATTTTTGATAAGAAAAAACTCAAAGAACAGAAAAAACGGATTAAACAGATCGCCAATGGTGAGATCATAGGGAAAGCGACACAAGAGGCTATTGCGGCTATGCACTCAGCAGTCATGGTCGCTTGCATTATGCCGGCTATTACAGCAACCGCCGTGAATCGTTAAATGGAAATCATATGAATTTTCAATCATTTTGAATGTGATGAATCTTTGTTGTCTTTCGTATCCATGCCGGAAACGGTAAAGATATTCACAGTCCTTTATGATGGAGGTTGGTTATGGCAAAAGGCAGAGATAAAAGAGGATCTGAAGAAAAGAAAAAAGCCCAGAAAAGTATTAAAGAAAAGAGAAGATTGAAAAAAGAAAAGACTTCCAAAACAACTTAACGGATTCGACAATCTCAATTGTGATGCATCAAACGTAATCTCAAATGAAGATAGAAGGGTTAGAATGTCTGTTTCGCGCATTAAACTTGTACAGCAAGGTCCTGACGTCTCGCGAATTGTATTGGGTTTGTGGCGTCTTGCCGATTGGGGCATGAGTCGCTCTGAACTCCTTGATTTGATCAAACAATGCCTGAATCTGGGAATTACGACATTCGATCATGCCGATATTTACGGAGATTATACCTGTGAACAAATCTTCGGTGAAGCCTTAATCGAATCCCCCGATCTTCGTCAGCGCATGCAGATTGCAACCAAGTGCGGGATCAAACTCGTTTCAAAGAACCGTCCGGATCATCGGCTCAAATTGTATGACACCAGCCGTAAACATATCATCACCTCTGTAGAAAATTCACTTCAGATGCTCCAAACTGATTATGTCGATCTGTTGATGATTCACCGTCCAGACCCGTTTATGGATGCAGAAGAGGTGGCCGAAGCATTTTCCATGTTGCATCGATCAGGAAAGGTTCGTTTTTTTGGTGTTTCCAATTTTCTTCCGGCTCAATTTGATCTGTTGTCATCTTTTCTCGACTTACCGCTTGTCACCAATCAAATTGAAATTTCGGTCGCGCATCTGGATGCGTTCTTTGACGGGACACTTGACCTTTGTCAGCGGCTTCGGCAATCACCGATGGCCTGGTCTCCTTTTGCGGGAGGAGCGATTTTCAAGTCTAAAACGGAAAAAGCTGTTCGAATACGTCAAGCCTTGCAGCAGGTTGGAGAAGAATGGGGAGGAGCGACAATGGACGAGGTGGCATTAGCATGGCTTCTCAGCCATCCCGCTCATATTGTACCCATACTGGGAACGGGTAAGCTTGAACGCATACAGAGGGCGGTTCAAGCTGAATCCCTTTTTCTTACACGGGAACAGTGGTTTGCCATTTGGAGTGCTTCTACTGGGGAAGAAGTCCCATAAGGTTTCATCTAATCTCTTTTTTGAATAATTATATCGAAATCACAGTTCATATACAATCAAATTGATGACAAAAATCGTTTGTACAATTGGCCCTTCAAGCGGGAATAGTGATATTCTCAGGCAAATGGGTGACGCTGGTATGGCTGTCGCGCGACTTAACTTTTCTCATTCCACGCGCGAAGAACATGCCAGACGGATTGAAATGATCCGCCAATTAAACGAAATGGATGGATACGATATAAAGATATTACAGGATCTTGAAGGTTATCGCATACGGTTGGGAAACCTGCCTGATCATGGCATGATCAGCATTTCCCCGGGACAGAAATTGATTCTAACACCCGATCCGTCTCATCTCGGATTCCAGCATGATTCTGTAATCCCTTTTGATTACCGGGGAGATTTGACGCAGATTAAGAAAGGTTTTGACATCTTCATTGATGATGGCAACATTTTGCTCAAAACGGTTGAGAGCGCGTCTGATTATGTCGAAACAGAAGTGGTTGTTTCGGGTACCCTCAAGAGCCGGAAAGGCGTCAACATCCCGGAACTGCATTTTGGATCCGATACGATCACTGGAAAAGACAAGGAAGATATCCTTTTCGGCAGAGAGCATGGCGTCGATTGGATTGCCCAGTCGTTTGTCCGCAATCGAGAAGATGTCATCCATGTCAAAGAAGTGATTGCACGGTACGGTGATGCGTGTCCCATCATTGCAAAAATTGAGAACAGAGAGGGAATCGATAACCTGGAATCCATTTTACAGGAAGCAGATGGTATTATGATAGCCAGAGGGGATATGGGCGTCTCGATCCCCCTCTATGAAGTGCCGATGATGCAAAAGAAAATCATTCGGCTCTGCAATCAGCACGGGAAAATGGACATTACCGCCACACAGATGCTCGAATCGATGACAGAGAATCACAGGCCGACGCGGGCGGAAGTCTCCGATGTGGCCAATGCCGTGATCGATGGTTCGGACTATGTGATGCTTTCCGGGGAGACAGCCGTAGGGAAATATCCGGTTCAGGCCGTGAGGATGATGAAACAGATCATCGATTTTACAACACAATCCATGTCAAAATAAACAGATGAATCCCAATGCAAATAAAATGAAGGCTGCCGTACTGAAGGGTGGAAGCCAGGTCAGAAACCTCCGTGATTTCGTATTGGGGAAAATCAGCATGCCACGGGTACAGAAAGGTGATGTTCTGGTTCAGGTGTATGCATGCGGATTTTGTCAGACGGATTATAAAGCCATCACAGGGAAAAGAGCACTTCCGATCCTCGACGATCATATTGTCGGGCATGAACCTTCAGGTGTGATTGTTGATGTTGGGGAAAAGGTGAAGGATTTTCATGTCGGTGATCGCGTGGCCATCAGTCCGCTGGCCTATTGCGGGGAATGTAGCCAATGCCGGCGAGGAAGTGCATTTACACATTACTGTCAAAATGCCATCGTCTATGGCGGAGATGGACCACCCAAAGTACAAAACGGCGCTTTTGCCCAATATATCGCTGTCGATCAAAAATCGGTCTATCCCATACCTGATGGTATTTCGTTTGAAGATGCTGCCCTTCTGGAACCCACAGCCGGAGCCTGGAAGGGACTGCACAACTCCGAAATGGGAAAAGGGGAGGATGTGGTCGTGATCGGAGCCGGCGGCATTGGTATGCTGGTTGCGCTGCTGGCCAAGAAATTGGGGGGTGGACGGGTAGTCGTCATCGACATTTCTCAATATGTATTGTCAAAAGCCAGTGAATGGGGTATTGATCATGTTGTTCAGCCATCAGAGGTTACAGGGAAGGCTGCCTATACTGCCCGGGATTATCAGATCATTACCGATCACGTCTGTCGTCTCCTCGGGAAGCAACCGGATCTCGTGATTGAGTCCGCAGGACCTCCTGAAGCCGTGGGACTCATGTGGAATATGGTGCTGAGCGGCAGAGGGATCAAGGGAAACGTCTTCGGCATTACGACGCATGAAGAGATCCCCGTTGATTGCGGCAAGCTTCACTTTGCGGAGCCGAAAATCACCTCTTCATTCAATGTCAGCCGGTATTCACTGGAGCAAGCCATGAAAGTCATTGAAAAGGGATTTCGTCCGTCACAGATTGTCACGCATCGATACCGGCTCGATCAGATACACGATGCGGTTGAAATGGTGTCGCAACCCGACCGTCTTAAAGTGATGGTCTACCCCAATCCCGATTTGTATTCTGGAATGTGAATTCGGATGTTGAGCGTGTTCATGTGTGATCCTGTTGAACAATCCATCGCCGATTCTCTGGAAGCTGATCAAATCCTGCTTCCTCACATGGACACTCTCCTTCAGGACCTGTGGGCTCTAGGCTGCTCAATTGATCATATCATTGATGTCATCAGTTCACTTAATTTGAAACCAGATCAAACAAGGATTCTCGATTTAGGATGTGGAAAAGGGGCTGTGTGCATCCAGATTGCTGAACGGTTCGGATTTCAGGCAGTCGGTGTTGATGTGATGGAATCCTTTCTCAAAGATGCCCGTGAAAAAGCTAGTGAGCATGGTGTCTCCCATCTCTGCCGGTTTATCAAACAGGACATGAGAACATATGTTTCCGATGAACATGATTTCGATTTGGTCATTCTTGCCTCTTTGGGCGGTATTCTGGGATCAATCAGGAATACAGTGGGTACGTTGAGGACACAGGTGCGATCGGGAGGATACATGATGATTGATGATGGCTATCTCCGGAATGCACCGGCTTTGTCCCGAAAGGGCTACAGTCATTACCGGAATCATGAGGAATCGATCCAGGAACTGACGGTTTTTAATGATCTTTTGGTCAGAGAAGTCAATACGACCGATTTCAGCCTGGAGATCAATGGTATTTATATGCAGGCGATTGAAAAAAGGGGGAAAGAACTTGCTGATCACCATCCTGAATTAAAGAAGGATATTGAAGATTATATCCGTCTTCAGGCTGAAGAATGTGAAGTGATCGATTATGAGATTGAGGGGGCTTTATGGCTGATTCAGAAGAGATGATTCTCAGTTGGTGATCGTGTAGAAATATGAAAAAATTTTTATTCTCCCATTTTTTTATTCCCAATCCCCAAATTCTAAAATCCGATTGTTTTCATCCTCGTCTTTTAAAACAACAACTGCCTGTGTATCTGGATAATTCATACAGAATGTTCTGATTTCTTCAGTTGACATGATCATGAATGCTGTGGATAAGGCGTCGCTCGATGTGGCGTCTGGCGTGAATGCCCAGGCGGCCAGTCGGCCGGTGACCGGTTTGCCGGTTCGGGGATCGATGATATGCTGACCTTTCTGAAGACCCGATCCGCTCAAGGCCCTATTTTCCAAATCAATTTTTTTCATGATCTTGGATGGATTGTTTGGATGGCTGATCGTGATCGGCCAGCCTTTTTCCGCAGGAGGCGCATCCAGAGCCAACGCAGTGCTTGTTCCCCCGTGAATCAGGGCTGATTCAATGTCCCATTCACGTAGCAGTCTGGCGATATGGTCAATCGCATAACCCTTACCGATTCCTCCGAGGTCCAGGGACCTTGATTTGGAGAGAGCGGTCACCGTGACATTTTTCTCATCCAGTTTCAGGAAATCCCACTCCATACTCTGTTTGGTCCGATTTTGTGTATTGCTATCCGATGATATGTCATCCTGCCTGTCTCGCCAGTAATTAATCCATGCGCCCACATTGATATTGAAAGCACCCTTAGTCATACTTAATAATCGTTTACTCTGCTTTAAACATTCGAATGTATCCAGCCCAATGCGGATGGTCTCATTCTGTCTTAATGCATTGATCCGTGAAATATCACTGTTGCTGATGAATCGGCTGAATGCCTGCTCGAGTTTATCCAGCTCCTGGAAGATTTCATAGACAGCCTGCTTTGCATATTGTTGATCCTCATGGAGAAAGAAGATCTCAAATGTGGTGTGCATGGCCTCATGGGCCATCCGCAGAGCGTCGTGGGATTTTTCTCCCTGAAGTGTAATATGGGGCATCTATAAACCTGATTGGATCTGTAAAGAGAAAGTTTTATGGATTCCTTGACCGCATGTAGAGATCCCAGAGTTCTTTTTTAATGTAACCTCGGATTTCAACCATAGGCCGCAGCTCTGTATAGGCATCGAAAAGTGGCAGGTATAGACTTTTTTGACCCGGAGGAGGAAGCTGATAAAGTTTTTTAACCAAATCGGATTCAACGCTTGGCATGGCGATAATAACCGGAGCGGACGGCGTATTGAAATCCACCTGGCTCCACCAGCCCACATTCGGGTAATCGCGCAAATACCAGGGCAGAGGCCAGTAGTCAGCTCCCGGACAGATCACTTCGATGTATATGTTTTTTCCGTCTGGATAGATTTCAGCAATCGCATCGATCTTTTCTGTAACGATAAAAATATCCTTGACCGTGTGGGCATAAACGTAGGGATTGGAAGGATCGTCTTCATATTGATTGTTCAGCAGGTAAGTCTGAAAGAGCAGATGAGCGAGACCGGCGGTCATGATAAAAATACCCGTCCATCTTAACCATCGGTATGGCTTTATCCTCAATATAGATACAGCGCCTATGGCTGCACAGAGTAGCCAACCGTGATAGAAGCCTAACATGCTCCAGGGGGTTTTGTAAGGAATCGCTGAATAGATGATTGTCATGATGATAGAATAGAATACAATAAATCGCAAGAAACCTTTGTCCCTTTCTTGCTGATGTGATCGGTGCAATGCCGTAACCATACCGATACCAGCCAATAATATAATGATCATCTCGCTCCACATGGGTCTTCCCGGATATTTTGAACCGATCAATAGTTTGAAATAATAATGCCATGGATGAATGTGCCACTCCTGGTGTCCGGCACCCCTGTCTAGATAATTCCAGTACGTTAAAAATGAATCGAGAATCCCTCTGGGATTGCTCATGAACGAAGAATGCAGAAGAGCTGAGATGAACAGAGCGCTGGTTGCACCAATCAGAATGTGCCAGGGGTTCAATCGACGTATAGAGTTAAAAAATATACTTTTCGTGCGGGCGTTTGTGATAAGGGTCAGTACCCATGCAAAGAGCATTGCAGCAAATGCAATGATGTTTGTTTCCTTTGTGGCATGCATCAGCCCAATGGAAATTCCCGTAAAGAGCACCCAGACGATGTGCCTGGTTTTTGAATAGCGAAGGGCTGAAACGAAGACACAAAAAGTAAAAAATACCAAAAGCATCTCATGGATGTAATATCGGCTGTAAAAAACCATGGCCGGTGCCATTGCAGTGAACAAAGCGGCAAATAGGATGAAAACCCGGTTTAGAGTATCCTTTAATAAAAATAATGCAAGGATCAGCATCATCCCAAAGAACAGGGGTATACTGCGTAGATTTGATTCAGTGACTTCAGTGAGTTTCGTTGCAGAACTCAACCATGCAGAGATCAGTGTGAAATAGTTCAGAGTCGGACCATGGTATTCGATGGGATCGTATCGATAGTCGTTGTTTTCCAGAAGAAAACCGAATTTGATAGCCTGGACAGCTTCATCTGTGTGCATGGGCCGTTCTGACAATCGCGGAAGACGAAGTGCGATTCCCAGTGCAACAATGATAAAAAAAAAGATCAAAAAAGTTTTTGATCTTTTTTTATTGAGCCTCTCAGTCATTTACATAAACCCAATGATGATATGGGGTATGCCCCGTTATCGAGAAAAATAGTAATTCAATCGGTTGATTAAATGAAAAGTCAGCCGATTTGAAACAGACAGATCATTCAACGGGTTTGCCGTAAACGGCCAATTCAATCCAGTGGTTCAGATCGTCGTTGCTGTTTCCTCTGCTGTATGAACGTACATAGCGTCCCTGGACACCCTTTGCATCGATGAGTTTGCCTTCCGAAGTCTCGACATAGTGTAAATCCTTTCCGGCACCAAAACCTGCAGAATTGTTATCATCGTTGTTGAAAAGGGTTTGTACATCTGTTTCAAAATCGGGATCGTTTGAAACCTGTACAATCACGTCAAAATAGACACGGGGCTGTTTGTGGAAATGCCACATGACGATGGCGTAGATGTTGTGTTCCGCTTCTAAATCGATCTGTACCCATTGTAAAAAAGGCCCCAATTCGACATAACTTCCATCACCGGCATCCTTATCGTCGTCCGTGACCATCTCCAGTTCACCGATAATGGGCATTCTGTCTGAACTGGTTACCGGTTTTTCAAAAGCCGCATTGATGGTCCCTTTTGGTGCCAAGAATGGGGGACGGGGAGCACCGAGGGGTTTTTCCAAATTCTTCACGTCGATATTTTGCGGTGTGCCGACGAACATGGCTCTTGGCAGTACCAGTGGGATCTCTACCAGTTCCTCGTTCGATGATTGTCCATAGCTGACCGGGATGGCAAAAATCGCGATTAAAATGGACACCATTGTACCTGCGATTAGGATTTTCTTTGTCATGCTGATAACTCCTTGGTTTTGATTGTACAGTTTGAATCACTCATTATCGTTTCTTGTTCTATTTTTACGTTCAATAAATATAGCCATTGATCTTTTGTAAATCAAGTTTTTTTTAGAGATTAAAATTATTTAATGAGGATCTCCTCCGTAAACCATATAATCATTGTTCTTTTTGACGTTTTTCTTATTCCATATATTATACGATTGAATGATTATTTTGTTCTTTATCAAAGTAATCTGATACCAATGTTCATTTTACAATCTTTTACCTCATTCCTTTTATTAGACAGATAATTCTATGAAATACAATGTTCTGATGCCGATGGTTATTGACTGAAATGATGATCAATCGACTTAAAATGATTAAATTTTAATTTTGTAAAAATAACTTTACAAAGAATATTTTATTTTGTATATTCAAAAATAGAAATTTCTTTTTTATCATAACAATTTTTTAAATTGACTTGTATAATTACAATCAAGTTTCTATCAAAATCTTTAGTATTTTAAAAACTTTCTATTGACTCATCATCTATTATGCAAACGTGATTCACATATGTCGGATTGTTCCTCAATATCATGATGGTCTTAAATATTTGTAATCATAAAGTTAAAACTAAATAAATGACTTGATGCATTTCAACAGATCGGCATTCAAACATTAAAGGAAAGGAGTGTGATAAAAAGCCTATTCAGGAAAGTACCCAGAACAGTATGTTCAGGTATACGAATCGCTTAGTATTTAGGAAAGGAGATTGAAAGATGGCAACAATTGTCGCTCTATTAAGTGTTTTTGGGTTGGGTATGGTGTTTGCACTACTGGGTTCGGTCAGTGTCAAGCTGATGCCACAACTAAAAATTGACCAGGGGAAATTTGGATCACTGATCAGCGCATTGTTTTTGACCTGTCTGGTGGCCTCACTTTTTATCGGGGTCATTACCGATTCAGTGGGTTATAAACCGGTAGCCATTTTTGGATTTGTGATGTCTGCTCTATGTGTGTTTCTACTTGCGAATGGCAAATCCTACGGAAATGCGCTCTTAGCTTGTATTCTGCTTGGTGTGGGTGCAATGGCCATGAATACGGTTGGAAATACGCTTATTCCTGTCGTTTTGTTTGGTGGTGAGAATCCGGCTGGTGCCAGCAATTTGGGTAATGTGTTTTTTGGACTGGGGTTATTCCTGACGCCTTTACTTGTCAGTTTTCTTTTCCGAAAAATGACCTACGCAAAAACACTTTCGGTATTGGCTTTAATTTTACTGGTTCCTGCGATTTTTGCCATTATGGCTAATTTCCCCGATATTGCTGCCGGTTTTTCTGTTTCGGCCGCTCTTTCGGGGCTTATTGAACCTGTTGTATTGGTAGCGGGGTTGATTCTATTCTGTTACATGTGGGTGGAGACATCCCTAACCAACTGGATTCCACCCTTTGGCAAGGAAGTGATCAGTGCAGTAAAAACCGATGCCAAAGCGGATGCTGTCGATGCTTCAGCGCAACGACTGCTCTCGCTATTTGCTGTTGCGATGATGGTCGGCCGGTTGATTGCAAGTCAGATTCCTGTTATCACGGAATACGGGAGTTGGTTCATTGCCGGGGCCGGACTGATTTTTGTCATCATCATTTTACTGATTGTTTCAACCAAGAGTATTCCGCAAATGCGCGTATTGGTATTTCTCTCCGGTCTTATTGCAGGGCCCTGTTTTCCAACAGTCGTTGGTGTGACCATTTCCAAACATCCTGATAACTTTGGTACTGTGTTTGGGGCTATTTTCGCAATCGGTCTGTTGGGTGCCACGATTGGTCCAAAAGCAATCGGTAACCTGGCAAAGGGTGCGACTGTTCAAAAAGGTCTGAAACTGATGATTCCTGTTTGTGCAGCGATGCTGATTTTGGGAGTCGTTTTTGGCTATATTTAATCAGTCCCTGATATCATTTAAATGATCAGGTACTGGTCAAGTGGGTTTGATCGTCTTCAAAAAAACCTATTGGATATATACCCAAAGCAGCCGTGAAAGAGGATGAGGCGTATTTATCACAAATAGGGACTGATGAAGCACATGATTAAAAGATCCACTTTTAAAAGATAAGGTTATCTTATCGAAAGGGTCGGCTATGATTGGCCGACCCTTTTTATGTCTGTGAAAGACTGTCTTGTTCTTATCATTCGTTGAACTGTGTTTAACATAACAACATACTGAGCGATTATAAACTTGTAAATTTATGATTAATAAAAGAAAATGGGAATGGATTTACGTTTTCTTTTGAATCTTTATCTTCTTGTATGAGCCTTTCAATTGATTAAGTTTGACCTGTAATACTTCCTTGGCCATCTCTACCGATTCGTTGATATACCGAAAAAGATCTCCTTTTCCTTTTTGATTTTTTGTATCACTCCGATCGCGATCCTGCCATTCCACAATCACCTCTTTGATGCGGTAACCCGCTTTTTCAAAGAGGTATAAGAGTTCGACGTCGTAAGCCGATACTTTCCAGCCGGTCGGTTTCCTTCTCTGTCTCAAAAATTGCAGATGGGGGAAGATGTCCTTGGCTGCCTCTCTCCAGCATGATTTAAATCCACACTGTGTATCGTATATGTTTCTCAGTAAAAACAGGCTGCGAAGATTACGGAAGATCATACTGCCGATTCTTCGGATAATTGAAAGTCCTTTTCGATCTGCTCCACGAGAACCGATCACAACATCAAAGCCTTTTTTGTACCAGGGGAGTAATTGGTCCAGTTCACTGATCGGCGTGGACTGATCCATATCCGTAAAAAGGACAATTTTCCCTTTTGCTTTTTGTATCCCGGTCCATATGGCAGCCGGTTTTCCGCCGTGAGGAATATCGTAAAGTTGAAAATTTGGCTTATCATCAATGAAATCTTTCATCAGCATTCGGCTGTTGTCCGTGGATTCGTCATCAACGAGTATGACTTCACTCGAATAATCCTGATCAGAAAGGTAACGATACACTTCGTCCAACGTTCCCTTCATTAAATTGTTTTCTTCATTGTAACAGGGAATAATCACCGAAAGATAGGGTTGTTTCACTTGGGCTGCCAAAATAGGTTCTCACTGTACTGGAAATCTGTCGGATAAACGAGGCGTGAAAAATCCTTTGGATAAAGATTTTTAACCGACGTTAAAAGAGGATCATGATTAACAATTAATCGGGTAAGAGAACCAGAAATATTTCACATTGTTCTCTTACCCGAAGGTTTTATCCGATCATTAAGAATGAAGAATTCTCAAATAGTCCACTGTGTTTAATCAATTATTTTTATTTTTTCTTTTTAAATAATCCCAGTTTGTGAATAATTCTATCGATTCCAACATACCAGCCACTCTTTGTTACGGCAACGACAATGAGGGCCCCCAGTTCAACCAGGTTTTTGTTGACAATCAGATAGTTGCCTTCCAATGGTATGGAATAGTAGTATCCAACGAATAGCGGATTGCATACATAGTATAGGAGAATAAGTCCCATTCCGGCCACTGCGGCTATCGTGGTAAAGCAGCCCATGATGAGTCCGAGTCCGACTGCAATAAGGCCCCATATGTTCATCTGATCGACAACACTTAACACACCGGGAGTATCAGCCATCCAATGAAAGATGGGTGCGAAGAGGCCTTTGGACTGCATGAGGTATCCCGAAGCGGACCAGTTCCCTTTCATGAGTTTGCCAATGCCTTCATAAAGAAAATGCCAGCCAATGAGTACACGCATTATGACAATAGCGATCATCTGTAAACGGTTGAATTTACCTTCTTCCATTTTTTTATATTCCTTTCTTTTTATGATAGCTCAGGACTGTATAACGCTTTTTGAATCGACTCAGACTTCAAATTCGCCAGGATTGTATGTTAGTCTGCGGCCCGCCTCAATCGCTTCGTTTACTTTCAGAACAGTTACAGCCGTTTCGTAACCGATTTCAGCAGGACAGTTTAATTCTTCCAGTCCTCGAATAGCATTGAAAAAATTCTCAAGATGGGGCTGGTGATAGGGATCACGCAATACAATCGGTATCTCATGTTCATCGGGAGACATGGTTTCTCTGACATCCAATAAGGCATCCGATTCGGCACTGATCGTTTGCATTTTGGGAGCTGTGATATATCCCTTTTGGACCCATTCATCCCATGGGGTTGCTGTCGGTTGACGGTAAACTGAGCCGGAATTGGCTGCTTCGGACTCAGAAATGACCAATGTACCATCGATGCCCATGAAGTTTTCGAAATATCCCAGGCTGCCATTGGTTGTCTGAGTCTGATAGTAAGCTTTGGCCGGTCCCCTTTCAGTCTCATATTCGAGTACGACCATGACCGTATCGTACCATTCGTGTGTCTCTTTCGGGTAATAGTCGGTGCTGCCGCTGGCTATGAGGGATTTGGGACGGGATTCGAGAAACCAATTGTATATATCGAGTTGATGGGATCCCAGGTCAACAATGGGGCCCCCACCCAATCCTTTGTACCAGCGCCAGTTGCGGAATTGCTGCATGGATCCATACCCATACTTTTGAAGTCGAGAATTTGGTATGGCATATCTATCGCTCCAGGTTAAATCCTCTTGGACAGACCGATTCCATTGTCCGTTGACTGTGACGATCCGGCCGAGCATATCCGCTTCCTTAATTATTTTCTCGTAAGAGTGGATGTACCGTGGATGGCTACGACGCTGATGTCCAATTTGGAGCAATTTGCCTGTTTCGCGTGCAGTGAGTACCATTTGTCTGGCATCCTCCAGATTATTGGACATTTCCTTCTCGCAATAGACATTCAGGCCGGCCTGGAGGCAATCGATGGTATGTCTTGCATGCCAGAAATCAGGTGAAGCAATGACCACGGCATCGAGGTCTTTCTCTGTATCCAGCATTTCCCTGTAATCTTCGTATCCATTGACTTCGAAATCGTACCGGCTTAACAGATTAACAACTCTTCTCAAGCTGTATTCAGTCCAGATATCACAAACGGCACGGAATCTCAATTTGGGTATATTCAGCATGGCGTTCAGCAAAACCTCACCCTGACCCCCGTAACCGATCAATGCAACATTGAGTTCCGGAAGATTTGGATCGACTTCTTTTGTTGCTTCATAGGCCGCTTTCTGAGCATTCTGGTAACCGATTTCTTTGGCAAGGGCATACCCGAAGATGCCTAATACGGGAGCAGTGGCCAGTCCCTGAAGAAAATCCCGCCGATCCAGTTTATTTTCGGTTTTTTTACCCGCAGTCTCCTTAGAAGTATCCTTTTTCTCATCGTTCATGATTGTTTCTCCTAATTATGAGTTGAATGAAATCAAATCGCTCTTATATAAATAATGATCTCTTACAAATTAATTCAAAGGTTCCAAACGGATGTTCCTGAATTCAATTTGACCCCCTTCACTCTGAAGTCCGATTCTGCCTTCGGATAGAGAGGCTTCAGTTCCTGCATTTTGCAGAATATCATTCACATAACACGTGATCTTATTATCCTGGCAAATGATCCTGTAACTATTCCATTCACCGATTGGATTTTCGGTACTCTCTTCTATTTTACCAATGCTCAAGAATTGACGGGTGTTGTTGTATGTCTCTCCATCGACCGTGATAGTGCCACTGCCCATGAGTACGAAATCACCTGCTCTTCCGGCTCGTAATTGACATTCGATACAAATTGGCCAGACCTGATCGGGGGCCTGCATATGAAGGAGGACACCGCTATTGCTTTCATTTTCAGGCCAACGCCAATCCAAATAGAGAGTATAATTGGAATATTCAGATTCTGTGCGCATGTAGCCGTTTGGAATGCCTTTACAATAAATAACGCCATCCCGAACCGACCAGACTTCACTGACGTCCAATGAATCATTCTCTAAAATAAACTCCCATCCGGTGAAATCTTTTCCATTCCACAGTTCTATTGTCTTTGTGGAACAGTGATTCAGAACAAATAATAAACCAATACAAATAAAGCTAATAGCCGTTATTTGCTTTTTCATAATCCCTCCTTCAATAAAACCATCTAATGTTTTCAGTTTTCAAATATTGAAGTCCGTTTAAAAGATAAATCAAAGAAGATATGAATGCAAGTACAATTTTGATAATTGTAAAGGATTCTGAATCGTTGGATATGAAATATTTTTACATGACTTTTAATTTTAAACCTTGTTTTTCATTCACATTGTTCATGGGTCGAGAATAAATTATCATCCATCAATATATAACAATGAATATTTTAAGAAATTTTATAACTTTTTACTGTTTTTTTACGTCTAATATATAAAGCCCTTTGAATTCCACATTTTCGAAAGCCGGAGGTTACATGAAAAGATACTCCATCTTGATGTGTTCTGGACTCTGTTTATTTGGTTTTGTTACGTCTCAGTTAATAGCTCAACAAGTCGATAGAGACACCTTAGAAATCGATGTGCCGTACCGCATACCCTATGTGAATGGAGATATCCGTGTGGATGGTTGTTTGGATGAATCTGTGTGGGAGAGTGCGGTCAGGGTAGATGCCAATATTGAGGTTCGGCCCGGTGAAAACATACCCGCACCGGTCAGGACAGAAGCTTTGTTGATGTATGATAAGAACAATATATATGTCGGATTTAATGCCTATGATCCGGATCCATCCAAAATCCAGGCCCATTTATGTGACAGGGATAATATCTGGGATGATGATTGGATTCTCATTCTTTTTGATACATTCAATGACCAGCGCCGTACATACGATTTTACGTGCAATCCTCTCGGAATCCAAGGAGATATGATAGAAACACCCACAGGTGGAGGTGATTCCTGGGATGCCATATGGGAGTCGGCTGGCCGGATCACGGATGAAGGGTATGTTATTGAGATGGTCATCCCTTTCCGGACGATGAGTTTTCCCAGAACGGAAGGTGATCAGATCTGGGGATTCGATGTGGTCCGGAGTTATCCCCGAGATGTCCGCCATCATATCGGGGCTTTTGTGAGGGACAGAAATAACAACTGCTATATGTGTCAGGCGATCAAATTGATCGGTTTTGCCGGCGCAACCCCTGGAAACAATATTGAGTTTGATCCGACTGTGACAGGGATATTCTCTCAGGAGAGGGAAGAGGGGATTTCCGGACCGTTTGTTGAACGGCAAAAAAAATCGGATTTTGGTCTCACAGCCCGTTGGGGTTTTACAAATAACCTCACTCTGAGTACTACAGTCAATCCTGACTTCTCAAATATCGAAGCCGACGTTCTACAGCTGGATATCAACAATCGGTTTGCCATCTATTATCCTGAAAAACGACCCTTTTTCCTTGAAGGGGCGGATTTTTTCAGTACACAGCATTCTTTCGTCCATACACGCACGTTGGCCGATCCGGACTGGGGTGTCAAAATTACCGGCAAAGAAGGTCCTCACGGTATAGGATTTTTTGTTGTACAGGATAAACTGACCAATTTCTTGTTCCCGGGTGCTGAAGGTTCCCGCTCAGGATCCATGAATCAGAAATCAATCGGTTCCGCATTCCGGTATCAAAGAGATATTTTTGAGTCATCCAATATTGGTGTCATCCTTACGGATAGAGAGGGTAAAAATTATCACAACAGGGTAGTAGGTATTGATGGTAATTTGAAGTTTACACAAAAAGATCAATTAGAATTTACAGTTGGACGTACCAACACACGATATCCGGAAGAAATCGTCAATGATTATGATCAGCCGGAATCCGACTTCAGCGCCAATGCGTGGAGTGTCAATTACAACCACAGTACAAGGAACTATATGGTTTATTTTTTTCTAGCAGAGATCGAACCCGATTTTAGAGCCGATTTGGCATTTATGTCACAAGCGGGTTTTCGGTACAGTGAAATCGGTGGTCAGTATAATATACCGCATGATCCGGGTCACTGGTTCACATGGCTCAGCTTCTTTTTCAGTCATGATTACCGGCGGGATCAATTTAACAATCCATTGCATAAGGTTTATTTTGCTAGTTTTAATTATAATGGTCCATTGCGTTCTTATTTGTATCTATATGGTCAATATGGAAAGGACTTATATAATGGCCAGAAGTTCAGGAAGAATTCTCTAACCGGCGGTTTTGGCTTGTGGCCCCTATCTGTACTCAATGTTAACCTGGATTTTAATTATGGAGACCAGATTGATTATGCCAACACACGAAATGGGACTCGTCTTTACTTGAGTCCTTACATGCAGGTTAATTTAGGACTTCATCTGAAAGTGACGGCCAATCATACTTATGAACAGTTGAAAGTGGATGGTGGTCGTTTATATACAGCAAACATCTCACATCTGAGAATGGTTTATCAATTCAGCAAACGCGTATTCCTGCGGGTTATCCTGCAATACCGGGATTATCAGTATAATGTAGGGCTTTATATGAACGGTGAAGATATGGATCCTGAAAATAAAGGTCTTTTCAGTCAGATTCTTTTTTCTTATAAAATTAATCCGCAGACCGTCTTTCTGCTCGGTTATTCTGATGATTATTACGGGGATCACAACACACATCTGATTCAGACCAATCGGACGGTCTTTGTAAAAATCGGGTATGCCTATATCCTCTAATCATTAAACATCCACGAAATTTTTAATAGAGGGGATCATTCGGATTTCTTGTGATGCCGGTCGATGATGAGCTGACCGCCCACACTCACATTTTCAGGAAGATTTTTCTTAATGACGACGACGATGACGTCCTTTGGTAACTGGTAGGCTTTTGCGGCGGATTCAGTCATTTCCTTGGTTAGCGTTCGTTTTTTATTGATATCTGTTAGAGGCGGTCCTTCGATTGTGACAGTTGGCATGTCATTCGTCTCCTCTTTATATATTTGATTTCTAAATAAAAGAGAACAATCTACGCGGAAGGATCAAACGGTTTCCGAATGAAGAGGCAATACCACTTCGAATTGGGATCCTTGATGCACTTTGCTTTTGACATTGATTTGGCCATGATGGAGTTCCACAATCCACTTGCAGATGGCGAGTCCCAAACCGCTGCCGCCGAGTTCTCGTGAGCGTGATTTATCCACTCTGTAAAATCGGTCGAAGATTTTCGGGATTTCTGCCTTGGGTATCCCGATCCCGGTGTCTGTCACAGTCACCACGGCTTTCGCTTTTTTTTCAGCCAGGCTGATGGTGACCTTTCCCTTTGAAGGTGTATATTTGATGGCATTGTCGATCAAATTCCAGAGCAATCTGACCAGAAGCTCCTCGTTTCCCCTGATGACAACCGGATCGTTTTTATGCAGTTTGATGATCAGCTGTTTTTCTATCGATAGAACAGAGGCATCTTCATAAATCTCTTCAATAATTTTATCGAGATTGACATCTGTAAAATGGTATTCGATTTTACTGGTGTCGAGGCTGTGAATTAAAAGCAATTTATCGGCTATCGATGACAAATATTCGATCTCTTCAAGAATACTCTCTATGGTGGTGGATATATTTTCAGAACACTCGTCATCCTTCAGCAGTTCTTCGATTTCTCCGCGTATGATGGTGAGAGGCGTTCGGATTTCGTGAGCGGCATCGTGTGAAAACTGCTGGACCATTATAAACGATTTTTCCAATCTATCGATCATGGAATTCAGTGTGAGGATCAACTGGGTGATTTCATCTTTACCAGAAGGTACAGGTATGCGCTCGCTGAGGTTCTTTGAGGTGATGTTGCTGGTGGTATTCGTGATTGTACGGATGTCCTTTAATGAACGCTGTGTGACAAAATAACCGCACACAATGGTTAAAATCACGCCAAAGGGGAAGATAAAAAGAATAACCTCCAGGATCCTTTTTTGAACGGAACGGATTGTAGAAAGTTCGTATCCCACATAGATTGTGTATCCTCTTTTGGGTATGGAGGCCATAGAAAAGGGAATATTTGCAAGTAATATTGTGGATGTATGATTACGTTTGATTCTGAACTGTTGTATGGATTTCTCTACATCCTTGTATTTTTCCGAGAGATACATGAGGCTATCCTGACAGTAGGCTACAAGAATGAATTTGTCGTCCGTAATATCCGTGTATTCCCTAATATCCCAAAAACTGTTTCGTTCATTTCTGATAATATCCCCCAAAAAACGTCTATCACACGGAGGAGGCTCATCGGTTGTTCGCAGGAGATGATCAATTCTATCTGTTTTATCCAATATATTCCGGTCTATTTCCTGACGAAGCTGATATCCGAGAATGGTATACAGTGAAACAGATACGGCTATGAGGATACTGGTAAGCAGTCCCGTAAACCATAGAATAATTTTTAATTTATACCGGCTCATTGTACTGTTTCTTCAGGGCTTGAACATATACCCATAGCCTCTCACCGTTTGAATAAATTTCTTGTCGTATCCTTCGTCAATTTTGTTGCGAAGGCGATTGATATAGACATCGATAAAATTGGTGCCCCGATCGAAATTGTAATGCCAGACGTGTTCCGATATGGTAGCCCGATTCAGAGCTCTGCCGGCGTTATAGGCCATGAACTCGAGGAGCGCATACTCTTTGGCCGATAATTCGATCAGATTACCGCTTCGGGATACTTCTCGTGTAAATGTATTGATGGCCAGATCGTCAAACTCGATGACAGGATTTTTTTGCAGACCGTCTCTTCTCAACAATGCTCTTATACGGGCCAAAAGTTCACCGAAAGCAAAGGGTTTGACCAGATAATCATCGGCACCGGCATTGAGACCCTCAATGCGATCCTCAACATGTCCCTTGGCTGTTAGGATCAACACCTGTGTGGTAATGTCCTCACGCCTGAGCCGCTGAAGGAGCGAAAGACCGTCCAGTTTTGGAAGCATCAAGTCGAGAATGATGATATCGTATGAATTACTGAATGCCTTTTCCAGCCCGTCTTTTCCATCATAAGCGATGTCGACGATAAATCCCTCGCTCTCGAGTCCCTTCCGGATAAACGAAGCCACTTTTTTTTCGTCTTCAATCACCAGCGCTTTCATATGATCACTCTCATTGTTTCTAAATATATATCTTTTTCAAACGATAAACAAGTGAAAGGGGTCTTATTTTAACATTATCATTGATTTGTAATCAACTTGTAATGTTGGTGTAATGGTTTGTTAATATTATTACACTATATTGTGGAAAGTAAAAAGCATTGTTATCAAGCAATATTGTGATAATAAATAATAAGGAGAATGCACATGGTCGTGAAGAAAGTGATTTTACCCCTCATTTTGATGTTTCTGTTTTTGTTGAATATTAGTGCACAGGAGAACCAAACAGATATTGAGAATCTGCAGGATCAAGCACCCAAAGTCTTCATAGACGGTCAGGGCATGGATATGAACTATATCCGGACAGAGATCACGTTTGTGAATTATGTCCGGGATCCCAAG
>JAFGDT010000073.1 GCA_016931965.1 bacterium | reverse complement strand
TACCCAACCTGATTTTTTTAAGGAATAAGAAATTGTGGTTGACGGGTTAAAAGGATTGGGATAGTTCTGCAAAAGGGCGTAATTATCCGGAACGGCAGAGAAACGATGATCAATCCCTGTTACAGCGGAATAGGTATAAGCGAACAGACCTTCTTCACCATTGGCCAAAAAGACCGTTCCGTCCGAACCAACCGCCACCCTGTTGGCAGTACCGTCGTCATCAATGTGCGCAGTATTTGTTAGAGAGTCGCCGTTGTAGCTGTAAGCTCGTAAACCGTCACCTCCATTGGCAAGAAAGACCGTTCCGTCAGAACCTACCGATACACCATAGGCATTACCGCCGTCATCAATGTGCGCGGTGTTGTTGAGAGAAATACCGTCGTAAGTGTATGCCCGCAAGCCGTCGGTAAAATTGGCTAAAAAGACCGTTCCGTCCGAACCGACTGTCACGCCTCGGGCAATACCGCCATCGTCGATATGCGCGGTGTTTGAAAAAGCAGTACCATCATAAGTGTAAGCCCGTAAGCCGTCATCATCATTGGCTAAGAAAATCGTGCCATCGGAACCGACTGCCACACCTCGGGCAATACCGCCGTCATCGATGTGCGCGGTGTTGGTAAATGAGACACCATCGTATGTGTACGCCCGCAAGCCGTCATCCCAATTGGCTAAAAAGACTGTTCCGTCTGAATCCAATGCCACGCCGTTGGCATTACCACCCTCATCGATATGAGCAGTGTTGGTAAAAGAGGTACCATCATAGGTGTAAGCCCGCAAACCGTCACGTCCATTGGCGAAAAATACCGTTCCGTCAAAACCGAGTGCCACGCCGTAGGCAGAACCGCCGTAGGCACCACCGCCTTCATCGATGTGCGCGATGTGGGTGAGAACGGATCCGTCGTATGTGTAGGCCCGCAAGCCGTCCGTTCCGTTGGCGATAAAAACCCCTCCGTCAGATCCGACTGCCACGCCCCGGGCATAACCGCCGCTATTGATGTGCGTGGTGTTGTTAAGAGCGGTACCATCGTATGTGTAGGCCCACAAGCCGTTATCGTAATTGGCTAAAAAGACCGTTCCGTCTGAACCCACTGCAACGCCTAAGGCATAAGCGCCTTCATTGATGTGCGCGGTGAGGGTGAAAGCGGTACCATCGTATGTGTAAGCCCGCAGGCCCCCATTGTAATTGGCTAAAAAGACCGTTCCGTCTGAACCCACTGCCACACCGATGGCAATACCGCCGGCATCGATGTAAGCGGTGTTTGTGAAAGCGGTACCATCGTATGTGTAGGCACGCAGGCCGTCAGTATTGTTGGCTAAAAAGACCGTGCCATCAGAACCGACCGCCATGGCGTAAGCAGCACCGCCGTCATTGATGTGTGCGGTGAGGGTGAAAGCGGATCCGTCGTATGTGTAGGCACGCAATCCGTCATCGCCGTTGGCTAAAAAGACCGTTCCGTCAGAACCGACAGCCACACCGATGGCGGAACCGCCGTCATTGATGTAAGCGGTGTTTGTGAAAGCGGTACCGTCGTATGTGTAGGCCCGCAGGCCCCCATTGTAATTGGCTAAAAACACCGTTCCGTCAGAGCCGACCGCCACGCCCCAGGCATAGCAGCCGTCATAAATGTGTGCGGAGTTGTTGAAAACGGATCCGTCGTATGTGTAGGCCCGCAAGCCATCATTGTAATTGGCTAAAAAGACCGTTCCATCCGAACTGACCGCCACGCCGGAGGCATAACCGCCGTCATCGATGTGCGCGGTGTTTGTGAAAGCAGTTCCATCATAGGTGTACGCCCGCAAGCCGTCAGTATAATTGGCTAAAAAAACCGTTCCGTCAGAGCCGACCGCAACGTATTCTGCCGAACCATAATGCGTGTTGCGAGCGGTATTGGTAAATTGATGCGATAACTGACCGTATGCTGCCGCACTCAGACAAAACAACATCAAGATGGACTCAAATTTCATTTTTAACATGGCTACCTCCTTTTTAAATTGTCAAATAACATTCGTAATGATTCAGATTTATAATCTTTGTATCAATTGTGTATACAATACCTCAATTGCAGACAATGGTTATATCAGAAACATTCCTTTATCTTATTAGGACCATCTTTTTTGTTTCAGTGGATTCAGTTCCTATCTGCAGTCGGTAATAATAGATGCCGCCGGCAAGATCAGAAGCGTCCATTTCAATGGAATAGGTGTTTTTGTTTTGATATGCATCCACCAGAGTTTTTACTTCCCTGCCCAGAAGGTCATAAATGGTCAAGGTTACCCAGGCTGATTTTTTTAAGGAATAAGAAATTGTTGTGGACGGATTAAAAGGATTGGGATAGTTCTGCAAAAGGGCGTAATTATCTGGAACGGCGGAGAAACGATGTTCAATCCCTGATATGGCTGAATACGTATAAGCGAACAACCCTTCTTCGCCATTGGCCAAAAAGACTGTTCCGTCTGAACCGATCGCCACTTTTTCTGCACGTCCCTCATCATCGATGTGGGCAGTATTGGTGAATGCGGTACCGTTGTAAGTGTACACCCGCAGGCCATCGGTACCATTGGCTAAAAAGATCGTTCCATCCGAACTGAGTGCCATTCCATATGCATTACCGCCATCATCGATATGTGCGGTGTTGAAAAAAGCGGTTCCGTCATAGGTGTACGCCCGCATGCCGTCAATGTTATTGGCTAAAAAAATTGTCCCGTCAGAACCAACCAACACATCATAGGCATAACCCCCATCGTCGATGTGTGCAGTGTTGATAAAAGCAGTTCCGTTGTAGGTATACGCCCTCAAACCTTCGCTGTGATTAGCTAAAAAGACCGTTCCATCCGAACTGACTGCTACGCTCTCGGCAGAACCACCGTCATCGATGTGTGCGGTGTTGGTAAAAGCAGTACCATCGTAGGTGTATGCCCACAAGCCTGAGGAGCTGTTGGTTAAAAAAAGTGTTCCGTCCGGACCAACTGCTATGCCGCAGGCATAACCGCCCTCATCGATGTGTGCGGTGTTGGTGAAGACAGTCCCATCGTATGTATAAGCTCGTAAACCATCATTGTCATTGGCTAAAAAAAGTGTTCCGTCCGGACCAACCACTATGTCACAGGCATAACCACCGTCATCAGTATGTGCGGTGTTGATGAAAGCGGTCCCATCGTAGGTGTAGGTGCGCAAGCCATCATCCCCGTTGGTCAAAAAGACCGTTCCTTCCGAACCGACTGTTACGCCATAGGCATAACCACCGCCTTCAGCGTGTGCGATGTTGGAGAAAGCGTTTCCATCGTATGTGTAAGCCAGCAAGCCGTCCTCACCATTGGCGAGAAAGACCGTTCCATCGGAACCGACTATCACGTCAGCGGACCAACCTCGCTCATGGATGTGTGCTGTGTTGGAGAAAGCGTTTCCATCGTATGTGTAGGCCCGCAAGCCGTCATCGTAATTGGCTAAAAAAACTGCCCCGTCTGAACCGACTGCCACACCATAGGCAGAACCACGGTCGTCGATATGTGCGGTATTGGTGAAAGCGGTTCCGTCGTAAGTGTACGCACGCAGACCGTCATTGTGATTGGCCAAAAAGATCGTCCCATCAGAACCAATTGCCACATCACAGGCATAACCGCCGTCATCGATGTGAGCGGTGTTGGTGAAGGAATCCCCATCGTATGTGTATGCCCGCAAGCCGTCACTGTAATTGGCCAAAAAAATTGTCCCGTCAGAACCGACTGCCACATCGTAAGCATAACCACCATCATCGGTGTGTGCAATGTTGGTGAAAGCAGTTCCGTCATAAGTATATGCCCATAAGCCTCCATCATGATTGGCTAAAAAGACCGTCCCGTCAGAACCGACTGCCACACTGTAGGCCTTATTGCCACTACTGATGTGTGCGGTGTTTGTGAAAGAGTTTCCGTTGTATGTGTACGCCCGCAAACCGTCGATTCCATTGGCTAAAAAAATTGTTCCTTCTGAACTGAATGTCACGCCATTTGCAGTACCGCCGTCATCGATGTGGGCAGTACTTGTGAAAGCGTTTCCATTAAAAGTATACGCTCGCAAGCCATCTCCGTAATTGGCCAAAAAGAACGTTCCGTCTGAAACGACTGCCACGCATTCCGCAGAACCATAATGCGTATTGCGTGCGGTATTGGTAAATTGATGCGTAAGCTGGGCATATGTTGCTGCACTCAAACAAAACAGCATCACGATACACAAAATATTTTTTCTTGACATGAGGTGCCTCCTTTTTCAATTATTCAATAACATTCTTTATTAGACAGGTATAGAAGATAATATTTCATCCCCTAATCCCTTACTTTTTATATAGCGTATCACTCTTGTCCAAAATAGAAAACGATTGAATTGATTATTTCTTTCAGCTTTTATTAAGATTCCAGGTTATGGGGGATTCCGGCTCAAAACAATACCGGAATGACAGGGAAAGGGTGTCATTCCCGAAATTTTTAATCGGGAATCCAGGGGCGGTGCTTTGATAACCTGATATTTAAATATAAAGAAAAACCAGTGTAACTCATTTGTTTTCAATATGTCCATTTCCCATTCTGGACAGCAATGATAGCGTATATAGATTATTTTGAAGGTCAGAATAAAAAAGCCGATCGATACTCATATGAAATACAGTGAGTCGGCCCGGCTGTCATAGAAAGTTTTTCTGGATTATCAGAAAAACCATTTCACTCCCCTCCATTACAATATCAGAACCAAATTCTTGATCCCCGAAAAACTCACTTTAGACCTGTGGTTTTTCCGCTTTAAACGGAAGGATGCCCCCTCGTTTTCCAGAGTTTGTCCTTTTGGTGACGTGTCTGGTTACCTAATCGATAGGTTTTTACCTTTGAATACATTGTTATAGGATAGAAATTGATTTGAATGTAGTCAATTTTTTCATGTTTGTCAATATAAATATCAAAACCAGACATATTGAATTATAAAGTACAGACTAGAAGATCGGCCTGGATTTCCTCGTCCGTAGCGAATAACGATGGGTTTTTTGCCACATAGGTAAAAGCAGCGATAAGTGGTATTCTGGGTTGGTAAAGACCCACCACCTCTTAAATCCTAACGACTGGTGGGCCTTCTATCCCAATCTATGGTTATGGTATATTGGGCTGGGAAGCCCAATGGATATTTGCCTCGGGTAAGGATACCCGAGGCGATCGGAACCCCTCCTTTTTATTACATCCGAGAGCTCAACTCTTGAGCAATCAATAAAAAAAATCAGGATACACTGAAGACTATCCTGACTTTTAATGATTCTAAAAATGTGTTCTGCTTTATATCTGATTCATATGATTCGTGAACAAATCAACCGCTACATCGATTTGTACCGGGGACCGCCTTCCGCTTCGGGCAGGTTCCATTCGATATTATCAAACGGATCTTTCGACTCACAGGTCTGACAGTGCAGACAGTTGGTGAAATTGACCTGTATGCGTTTGTCTTCTTCCATCCACTCGTACACCTCAGCCGGACAAAAACGCGTGCAGGGATAATTGTATTTGGGTCCACACTGCTCCACGCAGATCTTCGGGTCAGGTATCCTGATGTGGCTCGGTTGATCTTCCCGGTGTTCCGTGCCTGAGAGAAAGACGTCGGACAGCCTGTCCTGCATCAGCTTATCGGGTTTGTAGGTGAACGGCTTCTTTTCTTTCTTATACTTTTGCACGGGCTTCAGCGTATCGTTGTCCCGTTCGTTTCTCATCCTCCCCGGAGGCAGCAGACCAAAAGAGACCGTATTGAACACCAGGCCGGCCATGCCCGTCATGCGTCCGTGCTCGAAGCACTGATGGATATTCCGGACCTTTTTCAATTCCTTTCCTGCCCACGAATTCATGAAGCTCTTTGGATATTCTTCCAGTTGTTCGGCTGAAAAAGAACCCGACTTCCAGCATGAGAAGAGCGTGTCCCCGGCGCAGATACCCGATTTCATGGCCAGATGGATCCCTTTGATCTTCACCGAATTCAGCAGTCCGGCGCTGTCCCCGAGAATCATCAATCCGTCGGCCACCATTTTGGGAACGGCGAAGAATCCGCCTTCGGGAATGCACTTGGCGCCGTATTCAACAACTTCTCCGCCGGCGATGATCTTATTGATAAAAGGATGCGATTTCCATTGAACGAACAGTTCATGCATATCCATGCGCGGATCTTGGTAATTCAAACCGGTGGCCAGACCCAGAGCAATCTGATTGTCCGGTCTGCCATAAAAGAATCCTCCACCATAGGTTTTTCCGTTGTGCGGGTAGCCGAACGTGTGCATGGCCTTGCCTTCGAAACCGTGCTTCTTGGGCAGCTGAATAATTTCTTTGATACCCAGAACGTTGGCCGGTGGATTGATATCCTCACCCAGGTTAAGGTCCTTGATGGCCTGTTTGGTCACCACGCCATGTACACCCTCTCCCAAAACAACGACTTTTGCGAGAATTTCATCCCCGTACATGACGTTGGAGAGGGGTTCGCCCTCTTTGCCGAGACCCTTATCGCCCAACCGCACACCCGTGATGCGGCTGCCGTCTTTCAGCAGCGTACTTGCCGCAAATCCGGTATACATCTCCGCACCAAGGGCTTCGGCCTGCTTGACAAACCATTGCGTCAGTTTTTCAAGAGAGACGATGTAGGCCCCTTTCGAGCGCATGACGGGGGGGACCATGGGAACGCGTACCGCCATTTTTGATGTGAGGAAATAAAAGGGATCGGATTTGACCTGATCTTCGAGCGGGCAATCCAGTTCAAGAAAATTGGGAAAAAGCTCTTTCAGAGCAACCGGATCCACTACAGCCCCGGAAAGGATGTGTGATCCGACTTTGAGACTTTTTTCAATGATCATCACTGTCGGCAATTCGAGTTTTTGCTCTTTCGATTCACCGGATTCGACGGCTTTGTTGTGCGCATCGATCCGCTGCATCAGGCGAACGGCCGTGCTGAGATTGGCGATTCCGCCTCCCACCAGAACGATATCGATCTCGTATTGTTCTCGTTTGATCGTTTCCATATACAGATGACTCCTATTTATGATTTATTTGTAAGATGTGTATTCATAATCATTCCTTTTTTAAAACTCACATAGTATACTGAAAAAATAGATTGAATTCAAGAACAATTCTGCTTTTAATCGGTAAAATAGGGGTTTCATTGGCTGGGATTGTTGCTGACAATTGTCGGAAAGATTATTTGCGCATGAAGAAGACTTCCATGATCAACTTATACTGTTTTTTAGGGTTTTGGATTTTCCATGTTCATGGATTCTTTCCCATCGATTTATTAAATGATCATGATAATGCCGCCGATTGTGTGAGCCACGATGCACCACCAGATTGTATTTGCCTTTTTGGCTAAAAAACTCAAATAAAAACCAAATATACCGGACCCGATCATCAGGGCAGCGATGTTGGCATTGGGAGATACCGAGCCCGGTGCGTAGTGCCAGAGAGCAAACCAGAGACTCGGCCAGAAAATCCTGAAGAACAGGTTATCCGGGAAGAGGTCCATATAGACACCGCGCCACAGTACCTCTTCAAAAAATCCATTTCCGAATGCGGTTGAAATGATCAATAAAAATAAACCAATATCCGGCCGGCCGTAGTCCATGCCGGAAATCAGCTTATAGGAGAATGATCCCACGATCGGGATGATCAAGAAAAACAGTGTACTTCGTTCTGGTTTCCGGGGCCGAATGATTCTGCATAGTGGCTTTTTCCCCACAAGCCATAATGGAAAGAGACCGCACCAGGTCAGCCAGTAGAGTGCCAGACCGCTGTACCATCCGACCGTCGGATCCATGATCTTCGATAGCATTCTAAACAGCGGTACCGTCGTGATCAACAGGACGGAAGGTGCCACGACTGCCCATTTTTGTTTTTTATTCATGGGCAGTCTATTTGATTGTGTCCGATTGTTCATCATTTTGTTTTATATGGTCCCACCATTTCAGCACACGGAGCGCTCTGAGCGTATTCCAGCGGCTTTCTTCACCGGTCTTTTCCATCTCGAAATAGGTTTGACCCGGATGGCGGTTCTGCAAAAGCCAGCGTCCGTTTCGGGTCTGCTTTTTTCGTATCAGACCAACCGGATCCTCGAAGCGCTCATCGTACGGTGCCTTGCATGCCTGGAAATAATCCAGTGTGCGCAGGACATCATGATGCCAGCGGGGCGGGAATGAGAACCGGGTGAAGGCGGGATTCGCCACTTCACCCGTTCGGTGTGATCTGTAGAGCCGGTGTTGCATGAAGAATTCTCTGGCTCTGGCTTCGGCTTCGAGAGTGACTGCAGTATATTTCCCTCCTGTTGCAGCATACTCACGCAGACCTTCCAGTACATTGATCGTCGTGTGAAACGAACTGTGCACAGCACCTTGACAGCGCATACAGTTCCAGCCTCCGTCTTTCATCTGCTCGTTGAGCAGGAATTCAACGATGCGTTCACAGCGGGGATCCTCCACCCGAAACCATGAGAGGAGGGCCAGAACAAACCCCGTCACACAGGTTTCACTCCTGTTCAGAGAGACCGAGATGTTGATGCCGCCGTCGTGCCACAGGGCCTCATCCAGGAAGAGCCGGCAGGATTCGACAGCAGCCGGATAATGGGGAGGGAGCCCCATTCTGCGGAGCAGGACCAGCGAGTAGGTCGTGGAGATCCATTTCTTTCCGTAGAGACGCGGCGTCCATCGACCCGATGCGTTCCGATATTTCAGGATCTGCTGGCACCAACCTTCATCGGGCAATCTGGCCTGCACGGTCTGCCATTCCTGTTTCGGGCTATCGAGCAGATCCCGCATGACCTGCCATCGGATGGAAATGTCGCCCCTGAGCAACCAGTTTATTGTATCGTTTTGCGAATGGGAGATTTTTACAATTTTATCTTTCTTGTTTTTCACAAAAAGAATTTCCCACACCTGGATTCCCGTTTAAACAGTGCGGGAATGACTTCTTCTTCCTCATATCAAAATTTTTGGATACCGTTTCTTTACATAAAATTCTTTTTACCATTCCAGTATGATTCAAAATCGCCCTTAAACTGTTTGCCCAAAAAAAGGTTCAAGTTGTTTTCATACGGCATGCAATATCGACACTGTATTGTTGCCATGGTTTGTAGAGATTCAAAGTTGCCGACATGATCCTCGAATCGGCCACCCAGAATGAGAAAAGTATCAGGGGATTTTCCAGCCCGTTTCAATCCCCAGAGCCAGTAATTGTTGTGCGGACAGAGAACCCGGGGCAAAGGATATTGTTTCCGGTAATACTCCAGTGCGGACGCTTCCCCGTAATTCTGCGTCAATACAACGGCATCCGCTTTTTCAGTGTCGGGCAGGGTTTCATAGGCTTTTGATACCTGTTCAGCCATGTTTTCCCAGCCGAACATGTCCGCATAATGCTGGGGAAGTGTATTTAATTCTTTTGATTCCGTGTTGGGGTGTGTCAAACCCAGTGTTTGACTGAATTTGATATAGGTTTCAACAGGAAGCATCGGCAAGGCCATGGGAATCGTCAAAATGGTCATTCCAAGCAGCAGGGCAAAACAGACGTTGACCCATTTTTTGAATGTGCGTTCAACGAAGAGGGCACCCAATGGAATGATCATGGGTATGGTGGGGGAGAGATACTCCGGTTTGCTGTTCCAGTTGATGATCAGTATGATCATGGTCGTCCATCCGATGATGACAACGGGGCGGTATGGTTTCAGGTTTTTGTTCCAGAAAATGCCGACCATGCCCAGTAACCAGAGGATAAATCCGAAAGGGGACATCAGAAGAAACTGGTTGCTCATTAAAACAATCGGGTTCATGCCCGCATATTTCAGTCCTGAAGCATTCTGCATAAATTCCAGATGAGCAAAATCGTTTTGGATATTCCAGATCAGGTATGGAGAAAAGCAGAGGAAGGCTATCAAAACGGAGATATACGGCCATTTTGTTTTTAAAGAATTCCTTAAGTCTGTGAGTACAACCGCCACTGCCAAACCGATCGCAAACCATCCCATGCTTATTTTATTTAAAAGACCCAATCCCAGAATCATGCCCATTGAAATCCAGAATTTCGGTTTTTGCGTTTTGATCAGTTTAATGAAAATCCATGCTGCCAGTGTCCACAGGAAAATGTCGATGCTGTTCATCGAATAAAAATTGTTCATGGCCAGAATGACCGGAGATATGGCAATCCCGGTTCCCGCCAGAATGAAAGCCATTTTACCGCCTTTCAATTCCCGGACAATTGGCCCTACAATGTAGAGGGTTAAAACGCCGAAAAGGACAGGCAAAAATCGGACGGCAATCAGCGAATCTCCCAACAGGAACCGGTTCACAACCAATATCCAAATCGAGAGAGGTGGGTGATCCACATATCCGATATCCAGATGGTCAGCGCAGGCCAGATAGTAAAATTCGTCGCGGAAAATGCTGTAAGCAAACGCCGTGTTGCTGAGGATGTGGATCAAGCATTTCAATAAAATAAAACCGAGAATAATCCACAGGCCATAAGTCTCTTTTTTAATTTGTTGATGTTTATTCTTCATGTATTGACGCTTTGGTTTTCGTCCCTTATTTGTGTTATTTATGTCTTATAACTTCTCTTTTTCGGCAGAATGTAAAATATCATTCAGCAAATTAGATGTTATTTTATGGCTCTATGGTAGTTAACTTCTCATAGATATGACGAATTGTATTCTGAACATCCTCCGATTTGATGTCCGTGTAAAAATTTTCTCCGAGTTTTTTCTGTGGATCGTCCGGCATAAAGTGTTTCTCGAAAAGGGTGCGCAGGTCCCACTGGTTGGGTGTTCCGGTATAGTCTTCGTAACGTTTTGATTCGAGTTCCTCCGATGATAGTGTAAGTGCATCCTTCAAAGCCATTTTGATGTTTTCCAATTGATTGGTCTCAAATTGGAGTTCAACATCATCCAGGTAATTGTTCAGGGTATTTTTTTCTTCTATGCAGCTGATAAATATCATGATTGGCGTAATCAACAACAGAAATATTTTTGTGATACGAACCATTTCTTTTCCCTTTTATTTAAAAGTGGTCTCGATTCTCATGAGAATCGATCCTTTGTAGAATGATATTGAGAAGCTTTGTTTCCATCGGATTCACGATTCTTATTTTTCTGGATAAAATACAGTGTCAAAAAATGATTTCATTTTGGCGGCGTAGGGCACGCCAAATTTCACAAACGTGGCCTTGGTCTGTGCATCGGGTTTCCAGTCGAAAAAGGCATGATTGGCCCCCTCAACCTGTACATATTCCACACTCTGGCCGGCTGCTTTCAGCGCATCCGCATAGGCCTGTACAGGTCCGTGCTGAATGAGCATGTCGCTTGTTCCGCGCAGCAGCAGCTGGGGAACGGCGCGTTCTTTGATATTGGGAATATGATCAATCGGTGAAATGGCTCTCAGCCATGGATCGGGATTGTCGCCTGCAAAACGCTGCAGGAGGTCGCCGGCAAACACGCCGTAACTGGGTGCGGCCACCTGAATGGCCTGCATGATTTCTTTGCGCACATGCTCCACCGATTTGACCCTGGGGATGTAAGTCGGTTTGTATTCAAAGATGCCTTCCTGCACGCCAAATCCGCCGTCACCGATCATATCGGTCATGTTGATCGCCGCAGCCGATAAATGGCCGCCGGCACTGTCGCCGGTGATGGCTATCTTTGTCGGATCCCCGCCGTATTCCCGGGCATGCTCTTGAATATGGGCAACGGCGCCGTACACGTCTTCGATCAGATCCGCCATGGTGTTGGGCTCTTCATCGCCATCCTGATTTCCAATCCAGCGGTAATCGATGCTGAATACTACATAATCGCCGGTTCTGACCAGCTCACGGGCCAGACCGCGCATAATGTCCTCGGTATTGGCCGACCACCCGCCGCCATGAATGATGACAACACAGGGAAGGTTTTTAGCCTCATCGGGTGAAAAGACATCGTATTTCAGTTTTTTTACACCGGGCTGGGCATAAACCACATCCTGAATGACGGTGAATCCCTCCAGTACTTCTGCTTCAATAAACGACGCACCGATCACTTTTTCTCTATCCACCGTTATTTGAAATAGCGGTTCTGTGGATTCATGATACAGGCGCCATGCTCCCTCGCCGGGATTGTAATAGTAACCGCTGTCGAGGAGATAGCCATCCGCAGGAGAAGTGGTTATGGTGAGTACGGTTCCTGTAGCCACATTCCCGTCATCCGGAATGGCAGGCTCAACACGGATACTTCCGTTCTCAGGTTCTTCGACGGTGACGGGAAAGGTTTCTCCTTGCATTTCGGGCTGCGCCAGAGCTGAAGGTGGTCGGTGAAACAGACACAAACCGATCACGATGATTCCTAACATAACAATTGTGAATTTTTCCATTGCTTTCCTCCCTTTTATTGAATGGGATTTCATTTCTATGGATTATTTATAAAAATGATCAAACCTTGTACAATTCATCCGGTCTGGTTCATTCTTTTTCAGATGCTTTGTAAAGACCAAAATTGGATATGGCCGGTATATTATTTGATTCTGTAATGATTAATCGAACTTTACGTGTTTGTACGGGTTGGATCCTCAATATTCTTTTATGCCCGACAGTCATCCCCTGTGCTATCGGAGTCCATTCATTTTGCACATCACATTCAACCGAGAATTCGGATATCCTCTGGCCGAGCTTTATCGGTTCCTGTATCATGACCCGGTCAAAAAGGATTTCGTTTTCCAAATCGATCTCCAGAGTCGCCTGGAATGTACCGTCATCTGTTGCCCAATAGGTCCTGTTGTCTCCATCGAGCATGTTCGCGGGCGAAAACTTTTCGTGGTTCAACCGATAATTGCTCGATACAACATGTTTCCCTTCAGCCAGATTGACTTTGAACGTTTCATCCAGGATTTCTCTGAATTCCTTCAGGACCTGGATGTCCTTTTCATGAAACAGGCCTCTCTTATCCGGAGGGATGTTCAACAACAGAACGCCGTTTCTGCCAACCGATCGATAATAAATGTCCACCAATTGTTGGGGTGTTTTAACCAGACTGTCTTCATCTTCGTGATAAAACCAGCCGGGTCTTATCGATACATCACACTCGCCGACCACCCATTTTGCTCCGTGGGAATCGCCGGTATTCAGATAGGCCGGGTCTGCTGCTCCGACGATGATGTCATCGCTGTTGAGCATTGACCAGCACGTTTCACCGGCAAATCCTTTCTCATTGCCTATCCATCGAATATCCGGACCGGCATCCGAGAAAATAAGACTGTTCGGCTGTAACTGTTTGGTCAATGTTATGATTTCAGGCCATTGATAGTATGAAGTTCTGTCGATTCTTCTCTCTTCTCGGGCGCCTCCGTAGTATCCGGTTCCTCCATTGGCCCCGTCGAACCAGATTTCTGAAATCTCACCGTATCGACTGAGCAATTCTTTCAATTGATTTTTGTAATAGGTCAGATAGCGTGGATGACCGTAGTCAGCATGATTCCGATCCCAGGGGGAAAGATAAAGGCCGACTTTCAATCCGTATTCATGACACGCGTTGACAAATTCTCTGACCACATCTCCATTACCCCCTTTCCACGGACTGCTTTTAACAGAATGGTCGGTATATTGACTCGGCCATAAGCAAAATCCGTCGTGGTGTTTTGCAGTCAGAATCAATTGTTTCATGCCAGTCTCTTTTGCCACTCTGGCCCATTGATTTGCATCCAATGCTGTGGGATTAAAAAGATCCGGCGATTCATCTCCATATCCCCATTCCCTGCCTGTAAACGTGTTTACTGTAAAATGCACAAATCCAATCATTTCCATTTCCTGATACGCAATTTGATGTTCAGTGGGGACCACTTGATTGGCAGGGATATCGGGGGGATTTTTTGCACATGAATGGAGGAGGGTTAAACATGAACAGAATAGGATTGTTCGCAACCATTTTTTGGGGTTCAACTTTTTTCTCCTGATTTTTATTTGATCATCAATATCGGGATGAACAGCATGGTCTGTTCAATCCGATGGTTATACCATCACCGTTGCTGTATCATCAAATTCTTTTTCTGCTGCCGGGGATTCATTTGTATGTCATCGCATCCGCTCGGCCAAGGGTTTGATATATCTCTATAGACCATTGGTAGGATTCGGGTAACTCGCCGACGAACACCATGTTCATAGGAAACAACAGAGCAGGGATCTGGTAAATATCGGTCATGCGCAGGCAGTTCAGCAGTTCGATGGTTTCGCCGCGACCATCCGGGCTGCTCGGTGCATTTTGTGTTCTGGGCGGATTTTTTATCACGACAGTGTGAATGCCGCCGTTAAGCAGTGCCGCATAGAGGGCGACAACCGTCATCTCGTCTCTGGCTGCAATGCCGATCTTGTCGGGATCCACACCCGGCAGCATTTTCAAAAAGTCAATACAGCGTAACAGGTCATAAATACGCATGCTGGCTACGGTTCGGCCGGTCCATGCTGCGGCACGGCGAACATGCCACTGCAGTTCCGGCGCCCATCCCATTTCTCCCACACCGCGTGTTTCCAAATAAACGACAGTAACCGGTTCTGCAAATTCCGCCACAAATTCCTCAGAAGCCCCGCGCTTTTCATCCGGACTGCGCAGAGCGATCAGAATCGGACTTTTTGTATCCTGCGGGGTTTGCCAGCGAATGTCCGCTTTCAACCGCCAGCCTTTTTCCGAAACGTAACTGTATACCGTTCGCCCGTATTTTCCGCCGTCCCATGTTCGGAATTCCAGCCGGGGGTCTAAAGCTTCCGGTTCACGTGGAAAAGATCCGAAAGTCCTGGTGCTCAGGAATGTTAAAACTTCCCCGCGGAATGAATTCAATTCGGAAATGCTGGTAATTTGAGGAGGATCTGGCAGGGTAATGAAAGCGTCCTGAATCGTTTTTGTACGGTCATCAGGCGGTGGACCGTCGATATATACACGGAGTTCTTCTTCCGAGAATGGCACCATCTCTGAAAAATCACTGTCATCGATTTCCGTGTAGGAAACCTCTTTTCCCTGTAAATGCTTCATAAAGAAAGAGAAGATCCTGTTGCGCGAGAGGGGATGATACGAATGGCCGCCCGGCGTTTCCACAAGTGTGATCTGATCGGGCATATTGTATAGATCGTAGATGGACTTGACTTTTTGAACGATTTCTCTAACCGATTCTATCGTATTCAGACCGTCCCGGTCAGCCTGGCAGACAAGCAGCGGCCGTGGTGCAATCAAGGCGCCGATATCGGGAAAATCCCGCAAATAGGTGTTGATCGGCACCATGCAGTCGCAGTGGCCGTCAATCGTCCTCGTGAGAATGTGGGCGGCCAGTGTACTGGCGCCGCAAACCGGCGCTGCGGCTTTGATTCTTGGATCGGCGGCTGCAACAAACCAGGTCTGTGCGCCCCCGCCAGAGATGCCGGTGACACCCAACTTTTCGCCATCCACTTCTGGACGCTGGCATAATAAATCCAATCCCCGAATGGCGTTCCAGACCTCAACCCCGCCCGGTGTGTAGCCGCGGCTGTACCAGTGAAACCAGCCGTTGGCATAACAGCCCCAATGTTCACCCCGCACTTCGCCCCATTGAATGGTTTCAATGATGAGACAGACAAAACCCAGCTGAGCAAACCGTCTCGCATGGGATTGATAGTGTACTTTTTGGGTCCGGGCATGACCGCAGAGATAGAGGATAGCAGGCGCTGGACCGTTGATGTTGTCGGGAACATAGAGATTGGCCGGCACATAGAGCTGGGGGAGGGATTCGTAATACAGTTTGATGATGCGATATCCATTCTTTTGGATCGTACCGACTGTTTCAACGTTGAGAGGCGGTCGTTCACCTGTCAGCGGTACATCCAGGAGACCCATCATTTCGATAAATTCTTGATAACGCTGCGGGCGCACATCCTGCCATTCATTCAGCGTATTGATGCCGGTAAGCGATTGATCCGTGATTTCGCCGGCAACGCGTGTGAGATACTGGCGGATATTGTTGGACTGGTCGGATGGAGCGGTTGTTTGCAGCGGTATTGATTGGGGGTATGCACTGGCAAGGGCGGCTATGAATACGACGGATGCTTTAAAGGGTGTCATCTCATGCGCCTCCTGTTATATTTTGGTTTTATGGTTTTGCTCTTGTTAAGTTATGAATTTTTTCACCCTGGAGCGCAGCCCCATGAAATCATTGACTCAATCATTTATCTTTGTTTGATTCAATTGAAAGATCTCTTGATTCTATCCCACACCATCCCAGCAGTAGGTGCAGACCTTCTCTTTCGGTAGATTGATTGCTTCGAGCATGTAGGGTATGGTCTGGTATTTCAAGGTGGTCAGCTTGAGGTGTTTCTGAATATGAGCGACCATGGCGCTGTATTTCTCGGACTCCGGATCGGCATATTCGTCGAGTGGGCTGTCGTCCCGGTTCTCGAGTTCGCGAATGGCTCTCCGCCCGGCCAGATCGAACTCCGAACGTGATCTCGAAAAATTGAGAAACTTGCATCCATAAATCAAAGGCGGACAGGCCGGCCGCATGTGCACCTCTTTTGCGCCGTATTCGTAGAGGCGCTGAATGGTTTCCTTCAACTGTGTTCCGCGCACGATGGAGTCCTCACAGAATAAGAGACGCTTGTTCTTGATGATCTTACTGATCGGAATCAACTTCATCCGTGCGACCAGATCACGAACAGCCTGATCCTGGGGCATAAAACTGCGAGGCCACGTGGGCGTGTATTTCACGAAAGGGCGGAGATAGGGGAGCTGGGCTTCATTGGCGTAGCCGATGGCGTGTGCTATGCCTGAATCGGGGATGCCGGCCACCATATCCACAACGACGTTGTCGTAGCGGGCCAGTATTGCACCGCTACGGTTTCTCATGACTTCGACGTTCATCCCTTCGTAAGTGGAAGCCGGGTATCCGTAGTAGACCCACAAAAACGCACAGATGCGCAGTGTCTTTTCCGGAGGAATCTTTTTCTCCGCAGAGTCCGGCGTCAGCAGCATCACCTCGCCGGGGCCGAGTTCATGCTTGAAACGGTATCCCAGGTTGGGAAATACACAGGTTTCCATCGTTGCACAGGTGGCGCCCTTTTTTTCACCAATGACCAGGGGTGTGCGTCCATAAAAATCCCGCGCAGCATACACACCGTGATCGGTCAGCAGAAGAAGGGTACAGGAACCGTCAATGGCTTTTTGCGCCCGATGAATGCCCTCTTCAAACGTAGATTCCTTTGTAATGAGTGTGGCGACGAGTTCCGTCGGATTGATTTCACCTTCACTCATTTCCGAAAAATGGGTGGAGCGATCATCGAAAGCCTCGGATATCAGCCGATCCATGTTGTTGATTCGACCCACCGTAACAATGGCAAATTTACCCAGATGTGAACTGATGATGAGCGGTTGATCCTCTGTGTCACTGATGCATCCGATTCCAGAGTGTCCTTCCATTTTGGGGATCTTATCTTCAAATTTGGAACGAAACTGTGCATTTTCAATGTTATGGATGGATCGCGAAAAGCCGTCCTTGCTGAGCACAGCCAAACCGCCTCTCCGGGTACCGAGATGTGAGTGATAATCTGTTCCGTAAAAGAGGTCTTCGACACAGTCATCTTTGGATACAACACTGAAAATACCGCCCATCGCTTATCCATCCTTTCCGTATGTGGGTTGTTTTGAAAAATAAATTATAGCAAGTTTTTTATGCAAAATCAAGTATTTTGTTCGCTTATCGGAAGAAAAAGGGAGAGGGTGTCATGATCACGATGAATGCGGACCATAGACTTGCCGGAATTGTCGCATGACCTGTTCGATCGATGCCGTGCCTGTCGTACCGATCTGCTGAATCGTAATCGAGGCCATGAGATTGCCGACGAAGCCCGCTTCCAAGGGTACCGCCCCGCTGCAAAGTGCGGAAGCGATCCCCGCCATGGCGCTGTCGCCCGCACCAACAATGTCCAGAGGGGCTTCAATCCGAATCCCCGGAATGTGGTGATGACCTGATTCTGTAAATATGAGTACTCCCTGCGATCCGGCAGTCATAAAAACAGGTTTCCGGTTTTTATGGAACAGTTCCGTGCCGGCTGCAACGATTGTTTTTATATCTATCTGATCTGATTTGGGCCACTGTAAAGCCCGTAAAGCCTCATGCACATTCGGTTTGATCATCACATGTTTAAAGCGACCGATCCGTGTTCTGGAATCGGCTATGCAGATCAGATCGGGATAAGCGATGGCCAGTTTATGTATTGCATCCCGGACGTGATCAGTGATCACACCGCAATTCTCCTCCTGGACCTGATCCGCGATGATGAGGCCATCCACTTCCCGAATATGCTCTTTCAGGTGCTTGATGAGCCGTTCTTCCACATCCCGTTGCAGTGGCAACCGATTTTTGATGTCGATTCTTTCGATTTCGTGCTCTTCTCCTTTTTCTTCCCTCATGATCGGTTTCGTGTATGTCGGTGTAAAACGATCCGGTTGTTCGATGAGAAGGTCGGTATTGACCTGTATCGATTTCAGGGCTTGTTTCAGTTCATGCCCGTGGCCATCGGTCCCGATGATGCCGAGTGGTGTTACCCTGATATCCAGTGCTCTGAGATTGGAAACCACGGTGCCGGCGGCTCCGGGGCTGATTTTGGTTTCAATGATCTGATGGGCTTCCAGACCGGTTTCCAGGGATATTTCACTGAGTTTGCGGTCAATGATGAGATATTTATCCAGGAAAAAATCACCGATAACCATGATATGCAGTTTAGAAAAGCGATGGGTTATCTCTTCAAGCCGGGAATATGAACATTGTACTTGATTCAAAATCCTATCCCCTCTTCAACTGTTCCAGACTATTCCGATAAAGGGTCGGGATGGATACCTGATGGTCGGCCTTGATGTAAAAACTTTCGCCGCCGTCCTGAACCGTGCGGATCAGAATGGTTTTGTAGGGTCTGAAGTAGTATTCAGGAACCGATCTCGGAGCCTCGCTGTGAATATCCGATCCCAGAATCTGGAGATCGAATACCGCTGTTGTAAACCGGTTGATCTGTTCTCCTTTTTGGTGGGCCACATGACGGGCCATGGCCAATGCTTTTAAAAAGATTTCAGGACCCATGACCGCCGTCCCTGCGTTCAAAAGAACGCCATCCTCCAGTTTGAATACCGTGTGCGTCAGTGTCAAAAAATCCCGATAAGAAGCCGCTCCCGTGGCTGCGCCGTCACAGTTTGCGTGTTCGTGAATGATGTCGTAGCCTATGCCAACGTGGACGGTGATCGGGATGCGCAGCCGATATCCAGCCGCCAGGATGCTGATCTCCCTGTGGGGGAATTTTTCTGCTTCGATCATTCTTCCGACCGCTTCCCCAAGGCCCAGGCCTTCGCTACCGGCCTGCTGAATCGCTTCGTTGATTCGGCCGGTCTCTTTCCACAGTCCAAATTGGCCTTCACGGATATAGCGGGCCACGCTTTCCGTGGTGGCGCCGATCAGTGCCAGTTCAAAATCATGAATCACTCCCGCACCATTCATCCCGATGTGTGTGATCATTTTCCGATTGAGCAGATCGATGATGAAGCGGGAGAGTCCCCGTTTGATCACATGAGCGCCCATCATCAGAATCACCTCTTTTCCGGCTCTGCGGGCTGCAGTCATCCGTTTGGCAACCTCTTTAAGGTCTCGATTTTCATATGGGGGAATATCGTCCAGTGTGAGCACATCATCCAGTGTCATGTCGTGCTGGCGTTCGGACAGAGGTTTCAGTTTGATGAGAGAGCGGTCAAAAATGGGATAGGGCATGGGTCATTCCTCCATCATAAGGTATGTCATGAGTCTGTCGTATTCCTGAAAATCGGGTATGATCAGATCGGCCCCTGCACGGATGAGACGGTTCCGCTTCCACGAATCGATTCCCTTCCGTTCCGATTCGTTCGAAGCCACGCCAACCGCTATGCCTCCAGCGGATTTACCGTCCTCGATTTCGACATAACCGTCACCCAGGATCACAAACTCGGGTCCGTGCAGTCGATTTTCCCCGATGATCCGGTCAATGACCATTTTTTTTGAATAATTCTGGTAATCGTCCAGTGCGCCGTATATCCCTTCGAAGTGGTTTGACAATCCCAGAAGATCGGCTTCTTCGAGCACGTCCTTTTCGTCCGTACCCGATGCCAGATAACAGGTGATGCTTCGAGAATGGAATGCATCCAGTATCCGCAGGGAACCCCGTACAGTCATCTCTTCGGATGTCAGAACTCCGCTTTTCAAACCCTCAATGCGATGCGCAATGTGATTCTGCAACCGGTCGAGGTAGATCCGTTTGTATTGAAGCGGTGTCAATGGTTTTTGTCCGCGTTTCTCGACTTCTTCACAGAGCTGGATCATCTGATAGATGGTCTGTTTGCCCGTCAGCCGGGTTACAAATTCGGTGACCAGCGACTCTAATTCTTCTTCCGGTTTGTGTTCGGGCGTTTCAGCTAAAATCTCAACCATCATCGGTATCATGATGGTTTGCCAGCCTTCTCGGATCAGGGAAATCGTTCCGTCAAAATCAAAGAGCGCATGCCGGATGTGACCCCGCTTGATATTTGTATTTATGATTTCAATTTGTGTATTCGACAGAAAGGTCATCCAATTCTATCCTATACAATCAATTCGGCTATTGATCGCGGCTGTTCTGTTCGTCCGTGACGGGGTATTCATGCTTGATTCGGTCTTCGGCCAGAGCGACAGCGCCCCAGAGCGGGGCGTCATCCCCCAATTTTGACGGCACGATCTCAAGATGAATCTCCGGCAGAGCGGTCTGCCGCGCCGTCTGGCGGATGGTTTCCCAGAAACGGTTTCCCGATTTGGTGACACCGCCTCCCAGGACAAACCGTTCCGGATTGATGAGATTGGCCGCATTGCCGATCCCCATACCGATTGCGCGGGCGGCGATTTTCAGTGATTCCCAGGCCAGATCATCCCCCCGTTCTGCGGCCTCGGTGACCTGCCTTGCATCGATCGCATTGAGGTCATGATGTATCAATTCGCGTAATATCCGACCTCGATCCGGCTGTTCCACCAGCCATTTCCGGGTCCTCTGAGCAATGTATGGTCCTGAGGCCAAACGCTCGACGCATCCCCGTTTTCCGCATAAACAGAGCGGGCCTTTCGGGTCGATCACGATGTGCCCGATTTCACCCGCCATCCCTTCTGCACCGTGCCACAGCTTGCCGTTTAAAATGAGCCCTCCGCCTACACCGGTGCTGATCGTGATGTAAATCATATGACGGACAGACTCTCCTGCTCCGAAACGGTGCTCACCCAGAGCGGCTGCATTGGCGTCGTTGTCCACCGCAACCGGCACTTTACACTGCTCGTGCAACCACTTTTGAAGCGGAAAGTTTTCCCAACCGGTAACATGATGGGAGAGGCGGACAAGGCCCTGTGACGGATCGACCGGACCGCCAAAACTCACACCGATAGCTGCCGTGTGTTGTTCTGATGCAGGCAGCAGTTCCCGGATCAGTCTGGTCATGATTTTGCGGTCGGTCTCCGCATCTGGATCGGCGGGAGAAGCCATCCGTTTGCATTGAATCCATGTCCGCTCACCTTTTCGGACGAGACCGGCGGACAATTTCGTGCCTCCGAAATCAAGGGCCAGTATCAGCTGGTTCCGATTCACGCCGGTCGCATCTCCTGCCATATGGCTACGAAAATGGCGTGGAGGATGACCCATTGGCCGTCCTCGGCATGTTGCATGCTGTTTGGATGGTTTTTATCCGCTCCGGCCTGGATGTAAAGGTCCACTTTTTCTTTTAACCGGCTCTCTTTATAACCGGCGATCCCGATCGTTTTTAATCCCAGGTCCCGGGCCGCATCCACGGCCTTCAGCACATTGGGCGAGTTGCCGCTCGAGCTGACGGCAATGGCGATGTCGCCCGGTTCGGCAAGAGACATCAGGGGTTCAGCAAAAACGGTTTCATAGCCACAGTCGTTGGCATAGGCGGTTAAAAGGGGTATGTTGTCATTGAGTGAAATAACCCTGAAACGGGCTTTGCCTTTCTGCACGGTTCCCTTGCCCAAATCGCACGCAAAATGGGAGGCCATGGCCGCGCTTCCGCCATTGCCCATGATAAAGATCTGTTTCCCTTCGGCTCTCGCCTGTTTCAGCATGGTGATGGCCTGCTCGATTTCTTTATGAGAGAGATTTTGTAAAATGCGGCATACTTCGCTCAGATATTTTTCGACAGTTTTCACATTTCACTCCTTTCAATCGGTTGAATGGTTTGCATTCATGATTTAATCTTCTTTGATTTCAAAGAGAACGGCCTTTTCTGATCAATCGTTCTTCTTAGCTTGCTCTCATAGGGTAATCAATCCGAAATGACCCAATCCTTCTTTTATAAATAGAAGGGCAAATATCCACAACACGATACCCAGCAGTTTGTTGATGATCACGTAGTATTTACTTTTTAACAGATGTCGGGATCTTTCGGTCAGAAAAACAACGATGCACTTGGATCCGACAAGGCAAATATAAAAGGTGATGATGAACAGGGTGGGAGAAAGCAGGTTGATTTGGTGTGCCTTGAGGATTATCGGTGTTCCGACCGACAGCCAGAACAGATACGGATTGGGATTTAAAAAATTGGCCAGTATGCCTTTTCTCAGGGATTGCGGTTTTATCTCTTTGCGATCCGGATCAACCGGTTTAATGGTGACACATTCATAGCCGAGGTAGATCAAAAATAGACTGCCTAAAAGAGCAATGATACCCAATATCGTATGGACCTCCGATAAACGTGACAGCAGGCCCAACGTGATCGCTATAATCGGAAGATCCGTGATCACGGGGACGAAGGCGATCTTGATGCCCTCTTTCAATCCGTGCTGCAATGTTTGAGAGATCGCCAGTGTGAGTATCGGACCAGGAGAAATACCTGCGCTTAAGCCGAGGACAATACCCGACAACAAGATTGTGATTTCGGTTCGCATTTAATCTATCCTGTTGCTGGTTTCGTTATTCATCGTGGGTCCTATGTCTTTGTTTTCGATAGTGGGATCACAATTTGGGTTATGTATGCTTCAGTTTGATGTTCCTGAGATTTTTGATCCTCTGCAGAACCGGTGGATGAGAATAATTCAAAAAGATGAAGAAGGGATGGGGTCTGAGATTGGACAGATTGTGCAGAGAAAGTTTCTTCAGAGCATCAATCATCGCATTCGGATTTTGGGTTGTTTCTGCCGCAAACTGATCCGCTTGTCTTTCATTCCTACGTGAAAAGATATGCATCAAAATGGAAAGAATCAGTTCAATGGGGGAGTAGAGCAGACCGAAGAAAAGCATGCCTGCATAGACAGAGGTTTGATCCATATAAAACGCTTCAAAAAGTCCCTCGTGACTGATAAAAAGTGATAAGAGATAAAACATAATGCCCGTGTGCAGGATGCTGATGATCGTCCCGCGTAAAATGTGCTTTTTTTTGTAATGGCCGATTTCGTGAGCCAGAATCGCCACCATCTCCGGAATGGACTGTTTTTCAATGAGTGTGTCAAATAAAGCGATGCGCTTGTTTCTTCCGAATCCGGTAAAAAAGGCATTCGATTTTGTCGACCGTTTAGAACCGTCCATGACAAAAACGCCGGACAGAGGATATTTCACCGATTGGGTATAGGATACAATGCTCTCCTTGAGATCGCCGTCTTCCAGAGGGGTAAATTTATTGAAGAGCGGCATGATCCATGTCGGTGCAACATACTGAAGAAAGAGGGCGACACAGGTGGTGACGATCCAGCAGTAGAGCCAGGCCAATGATCCCGCATACTGGAAAAAAGCCAGTACACCGGCCAAAAGCGGACCGCCGATCAGGATGGAAAGGAGAAGTCCTTTGATGATATCCTTTATGAAAGTTGCCGGCGTTGTCTTGTTAAAACCGAATCGCTCTTCAATGACAAAGGTCGCATAAATGCTGAAAGGAAGCGATATCAGGAAACGAAAAAACATTAAAAATCCAATGTAGATGAGGCCGGTCCAGATGGGATGCAAACTGTAAGACCGAACGAAATTGTCCAGCGCGTTGAATCCTCCAAGAAACCAGAATAGAAGGATCACGATGAGGCTGAAGGATGATATGAGAAAACCGAATTGTGTGTTCACGCGGGTGTAGGTTTGCGATTTTTGGTAGGTTTCGGCATCGTAAACGGTTTTGAATTCATCGGGCAGCTCTCCGCTGAGATGGCTTAAGTTGAGCAGGTCAGCGATAAGATTGAGGATAAATTCTATCAGAATGGTGGATAAAATGATCACGCCGTAAATATTCATGAGCGTTGTCCCTCTTCAATTTCAGACTATTCGATAAATCGATCCATTTTTTAAATTAAGGTTACGAATTGTGTTTTTTTATTTGCTTATCAATTTCGACACTTTTTTACACAATTGCAAGTTTTTTTCCATTGATTTGCAAGGACATGTTTGTAAAGGGATGAATGCAATTGATGCGGGATTTGGCTTGCGGCGGGTGTCTTTCCTATATTTTATTTTTTACGTCTGGCGCGACCTTTCAGGTCGTGCGTCTCTTAGGAGTCGTTTCAAACCATATTTTTTATCTCACACAGATTGGGGTAGCCGGCGTTAATGTCAAAAAGTCGGAAAGCCATTCTGATGATGGATTTCACGGAACAGTTGTGTTGTTGCTCTTCGGTTCCAGCCGCAGAATTTGGGCGAGGATTTCCATCGCAAGATCGAAGTGGATTTCCGGATTCAGTGTAGGGCCGAGCAGTCGGACCTGTCCAATCCGCTGAAGCAAGCGGTTGTCATAGGCAGCTCCCGGGCTGAGGCGGTGAAGTTCGTTTATCATGTACAGGAAGTTCATTTCTCCTGATATCTTCATGGCAGAGCCGAGTCCTTCGAATGTTACGCTTTCCTGACTGAAGACTACCGGCTGCTGTCGCCTGGGAGTATAGAGATAGAGGACTTTCTTGTACTTTTGGCCCGCCACATCCTTCTGGCGCTCGACCTTTTTTGACATCGGTATCCCGCCGGCAAGAAGGGTCTTGCCGAGGCTGAACTTGCGCTCGGTAACTGTTTTTGTCTCAGAATATTTGACGATGTTCGTGCCGGGCAGGAGCACATCGATCTCTCTGTAGGGGATCTCTGCACGGCGTCCATCAACCGCTTCGATGCGCAGTGACAATTCTTTGAATTCAAAATGGCGGACGATAAAATAACCGGCTCTGTTGCGGACTTCTGTGGCATCGACGATGAGCGTCGCAATTCTGTTCTGATTCAGTTTTTCTGCAAACACCACGGCCTGCTGTGGATCCGCGAAGCTGGCCACAACGGTCGGACTACCGCTGATCAAACGCTGCCGTATTTCATAAGCCGTTAGTCCAAGTGCTTTGGATATGGCTTGAATGAATTCGGGCGTTTCTTCTTTCCAACCATAAAGGACAACGACATGCATGGAAATCTCTCTAAAAGTTATATCTGTCTCAAGAGGTTAATAGTTGTTTTGTTCTATGTCTTGCTGGGCGGAGCCCGAGAACGATCGGACGCTCTGAGACGCAGCCGCAGGGTGATCTAATCAATTACAAACACACTACACCATCATTTACATCTCAAGATGGAATCCCTATCCTTCACCTTTTCTGCCTTTGTTCAGGGCTTCTTCCACACATTTCATCAGTGATTTTGATGTGACGGTTGACCCTGTCACCACATCCACTTCCGGGGACTGTTTCTGCAGTATACGCGGGACGACTCCCAATCCTTTTTTGGCATATTCATTTTCAGTTCCATTCTGTAGTACTTCAATGTTCACTATCTTCCCGGATTTTACCGTAACCCTGACTTGGTAGAGGAGCCTCTCCATGAACGGAAATTCACCGATATATTCACCATCGCGAACAGTTGCAGGATCGACATGAGAAATGTCCATGTTTATTATTTGTTCGATTTCATGACGCGGGTTATCGGCATTTGACCGTTCAACCTCATGTGTAGAACAGCCTAAAAACCAAAGTAGGATAAAAAATATAATGGTATATTGTGATTTCATTTTACTTTTTCCTTTCTGCTGTCGAAGGTGTTTTTCACCTTCGACTGATTTATTGATTTATCGTATCATTTTAAACTCTATTTCTGCGAGGTAAAGAACACCTCGCAGAGCATGAGAATGTATTGGGCTTGAAAGCCCAATGTTTATTCACCTCGGGTATGGAGAAGCCAGAGGCAATCAGTCGATCGGGAATCAATTAAGTATAGCAAATCATTATTTCTATTTCAAGGAAAAAATAATCTGTTCCTGTAGGTTCTGTTTTTACGGAATGATAACTTTATCTTCTTGAATCATTTTTTATAAAGGCCTTTTTCTCGTTCGCAACAACGTTTTATGCTTTTCGTACAACTATATATCAGTCAAGACTCTTTCTCTTTATGATCCATGAGACTGAGCCTATGTGAGGATGAAGTTCTATGCTTCAGCAGAAGGAGGAAGCTATGGATAATGATGAGATTTTAAACCCTGAAAATCAGGAGGATCAAGATCAGACCGCCTATGGGTACGGGCAGTCGAGCGAAGAGCCTCTTGAAGAATCCGGGGAGACGGGCCCCGGCGTTTCGAAAGCCAAGGTGACTGTGAAAAAAGGGGATGAAATGCTTTTCGAATTCGAGATCGAGAATTGTCCGGTGCGTATCGGCCGAAAGAGCGACAATGACATCGTCCTCGAGGAGAAGAATGTCTCCCGCAAACATGCAGAGATCATCATGAAAGACAATCAGTATGTCATCAGCGATCTGCAGAGTACCGGCGGTCTCAAAGTCAACGGTGAGCGTGTTACGGAAAAGGACATTCATACAGGCGATGTGATTGGTATTGGAAATTATAGCCTTCATTTTGATTCCGGTATTCCCGAAGATGAACGAACCGTCTTCGAAACGGACGAACAGACCATTCTCGAGGAAGGTACGGTGATTGATGAAGACCGAACGCGGTTCTATGAGGAGCCGGAAGCCAAGCTGGTGGTGATCAAATCGGAAGCATGCGAAGAAGACATTGTCCTCAAAGAAGAAGAGGTCGTCATCGGTCGGGATGAAGACGCCGATGTCACGATTGAAGACGACCGGCTGTCGAGGAAGCACTGCAAGATTGCACAGGTTGGAGGGCAATTCGTGATCTCTGACCTCAACAGTTCGAACGGTACATTTGTGAATGGCGTCAAAGTAACGGAAAAGACACTGGAAAATAACGACAAAATCCAGATCGGTTCCAATGTACTTCAGTTTAAAGTGGAGAAAGCTATCGTTCCCCAGAAAAAAGGCGGGATCAAGGTTTTCGCAAAAATCGCAGTCGCCATTCTGGTTCTTGCCGCTGTTGTTTTTGCGATCTATCAATTTGTGCCCGGTCTGCGGCAGGGTGAACCGCAAAAAGTCATTCTACAAAAGGCTTGGGAATATCCTACCCGGGGTGTTGTTGCCGCTTCTCCGAGTCTCGGCGATCTTAACGGAGACGGTTACATCAATATCGTTGCGGCGGATATGGCGGGTACGGTCTATGCACTTGATGGACGGCAGGGTGGTCTTATTTGGAATTCGGTTTTTCAGAGTGGAGGGGGCGCCGTTCGGATTTCTCCATTACTTGCCGATATCAATGAACAGGACGGAGAGCTTGACGTCATCGTCGGGACTTCCACGAAGGGTGTGCTGACCATCGACGGCGGGACCATGAGGACCATCTGGTTAGGCCAAATCGGCTCGGCTGTTTCAGCCCCATTGGCCGCTGCGGACATCAACAATGATGGCACGGAAGACCTCTTTGCGGGAACAGCCAATGGAACACTGATCTGTCTCGACGGCCGTCAGGGAGGTCCCCTGTGGAGACTGGATACCGGCGCTTCCATCGAGAGCGGTCCAATTTTGGTCGATCTCAATGAGGATGGTGTGTCCGATCTGGTGATCGGATCCACGAACAACAAGATCTATTGCCTTGATGGAAAAACGGGCCGCAGCATCTGGATCCATACGGAAGTGGATCGTCCCTCGACGATCGCCTCTGCAGATTTCAATCATGACGGTCGTGCAGATCTGGTTTTTGCAACACCTTCCAGACTGGTGATTTTAGAAGGACAAAAGGGCTCTGTTCTCTGGAGCTGGTCTGTTCCTGAATCGGCCAGACCGACGGAGTCGGATCCCTTTCACGTCTGCGCACCGGCTGTATCCGATCTGAACGGGGATAAAGAACCCGATGTCGTTCTCTCCACTTCGGGCGGGCATGTCTATGCCGTGGACGGTGCATCCAGGGGAACGGCCTATATATGGGACTATGGACTGACCGCTGTCCGAAAAACCGGGCCGGCACTTTCCGATTTGAATGGGGATGGAACAATGGATGTGGTCATCGGTGATGCGGAAGGCAATGTGATTGTGATCGACGGTGCGACCGGTTATCAGCTCAATAACCTCAATGTGGGTGATGGACAGGTTTCTGTCCCCGTTATTGGAGATTTTACATCGAATGAAACAGCCGATATTGTTGTAAGCGTACAGAACAAGATCATAGCCATTCAAACAGAGACACCGGTTAAACTGAATCAGATTATCTGGAATTCCCGATAAGTGATATCAGCATATTTTGTTATTGCGAGCGGTAGCAAAGCAATCTCGATAAGGTTAAAGAGATTGCTTTGCCACCCCGTTCCTCGTAATGACAAGTTTTGTGAGGATTTGAAATGGGTCTTTTTTATCGACCATTTTCAATATAATAAGGGTTGATCCCTTCGCCAAAGTTTAGTATCTTGTCCATATAAGATCATGAATCAATTCAACTGTTTTGCCATATCGGACAAAGGGCTGAAACGGTCCCAGAATGAGGATACTGTGGTCTGTGATCCGGGCCATGGGATCTTTCTTGTTGCCGACGGCATGGGAGGGGAGAGTGCCGGCGAGGTGGCCAGTCAACTTGCGGCAGAACATTTCATCCGGTCACTGCTCCCCTTTATTGAAGATGACGACGCCACAATCCCTTTTGAGCATTCGAATGGAGAACACTATTTTATCGGTGCGCTGCAGTGCGCCGCTGAGGCGGCCAACCGGGCGGTGATTGAAGCCGCAGCGGAGAATCGATCGCACCTGGGAATGGGCTCCACATTAACCGGTATGGTTTACCATGAAACCTGTTTTTATGTGGTCCACATCGGGGATTCGAGACTTTACCGGATTCACAAGGGGAAAATGGAGCAGATCACCGTGGATCATACCCGGGTTCAGGAAATGGTCAATAAAAACCTCATGACGCCCGAAGAAGCGCGGTTTCATCCGCAGCGTAATATCATTACCCGGGTTGTGGGGCGGGAAAAACAGTTTCAACCCGATGTTTTTCCAATGGATCTTCTGGAGAAGGATATTTTCCTGATTTGCAGTGACGGTCTCTATGACATGGTTTCCGATGAGGAGATTCACCGCATTGTGGTTCAGTCGGCACATTTTGAAGAGGCAGGAAAAAGACTCGTGGAATCTGCGAACCAAAATGGGGGAAAGGACAACATATCGGTTGTGCTGACCCAAATCATCCACGGCTAAAAAATTCACCATAGTGAATGATGGATCAAAAATCCTCAAAAAGAAAAAAGAAGATCGGCAAGTATGTGGTCCAGCGGCAGATTGCCAAAGGCAGCGCAGCGAATATCTATTTGGCCAAACAGGATTTTTTGGGTCGGCAACTGATCATTAAGGAGTTGCTGCCTCTTTATTCTTCCAATGAAAAAATCATCAGTCGGTTTCAGCGCGAGGCAAAAGTCGTCTCCCAACTGTCCCACGATGCCATTGTCCATGTCTATGACTACTGGGTACAGGGCCATTCCTATTACATCGCCATGGAATATGTTCAGGGACAGAATCTCCACGAGATTCTCTCTTTGGTTCATCATCTTCCCGTTCATATCGCAGCCATCATTATTTATCAGATTTGCAGAGGTCTGCACCATGCCCATGCTTACGGTGTGGTCCACCGGGATTTAAAACCGGCCAATATCATTGTCTCCAATACCGGTCAGGTCCGAATCCTCGATTTCGGCATTGCCCATTTTCAATATGATGAAAATCTAACCTCTCTCGGTGCTGTCCTTGGTACTTATCACTATATGTCCCCCGAACAGGCACTGGGGAAGAAAGTGACACCGGCATCGGACATTTTTTCGCTTGGGATCCTTTTTTATGAGCTGCTGACAGGGCTGAAGCCCTTTGCCAAAGACGAGAAGGGCGATATCCTCGAAAAAATCGTGCATAAAAAATCCCGATCTCCGGGTAAGATCAATCCGGCCATTCCTTTCCGTTTCGGTCGGATTATCCGCAAATGTCTCCGAAAAAAAGCCCGAAGACGATTTCAGGATCTGGGACAAGTCAAAAACCAATTGGAGAAATTTCTGAAGCGGTACTCTCTGGATCATCAACTGACTTTAAAAAACTATCTTGAAAGCATGACCCCGCAAAAAGCAAGAGATCCATGGCCTCCAAAATTTGGGTACCGTTTCGGGTACAGAATCACCCATTTTAGAATGAGGACCTATGTTGTTTTTATCTTGTCTTTATCGGCTGTTGGTTTTGTGGAATACCGGTTGCTGTCCAGAGGATACGGTTTGCCTCGACAATACCACTCTATTCGAAACCTTTCTCTTGCTGCCTGGGATCGGTTTTTCCCATCACAATCGGAATTGACTGTCGAATCCACGGAAATCATCCATGCTGAAATGGATACGACAGAAACACCGGACCCGGGTGAAGAGATCGTTCAGCAGGAATAGATGAATAACGATTGTATTCTTCTTTCTATTGAATAAAATCCCCACTGTTTGTGTACAAGCTGATGTGTACCGTCATGAACTGTTGTTTGAGCGTGACGCCATTGTCGCCATAAATCAGGTCTAACAGACTCTATTACTTAAGTATTCTGTTTTTAAATTAATACAATCATGATATTGACCAATAAATCGGTCAAAGCATTGGGTATCGACTTTTCAGAAGATATCCATTTTTTTTATGCTGCAGGAGAACTTTTTTATGAACCAGAACGTCTTATGGATAGAACATTTGAAGGAATAATGATAGGATCGTGTATTGGAGGTTACAATGAATGGATGTAAATCATATCGAAAATACACTCTATGGATTCTAATTCTCTCGGCTCTATTTATTATCGGCGGTGTACTGTTCGCCCAGGAGGATGATCGCGAACAAGGCTATTTGGGTGTTTTGATTCAGCCGTTGTCTGAAGAAAATAAAGAAACACTGGTTGTTTCGAATGGTGTTCTCGTCAGCAGCGTTGTGGAAGATGGCCCTGCGGATGATGCGGGTATTTTGGAAGACGATGTGATTCTGAATTTCAATGGTGTAGAGATTACTTCCCCGGATCATTTAACCGAACGTGTTCGTGAAACAGAACCGGGAACCGAAGTCAATGTAACATTGGTTAGGGGTAGAGAAGAGAAGCAGGTTCTTGTTGAGGTCGGTCGGTATCAGTCGGATGAAGGATTTTTTCGATGGGGTCGAAATGGTGAGGGGGTTAGGCGATTTTTCAGCGGCCGTCAGGTCTATCTTGGCGTTACGTTGCAGGATATGAACGCGGATCTTGCGGATTATTTTGGTTTGGGGGAAGATGAGGGTGTGCTTATCCTCGATGTTCAAGAAGATTCACCCGCTGAAAAGTCTGGTTTGAAGTCAGGTGACGTGATTGTTGCACTGGATGATGAGTCTGTTACGGAACCGGGGGATATTCAGGATATATTGGCTGATTTTGAAGAAGGGGATGAAATCACGGTCGAGATTGTCCGGCAAAGACGGAGACAGGAAATTGCGGTTGAACTCGAAGAGAATCCCAATTCCACGATCAGGGTATTTCGTTCGTTTGATGATTTCGATTTTCCCGGTCGCATGGATTGGGAACCTGTGATCCCCCGTTTTGAAGATTTTAACGGCCGAAACTTGGAATTTCGTTTGGAAGAAATGAAGGGTAACCTCGAAGAAATGGAGAAGAATCTCGAAGAGCGTCTCAAGGGATTGGAAGATCTGAATATGCAATTGAATCTGCGACTTGAGAATATGCCCAGGTGGATCTGAAAAAAGCGTGTAGGGTGGACTGCAGGCCCACCTTTTCATTAACCTATGTTGATATAGGATTGAGGAAGAGTCATTCTGAGCGGATTCGAAGAATTGATGGGGTGGGCACAATTTTTTTTGTCTACATGGATGACTGAATTGTTACTCTCCTTTTCTTTTAGAGAGAAAAGGAGTAGGATAAATCGGTTTTTACGAACAGCTGTCTGCTTGATCGTATCGTCCGAAATCGATTGATTGCTCTTTGGTGATCATATCAGGGGGATCGATAGTCAGTGCTAAAAAGCAGAAAAATAACAAATCACTCCCAAATGAAATCAAATAACTCTTTTTAAATGAACAAAAGGATATTATATTGATTCGTCGGCGGGTATCTATTCGTACAATCGATTGAAGGATCTTTTGTTTTGAAGATCGATTTCATCAATATAGCGTGTCCGCATTGTGGAAAGAAGTATCGCTTTCGTAGCTTGATTCTGTCTGAAGAATATTACTGTGTGGAATGTTTGAATCCATTCGCCGTTAAAAGAGATGGAACCATCAGGAAGCTGAAAAGGTCGAAGAAAAAGAGTCAATAAAGCGAAGGATTTTCCATCTTCATTGATGTTGATTTGTGAATGATATCATTTATAAAGCCAGCGGAAATTTTCTGCTGGCTTTATTCATTAACTTCGGTTTTTATATAGATAATTTCAGATTTTAAACAAGGCCCATGTATCGGTTTCTGGTTTTAATGGATTATCGGCCTGAGCTGTATGTTTCGAAAACTCACTTTTCCATGATCGCCTTGGAGATAGATCGGTCCCGGTGAGAATTGGTCAGCGGTCAATGCGCCACCTGTAACACCCAAAATTGGCTGATTGTCGATAATGGTTACCCCATTTAAAATGACTGTCAGGTGACGGTCGCACAAGGTAATGTCTAAATGTTGCCATTCACCGGCGGGTTTCTCAGCATTTGTAGAAGGTGTTAACCGGCTGTAAAGCGCACCCATATTATGCGAATCCAGAGGCTGTTGATAGCTGTCATTGATCTGGATCTCATAAATGCCACGCAGATAAATACCGCTGTTACTATGCTCGGCTATATTCACATCGATATTCAAATTGAAGTCTTCAAATTCATCGATGGTTCGTATGTTTCCATACCGAACACGAGGTTCTCCTTCTTTCTGTACAGGATCATTGATCAGCACCCCATTCTCGACTCTAAAACCGTTTGTTAGCGTTGTATCTGTTAAAACCCAACCGGTGAGATCCTTCCCATTAAAGAGACTGATTGGATCTCCATATTCAATTTTTGATAAATTCGGACTATCCGGAAGAGGGGGTATCCGTTTACCGGTAAATGGAGTAACTTCAATGCCGATTCCATTTCGGTTGGGTATCAAGGCCTTACCGACCAATTCTTCATTTTGTAAGTAGCATTCGATCCAGGTGGTCAAAGTCTGCGTTCGAACAGGATTGTTATCTTCGTCCCTTTCGCGCACCACGTCACTGTTTTGAGTGACGATGAGTGTGTCATTATTTAAAACCACACTGCTCACAGGCAATACGCTACCGCCATACCATAAGAGATCGCCATCGAGGTAGTTTTCTTCCTGACGAACTTCAATCCAGCCGGCTCCACCGGGCAGGTACAATGCCCAGCGATCAAGAAAAGGTTCGGCGATACTGGGGCCTTTTTCTTTCGAGCACTGAACAGAGAAGATCAGATGAAGCGCTGTCATCAAAATAACAATCGTCATGATTCTTTTATTCATTTTCAAGCCCTCCTAAAATTGATGAATCGATTGATCATCTGTATTTGTACTGCCAATTTCTGAATTTTTCATCTTGACCATTCAACGTTCCGAACAATCAGAACAGCCTGTTTAAAATAATGTATAGATAAAAGGTGCCAGCGCACTGCTTGAGGTTAATATGATCAGAGTACCCAGCAGCATCAACAGAACAACCAACGGTAAAAGCCACCATTTTTTATTTTCTTTCAGGAAGGTCAAGAATTCCGCCATGATCTTCATTTTACTCATCGATTTTCTCCTCAGTACAATTTTTCAAAATGTGATTTATCCAGATGTTTCTTTGGTATCCAATAGCTCGTTTGGTCTTTGTTCATTTTGTGATCGATCAGGTCCTTGCCGAAAAGGCGTGTTATGATACCAATCGGAATGGTAACAAATATAAATAATATGATAAGAAGAATTCTCGAAACCAACCATCCCATCGTGAAAGCCAGCCCCATCCACACTTTATGCACTGGTTTTAACAGATTTGGATACAGTATGCCGAATAAAATGAGCAGTAGTCCCACACAGCCCAAAATATATTTTAGAACGGAAGAGGTATCTTTCAAGATCATCCACAGAGCAATGATCGCAAAGACAGTGCCCACCAAAAGTCCGAATTTCTTTAAACTTTTTGGGGATTGATCAAGTTTGAATAGTTCGTCTCTGACGTCACTAATCCAGCTCATAAACCTGTTTCCAATCGATGCTGTCATGAAATTGAGGCTGATCTTCTTTGTACAGGATATAGTTGCCTAAGACCAATGCATCCATTTCCGTTCGCATAAAACATTTGTAGGCATCCATAGGAGATTCCACGATCGGTTCACCTCGAACGTTAAAAGAGGTATTTACAATCACGGAACATCCCGTTTTCTCATAAAAACGGTTAATTAAATCATAATAGCGCGGGTTGTCCTCTCTGTTGACTGTCTGTATCCGCGCCGAATAATCGACATGGGTTGCAGCGGGGATTTCCGAACGGACCACATTGAGTTTGTCGATTCCCCATAATTTTTTTTCTTCGTCTGACATCGGACGCTGTTTTTCCTTTTTTACATCCGCGACGAGGAGCATGTAGGGGCTTTCCCGGTCCAGTTCGAACCATTCACTGACCTTGTCTGCCAGTACAGTCGGTGCAAAAGGTCGAAAGCTCTCTCGAAATTTTATTTTCAAATTCATTTTCTTCTGCATTTTTGGAGAGCGGACATCTCCAATAATCGATCGATTGCCCAGTGCCCGTGGGCCGAATTCCATCCGGCCCTGAAACCATCCGATTACTTTTTCCTCGATCAGCAAATCGGTTGTTGTATTAAACAATTCCTGATCGTCCAGATAAGTGTGCGGAAGTTGATATGTTTTTAAAAATTCAAGAATGGCTTCATTGCTGTAATGAGGGCCTAAGTAAGATCCTTTTTGGAGATCCCGCCCGTTTTTATCAGGTATTGGATTGTCGAGATACTGATGAAAAACAATCTGAGCTGCACCGAGTGCTCCACCCGCATCTCCGGCAGCGGGCTGAATCCAGATATCATCAAAAAGTCCCGATCGCAGGAGTTTTCCATTCCCGACACAATTCAATGCCACGCCACCGGCAAGACACAGATATTTCTCTTTGGTGATCTTTTTAACATGGCGGGCCATCCGCAACATGATTTCTTCCGTCACTTCTTGAATGGAACGGGCCAAATCCATCTCTCTTGTCGTCAGTTTGCTGTTTGGGTTTCGCGGCGGTCCGCCGAAAAGTTCTTCAAAATGATGGTTCGTCATTGTGAGACCAGCACAATAATTGAAATATTTCATATTCAATTTAAAAGAACCATCTTCTTTCAAATCCATGAGGTGATCATAAATTTTTTGTACGTATTTGGGTTCGCCGTAGGGGGCCAATCCCATCACTTTATATTCACCGGAATTGACTTTAAAACCTGTAAAATAGGTAAAAGCCGAGTATAACAAACCGAGCGAATGGGGAAAGTGAAGCTCCGCAAGAATTTCGACTTTATTGTCTTTCCCAATTCCATAAGATGATGTTGCCCATTCACCGACTCCGTCCATGGTTAAAAAGGCTGCCTTTTTAAAGGGTGAAGGGAAAAAGGCGGAGGCAGCGTGGGATTCATGGTGTTCGGGGAAGAGGATTTTTCCCTGATAGCCCATCTCTTTTTGAATCAGATCGGGAATCCACAATTTCTGACGAATCCATAGGGGAATTGCTTTCATAAAGGATTCGATCCCTTTGGGTACGAATGTCAAGTAGGTCTCTAATATGCGTGCAAATTTGGTAAATGGTTTATCATAAAAAGCAACATAGTCCAATTGATTTGATTTCATGTTTCCTTCTTGAAGGCAATAGTTGATGGCATGATTGGGAAAGCCAAAATCATGTTTTTTTCGTGTAAACCGTTCTTCCTGAGCAGCTGCAATGATCTTTCCGTCTCTTAGTAAACAGGCTGCACTGTCATGGTAGAAACATGAAATGCCTAATATATCCATAAATCCGCTTTCCTTATAATAATTTGGTGTATCCTTCTATCCTTTCAGCCGATTCGATATGTACCAAATTTATGATTACTTTACAGTTCCAAATTTAACTTATAATGTATTATTTTTAAAATATACTTTCAAGTATTTTCTGAGAATTATTTTTCTCTTCTCGCCTGACTGAAAAGTGTACATATAATTCCTCGGATCTTACAAGGGCAATATCGGATTACAGCATAGAGAGGACCGATTCAATAATTCATCCTGGATATTTCTCAAAGGGACATTTTTGTATTTTTAAGGTTTGTCTGTTTAATGTGAATGGTATTTAACCGCTTTCCCACTTGACTTCCATCATTGCAATTTTGGATTTTTCTAAAGTGTTTAAAATATGATATTCCAGTTTGTTGGTCAAACCTTTATAGAATAGCCGGATGTAAAGTTTCATTTCTGTTATGTTTGTATTATAATTTTTCTTGATATCCAAATTGAGAATATTCACACCTTTCCTTTTAACCAGATCGATAATATGAGAAGTCTCACTATCAGATGGTATTGTAATTGAGAGTATTCGGTAGGAATGTTTTGGATAAATTCTCTCCAGGTATTTCAACAGAATCAGGCTGGCCAGTGCGATGCCTGTTGTGAAAAGTGCTATTGGATAATATCCTCCACCTGTGGCCATTCCAATAGCGGCAGCAGTCCACAAGCAAGCGGCTGTCGTTAATCCGCGAATGTTTACTCCTTCTTTAATGATCACACCGGCTCCAATAAAACCGATCCCCACAATAATCTGAGCCGCTATTCGTCCAGGATCTGCCAGAGCAGCCACTCCCAATGGTGATTCTGCAATGAGTCTGGATAAAATCATGAATACCGATGCGCCCAGACTGACGAGTAAATGGGTTCGCAATCCGGCTGATCTTCCGTGCATATCCCGTTCCAACCCGATCAATCCACCCAGTATTGAAGCAAGAATGATTCGAAATCCAAGTCCAATGGTTTCTTCAGGAATAGAAATCATCTGATTCTCCGATTTATATTGTAAAATTAAACATTTTTTCGTTTGCATCCTTATGATTGTATGAATATTGTTTATCATGAAATGGTATACAAATTTTATCTGGTAAATTGAATTTTGGGGATGCCAAGTCAGTGTAATCGCTCAGCCATCAATATTTTTATTATTTTCCGGAAATGTAGACTGGTTTCATATCAATCAAATTAACGATCAATTTAACTCCTTATTCTGAAACGAGTGTATAATTGACGTCCCATCTTCTTTTCAGTTCTTCTCCGAATGCTCTGGCTTCCATATCGCTGTCAAAGGATCCTATCCAGACAAGATAGTAGGTTGTTCCGTCTTGGCGTTTTGTTCTCAAACTTACCTCATAACCTTTATCTTCGAAAAATTGACTGCGGAGCAGAGCATTATTCTGGTGGGTAAACGCACCGACTTGGACGGCGTATGTAATGTGGGGTGTTTGTAAGGATTTTTCCATTTCTGCAGACTGTTCCTGTTCGAGCGCAGTCAGATCTTGTTGAATGATTGAAGAGAGTGCTGTTGTGGGATATTCTCTCAGTGCTTTTTGGAATTGGATATGGGCAGAGTCCATTTTCCCGGTAGCCTGATAGCATAGACCGATCCAGTAGACGCAGTTCTGATGCAAGCCGGAACGGGGGTAATCAGTCATCAACTCTGAAAATTGTTTCTGGGCTGTGAGGTAAAGCCCCTGCGCATATTTCAATTGAGCCAATTTAAATAAGGCGTCATCGCTGAATTGGCTGTTCGGGTATGTTTGAATCAAATTTTCGTAACAGGTGATGGCAGAGTCCCCATTCGTGGAAAGCCAGCCTTGAAGCAACAGGCGCAGATCGGGTTCGATTTGATCTTCATCGATCTGAAATAGCAGTTGTCTGGCTTTTTCGGTCTGTCCCTTCTCTATGAGATCAATGATATCTGCATCGTTCTGACCCTGAGCCATGAACATCGGATAAAGCAGGATCAGGAGAAATTGAATAATCTGTTTTTTCATTGTTGTTCTTCTAAAAATGTATTCCAGTGATAACATTGGGGACAGTGCCAGAGTGGATCCTCAGACTTAAATCCGCAGTGATCACACCGGAATATCACGCCTTTTTCTATTTCCCGATTCAAGATTTTTAAGGCTTCGATCAATGCTTCTTTATCCTTATTTTGTTGTTGAAGTACCTGGATCAGAATCGTCCGACATCGGAGCGAATCGGGATAATGATTTGCCATCGTGTTGCAGACCGTAAGGGCATCGTCCAGTTTTACCTGCTTTCTGTACAATTCGGCCAAATGAATGTAGGCTGTGGGATTTTTGGGTTTCTTCTGTATAATTTGCTGATATATTTCTTCCATATCACCATATCGGCCCAGATCGAAAAGGACCTCTTTTAGTCGGTCAAATGAGAGATGGGCCCAATCAGGATTTTTGACCGTGAAATCTTTCCAGATCTTTAAGGCATCTCCGTTCCGTCCTTCTCTTCGATAGGAATCTCCCCAGTACAGATAGGCAGGTGTACATTTTTTATCAAGTTTGGTGGCTTCTCTAAACCGAATGCGACCTTCGTGTTCGGCCTTTTTTTCGATAAACTTGAGTCCGGATTCTACCTTGTAGAGTGCCAGGATCTTTTGATCCTTTTTTTTCATCCATTTGTTGGTGCTTTGTCTGTAAATAAGCGCTTTATCCCAGTCCCCCTTTTCTTCATAAAGCGAAAGAAGCAGAAGCTGATTGTCCATATTCTTTTTGGTTCGGTGAACGAGTCGTTCTGCCATTTCGATGGCTTTGTCCAGAGAGCCTGCAGCCTGATAATCGATTATCAGATGGTGCAAGATGGCTTCAATTTGCTTGCTGTTCAATTCACTTCTGATCAGTAGATTGCGGTGAATTTTCACTGCCCGAATCGGATACCCTTTATCACGATAGATATCACCCAGTTTGATATAGGCCATGATGTTTTCGGTGTCTTCTTTGACCGCCCTTTTCAGATTTTCCAGCGCTTCATCCTTTTTGCCATCCAAGATCATGTGCAGTGCGTCAATGTAGGATGTTTTTCTGGGGGCCTTTTGTTTGTTCCGTTTCACCAAAATGAATATAACGACAGCAATAATGAAAACGGAAATGGCAACAGCCATGAGGAGAATGTTATTCATCCTATTCCCTCTATTTTATCATATTTTATGCGTTCTATGTTTTCCAAAGTATCTGTTTTTAAACATCTTCAATCTCTGTTGCTTCCTGATCTTCTTCCAATTCTGATGGTTCGATTTCTTCTTCGATATCGGCGTTTCGCAGTCGATTGAGTTCCTCTCTGAGTTTGTTGTTCGCTCTTGTTAAACTCAGTATTTTACCTTTAAATTTGAGGATTTTGAAAATGGAAATAAGAAGCCAGAAGAGCATTCCCAGTCCAAATGAAATGTAGAGAAAAATATAGAGGGGCAAATCAATGGACTGCCACTTTACAAATTTGATATAGGTTTGCTGGTTCTGGTTCTCGAAAGCAAATAAAAGAATTAGAAGAATGGCAACTGCTATGAGAATCCATTTTATGATCCACATGGTCTCCTCCTTGTATTCAATGTCAATTGTTACCTGTTTTGCAATTTAGAATTTTTCCCCTCAATGTTGACCCCCGGCAAGATTCGATCAATACTTTGACAGGTTGACCGAGCCGTATATGCTTTTTTGGAAAAATCACAACATGATCACCCGGTGTTTTTCCCATCCATTCGTCCGGTGATTGTTTGCTGGTCTTTTCGGGCAGAACCTCGATGCATCGGCCTATTAAATTCTGTCTTTTTTTAAACGAGATCTGTCTCTGTAGTTTGATAATCTGATCCAGACGGTGTCGCTTTTTCTGTTCACTGACATCGTCATTCATTTGAAAAGCCTTTGTGCCTTCGCGCGGGGAATACCGATAGGTGAAGGCATCATCAAAAAGAACATCTTTCATCAAACGCACTGTCTCCTGAAAATCGGTTTCGGTTTCTCCGGGAAAGCCAACCATGATGTCCGATGTAATGGAAACGTCTGGAATGACCCGTCTGGCTCTATCAACCAGGTTAGTATATTCTTTTCGGGTATATCCGCGGTTCATTTTAGAGAGAATAGGGTCAGATCCCGACTGGAGAGGAAGATGAAGATGAGGACATACCTTTTCGGAGGACGCAACTGTCTGGAGTATTTTATCCGTCAGATCCTTCGGATGGGATGTCATGAATCGAATCCGATGAATGCCTGCGATGTTATTGACTTGTTGTAAAAGATCTGCAAAGTCATGTTGTCCATCATTATATGTATTCACATTTTGTCCCAAGAGGGTTACCTCAACGTAATTTTCATCGATCATTTTTTCAATCTCATCGAGAATGTCATGGATTGGACGGCTTCGTTCTCGACCGCGTGTATAGGGGACAATACAGTAACTGCAGTAATTGTTACATCCGCGCGAGACCGCTACAAAACCATCTATGCCAGATCTGCGTTTGGGCTCGATGGTGCTGTAGCTTTCAATCCCGTGAAGCGATATCTCTGTACAATGTTCCTGATGGCCGTTGGCTATGAGATCTGGAAGTTTGCTGTATTCATCCGGTCCCAAAATAAAATCCAGGAATGGTTTTTGAATGAAAAGCGTTTCACCCATTCTTTGTGCCATACAACCGATGACGCCCAATTTTCTTTGCGGATTATGTCGCTTCCAGTGGGATAAAGTCCCTATTCTTCCCAGCGCGCGTTTTTCTGCATGCTCTCGAACAGAGCAGGTGTTGATGAGATAAACAGTCGCTTCTTCTTCTTTTTCGGTTATTCGATATCCTTCAGATGTCAATAGTCCTGCGATGATTTCGGAATCATATTTATTCATCTGGCATCCGAAAGTCTCGATAAATACGATATGTTCTTTATTTATCGTCAATTGCTTCATTTTACTGCAGATCGCTTATTTTAGTAAATTTAGGAGATAATTGAATAAAATGCAATATTTTTCTGAATTAATATTTTTTTATTTTTTCACTTGACTTTGAGTAATTATTTTTGTTTATTAATGAAAATCCCTGATAATCCCTAATTATCCCATAACATCCTAAATGATGTGTGGGGTGCCCTAACCATAGTGGGGAGTATATGTATATTTTCAGCGGTAAGTTTTTTTATACGGTTGATGCTAAGGGCAGGATCAATATTCCGGCTACTTATCGAAATCAGCTTGGAGAGGAGTCGAATAATGTCTTTCATGTTACACTGGGACCCAATGAAAATTTGTTTGTCTATCCCCAAGAGGTCTTTATTCAGATTGCATCCAAACTGGAAGAAAGATACGGCTCTCTCTCTACAGATGATGAGGAGAGGCGCTATTTTTTAGAAACAATGGCCAATGCGCAGCCTTCTCGATGTGATCAGCAGGGGAGAATCATCGTTCCCAAGGAACATCTTGAATATGCGAAAGTCGATAAAGAAGTGTTAATCATCGGCGCATTCAATAAATTTGAATTTTGGAATCCGAATCAATACGAACATTTTATAAAAAACAGTAAAAATAGCAGTAAGGAGAGAGTCAAACTTTTTGGGGGAGCAGACAGGTCGTAGAAGGGGAGAAGAGGGTCCATTCTATGATTTTTCATGTTCCTGTTCTTGTCGAATCCGTCATTCATTTTCTGATTACAAATCCCGAGGGGATCTATGTGGATGGTACAATAGGAGGGGGTGGACATGCGGATGCGATCCTCAAGGGCTTAGACCAAAAAGGCAGATTAATTGGTATTGATCAGGATGATGAAGCTGTTTTGTTTTGCCAGAAACGTTTCTCATCTGCGGGTAATCAAATCCTTATTTTGCATAATGCTTTTGAACACATAGATCGTGTGCTTAATGAGCTGTCTATTTCAGAAATCGATGGATTGTTTATGGATCTGGGTGTTTCTTCACATCAGATTGATACGATAGAAAGAGGATTCAGTTATATGTCGGATGGTCCGTTAAGTATGCAGATGAATACGCATCAATCGTTGGATGCTCGAGAAATTGTTAATGCTTATTCGGAGGAAGTCCTGGCTGATCTGTTTTATCGGTATGGAGAAGAGCGGCATGCGCGCCGAATTGCTCGAGCCATTGTTCAAGAACGTCAAAAAAAGGTTATACAATCGACCGGTGAACTGGCCAATCTTGTGCGAAGGATAACACCATCCCGGTATCACGTGAAAATTCTATCCCGCATCTGGCAGGCTATACGGATTGAAGTCAATGATGAACTAGGACAACTTCAGAGAGGATTTAAACGGATCTATCCTTACCTGAAAATGGGAGGAAGAATTGTTGTTATTGGTTATCATTCTTTAGAAGATCGACTGATCAAGCGTTTTTTTCGGGGAGAATGTGCAACTTTCTCCAAAATGGAAAAACAGACCATCCCGTCTGGATATGATTTTCGTGTATTAACCAGACGGGTCGTTCGTCCGAACGAAGAAGAAATCCAGAGGAATCCGAGAGCACGGAGCGCGAGACTGCGTGCTGCGGAAAAATACATGCCTACCTATTTTAAAACCGCAGAGAACGTCAGGTGATTCATATGTGTGAATCAACTATTTTTTTTAACGTTCTCTGCGGTTCACTCCTTTGGATGTACTCTTTTACGCAAAAAGATCGGTTGTTAAAAACAAAGGAATATCTGCCTTTTGACTGAAATACAAGTTCATGAATAATATTGCTGTCGGGGAAATAGGGGTGTTTTTATGAATAGTGAGCGTCATCATAAACAATCTCGGAAAAAAGTTCGGATGCGACTATTGTGGTTCATCGGATTCATACTTATCTCTTTATACTTATGGGGCACGGTTCAAATTGACTTTGATCTTCGTCAAAATGATAACTTGAAACAAGAAATAGAATCGCTGCAGAACGAAACGAATGATCTTCGCATACAGGTCAATGCATTGGCGAGTTATCAACGCATCGTTGCACTCGCTTCAGAGAGAGGACTGGTATTTCTCTCGGCCAATCACAAGAAGGAATTGGCCGTCGATTGGATGGATCAAGAAATATCGCTTGAACAAGAAGAAGCTCAAATTCAATATGCGGGCTTTTTTTAGCACAATGGGGGAAATTGTATGTTATCCTTTGAATGAAATTTAAGGTAGAAAAATGAGGTCTTTTTACGACCAGGGGAAACCCATTGAAAAAACGGAGATGAGACGGTTACGTTTTTTAGGATTCCTTTTCACACTATCCATTGTTGTTATTCTGGTTCGCCTTTTTATGTTCCAAGTATGGAATCGTGATCCGTGGAATGCTTTGGCCCCTTCCCAGTACCAGCAGTATATCAAAAGGATTGCCCATCGGGGTGTGATCTATGATCGTGATATGAATATCCTTGCCATGGATTTGCCTACGCTTTCAATGGCGATTGATGCTACTCAGGTGGAGGATCGAGAGGCAGCCGCAAATATATTCGCCAGTGTGCTCAAAGGTAATAAAAATAATTATCTAAATATTTTAGAAGAGAATAAAGATAAAAGATTTGTGTGGATTGAGAATGATATCACAACCAATCAAAGAGATTCTCTTTATCAGTTGCAAATAAGCGGTTTGATCCCTGTGCAGACGAGAAAACGGGTTCACCCTTATGAGATGGTGGGCAAACAGGTTATCGGTATTACAAATGGTGAACACCGTGGTGTTAGCGGCGTGGAGCTGGCTCTGGATGACACACTTAGGGGAGAAGATGGATGGGGGATTTATCAAAAAGACGCCCTTAAACGGAATTATTTATCTTTGGATTATCCTGTTAAAGAATCGAGAAATGGTCATCATGTGGTTCTTACCTTGAATCATGCCTATCAAACGATTGTGGAAGAAGAATTGCAGAAAGGAATCATCTATCATGGTGCCAAACGTGGATCAGCCGTTCTCATGGATCCATTTACAGGAGAGATTCTGGTCATGGCTTCGATCTTAGGGGGAACGGAAAACGGAGAGGAACCCGACTTTGATATGATGCTGCAGAATCAGCCTGTACAGGTCGATTTTGAACCCGGATCCACATTTAAAATCGTCACTGCAGCCGCTGCACTCGAGGAAGGACTCTTTCATCCCAATTCTATCATATTTTGTGAGAATGGATCCTACCAATTTTTGGGCCATACGATTCATGATCACAATCAATCTCATGGCATGCTGACTTTGAGTCAAGTTGTGGAGTATTCATCGAATATCGGTATATCAAAAGTTGGTGAGAAATTGGGGGAAAATATTCTCTATAAATATATACAGAATTTTGGTTTTGGAAACCGGACAGGTATCGGACTTCCCGGAGAGGTGCCCGGTATTTTGAGGCCCGTTTATCGCTGGTCTGATTTTTCGATTGCGGCGGTTTCTTTTGGACAGGAAATTTCTGTAACAACCTTGCAGGAAACGTGCATGATATCCGCTGTTGCAAATGGTGGAAAACTGTTTAAGCCGGTTCTCTATAAAGCCATTATAGATGATAACGGCAATATCACAAAAAGTTATTCGGGAGAGGTTATTCGAAGGGTCATTTCAGAAGGTACTGCCGACCAGTTAAGGATCATCATGGAAAATGTTGTGAATCAGGGGAGCGGTATTGAAGCAAAAGTTGAGGGCGTGCGTATTGCTGGCAAAACAGGTACCGCTCAAAAATCGGAACCCGGCTTCGAAGGATACCGTCCTGGCGTTTATGTGAGTTCCTTCGCAGGATTCTGGCCGGCCGATACACCGATGTTTGCCATGGTGATCGTTGTGGATGAACCGCAGAGAGCATACTGGGGATCGCAGTCTGCTGCTCCCATATTTTCTCGTATTGTCTCGAGAATTGCCGGTTTTCCTTTGGAATACGGACCTTCCGGAAGACCGGAAAACGAAAACCGTACTGAAAGCCGTGTTGTTTTTTCAAGCTATTATGACAATCGCCAGCATGAATTGGAGTCTGAAAGGGAATCCTCTTCAGTTTATGATTCTCCTTACCATGTGCCTCAACTCAATGGATTGAGTGTCCGCGAAGCATTGAAAAGGTTGTCAAGCCGTGGAATTGAGGGCAGGGTTGAGGGGAGGGGGGTCGTTATTGAACAGAGTCCAAAACCCGGTGAAAAGGTGGTTGCCGGCATGGTCTGTTACCTTTGGTGCCAGGAACCCGATGAAAGTGTGAAATCCAAATGATCTCAATAAAAATGCTGTGTGAAGGTTTGATGGCCGTGCCGGATCACCCTGGTATGGAGAACGAGGTTACAGGTATCGCCAGTGATTCAAGGAAGTTGGAAACCGGCAACCTTTTTGTGGCTATTTCCGGTTTTGAGTCGGATGGCCATGATTATATCGCTGAAGCTGTTCGTCGCGGGGCATGCGGTCTTGTTGTTGAGAAAGATGTAGGCGAACAAGCTGTACCTGTCGTACGGGTCAAAGAAAGCCGGCAGATATTAGCCAAACTGGCCAATCGTTTTTATGGTCAGACTTTGAAGAGTCTGCAGCTCTTTGGAATCACGGGGACCAATGGCAAGACCACCGTTTCTTATCTTTTGGAGTCTGTGCTCAAAACGGCCGGATTCGATGTCGGTCTGATCGGGACTGTACGCTATCGTTGGAAAGAGAAGAAAATGGCCGCCAAGCGCACGACACCCGATATGGTTGAGTTGTATCAGCTTTTACAAAACATGGAAAAGGACGGCGTCCGAGCCGTTGTTATGGAGGTTTCATCCCATGCCTTGGCGCTTCACCGTGTGCTGGGTATGCAGTTTCGAGCCGCTGTTTTTACGAATCTATCGAGGGACCATTTGGATTTTCATCCGTCACTTGAAGCCTATGGAAGATCCAAAGCCAATCTCTTTAGCATGCTTTCCCCGAACGGTGTTGCCGTTATCAATGGGGACGATCCTGCGAGTGGGTTGATGCTCCAGTCCGTGAATGGAAGAGCAGTCACCTATGGGAAGAACAATCCTCAAGTCGATTATCAAATCGAGATCATCGAGGAAATCCAAGGTAAAACCCGATTTGCACTTGTTTATCAGGGTAGGAGAGTGGATCTAACCACCAGACTCTGGGGGGCGTTCAATGTTATGAACTGCGCAGCAGCAGCCGTGGTGGGTCTGGAATTGGGATTGGATGAGAAAGCGATCCGGGAAGGCATCGAAAAAATTGAGCGGGTGGAAGGACGTATGGAAGTGATTGATTCCAGCCGCGGTTTTCAGGTCATCGTCGATTATGCACATACCCCTGATGCGCTCCATCATCTCCTGATTGCGGCGAGAGGATTCACCCAAAAGAGGCTTTTTGTCCTATTCGGATGCGGTGGCGATCGGGATAAAGGGAAGCGACCTGAAATGGGGAAAATCGCCGAGGATTTAGCCGATGAAATTATTATCACATCGGACAACCCCAGAACAGAAGATCCCGAGGCCATTATTAGAGATATTTTATCCGGCATAAGATCCATGGCGCGTGTTGTTCATATTGTTGATCGTAAAGAGGCCATTCATGCTGTGTTGGATCGGGCTCGGGATGGGGATACCGTCGTGATCGCCGGAAAGGGGCATGAGGATTACCAGGAAATCGGATCCAAACGGTTTCCATTTGATGATCGTGTCATTGTGAAAATGTATCTGGGTATTTTGTAGGAGAACCGATCTGCATTTATCACTGCAGGAAATAATTCGCCTTTTAGGAGGTCAATCCTCAGATGATGCCCCAGTACGGGTAGAGGGTGTATCCGTTGATTCCAGAACGATTCAAAGCGGAATGCTCTTTTTTGCCCTTCAGGGAGAGCATGCTGACGGCCACGATTTTATTGATGAAGTGTTTCAAAAGGGGGCCTGCGGTGCGGTCATACAAAATCAAAGATACAGATCCCTGAAACAGAATCAAAATCGTCTTATTCCTGTGGAAGATCCCCTAGCAGCGTTGCAGCATGTTGCCACTTACTGTCGTCAGCAGTTGGCCATTCCCGTCATTGCTGTAACAGGAACGAACGGAAAGACAACGACGAAGGAGATGATCGCTGCGGTTCTGGGAACACGGTTTAAGGTGGTGAAAACTCCCGGTAATTATAACAATCACATCGGATTGGCCTTAGGCCTCTGCGGTTGGGATCAAAAGGGTGAAATCGGCGTCGCTGAGATGGGAACCAACCATTTTGGGGAAATCCGTCGTCTCTGTGAAATCGCACAACCCACACACGGTGTGATTACCAATATCGGGAAAGGCCATCTGGAATTCTTTGGTACAATCGAGGGTGTCGGTCGTGCCAAAGCGGAACTGCTTGAATATCTAAAGAATGAAGGAAAGGTCTTCATCAATGGAGATGATTCCCATTTGTACGCTCTCAGGGAGCTTGCTCACAAGACGGTCACCTATGGTTTTTCTGATCGATGTGATATCCGCGCGATTAAACTGGAAACCGATGGAGCAGAATCGATTCAGATGAAAATTGAGGAGCATGTGGTTCACATTCCTGTTCCCGGAGAATTTAATCTGTACAATGCATTGGCTGCCGTCTCTGTTGGAATCCATTTTGGTCTCTCCTGGAAAGAGATACAGGATGGTTTGGATCATTTTCAAACCGTCAATAAACGCATGGAAGTGATACGACTTTCTGAAATTATCATCTTAGACGATACGTACAATGCCAATCCCAGTTCTGTTCACGAAGCCCTTCAGGTGTTACGGACATTTCAGAAAGAGGGGAGGAAAATTGCCGTACTTGGCGATATGCTTGAATTGGGTCGCACTAGCAAAGGAGAACATCGTACGGTGGGTCAATGGATTGCCGATGGGGCTGTTGATCTTTTTTTCGCTTACGGTAAAGAGATGCAGGAGGCTGTGGCGTCCGCCAAATCAAAGGGGTTCAAGGAGGCAAGTCATTGCAATTCGAAAGAAGATCTGATCTGGGCGCTTCGGGCGATTCTCAGGGCAAAAGATGTCATTCTGATTAAGGGGAGTCGCGCCATGCGGATGGAAGAGGTGGTAGAAGGACTTAAAACTCATTTTATGGCAGGACAGTAAGGAGTCGCCTATGTTTTATCATTTTTTATATCCGCTTCGAGATGCGTTTATCGGATTTAATCTTTTCGGCTATATCACGGTACGGGCAGCATCGTCGGCTGTTACTGCGCTTCTGGTGACATTTCTCATCGGGCCGAGAATCATACGCTGGTTAAAACGGAAGGGAATAGGAGAAGCCATTCGGGAAGACGTCCCGCAGACGCACCAAAAAAAAGCGGGGACGCCGGCTATGGGAGGGCTTATCATCCTATGTGCCGTCCTTATTCCTGTTCTGCTTTTTGCACGATTGGACAATATCTATATTCAACTCCTAATTGGCGTAACCCTCTGGATGGGATTCGTGGGTTTTGTTGATGATTATTTGAAAATCATTAAGAAATATCCGAAGGGTTTGATTGCACGATATAAACTGTTGGGACAAATCTTGGTTGGACTTGTCGTCAGCATTGTGATCACTTTTTCATCGGAATATGAAGGGATTCACTGGTCCATCAGTGTCCCATTCTTTAAAAATCTGATGATTTCCTTTGGAATGCTCTATATTCCCATGGTCATTGTCGTGATAACTGGAATGTCTAATGCGGTGAATTTGACGGATGGACTGGACGGATTGGCCATCGGTCTGGTCGGTATAGCCGCATTGGCCTGGGCAGGGATGAGTTATGTGACTGGTAATGTCCGATTCAGTGAATATTTGAACATCATTTATCTGAGCGGAGCCGGAGAACTCACTGTTTACTGCGGCGCCCTTATCGGCAGTTCGCTGGGATTCCTCTGGTTCAACAATCATCCTGCTTCGATCTTCATGGGGGACACGGGCGCCCTGGCGTTGGGAGGTGCCTTGGGAACACTGGCTGTTCTTTTAAAAAAGGAATTGCTTCTCCTGCTGGTCGGAGGCGTGTTTGTAGCAGAGGCGTTATCCGTTATACTGCAGGTTATCTCTTTCCGATGGCGCGGGAAGCGGATTTTTGCCATGGCTCCGCTTCATCATCACTTTGAGTTAAAAGGATGGCCGGAGGGGCAGGTTGTTGTTCGTTTCTGGATTGTAGGTATCATATTGGCTCTTTTAAGTCTAGGAACTTTTAAAGTACAGTAGGATGCTATTTTGAATTGTGATATCGCTCATGTGCGTGGGAAAAAAATTACTGTGATGGGTGCGGGTCGAAGCGGGTTGGCCGTGGCGAAGCTCCTAAAAAGAAAAGGCGCTCTTCTTTTTCTCAGTGAAGCGGTTTCACGGAATGAGAAGATGGCCGAGGTTGAAATGCTGGAAAAACAACATATAGAGGCCGAGTTTGGCAGTCATTCCCCTCGTATATTTCAGTCCGATTTTATCGTCGTCAGCCCTGGTATGGACTTGTCCCATCCGATTCTACAGAAAGCCAGAGAAAAGAAGATCCCCATTTTTGGGGAAATCGAAGTCGCTTCCTGGTTCTGCAGGGCTCCCATTGTGGCCATTACCGGGTCGAACGGCAAATCGACTGTGACAGCCCTCCTGGGGGAAGTATTTCAAAGAGACAAGACGCCTTGTATTGTGGCGGGCAATATCGGACAGCCCTTTTCCGATTATGTTGAAGATACCGTATCCGATGGTGTGGCCGTTTTGGAGGTGAGCAGTTTTCAACTGGAATCGATCGACACTTTTCATCCAAAGGTCTCGGTTATCCTGAATATTACAGAAGACCATCTGGACCGTCACAAAACCATGGAACAGTACGGTCGTATCAAATCGAGAATTTTTGAAAATCAGGACGATACCGATCTGTTCGTGTTCAATGGAGAGGATTCGAGGATTGTAGCGTTTTCTACTCGAGCCCGATGCCGCAGGGCTGTTTTTGGCGTGGATGATCCGGTCTTGGACTGCAGCTTTGTTCGTCAAGGCGCGTTAACGCTTCGGATTGGAGGTCGAGAGGAATTATTGCTCCCTATTCAGGAGATGAAAATCATTGGAGATCATAATATTGCCAATGCGCTGTCCGTCGCTCTGACGGCCCGACTGATGGGTATTGGAAGCGGGATTATACGACATGTGTTCAGAACATTTCGCGGTCTTCCCCATCGGATGGAATTTGTCAGAGAAATCCACGGCGTTAAATGGATCGATGATTCGAAGGCCACCAATGTTTTTTCTGTCTGGTATGCTTTGGGCAGTTACGTTGAACCCGTCGTGCTCATTGCAGGCGGCAGAGACAAAAATTCGGATTTTTCTTTTTTGCGAAAGCGCATTGAGGAGAAAACACGGGGATTGGTCCTCATCGGGGAAGCGGCTCATAAAATGGAGAAAACTTTTCGAGGATTACGACCCATCGTCAGAGCCGACTCGCTCGAAGAGGCCGTTGTTCAGGCTCAGAAGATGGCCAGAAGGGGCGATGTGGTTCTTCTCTCGCCTGCTTGTGCCAGCTTTGACATGTTTCGGGATTTTGAGGATAGGGGAAATCAATTTAAATCCATTGTCAACAGGTTCCCATGAAATCCACTGTTTCAAATCGAGAAGATCGTCTTTTGCTCGTCATCGTGCTGCTTCTTGTCCTTATCGGCATTTTGATGATTTACAGTGCCAGTTCGTTCAGGGGAGCTGAACTGTATAATGATCCTACCCAGTTTTTAAAATCGCATGCCACACGCGTCGCCATCGGTCTCGTTTTTCTCTATCTTTTTTCGAAGATCGATTACCGTTGCTTTCGATGGATCACACCGATGATGATTGTTTTATTCATGGGATTGCTCGTCCTGGTGTTTTTTGGTCCCCAAATAAATGGAAGCCGCCGCTCGATCCAACTGTTGGGAAAAGCATTTCAGCCTTCCGAATTCATGAAGATTGTCCTGGTTTTTTATCTGGCAGCTGTTTTTTCCAGGAAAAACCGGGCACGCATCATGGAGGGAGATGTTCTCAACACCCATTATTTTTTATTCCTCATCATTGTCGGCCTCGTTTTTATTGAGCCCGATTTGGGAACCGCCATGGTTTTGTTCTTTGTCGGTTTTTCCATGTTCTATCTCAGCGGAGTGGCTTTTAAAAGGCTGTTTAAGTTGGGATTGATACTGGTTCCCATCATTTCATTAGGGATTCTCATATTTTCCTATCAGAGGCAGCGTCTCTTGGATTTTTTTAATTCTCTGTTTCGATCGGCTCCCATGAGTTATCAGGTCAAACAGTCCATCATTGGATTGGCTCACGGTGGATTTTCGGGCGTTGGTTATGGTGGGGGTAAGCAGAAGTTGTTTTTTCTTCCCGAACCCTTTTCAGACTTTATTTTAGCCAGTCTTGGAGAGGAAATGGGATTTATCGGCATATTTGTGGTATTCGGATTATTGACCCTCGTTCTTTGGAGGGGGATTCGCATTGCCCTCCGAGCGCCAGATCGTTACGGATACCTCATGGCAGGGGGAATTACCATTATGATTCTGGTGAATGGTTTAATCAATGCAGGTGTTGTTGTGCATCTGCTGCCCACGACAGGATTGCCCTTTCCCTTTATCAGTTATGGGGGATCATCACTGTTGGTTCATCTTATCGGTGTCGGTATTCTGCTCAATATTTCAAGAAACAGTGTGGTCTCCTATAAAGATTTTACTGCAGAGAAAGGTCAAAAGAGATGGTGGCTTGAGGGAAGAGATTAAATGCGTGTTCTTTTTACAGGAGGAGGAACCGGCGGACATCTCTATCCCGGGCTGGCCATTGCAGAAGAGCTGCAAAAACGGATCTCTTGTCAACTGCTGTTTGTCGGAACCAAAAACGGGCTGGAATCGAAAATTGTCCCCCAAAAAGGATATCCATTCAAGATGATCTGGATCAGCGGATTGCACCGGGGAAGGATCTGGGTCAATTGCCTTTTCCCAATCAAGGTGATGGTATCGCTTTTTCAAGCCATGGTTATCGTCACTCAATTCAGACCTGATATTGTTTTGGGTACAGGCGGGTATGTCAGCTGGCCGGTTCTGATGGGCAGTATTTTATTGAAGAAAAAGACCATGATCCAGGAACAGAACCAAGAACCCGGATTGGTGACAAAAGTATTATCTCCTTTTGTCGATTCGGTTAATTTGAGTTTTGAAGAGTCTAAACATTATTTTAAAAAACAATCGCATTTGCATATCTCCGGTAATCCGATTTTATGGAACATCACCTTGGATCGCCGGGATACCAGCTATCAGCGGTTCGGACTTCAACGGGATAAAAAGACGGTCTTCGTCTTTGGCGGGAGTCAGGGAGCCCGCGGAATCAATCAAGCTATGATTCGGATTCTGGATCGATTGATGATCCGGGATGATGTGCAACTGCTCTGGGCTACGGGACCGCGATGGATCGAAGAGATTCGAAATCAAACGGATCCGTGGCACGACAAAATCAGGGTTGAATCCTATATTGAAGATATGGGATTGGCATACAGCATCAGTGATCTGTTGGTCTGCCGATCCGGAGCGACCACAATAGCCGAAATCACAAGTCTGGGATTACCCGCGATTTTTATTCCCTTTCCCGATGCCGCGGCCGGTCATCAGGAGAAAAATGCAAGGGTGCTGTGGAAAGCCGGGGCAGCTGAAATGGTATTGGAACGTGAAATAGAAAAAGGCCGGCTGGAGCAGGTCCTGTTCGATCTTCTGGATGATTCCGCGCGTCGTTTGGAATTGGCTGAAAAAGCGAAGCGGTACGGAAGGCCCGATGCAGCAAAGGCCATTGTTGATGATATGATTCGTCAGGCAAGGGTTAATACCCGAATAGATTGAGAGGTGCGTTTATCAATATCAAACTCTTAGGAAGAACCCGTTGCGTCCATTTTGTGGGCATCGGGGGCATCGGAATGAGCGGGATCGCTGAGGTTCTTCTCAATTTGGGTTTTATGGTGAGCGGATCGGATAAACAGTTATCTCCGGTAACCGCACGACTGGAGGAACTGGGGGCAACGATCTATCAAGGACACGCAAAAAGGCATGTTTCTGATTGTGATGTTGTTGTCATTTCATCGGCAGTGAGCATGGACAATGTTGAAGTAAAAACCGCTCTTGATCAAAAAATACCGGTTATCCGAAGGGCTGAAATGTTGGGTGAGTTGATGCGGATGAAGCAGGGTATTGCCGTAGCAGGGACGCACGGCAAAACAACGACCACGTCCATGGTCGGTTCGATTCTCCAGGAGGGTGGATTTGATCCAACGCTGATTGTGGGGGGAAAAGTGCGCAGTCTGAAGAGCAACGCGAGGTTGGGTGAGGGTGACTATCTCGTCGCAGAAGCCGATGAGTTTGATCGTTCCTTTTTACAATTGACCCCGACCATTGCCATCATTACAAACATTGAAACCGAACATCTGGATTGTTACAAAAATTTGGATGAGATTAAAAGTGCCTTTATGGCATTTGCCAATAAAGTTCCCTTTTATGGAGCCGTGATCCTCTGTCTCGATGAAATTTCTCTCCAGGAAATGATTCCTCAGCTCCAACGGCGCATGATTACATACGGAACGACGCCTCAAGCAGACATCAGGGGCGTCGATCCTTCCTATCATCAATGCCATACCGTGTTTGGCGTGAAGTATAATCATCATGTTCTTGGAAGAGTGGAACTCCAGTTGCCGGGTATTCACAATGTGAAGAATGCCCTGGCTGCCATCGCTGTGGGTCTAGAGATGGAGATTCCTTTTCAGCAAATCGCAAAGGCTTTGGAAGAATTCACCGGTGTCCATCGCCGGTTTGAAATTAAGGCTCAGATTAAAGAGATCTTGATCGTCGATGATTATGCGCATCATCCCACAGAGATTAAAGCGAGTCTCAAGGCGGCAAGGCAGGGATGGAATAAACGTGTCGTGGCTGTTTTTCAACCGCATCTTTTTTCGCGGACGCGGGATTTTTATCAGGACTTCGGGCAGTCTTTCTTTGATGCCGAATTGCTTATTGTTACGGATATTTATCCGGCGCGGGAAGCGCCGATACCAGGCGTCACGGGTCAACTGATTGCCGATGCAGCCCAATCGTTCGGGCATCAACAGGTTGTTTATATTCCCGAAAAAGAGGGAGTGATCGATTACCTTGAAAAACATATCCAGGATAATGATCTCATCATCACCATGGGGGCTGGTGATATATGGAAAGTGGGTGAACAACTGATTGAACGGATCCAATAAACAATGGATGAGCAAACAAAACAATTTCAACGGATCAGACAGGTCGTACGGGGTAAGCTTCTGGTTGATGAACCGCTTTCAAAACATACCTATTTCCGAATAGGCGGACCGGCAGACTATTATTTTTGTCCCAAGGACCTTGAAGATTTAAGTGCCATCGTTGATTATTGTCAAAGGGAAGATGTGGCCCAATTTATTATTGGAAACGGCAGCAACCTGCTTGTTTCTGATGAAGGATACAGGGGTGTTGTGATCGACCTTTCGGAAACATTCACACATATCCATTCCAAAGGATATGTGGTGACTGTCGGAGCCGGTGTCCAACTTAAAACGCTGTTGCATTATTGTACAGAACGCGGGCTCTCCGGTTTGGAACATTTAGTGGGTATCCCCGCCCAGATCGGCGGCGCGCTTAATCTGAATGCCGGGGCTTATGGCGGAGAAATCTATCAACATGTGCAGAGCATCCATCTGTTGGATAAATACGCCACACTTGAGTTGAGGAAACGTGAGGATATCACAGCCGGTTATCGTGAGACCGATTTGCCTTCGGACAGCATTGTTATCGAAGCGCAATTTCTTCTTGCTGAAGGAAATCCCAAAGAAATGGAAGCACTCCAGGAAATGCACATGAAAGAGCGCAGAGACAAACAGCCTCTCTCGCTTCCCTCTGCGGGTTCCGTGTTTAAAAGGCCTCCCGGAGATTATGCAGGTCGACTCATTGAAGAGGCTGGGTGTAAGGGATTCCGAATTGGAGATGCCATGGTATCCAAAAAACATGCAAACTTCATTGTCAATTGTCACCTCGCCAGTGCACGAGATGTACTCAGGTTGATTGATGAGATCAAGCAACGCGTTTTCAACCGTTTTGATATTATGTTGGAGCTGGAAATTCATTTGATAGGATTCAAAGAAAAATGACCAGGAGAGGTTTTCGAGATCCATTTATCTGGAGGATTTATCATTCCACCCTGTTTTTAATGGTTATGGCTTTGATGTGGATGGTTGGAATAAAATATAAACAGTGGTTATCGGAATCCGATCTCTTTCAAATACGAAAGATCGAAATCGAGGGAAATGAACTGTTCTCGGATCAAGAAATTCTGGATATGGGAGGTTTGGACTTAAAGGCCGATATCTGGAAGGTCAATTTAAATAAAGTTGGGAATCAAATTGGAGGCCAACCTTTTATCGAACAGGTTTACATAGAACGGTTGTTTCCGGATATTCTTCGGATAAACATTTTAGAAAAGCATCCTGTTGCGCTGCTTCAATTTGAAAGTACATTTTATTGTATTGATCGAGAGGGTTTGATATTACCGTCCATAACCGGAAAAAATTATGATTTGCCTATTTTATCAGGCAATTTCAAGGGAGGCATTCATGTGGGGAGCAGGGTGAGAGGAAATGTAATCGGTCAAGGATTGCAATTTATTAACCTTGTTTTGAACTTTTGTCCGAGTATCTATTCTCAGATATCGGAAGTGGTTGTAGGTAGAGAGGAGGGTTTACTTCTCTACACAAATCAGACAACCGTTCCCGTCTGGTTAGGCAATGAGGAGTACGTGCGGAAAATTCATTATCTGAAAGCCATACTGGTCGAGTTAACCATACAAGAAAAATTTTCGCAAGTACGTTATATCGATCTCCGATTTGGAGATCAGGTGGTCGTAGGCATAAAGGCGTAGACCCATGTATCCACAAAAAGAAAGTCGCAAAGGGGGAGAGAGAAATATCGTTGTCGGTCTTGATATTGGTACAAGCAAAGTCGGCGTGGTTATTGGAGATGTCGATGCTCAGGGTGGTGTGATGGTTTTGGGTGTCGGGATGAGTCCATCCGAAGGGCTCAGACAGGGAGTTGTGGTTGATCTCGATCTGGCCGTGCGTTCGATTGAACGTGCCGTGCATGAAGCGCAACTCACAGCGGGAGTGGAGGTGGAGCACGTTGTCGTCGGCATAGCCGGAGATCATGTGCGAAGTGTGAATAGCCGCGGTGTTGTTGCTGTCTCGAGAGCGGATCACGAGATTACGCAGAGCGATGTGAATCGCGTGATTGATGCTGCCAAAGCCATTGCTTTACCCATTGATCGGGAAGTGCTCCATGTTTTACCGCAGGAATTTATTGTGGACAACCAGGATGGCATTAAAAATCCTGTCGGCATATCGGGCGTCCGCTTGGAAGCCGAAGTCCATATCGTGACCGGTGCTGTGACATCGGCTATGAATCTTGTCCGCAGTGTGAAAAGAGCCGGATTAAAAGTGGCCGGACTGGTTCTGGAACCTCTGGCGTCCAGCTATTCTATCTTGGATGAAAACGAAAAAAAATTGGGTGTGGCACTCATTGATCTGGGAGGCGGCACCACCGATATTGCCCTGTTCTACGAAAGTGCCATTCGGCACACTGCCGTAATCGGATTGGGTGGTCAAAACATCACAAATGATATTGCCCTGGGATTAAGAACGCCTTTGGAGCAAGCAGAGACCATTAAGCGGAAATTTGGCTGTGGTCATAAAGATCTTGTTTCAAAGCATGAGATGTTCACCGTGCCCGGATTGGGTGGCAGAGGGCCAAGGGAGGTATCCCGGGATCTTTTGGTTTCCATTATTCAACCCCGACTGGAGGAGATTTACAGTCTGGCTGCTAAAGAGATTAAGCGGTCAGAATTTGGAGACATGTTGGGAGCCGGTGTTGTACTCACGGGAGGAGGATCCTTGTTGGAAGGCTCCATCCCACTCGCGGAAGAAATATTTGGTATGCCAGCGAAATTGGGAATACCGCAAGGGTTTACGGGTATGGTCGATACAGCGGCAAGTCCAATTTTTGCAACAGGTGTCGGGCTTGTTTTATATTTGGTAGAAAATGAAGAAAACATAAGAGCGATTGGAGAAGAAGAGAGAGGACTTTTTAATCGAATTTATCAATGGATGCGTCATTTGATCGAAGACTATTTTTGAAGAAGGAGGTTTTATGGATATCACGAATGGGCATCAAAACAACAATCAGGGGGAGCCTCTTGCCTTTAACTTTGCCGACCAGATAAGGCAAGTGGCGAAGATACGGGTTGTGGGAGTCGGGGGCGCCGGAGGGAATGCAATTAATCGGATGATTGAAGATCAGCTGAATGGGGTCGATTTTGTTGCCATGAATACCGATCTGCAGGCATTAGAGCAAAATTTGGCGCCCTGTCGCATTCAGATCGGGAAGAATTTGACAAAAGGACTCGGAGCGGGGGGAAATCCGGAAATCGGGCAAAAAGCCATTGAAGAGAGTAAAGATGCCGTTATTGAAAATCTGGCTGATGCGGACATGGTCTTTATTACCTGTGGTATGGGAGGAGGAACAGGAACGGGGGCTGCTCCCATCGTGGCTGAAATTGCGCGGGATTTGAATGCGCTGACTGTGGGTATCGTGACAAAGCCTTTCACTTTTGAAGGCGCCAAACGGTCAGAAAAAGCGAATATGGGCATCAAAGAACTGAAACAGCATGTGGATACTTTAATTGTAGTCCCCAACCAAAAACTTGTCTCATTGGTTCCCAAAAATACGCCTTTGGAAGAGGCTTTTCGAATGGCCGATGAAATTCTTCTTCATGCGACAAAGGGTATTTCGGATGTCATCAATGTGCCTGGTCTGGTCAATTTGGATTTTGCCGATGTGCGGGCTGTGATGAGTCAGATGGGTGATGCGCTGATGGGATCTGGATTGGGAACGGGCGAAAACCGGGCCAAAGATGCAGCTGAAATGGCGATCAGCAGTCCTCTCATTGATGATGTTTCGATTATGGGTGCATTGGGTGTATTGGTCAACATTACCGGTGGGAAGGAACTCAGTATCAATGACATCAATGAGGCCACATCCGTCATTTATGAAGCTGCAGGCGGTGAGGCGAATATCATTTTTGGCGCAGTGATTGATCCTTCGATGAATGGTGATCTCCGGGTTACCGTTATTGCAACAGGCTTTCACAGAGATGGAATTCGAAGCAGCCTTTATGATGAAAAAACAAGAAAGGGTTCAAGTCCGACATTTTCAGGAACAGTAAAAAACGTGCCTGTTTTACAGAAAATGGAAACAGAGCCAATAGAGAAAATATTGGCTGAACATTTTGGGAATGACGGCGGCATTCCATTTATGTCAAAGGATGATTTGGAGGTTCCCACTTTTCTGCGCAAACAGATGGAGTGAATGGATTAACAAAAATCGGGGAGATGTCGTTTAGATAATTGATTTTTCGAGAATACATTCAGGATCTGTGGCGTCTTGAAAGGGGATCGGTTCGACAGAATAGAAATGCATTTGTGAAAATCGCACTGGTTTATCCGAATCGGTATCATACGGGGATGGCCAGTCTCGGTTTTCAGACTGTTTATCGCCTTTTCAATGACCATCCCGAAGTACGATGTGAACGCGCATTCTTATATGGTGCGCCCTTTGATCGTGAAATCAAAACGATGGAATCAGAAGAGCCCTTGAGTTGTTTTGATCTTGTTGGCTTTTCTTTTTCTTTTGAACTTGATCTGTTCGGAATCATTCATATTTTAATGAGAGCGTCGATTCAATTATTAGCCCAAAATAGAATGGAAAAGGATCCCCTTGTTATGGCTGGTGGTGTGATCACGAGCCTGAATCCTGCCCCTCTTTTACCCTTTGTTGATGGATTGGTGGTTGGGGAAGCGGAAGGGACTATCCCTCAAATCTGTCAAGTGCTTCATTTCATGAAACGCCAAAAAAACCGTCGCATAGACAAACTTCAGGCATTGAGTGAAATCGAGGGTGTTTTTATACCGAAAATCAACAAAACAGTCAATAAACAGATTCTTACTTCTCTTGATAGTCACCCGACTTATACGCCGATTGTTACCCAAAAGAGTCACTTTGGAAATATGTTTGTCGTTGAAGTCGGCAGAGGATGCTCAAGAGGATGTTTATTCTGTGCGGCAAAAACAGCTTACCACCCTTATCGTTTTCGTTCGATGGAATCGATTGTTGAGACGGTTGCACGTTACAATCCAGGCGCCCATCGAATCGGACTCGAGGGTGCAGCCCTTTCAGATTATCCCAATTTAGAACTGCTTTGTGAAATGCTCGTGGATATCGGGTATGAGATCTCTCTTGCATCCATTCGAGCGGATCGTGTTACACCGCATTTGGTTGATGTGCTTGAAAGGGGAAAGGTCAGGTCATTTACCATCGCTCCCGAGGCAGGATCGGAGGACCTCCGTCGGTCTATTGGAAAGGGAATGGACGATGATACATTGCGAAATGTCGTTCACCTCCTCAAAGATATCTCTCTCGATGTCCTTAAGCTTTACTTTTTGATCGGTTTGCCAGATGAGAAAGAGGATGATGTCCAATCCATTGTGGGTTTGGCTCGAGAATTGGCGGATCTATTTTTTTCTAAGCATCGAAAGAGAAAGATACGGTTAAGCGTGAATGCATTTATTCCGAAACCGTTTACTGAGTTTCAAGTGTGTCCAATGGCCAGTGAGAAAATGTTAACAGAAAAACGCAAACAGATCAAGCGAGGATTGAAAAGAGAGAAAAATATCATTCTCAGTCCCAAAAGTTCGAGAAATGAGATCCTGCAGGGTGTCCTTTCCATGGGAAATGATGAGGTTGGTTTGGCCATGGGTGAGTCTGTCGTAAGCAATATCTCATGGAAGCAGGCAGTTCAAAATCGAGGTATCGATATCGATGTACTCATTCATCGAAAGAGAGCACTCGATACAAATTTACCTTGGTATTTTATTCAAAACGCCGGTTTATAAAGAGAAATGATAGCAAAATCATGATGAAGGAGTTAGTTTCAATGGATAACATTATCAAAGATCATACCGGGGAAACGCTGGAATTGGAGTTCGAGCCTCCGCGTATTTCTACTGTGCACTATTTTGATAAGAATGGAGCGCTTCGTTCGGGGCATCTTATTGAGAAAATCGAAGAGGGGGAACATAGAGGATCGGTTTTGGTAGAAGATACAGACGGAAACAGATTCATCACAGATAAGATACGGAACATTGAATAATTCAAATTATTCGTTACTGTATCGATTTCAATTGATTTTATCGTTTTGTTTATTTAACTTTTTACAACAAAATCAATGGGACGTACTCTGTTCAGGTAAAACCGATTATGTCGAAGTTTAAAATCACATTTCTGTCTGTTTTGCTGTTTATAACCTCCTATTCCTTGCATGCACAATACATCACCAAAATTATCCCTCAATATGTGCTGATCAACCGGGATACTGGCGTCGGGGAGTTAAATGAGGAAGTGGATGTGTACCGTCTGGTAGGTGATCGAATCGTCCATGTCGGCAGAGTAAAAATCCTGAGATTTGAACAGGGAAAAGCCGCGGCAAAGATTATCAACGTCAATCCCGGCATGCAAATTGTTGTGGGGGATTTTGTCCGACCCGGCTCATCTGTCGTAACACCAGGAAATCAATCGAATCGATCATTCTCTTCGAACCGAAGAATCCATGATCAGCTGGGAATCCATTTGGCGAGGTTCGTTCCTGCATCGAATTTAGAAAGTGGTTTTCAAAATTCGTACAATATCGGTGCTTCATTCAAGTTGATTGGAATGAAGAACCATTCGCTTTATATGGATGTGAGTTATCCTCTCATGAAATTTCAATTGGGATTGCCCAATGATATCAAATCTTCATTATTGATTATACAGTTGAGCGATCGTATCCGTGTCTGGGATCGAGTCTATTACAACATCGGATACGGCTTTTATCGGTCCACTCTGTCGGGCAATATAGCTGGAATCGCCTTTAATGAGACGCGATCTTATGGTGGTTTTTTTATCGGATTGTCCCTGGATTTGATAGTCTCCCCCATCATGACGATAGCTCCAACTATTCGGATGCATACCTACAACATTGAAGGCAACTGGGCTGAGTTTGTGGTGGGTGGGGTGAATGTTTATTTTTCAGTTTTTTGAAATGAGGATAAGAATCATTGATCGACTGTTTAAAATTTTATAGAATATGAAGTCAGTACCAGATCTTCGCCGGTTTCATGGTTATATTCCTTGATATCATTTTTTGCGTCGTCTGAATACCACCATGTCATGGTCATTTGACCCTCTTCATTGTAACTCACAATTTTGAAACAATCGAATGTGCCTGCCGGTACGGTGATTTCTTCCACTTTTTCAATTTTGTTTATATATACAAAGGTTGAATCGTAAATGTGGTTTTCGCCCATTACAGAGGTGATTGCATTTTCAGTTTCTATCACTTTCCATGTTTTTCCGATTTCGAGGGGATACATCAGCGTATCAAAATATTCGTATGAATAGTTTAGAGTGAGTTCAATTGTACCATTTTCAATTTCCTCGACAGATGAAATACTCACCACATCCATTGTTGCTTTGTCCATGATCAAGATCGAGCTGGGTAACAGAGGGGGATCAAATTCCGATTTCAGTACATAACAGGATTTACCTTCTATGTCCTTTTCATCGGTTACGCGATTGATAATTTCACAAGGGGTATCGCCTACATGCACATACCCCATTGCCCATTCATCACCCACTTTCAGAATCGGTAAGGATCCTCTTTGACCGGTAAATACAGGATTGTCTGATTTTGTTCCTCTTTTAGAGGAACAGTTTAAGACAATTAAACCCATTATTGATATGTTAAAGATGATGATAACCAGTATTATTTTCTTCATCTGTTTCCTCCTCATCATAAACAATTTTACTCTGCCATCATGGATTTAATCTGACTTATTTGTAACGGTTATTTGCGTCAATGATTGGTTTCTCTATTTTTGATGAACGATTGATTAAGGTAACAAATCATTTTCCAAATTGCAATCCAAATTCATTGAAAGGTGTACTTTCCAAAATAGAAATCATGGATGCGCATTTGTTGTGATTGATTCAGAATTGTTAGAAATGGACTTTTCGCCTTGACAATCATTATGGTTTTCCTTATATTTTTTTGTCGTTTATGGGAGGATTGATAGAATCAATGGGAAAGAATCGATATAAAGGAAAACAGAACAAAGAAAGTAGGACCCTCTATTTGAAATCGGGCAACTATCTTCTCTTTGGTCTTGGATTGGTTTTGATTATTATTGGTTTTGTTGTATTGTCCAAAGGTCCGTGGAATGGTTTTTCCTCTCTGACCCTGGCTCCGATTTTGCTGGTTATCGGTTATCTTGTGATTGTGCCTTTTGCCATATTGTATAAGACGAAAAATAATCGAAAAGAAACCGAATTACAGTAAGTGTATCAGATATTGTTTGTTTGGGCGATTAGCTCAGTTGGTTTAGAGCGCTTGCCTTACAAGCAAGAGGTCGCTGGTTCGAATCCAGCATCGCCCAC
>JAFGDT010000072.1 GCA_016931965.1 bacterium | reverse complement strand
GACCACAACCAATGGTTCAAGGAGGATAGAATGAGAATCGAGACTTGTCGGGCTGTTTTTTTATGTTTTATCGTCTTGGTATTCAACGGTTCGATCTGGCCGGGAACCACAGGGAAGATCGCCGGAACCGTGATCGATCAGCAGACGGGGGATCCTTTGGCAGGTGCAAATATTATTATTGAAGGTACTGACCTGGGAGCAGCAGCAGATCTTGAAGGGCAGTTCACGATTTTGCATGTTCCTCCAGGCGCGTATGATGTCCTGGTCTCTGTCATGGGATATGCAAAAATGACCGTTGAAGATGTCAGGGTTCGTATCGACCAGACTGCACGTGTCGACTTCGCGCTGCAGATGGAGGCGATCGATGGTGAGACGGTGACGATTGTCGCAGACAGGCTGGGTATTAAGGAAGATGTGGCCACCAGTGTCATTTCCGTGACCTCTCAGGAAGTGGAAAGCCTTCCTGTATCAGACGTCGGTGGCGTTTTAAGTATGCAGGCGGGTATCAAATCCGGATTTAATATTCGGGGCAGCGGCGAAGAAGCGTCTTTATTTTTACTGGACGGTGTTACAATGCGTGATCCAAGAAACAATAAAGCGTTAACGAAAATTGCTCTCAGTGCGGTCAAAGAAATCAATGTGGAACGGGGTGGTGTGGATGCCGAATACGGACAGGTGCAGTCCGGTCTTGTCAATGTGGTCACATTGGAAGGCAGCAAATCCGCCTATCATGGCACGTTCACAGGAAAGGTCTCTCCGCCTGCTCCAAAATACAATCGGGTCGACGGCATTCATGATGTTCATAATCCGGATTCCTGGTATATGCGGCGATATCTGGATGATGCTGTTTGCTGGACAGGTACAGCCGATGTATGGGATGCCTATACTAAACAAGAGTATGGAGAATTTCAGGGGTGGAACCGCATTTCCCATAATTTACTGACGGATAACGATCCGACAAATGATCTGACTCCGCTGGGTGCGCAGAGGGTATGGATGTACGAGACCCGAAAAGAGCTGCCCAATGATATGGCCGATTATGAAATTGACGCAGGCTTCGGAGGCCCTGTTCCGTTTATTTCGAAACAACTTGGTGATTTACGATTTTTCACGTCGTATCGGAAAGAGAGAGACGTCCTTATCTGGCCGTTAAGCCGACCGGATTATTCGGATTATGACTGGAACCTTCAGCTTATCTCGGATATCAGCGATGCGGTGAAACTTCGCATTACCGGTATGACCGGGAATATCGCAACTCAGGAACACAACTGGTGGTTCGGGCTCTACCCCCGCTGGGCGAATGATGTGATCGGCGTTTCAGGAGGTGATTTTGATTACTGGGCGGACTGGGCGTTCAGTATCACAGATATCAACCACCGGGCACTGGCTGCTAAATTGACCCATACTCTGAATCCGAAGACTTATTATGAAATTTCGATTGAATACCTGCAACGCAAGTATAACTCGAGACCGCCGGCACTTCGTGATACATCCGTCATCAATGAAGTCATTCCCGGTTTCTACCGAGATACCAGTCCTTTCGGGTACTGGCCGCCGACAACCAGTGAGGATGCAGTCATTATAGGACCAGGTCTCTTTGCATGCAGAACACGGGATTTTACACAAACAAGCTCCACTACCATAAAGGCTGATATCACCAGCCAGGTCAATTTTCAGAATCTTGTGAAAGCCGGAGCTGAATTTGTCTATAATGATCTGGATCTTGATTATGGGTATATCAAGGGACAAACTGGAGGATTTTCTGATCTGTACGAAAATCATATCCAGATGCGTACATTTCCGATTCGGGCTGCGATGTATGTTCAGGATAAGCTGGAGACAAAAGGCTTTACGCTGAAGGCCGGACTTCGGCTCGATTACAGCAATTCGAGAACTGACTGGTGGAATACGGATCCCTATGATCCCTATTTCATCACTTCAAAATATACCGCTGACCGCGTATTTTCAATGAAAAAATCCGAAGGACAGTGGCAGTTGAGCCCGCGGCTTGGTGTGTCTCATCCTATTACCGAGAATTCAAAACTTTTCTTTAATTACGGTCATTTCAAGCAGATGCCGCAATATGAAACCCTGTTCAGAATAGATCGAAGCGGCGCCTCACGCGAACTGCAGCGAATTGGAGATCCGGACCTGATTCTGGCAAAAACCATCTCGTATGAACTGGGATACGATCATATAGTGTTTGATGAATATCTGATTCAGGTGGCAGCCTTTTATCGGGATATTACCGACCAGCAGGATGAAACGGAATTTAATTCAATCAATGGAGACGTCTATTATCAAACCACCAGCAATAAATATGAAGATATTCGAGGATTTGAATTGACATTTCGAAAGACAATGGGCCGATGGTTTTCGGGATTTGCCAACTATACCTATCAGGTGACAACAAATGGAAATTTCGGTCAGGCAGAGCGGTATGAAGATCCGGCAAAGCAGAAACGGTATGATGAGAATACAGTGAACCTGTATCAGGAACGGCCGAAGCCTTCACCATTTGCCAGAGCCAATCTCAGTTTCTACACACCCGATGATTTTGGTTTCCGGCTGTTTGGCCATCCAGTACTTGGAGGCTGGCTGCTCAATGTGCTTCTCGACTGGAGCCGGGGCGGCTCGGATACCTGGAATCCAAAGGGCGCCAAAGGCATCGAAAATAATATCCGGTATGTGGACTGGTTCAACACAACCGCCAGACTATCGAAAACAGTGGATGTCGGAAGAGTCAGAATCCAATTCATGGTGGATGTCTGGAATATATTCAACACGCTTCGCTTGCGGGATACAGGCAGCCAGGATTATCGCCTGTCACTACATCTTCCAGAGAGTATCGCATACGACAATATCCCGGGTCATGATAAACTGGGCGATTTTCGTAAGCCTGGCGTGGAATGGCAGCCCATCGAAAAACGGGGATACCTCGATATTGATAACAGTACCGGGGAAGAAGGGGTGATCTATTATGATGGTCATTCCGGATTATTTTTGGAATATCTCAATGAAAAAGAGACGTGGGTTGTTGTAAATGACAGGGAAATGGATCAGATTTTCGAGGATAAAGCCTATATCTTCAATCCCGGGCCTTCCACGTACTGGTTTACGAGTCCGCGTTCGGTGACGTTTGGTATTCGATTGTCATTTGATTTAAACCAATAACAATGAGGATCTGTAATGATAAATATAAATCAGATATTCCGATTATGGCTGATGATGCTTGTCTTGAGCATCATTGTCTGTTTATCCTTACATGCGCAGGAAATACGGTGGATGCGAGTCGGTGAAGCCCAGGGTCAGTTCATCGATTACGGAGCGGAGACGGAAGATTTTGCATCCAATGATTATCCAGCGTTTTTAACCTGGCCAACCCAGTACAGCGACAATCAGGCTTCATTAAGAGCCACTGCCATGTGGCTGGGTGCAAAAAACTTCCATGATCCTGTTCAGGACAGAGACATGGGGGTGAAAGTGATCAGCGCGGGACCGAGACTGCCGGCAAATCAACTCAATATGACGTTTCCTCAGAGTATCAGGCTGATTGCCAGGGAAGCACCCACCCTGGTGATTGTCGATGATCAGATCGGCACCAACAATACACTCTATGACAAGCCGGATGATTATGATGAGAATTTACCCTGTGACCGCATGATTGAGATGACCATTAATACATCCATGGGTGTCACAATTCATAAAAAAATTCTGGCTTTTGTACAGCAGAACCATAACGATTATTTTATTTACGACTGGGTTTTCAAAAACACCGGCATCTATAATGCTGAAGGTGATAAGTTTGAACAACCCCTGGATGATTTTTGGGTCTATTTTGCCTATCGACCCTCACTTTGCGGTGTTACGTCTCTGGAATTTGGATCCACATGGGGAGCCTTCAGTTCACAATGGGGTGTCGGCATTTTTACAAAAAATATCTCGCCGAGTTTCGGCAACGATTTTACAGGATGGCTGGCATGGCAGGGCCCCCATGAAGAACGTCCCGTGCCTTTTGAAGCGGATTGGGGAACGCCTAATCATCAGGAAGACGGCTGGCTTGGTACCTCCAAATACATTGGCGTGATCTCTCTATTTGCCTCAAAAAGTCCGTCAGACTGGTCCAATGATCCAAATCAACCGGGAACCACAGCGTATACAGGTTCAGACGGACGGATTACCGAAGTTCCCATGAGCCAATATGATGAACAATACATGGCGGACCGGTATTATATGATGACCGAGGGCCATCTCGATCACTCTCAATACGAAGCTGTTGGAGAAGGCGAGTATGCCGATGTCTGGGTAAGAACCCAACCTTACCGGGATACAGGCACAACAGGAAGCACCTCAATGGCGCAGGGATTCGGACCTTATGACCTGGCTCCGGGTGACAGTATCCGCATCGTTTATGCGTTTGGCGCCAACGGATTAAGCTGGCCGGAAGCCCGCAGAATCGGCGAGAACTGGTTTGCCTATTATTCAGGAAGCGGAACTCCTAATTTAATTTTACCCGACGAAAGTACTACAGAAGATGAGAATATCTATACAAAATCCTGGGTGGCGACTAGCGAGGATTCGATTATGAGGACGCTGCAGAATGCCAGGGCCAATTTTGAATCCGGATACAGTATGCCACAACCGCCACCGGCTCCGGAAAGTTTCACTGTCCAGTCAGGAGGAGACCGTATTCTGCTCACCTGGGCTGATAATGCAACCAGTCATCCGTATTTTGACGGTTACGTGATCTATCGCTCAGAAGGCAGTGTTAAACAGATTGAAACCGTGTATAAAAAGATCTTTGAATGTAACGCTTCCAATGTGGTTCATACCTTTGATGATGTCACTGCATCACGCGGATTTGACTATTATTATTATATTCAGTCCAAAGATGATGGTTCTCAGAACGATGTCGAACCGGGCCGGCCGCTGTACAGCAGTCTTTTTCTCACATTGACCAGTATTCCGGCGAATTTGTTAAGGCCGGCAGGATTAAAAATAGAAGAGGTCCGCGTCGTGCCGAATCCCTATGATATCCGGGCCCGTTCCCTGCAGTTCGGCGACGATTTTCAGTACGACCGAATCGCCTTTTATGAGCTTCCCGGTATCTGCAAGCTGAAAATATTCACCGAGCGCGGCGATCTGATCTGGGAAAAGGACCACACGGACGGTTCCGGTGATGAATTGTGGGACGGCATGACCAGCTCCGGCCAGATCATTGTCAGCGGCATATACATTCTGTATGTTGAAGTGACTCAGAACATCCGCGCGGAAGAGGACATTGAGGCCCGGCGTGATTACTATCATCCCGAATATACGACCCGTGATTTCGGGATCACCCGCACGGACACG
>JAFGDT010000071.1 GCA_016931965.1 bacterium | reverse complement strand
GACTTGAATATCTATTTTCCATCTTACCTCCCTCCCATTTTCATGATGAGAGAAAGGTAATTATTTTTTTGAAAAACTGAAAGTCTTACACTCAAAGTGCATCGTTTTTACTAGCGAACTGGAACAATAAATGACTGAATCGATATTCAATCGGATTGCTGTCTGAAACAGAATAATAACAAATGATTGGACAATTCAATGAAAACACAAACAATCGGCATATTGTTATTCGATGGCTTAACTGCTCTGGATGCTGTGGGGCCCTATGATGTGCTCTCCAAGTTGCCATATTCTAAAGTATCGTTTGTTTCTATCCAACCCGGAACCATTACTTGTACAGGTGGATTAAAATTACTGAGCGATTGTTCCATTAAAGATGACATCTATTTTGATATTATGGTTATACCAGGAGGTCATGGTATAAATGCATTATTGCATAATGATGACGTATTAAGGTGGATTAAAGAAAAATATTTAAAGTCTAAATATACTGTTTCTGTCTGTACAGGATCCCTATTATTAGGAGCGGCAGGATTACTCAAGGGATTAAAAGCAACAACCCATTGGGCTCAGATCGATAAACTGAAAGTATATGGTGCAATTCCAGTAAAAAAACGCTATATTCAACAGGGAAAAATCATCACATCCGCAGGTGTTTCTGCAGGAATCGATATGGCTTTGAAATTGGCTGAACTTCTTAAAAATAAGAAAGTTGCACAGACTATTCAATTGGCTATAGAATATGACCCGGATCCTCCATTTGATACTGAATCACCCTCTAAAGCTTCTCCAGAAATGATCGATTCAGTTAAACGCAAAAAGGCTACATTAAAATAAATGATTTTTAGGCTAAAAAATTCACTGTAATTCGAGAGTATTCTTCATATTAACATAAATTAAATGATCAATCAAAATCAATCTAAAATGAGTCTATAACCCAGTTAAACACAATGAACAAATTTAAAAATACTTTTTCCATAAATCGAACTGTCGCATGAAATGAGAGAGAAAAATCATCGTTTGTCAGAGATAGAAAAAAGTGCCCATTTTTTAGGTATCGACATCGGTTCCGTTTATCTCCATTATGCAGTAATCAATCAAGATGGTCAACTGGTCAGATACGCGAATGTGCCTCATTTTGGGAATATACGTGCAACTCTACAGGAGAAACTGCGCCACATCGATTTCACAAAAATCCGCTACATTGTATTCAATAACCGTGCAGACGAATTTTTCACGGCTGGACAACCGGTCAATGAACAAATTGCTTTGGTCGAGGGCATTCTTCATCTCTACAGTCAAGTTGGAAGCCTCTTTGTGATCGGTGGTGAAACCTTCGGACTCATTTTATTCGACCAAAATAAACACTATCAAAAATACATTGGCAACTCATCTTGTGCTGCTGGTACTGGAGCATTTCTGGATCAACAAGCCGAACGATTAGGATTGGCCGGCAGCACAGAACTGGGGAAATTGGCAGAAAAGTATCAGAGAGAGCCTCCCAAGATTGCCACCCGTTGTGCTGTTTTTGCTAAAACAGATCTGGTCCATTGCCAACAGCAGGGCAAAACAGTGGAAGCGATTGCTGCTGGACTGTGCCAAGGTTTGGCATATAATATTGCCGATACCCTGCTAAAAGGGGTCACTTTAAACAAACCGGTTATCGCCGTTGGCGGTGTGAGCAAAAACCGTAAAGTGATCCGCTATTTATCTGAAATAATCGGTTACCCCATACTGGTACCAAAAAATCCCGAAATGGTTATTGCTACGGGATGTGCAATTTTGGCTAGAAATCAAAACAAACACAACAACATTTCTTTTAAACTCAATTCTCTTCTTGTCACCCAAAATATAAAAAAACAATATTTCTTCGATCCACTCAAACCGAAAAATGGTCATTATCCCCGTATCTCGACGCAACAAAGTTATGTTTCCAATGGTGTTGAAGTGGACCTCTACCAGCCATTAAAAAAACAGAACACTATCCCGGTTTTTATGGGAATTGATATTGGCTCTACCAGTACCAAGACGATGTTAATGTCTGCACAAAATGATCGCAGAGAAATTTTAATCGGTCTATATACCCGAACCATGGGCCAACCGATAAAAGCAACCCAGACCCTCTTCTCTGCTCTGAACGAAATTGCACAAAACAACCACATTCAGTTTGAATTTTACGGAGTCGGCACCACAGGCTCAGGCAGAAAATTCATTGAAAAAATCATCAATGCCGATCTGGCTCTTGATGAAATTACAGCCCACGCTATGGCTGCTTACGCATTAAATCCAAAAGTCGATACTATCATTGAAATCGGCGGACAGGATTCCAAGTTCACCGTCCTTAAGGATGGCCAAGTTACCTTTTCAGTGATGAATTATGTCTGTGCAGCCGGCACAGGCAGCTTCATTGAAGAACAGGCCAAACGTCTAAATATACCATTGGAAGAATATGCAGAAAAAGCTATGAATAAACCAGCCCCTCTTACCAGCGACCGATGCACTGTCTTTATGGAAAGAGATCTGAATTATTTGTTAAGTCGAGGCTATTCAAAGGAAGAATTGTTGGCGGCTGCGTTGCATTCTGTACGCGACAATTATCTCTCGAAAGTTGCACATAGAGGGAAAATGGGTCGAACGATCTGTTTCCAAGGAGCCACAGCCAAAAACAGGGCTCTGGTTATCGCTTTTGAACAAAAATTGCAAAAATCGATTTTCGTATCCAAATACTGCCATCTGACAGGTGCTATGGGAGTCTGTCTCTATCTTCAACAACAAAACCTTTCCTCATCTTCCTTTCGCGGAATCAATTTTTTTAAAGAAACGGTAAAGGTAGAAGAACAAATCTGTAATGATTGTAAAAATCACTGCAAATTAAACAAGATTCAAATTGGTGGTGAAACCATTCTCTGGGGTCATCTCTGCGGTCGCGAAGAGGGTAAACCAAAAACAGCACAGCCCGATACTGGTTTTGATCTCCTAAGCAGAAGAAGAAAAGTATTCCTGGCCATACCTTTTCCGGAACACCAGTCAAAGGCAAAATATACCTCTGATCATAAAAAGTTTGATTTTGATTCAGCCATAAACAGACTCAAGAAAATCGATTTTTCTCATTCATGGCAAAAAATAAAACGGATCGACCTGGATAATACAGTAGAAAAATTGAAAAAAAATATTGGGCTGAACCTCTTACAACTCCAGCATAAATATTACGCATTTACCAGAGATGAACTTCGGCCCGAAAAGGAACGGAATAAGATCACCATCGGTATTCCAAATGCACTCTATCTACAAGAATATTTCCCATTCTGGCGTTTCTTTTTTCACTATTTGGGTTACTCTGTCCTTGTTTCCCCGCAAGGCAGTGATCTTCTTAAAAAAGGGAAAACATTCACCGGTTCGGAATTCTGTGCCCCTATTTGTGCCTGGTACGGTCATGTGCACCATCTAAGCACAAGGGTCGATTATCTCTTTCTCCCTCATATGCTTTCAAATAATCCGAAAAATCTGGACAGATTTTATTGCTATTATTCCAATTACGCCGTCTCCCTGGTACAAAACAGTGAATCATTGCATATTGAAGGACGAATTATTTCACCGGTCATTAACTTTTCTGAATCGGTTATAGAAATTGTACGCCAAATTTACGATAGTATGCCTGCAGAACTGAGCCTCATCCAAACTCCGAACAAAATTCATGAAGCATTTACGCAGGCGTGGCAGTGGTATTCAAACCGTAAACATAAGCTGATAGAATTATTTGAGCATCGTAACTATCCAGTATCTGATATTTCAGTCGTGTTGATGGGGCGTCCTTACATTATCTTCGATCCTGGAATGAATAAAAATATACCTAAAAAATTCAACGATCAGAACATTCCCACATTCTTTCAGGATATGCTGCCACCCATTCATGGGTCATCAAATAAAATAGGAAAAGCCTATTTAAGCTGGAACCACTGGCGATACGGCAGCGATATTCTGAATGCCGCTGAATATACCGGACAAACCCGAGGACTCTACCCTGTATATCTGACTGGATTCAAATGTTCCCCTGATGCGTTTGTTCTCGATTATTTTAAGGATATAATGGATTCCTACCAAAAACCATATCTTATTCTACAGATTGACGAACATGATTCAGAAGCTGGATATGATACCAGAATTGAAGCCTCCATACGTACATTTCGTACCCATTTTCGCGAAAACAAATCGATCCAACCCATGAAAAAAACCATCATCATCAACCGTTCTTTTCCCAAGGATGGCAATGTGTTAATCCCCAATTATGATGGATTGAGCTGCAGTTTGATCTGTGCTGCTTTTGAACGGGAAGGATACAAGGCCATTCTGATCGAAGAATCACCAACCACAATCCAATCCAGCCTGCGTTTAAACGATGGACAATGTCTTCCGATCAGTGCAATTGTTCAGGGTGCAATCGAGACCGTCAGAAAACACAGACTGCCTGCGGAAAAAACAGCCATTTTCCTGAACGCCATTACCAAATTATCCTGCAACTTGCCACAATATCCCTTGATGGCTCTCCAGCTGTTGAAAAAAGAAGGAGGCGCATTTGAAAAAATGCACGTCTTCGCAACCGAATTCGAATTGCGTGGATTATCCTATGATCTGGTTTATAATTACTATTTTGCTTATTTACTGGGTGGACTGCTGAGACGAATCGCGTGCAAAATCCGTCCCTATGAAAGGGACCAGGGTGAAACGGATCGATTGCTGGAACGTTCTCGACAGGTACTCGTTCACTGTTTTCGCTCCGGAAGGTCCAAAGAAGAACATTTTAAAAAAATTGTCGATGCTTTTGCTCAAATTCCAGTCGATATATCCTCTCCTCCAAAACCAAAAGTAGCGATTGTAGGTGATCTGTATGTAAGGGATAATGATATTTTTAACCAAAGACTGATCCATGAATTGGAACAATTGGGAGCGGAAGTCATTACCACACCATTCAATTACATTCTTCGACTTTTGGTCGCCAAACACCGATACACCATGTTAAAAGAGGGGCGATATCTTTCTTTACTGAGAGATAAACTGCTCATTGAAGTTTTTGAACAATTTGAAAAACGATTCTACAATATAAGCACCAAAATTCTTGATGAAACATTCCCCACTTTTGATGACGAAATCCTGGCCATATTGAAAGAATACAATATCACCTTGCGACACGATGGTGAGACGGCTCAGAATATCATGAAAATTTACAGTATGTTGCACCATTATCCGAACATCTCTTTATTTATACACGTGAACCCGATCTTCTGTTGTCCAGGATTGGTCAGTGAATCGATTTTCAAAAGGGTTGAAAAGAAGATCTCCATTCCGATTATCTCAATCACCTATGATGGAACCATGCATAACAAAAATGAATTGCTGGCACCCTATCTCTTTTATATTCAACAATCGTTACAGGCACAGCATGATGAAAAACAAACAACATTAAAATATGGGGTTATATGATGTATGACTCTGCCTCAGATCATTTAAGGATCTTTTTTGACGGAAATACGATTTGGCCTCCCAGAGAGAAAATGCAGAATGATATCATAATCAAAAACCTAAATAAGAATCCAAAAGGATAAGATTACTTAAAGAGTAAACATAAATGATTATTCAGGAGTACAACAATGATCCAAAAATGGACACTCAATCCAAACCGTTTTTTCGATCCTGATCCAGAAATCCGTAAAATCGCAGCTGAATTATATAATGATATAAAAGGCCTTCCCATTATCAGTCCGCACGGGCACTGCGATCCGAAATGGTTTGCAGAGAACCAACCCTTTCCCGATCCGACAGTGTTGATACTCATTCCCGATCACTACATATTCCGTATGCTCTATTCACAGAGCATCAACCTGGAATCACTTGGTATTCCAACACGGGATGGTATGTCCATAGAGACTGACCATCGGAAAATCTGGCAGATTTTCGGAGAACAGTATTATCTCTTTGCTGGAACACCAACCGGTTGCTGGTCGACTCACGAGCTCATAGAAGTTTTCGACATCAAGGAAAAATTAAATGGGGAATCCGCCGGACGGATCTACGACCAGATCAGCGAAAAATTGAGCTCACCCGAATTTCTCCCCCGTTCTCTTTTTGACCGATTTGACATCGAGGTACTGACCACGACAGACGGAGCCGAAGACACCTTAGAGCATCATGAAAAAATAAAATCCTCCGGCTGGAAAGGCCGAATTGTTCCCTGTTTCAGGCCAGATGCCGTTGTCAATCTGACAAGCCGGGGATGGAAGGACCATATCCATAAACTCAGCGGAGTCAGCGGAATAGACATTATCGATTATTTTCGTTTTATTCAAGCATTGGAAAATCGCCGAGCATTTTTCAAGAAAATGGGTGCGGTTTCTACGGATCAGGGGGTGGAAAGCCCTTATGCACACGAATTGTCACCAGCGGAAGCCGATAGCCTGTTTCAACGCGCACTAAAAGGCAGAGCCACACAACAGGATGCAGACCGGTTTACGGCCCACATGCTGATGGAGATGGCCCGAATGAGCGTGGAAGACGGACTGGTCATGCAGATTCACCCGGGATCATTCCGCAATCACAATCAGTTCATTTTTGAAAGATTTGGTCCCGATAAAGGATGTGATATTCCCGTGCGGACAGAATTTACACGCAATCTTCACGAACTACTCAATAAATATGGCAATGACACACGGCTGACATGCATCGTATTCACATTAGATGAATCGACCTATTCAAGGGAGCTGGCTCCGCTGGCTGGTCACTACCCAGCACTGAAACTGGGACCACCCTGGTGGTTTCACGACAGCATTGAGGGCATGACCCGTTTTCGTGAAAGCGTGACGGAAACTGCAGGGATCTACAATACAGTGGGTTTCAACGACGACACCCGTTCTTTTCCCTCGATTCCCGCACGTCACGATCTTTCGAGAAGAATCGATTCCAATTGGTTGGCTAGAATGGTTGCACGTCACATCATCGACATGGAAGATGCCCTAAGAATGAGCCACGCACTGGCCTATGATCTGGCTAAAAAAGGTTATAAATTATAAAATTCGTCTCTGGATTAAAAATGAAAAAATTAGGTAAATATTCAATCGGAATCGGTGATCGATTTGCGTGCCAGGGGAAAGCCCAGCTTCAGGCGGTCATAAAAACCCAAGAATGGGGTATCGACATCACCCCTGTCTGGAACAAGTCTTACCGCGAACACGAAATCATCCATAGCCATCCCGCGGACACCCGTCGGGCGGCAGATGAAGCTGTTCGATTGTGTAATTGGAAAAAAGACTATTTTGTGGATGCCGATCATGTGGGGGTGCGGACCGTGGATCTTTTCATCGATACGTCTGATTTTTTCACCATTGATGTGGCCGATTTCATCGGCGAAAAAGCGGATCAGCAATCTCTTGACCAATTCCATAATCAACATCAAAAATATGTGGGTCCATTGAAGATCCCAAACTTGCCCGAAACCATTTCCATTACCTATGATCACATTCTTGAAATTGCGGAGACGTATCTCCGGGCTGTCGAAGAAGCGGGTAAAATCCACCGTCACATTACATCAAAAAAGGGAACCGTGGGCTGCATTATTGAAATCTCCATGGATGAAACTTCCAAGGCTCAGACACCGATCGAACTATTTTTCATTTTATCTGCAATTGCCCGAGAAAATATTCCTGTTCAGACCATTGCACCGAAATTCACAGGACAGTTCTACAAAGGCATTGATTATATGGGCAATGTCGATCAATTTTCAAAAGAATTTGAAACGGACCTTGCCGTCATCGATTTCGCTGTCGGGGAATTGGGTCTTCCTGCCAACCTCAAATTAAGCATGCATTCAGGGAGTGACAAATTCTCACTCTATCCTTCAATGAAAAATGCGCTCAAAAAATACAACGCGGGACTGCACCTGAAAACAGCAGGCACCACCTGGCTGGAGGAAGTGATCGGATTGGCTGAATCGGGAGGTGAAGGACTGGCAATTGCAAAAATCATCTATCGCCAGGCTTATCATCGTATCGATGAATTGTCCAAACCCTATGCCAATGTGATCGATATCGATTTCCAAAAATTGCCCTCTTCCGACCAGGTCGATTTATGGGACGGACTTCAGTACGCATCTGCCTTGAAGCACGATCCGACAAACCTGCGGTTCAATCCCCATTTTCGGCAGCTGATCCACATCGGATACAAAATCGCTGCGGAGATGAAAGCACGCTATCTGGCCGCTTTGAAGCAATATGAAAAGACAATTGCTCGGCATGTCACAGAAAATATTTATGAAAACCATTTGAAAAGACTTTTTGATGGTCTCGGCAACAATTGAAAAATCAGATGAGAAAGGAAATACCATGCACTATCTTCAGGCACTGTTTGGCTTGGAAAACAAGGTGGCTGTCGTCATCGGCGGCGGTGGCGTGCTGGCCGGCTGCATGGCCGAAGGTTTGGCAAAAGCAGGCGCGCACATCGCCATTCTCGATGTGAACATCGACAATGCACAAAAACAGTCAGAGATCATTAAAAAATATGGCGTCAGAGTATCTGCCATTCAGACGGACGCTTCAAAAAAAGAAGATTTGCTGTGTGCGGAAAAGGACATCATCGCGCAATATGGCCGTGTGGATATTCTGATCAATGCGCCCGGCATCAATTCGAGCACCCCTTTTCTGGATATCCAAGAAGAGGAGTGGGAACGGATTCTCGACGTGAATTTAAAAAGCATGTTTTTGGCCTGCCAGATCTTCGGCAGACGGATGATTACTCAGGGTGAAGGGGGCAGCATCATCAACATCTCCTCCGCTTCATCCGGACCTCCCCTTTCCAGGGTTTTTACATACAGTGTTTCCAAAGCCGGGGTCAACAATCTCACGCAAAATCTGGCTCGGGAATGGGCACCTCAAAAGATACGGGTCAATGCAATCGCACCCGGCTTTTTCCCTGCCCAGCAGAATCGAAAGATACTGACTGAAGATCGCATTAAAGCCATATTCCGCCATACACCTATGGCCCGTTTCGGAGAACCGGAAGAACTGACCGGCGTTGTTATCTGGCTGGCTTCAGAAAATGCCTCATCCTTCGTAACCGGGGCCATCATCCGTGTGGACGGCGGTTACACGGCCATGACAATATAACAGATGATACCTTCATTAAATGATTGAGGGAATCCAGTATGATCATTGAAAAACCTTCCGCAAAGGAACTGTTAGCGGATTCAGAAATTCAAGATCTTTTATCGGAAGGATTCGCAAAATATAACCTGACCGACAAACGCATTCTCCTGATCATACCCGATGACTCCCGAACAGCTCCCATCGCCGCACTGTTTCGGATCCTCTATCCCCTCCTGTCGGAAAAAGTGAAACGGCTCGATTTTCTCATCGCCTGCGGCACCCATCCACCGATGAATAAAGAGGTAATCAACAGACACATCGGGATAACAGCTGAACAGAGAAAAACAACCTACGCCAAAACAAAATTCTTCAACCATGAGTGGAACCATCCCGATCAGCTCGAAGTGATCGGGAAAATCGATGCAGAAGAGATGGAAGCGTATTCCAACGGATTAATGCACGATCCAATCGATATCACGATCAACAATAACATTTTCGATTATGATCGTCTGATTGTTTTGGGACCGACTTATCCGCATGAGGTTGTCGGTTTTTCAGGCGGCAACAAATATTTTTTCCCGGGAATCGCTGGACCGGGGATCATCGATATGACTCATTGGCTAGGCGCACTGATAACGAACCCGGTGATCAATGGAATCAAAGAGACGCCCGTTCGGAAAATGATCGACAAAGCCGCATCGATGATCCCCGTTGAGCGTCTCTGCATCAGCTTGGTCGTCAAAGAGGGGGGTCTTGCCGGTCTCTTTTTCGGAACGCCTGAAGAAGCTTTCTCAAAAGCGGCCGACCTTTCTGCACAGTTGCATATCATCCATACGGATCGCCCCTATCAGCGCGTTCTCTCCTGTGCTCCCAAAATGTACAGCGACATCTGGACAGCGGGCAAATGCATGTACAAGCTGGAACCAGTCGTTGCAGACGGCGGAGAACTTATCATTTACGCACCCCACATTCGGCAAGTCTCAATCACGCATGGAGCGGTCATTGAACAGATCGGCTATCATACGCGAGATTATTTTATCAAACAGATGGATCGATTCAGCAGAATTCCGCGGATGGTGATGGCCCACGCGACACATGTGAAGGGGATCGGCACATACGAAAACGGTATTGAAAGACCCAGGATCCGCGTGCATCTGGCCACTCAAATTCCGGAAGCCGTGTGCAAAAAGATCAATCTCGGGTATATTGATCCAAACACGATCCGCATAGAAGACTGGCAAAACCGGGAAGATGAAGGCATTCTGGTTGTCCCCCGGGCAGGTGAAATCTTGTACCGCCTGAAAGAGGACCCGTTTCACCAAAATTTTGAAATAGTCTCGTGATTTCAGTTTTAGTGATTGATTTGTAAAACTCACTAATCCCGCTGCAGTGCATATCAAAGAAAGGATTAGCAGATGGCTGAAAAACAAATAAAAAGAATCCATTGGATACCGGCTTTTGCTCTCCAAACACTCATTATCCCGTTGGAGATCACCCGCAATATCAGATGGTATGAAAATATATTGAATACGACCAGTCCGTTTTATATCATTGCCCTGTTGTTTGCTTTATACCTGCATTTTCAATGCTGGAAAGCTGTTTATTCCGTGCATGCAAGGACAACGCCGTTCAAAGCGGTTGTTTTTCTATTCATTCCGTTTTTAGATATATACTGGGGCTTTATCAGTTTTTCCTGTTTGGCCAAAGGCCTTTATCAAACATCCAGAGATGCTGAAATTGCCGGAGTCAAAGATTTAAGCATCTGGGGAATATTTTATTGGATCTCTATTCTGGTAACGGTTGTTATGGGATCCATTCGATGGATCAATTTAATCCCTTTGTTCGCTTCCTATACCATATGGATTCTGTTTTATAAGAGAATGACCCAATATGCAAATCGGATTCAATCATGAATGAAAACACAATGGCTCTGATGCAATGATGAAAAAGGAAGAAAAATATAAAACCGTTTTGGAGACCATTGAACTTTTAATCAAGGACGAAGATGATGTGATTTCAGTGATGTCCACAATCGCATGCGAGTTGTACCATGCATTTGAACATTTCAACTGGGTGGGTTTTTATCGATTGGTCGATGAAAAAATATTGAAAGTGGGCCCCTATCAGGGAAAGCATGGCTGTCTCTCCATCCCGATTGATCAGGGCGTCTGCGACAAATGCGCGAGGAAAAACCGGGTACAGATTGAAAACGATGTCCGTCAAATACCCTATCATATGGCCTGTTCGGGTGAAACAAACTCAGAGATCGTCATACCAGCGAGAGACAAAAAGGGTAAAGTAAAAGCGGTTCTGGATATTGATTCGACAGAAATAAACAGTCTTGATGAAATTGATGAAAACCAGTTGAAAATCATATGTGAAAAAATCTATCCTGATAAGCAATAGTCTAAAAACAATAAGGTGTTACATGGCAATTGGGTTCTTCTGATGAAAAAATTGATCCATTATTTTTTAGGTATATCCATATTGACTTTTCTATCGATTATTGCCGTATTTTTCGTATGGCATACAAGAACCAAAAATCATTTAAACCGTTTGTGGTATGATCATCCCGCAGAAGAATGGACGGAAGCGTTGCCTGTAGGCAATGGCAGAATGGGGGCAATGGTTTTTGGCAAGACGGATTCCGAGCGTCTTCAACTGAATGAAGAGAGTCTGTGGGCAGGACAACCCATTGATAATAATAATCCTGGTGCAAAGGCTCATCTTCACGAAATCCAGCAACTTCTTCTTGATGGAGATATCGAAAAAGCCGTTCAGCTTGGAGAGCATTATCTACTTGGAACTCCTCCAAGGATTCGTTCTTACCAGACCCTCGGAGATTTGTTTCTCGAATTCTCACATGCTGAAGAAATCCAGGACTACCGCCGAGAGCTGGATCTTGAATCCGGAATCATCCGCATTACATACACGATACGAAGTATTCAATTTACCCGCGAGATATTTATATCCGCACCGGATAATGTCATGGTTGTACGTCTCGCTGCTTCCAAAAAAGGCTGTTTAAATGTGACCATTCGACTGATTCGAGAAAAAGATGCTGAAACAAAAATCATCGGTTTACATACGATGTTGATGACCGGACAAATTGTCGACGAGGAAGATTCTTTGCGCGGCCCGGGGGGACATCATATGAAATTTGCCTGTCAATTGAATCTGAGACCTGAAGGGGGACACATTGTTCCAGAAAGGGACCGAATAACGATCCATAAAGCAGATGTGCTGACGCTGTTTTTAACCGCATCAACAGATTATGATTTAGAAAAGCTTCATTTCAATCGAGAAATAATCCCCGAGACAAGATGTGAAGCAATATTAGAAAAGCTTCAGAATAAAACAACCAAACAAATAAAAGAGACACATATCCAGGACCACCGTGCTTTATTCAACCGCACGGCTATTTTTCTGGGACAGAGCATAAATAGGAATTTACCGACGGACATCAGGCTTCAGAAGGTCATTGATGGTGAGGAAGATCCCGAACTCATTGCACTCTATTTTCAATATGGTCGTTATCTGCTCATGAACAGTTCGCGGTTCCCCGGTGTCCTGCCGGCCAATCTTCAAGGAATATGGAATCCGCATCTTAATGCTCCCTGGAATTCGGATTTCCATGTCAACATCAATCTTCAGATGAACTATTGGCCCGCCCAGGTCTGCAATCTATCGGAAACGGTTGAACCGCTTACAGAATTTTTTATCCGGCTCACAGAACCGGGAAGCCGTACAGCACGTGAAATGTACGGCGCCAGGGGTTGGAATATGCACCATCTAACCGATCCATTTGGCAGAACCGGCCTGATGGACGGTATTCAATGGGGAACCTCTCCACTGGCAGGTGCGTGGATGGGATTGACCTTCTGGAGACAGTTTGAGTTTACACAGGACACAGCATACCTCAAACTCAAAACTTATCCCCTCATCAAGGGTGCAGTCCAATTTATTCTGGATTTTCTTATAGAGGACGACGAGGGCAGACTGGTGACAGCTCCTTCGATGTCTCCTGAAAACAGTTACATCCTGCCAAGCAATGGTCAACCCTATCAAATGACCTATGCAGCGACGGTAGATATACAAATTACAAAAGAACTTCTAAACGCCTGTATTGCCGCCGCAAGGATTCTTCATGATGAACCCGAATTTGTGAACACAATGCAAACAACCCTGGAGCGACTTCCGATGATACAGATTGGAAGTGACGGAACGATTCAGGAATGGATTGAAGATTATACAGAAGCAGAACCTGGTCACCGCCATATATCGCATTTATTTGGCTTACACCCTGGAACCCAGATTACCCCAGAAACGCCTGAAATGTTTGAGGCGGCGAAGAAAACGATTGAGCGCCGTCTTGCTCATGGAGGCGGCCACACCGGGTGGAGCCGGGCCTGGATTGTCAATTTTTATGCACGCTTGCTGGATGGAGAGCATGCCTATCATCATCTGCTTCAGCTTTTGCAAAAATCCACTTTAATGAACCTGTTTGATACGCATCCTCCATTCCAAATCGATGGTAATTTTGGGTGTACAGCGGGTATTGCAGAAATGTTACTGCAAAGCCACAATGGCGTCATCCATCTTTTACCGGCCTTACCGGTTGCATGGCAGGAGGGATACGTAAAGGGAATATGTGCACGCGGGAATTTTACATTGGATATATTTTGGGAAGAGGGAAAACTGAAAAAAGCCGTTTTTCATTCCGGTTCCGGGGGTCAATGCATTGTGCGATATAAGGATAAAATGATCACGTTAGAGACACAAAAGGGGGAAAAATATGGCCTGGAAAAATTTTTTTAAAGGAACACTGTATCCTTTTTCATGAAAGGGGCACAAAATGAAAACAAGAAGGGATTTTATTAAAACAACCCTGTCGGCCGGCCTTGGCATCTGTGCGGTGCGACTGAATAGACCCGGTCTGTCAACGGCCACACCGGGAATGGTGACGAACGATATCTCCATTGCCCAGTGGGCGCTGGTAGATGAAATCAATGAAGGACAATGGACAACCCTCGATTTTCCCAGGATCGCCCGTGAGGATTTCGACATCAACGGCATTGAATTCGTCAACACGCTTTTCGAATCGCCGACTTATGAATACTGCCAAAGACTCAAAACGAATGCAGAAGATTACGGTGTAACGATGGTTCTGATTATGGTCGACAGCGAGGGTGAAACCTGCACCCCTTCGGCCGAAGAGCGGAAACAGACCGTCATCAACCACAGGAAATGGATCGATGTGGCCAGCCTTCTGGGATGCCACTCGATTCGGACCAACTGCCGTGGACCTGCTGATGCCGATCCGGAAGAAGCCTTGAAATGGGCTGCAGACACCTATCATCAAATGCTGGAATATGCGATTCCAGCCAATGTGGGAATTTGCATTGAGAACCACGGCGGCTTCTCAAATGATGCAGATTGGATGGTGGCCCTGATGAAAAAGGTGAACAACCGCTATTTCGGCACCTATCCCGATTGGCGCAGCCCGTCTGAACAATTTGACAACTACAATTACTTAAAAAAGACACTCCCCTGGGCCATGGGCATGTCCTACAGAAACCAGCCAAATGAGGAAACCTCTGCAAAGATGATCTGGTTGTGCCAGGATTCCGGGTACCGCGGCTGGTACGGCATCGAATCCGCCGGCCGGGATGGTATTCGTGAAGGGAAACGGATTCTTCAGAAATATCTATTTGATCAATAAATAAGCTTTTGAAAACCTTTCTGAATATGCCCATAAGTTTCCCATTACAAGTGTGACCTGAACTTGTCGAAAAGGTAGCAAAATTTTTATTTTCAGAAGATCCAATCAGGAAAATATTGGACTGTCTGTTTAAAGAAAAGTGAGTTTCCGTGATGAAATTGCTAACAACTCTTGACATTATCAAATTATTTCATATTTTAATTTAATGAAGTATTTTAACCTATTATGAAAACACAATTTTCAGATACCCATCCACAAATTGATAAAGTACAAATCGCTTTGTTAAAAAAACAAAGTATAGCAAAAAAATTTGCTCATGTATGCTCACTTTCCCAAACGACAATCCAACTTTCTAAACGAGCCATAGCCAGAAAAAACCGATTTCTTGATGATAAACAAGTCAATTTATTATTTATCACTCATCAATATGGTAAAGAATTGGCTGATCATGTAAAAAAATACTTAAACAAACAGAAATATGGAATCTGCTAATATCTTACTGGTTTTAAAACGATTTATCAAAGTATTGGATGAACTGTCTATTTCATATTATATTGGTGGTTCGATCGCGAGTTCGGTTTTTGGTTTACCACGCGCTACCATGGATATTGACATTATTGCTGACGTACAAACCACTCATATACCTCACTTAAAGGAGCGACTCGAAAGAGACTTTTATATTGATAAAAATATGATAAAAGAAGCCATCCACCGTTCATCATCATTTAATCTGATTCATTTAGAAACTGCCATGAAAATTGATGTTTTTATACCCCAAAAAGACAGATACAATGAAAGTGTTAATAAACGTAAATTAAAAGATACATTGATTGAAGGCGATAAAACTTCAGAATTTTATTTTTCATCACCAGAAGATATCATATTAAATAAATTAAAATGGTATGAAATGGGAAAACGGGTCTCTGAACGACAATGGCTTGATATCATTGGCGTAATAAAAGTGCAAGAGGATTCTTTAAATAAAGATTATTTAAAAAGCTGGGCTGAAAAGCTGGGCGTTTCTGAATTACTGGTTGATGCTTTCAATGAAGCAGATGTAAAAATGTAAAATTTGATCGTAACTAACGGTACAGAGTTGCAACGGAACTGAGTAACAGAGTAGTTCCGCTTGCAACGTGTGGATGGACTAAGCCGAAAAGGCGGTGTGGCTGGTGCCATGTGGATTTTGCATTTTTTAAATTGGATTTTTTCGGTTTAACCGGATAAGACAGCCTCTTACCAGATAGCCGCATTCCGATCCGTTCTTTGATATATTGAAGTTGCCCACGTTTCTTTGTAGCCAGAAAGCCAAAGTATCTGACATTCACAAAGCCTTTAAGCAGGACATGCTGCAGATAACGTCTCAAAAACTCAAATACATTGAACGCACAGGTCATGCTTCCAGACAGATTTTGGAATATGATAATCAATATCTGTCTTTTTGATCATCTCCTTGAATTTTCCTCGGATCAGTCGGGATAAAGGTTTGATTTGAACAAGAAAAGCGAACTTTGCATACTTTCATTGACGAACATTCTTTTTGTAGAGAAAATACTGACGCCGTTCTTCGTTAGAAATTTCTTCTGGCGATTTTTGATAATGCTTTATAAGTTGTTTTGCGACTATGGTTAACATGGTGCTTGTCTTTTGTGACAATCCTTTGAGCTGTAAATCTTCAGAAAAACGTGTAAATAATTTAGTCATCATAGACCTCATTTTTAAAATGTTATTTAGATCATGATAAGTCTATGATGACGCAGTCAATAATGCAAGCTTTATTTATAAATCTGCCTCGACCAAAGGGCGGGGCTTAGTTCAACAAATGCATCCAGCTGATGCAGAGGAGGTCGTTTTGGCAATAAAAAGAATTTGGCATGGTTGGACAACTCCAGAAAACGCTGAAAAATACCAAAATCTTCTTCATAATGAAGTATTTCCTGGCATAGAGAAAAAAAATATATCCGGGTATCAGAGTATTGAATTGATGAGACGAGACTTATCAGATGAAGTTGAATTTATTACGATCATGACCTTCGATATTCTGCAAAACGTTATTGATTTTCAGGGAGAAGACTATGAACGCTGTTATGTGCCCGATTCAGCACAGTTGCTGTTAAAACGTTGGGATAAGGTTTCTGCACACTATGAAACAATAGAATCGAGAAAATATAAATAGAAAACATTCTAAAGATCATCAAGGGTTTGTGCCCCTCAGGGTAAAAAATAGAGCTTTGCCCCTTTAGAATAATCAAAGATGAATTATCAAACACGTCAAAAAAAATTCTGTCTATTGGTCATTCCAACAATAATATTACAATGCCAAATTGTTCGATGAAAAAACCCTGCAGTTTAATTAATGGCGGTCAACCAAAATAACGAATGAACAATCATGAGAAAAATAAAACATAACGAAGCACAGAATCTTATCGGATGTTGCGGATTATACTGCGGATTATGCAACAAATATCAGTCAAAGGCACCAAGCAGGTGTATTGGTTGCCGATTGGGTGAACAGCATTCCTGGTGCAGCATCTGGAATTGTTGTGTCAAGAAACACGGATTTAAGACCTGCGCCGAATGCAGTAAAATATTCAATTGTGCAATCTTTCAGAGGAGAAAAGTGATGGATTGGATTCCGGTTGCCGATAATTTACATCAAATAAAAGGGACAGGTCTAGAGAGTTGGTTAAAGGAACAAAAGAAAAGGCAGGCATTATTGGAATCATTACTTCAGAATTACAATGAAGGCCGGTCAATGAGCTTTTTTTGCAAAACTTGTACAAGGATGCCAATTGACCAGATTAATGAAGCGATCAAAGAGGCAAAAGAAAAACTTATTCTTGAAAATGTAGATACTTCCGATAAGAAAGCAAAAGCTTTAAAATCAATAATCAAGAATTTAGCCTTCCATGACAATATAAACTTGGATTAACATGATAACAGACTTGAACATTGAACCGGATGGCAAGCGTAGATCGAAAAAATTGAATATATATCATGATCATATATGACCTTATCTTCTAACATGGATTAAAAATAACCGCATAAACACTGCGCACTTTGATGTAATGGTATTGATTTAACGAAATGGTTAAATTCCTCATAAAAAGAAAACGCAAAAAACATATTGATATCCTAAACAAAATGAAAATGAGATTGTTGTCTCATATATATTCCCTGGGTTGGAAAATCAAGCGCCAAACCATCATACTGAAATTAAGGAAAGCAGATATCATCTTAGTGAAACCGGGTCTGTTCAGCTTATCACCGATCGCATTATTGTATAGGACATTGTTACATTCCAAGTATGTACACAGTATGTTATACATCGGTAATGGTAAAATCATCCATACCACAACCAAAGATGGTGTGACGATCCACAAAGTCCCTAAAAAAATCTATAAGAGAAATAGATATTCCATTTATAGAGCAAGATATTTAAACACAAATCAAAGAAATCGAATTGTTAATGAATCGTTAAAATTCAAAGATATGAAAATGGACATAATGGGACTGGTCGTGAATATACCGAGAAAATTATTCGGTCTGAAAAAATCGTATTTAAATATTGAAAAGAATCGTCTATGGTGCAGTAAATTGATTTACCAAGCCTATTCTGCCGTGGGCATACAATTGCTTGATGAATGTGAAAGTCGGATCATAACATCAGAAAGTTTGAGTAAAAGTAAATTTCTTGACATCATAAATTAAAAATATAATATCTTTATGTATCAAGGTAGGAGTTTTATTCCGATAGGAACCATAATATGCACAAATACCGAACGAAAAAGCATGTTCGGCATTCAATTGTTTACATTTCTAACATTCGAAACTAAGCAAGTTCCTCTAACCAGCTGCTTATCTTTTCCGCAACACTTTCTCCTGTAAATCCAAACTTCTCCGCCAGCACCTGATAAGGAGCCGATTTGCCAAATTGATCCATTGTGATCGACAGCATCGGAGCGCGCGTGATTCTGTGCCATCCGTACGACGTGGCGGCTTCAATCACAGAAAGCGGTACATTTTTTATGATTACTGAATTTCGGTAACCCTCGTCCTGTGAAAGAAATACTTCCACAGAAGGCATGGAAACGACTCGGATCTGTTTCCCATCCTTTGCCAACAGACGTTTTGCCTCAACAGCGATCGACACTTCTGATCCGGTCGCCACCAGGATAACATCCGGTTTCGATCCATCTTCCCGTGATAAAACATACCCCCCCTTTTGAATGATCCCCGGATCAAAGGATTCAGACCGTTCGAGCAAGGGAACTGTCTGTCTGGTCAGGCAAAGAGCCGTTGGACCTTGTTTTCTACGCAAGGCATAAGCCCAAGCCATGGCCGTTTCTAAACCGTCTGCCGGCCGGAAGACCGTTAATCCCGGCATCATCCTGAGAGAGGCAATCTGTTCCACAGGCTGATGGGTCGGACCATCTTCTCCGACAAACAAACTGTCGTGCGAAAAAACATAAACCACTTGCAATCCCATAATTGAGGTCAGACGGATAGAAGGACGCATATAATCGGCAAATACAAGAAATGTCGACCCATAGGGAATAAAACCGCCGTAAAGGGCTATCCCATTGAGGATCCCCCCCATTCCATGCTCGCGAATGCCGAAATGAAGATTTCGTCCATAAAAACTGCTGGCTGAAATATCACCAGCCCCATCAATAAACGTTTTAACCGAAGATCCCAAATCTGCGGAACCCCCGATAATCGAGGGAATAGCTTGAGCAGCTTTGTTCAATATCTTTTGACTACAAACACGTGTTGCCGCCGGCTTATCCGAAATGGTGACGATAAGCTGCTCTTCTAAATTGTCTGGCAAATCCTTTGAAATCATTCGATTCAGCAAATCGCGTAAATCGGGATAAGCCTGCTGCCAGTCTTTGAACTGCTTTTGCCAGCGGTTGTATAATGTCTTTAATACGTCCCGCCTTTCTTTAAACAGGGGTTTGATTTCTTCCGGAATGATAAACTTAGGCTCCAGAGGCCAGCCGAGGTGTTTCTTTGTTGCGATGACCTCATCTTCTCCAAGAGGAGCGCCATGCGAAACTGAAGAATCCTGTCTGTTTGGACTGCCGTATCCAATATGGGTTTTGGCGATAATCAGGGTCGGTTTGTTTTGAGTCTTTATTCCCAACTCAATTGCCGATCCAATTTCTTCATGATTGTGGCCATCGATGGTAAGCGTATGCCATCCGTATGCCTGAAACCGTTTTTCCACATCTTCAGAAAAGGTGAGGTTGGTTTGACCATCGATCGTCACCCGATTGTCATCATAGATATAGATGATATTCCCCAATTGAAGATGGCCCGCAACCGAGGCTGCCTCTGATGTAATACCTTCCATGATATCGCCGTCGCTCACGATACCATAGATATGATGATCGATCGGAGAAAAATCATCGCGATTGAATCGATCTGCCAGAATACGAGAACCAATGGCCATACCCACACCATTGGCAAAACCCTGACCTAAAGGACCGGTTGTGGTTTCAACACCAGGCAGACACCCCTTTTCCGGATGACCCGGTGTTCGACTCCCCCATTGGCGAAATTGTCTCAAATCATCCACAGAAACATCGTAACCGGATAAATGAAGCATGCTGTAAAGAAGCATCGATCCATGGCCTGCTGAAAGTAGAAAACGGTCTCGATTAATCCAGTTTGGATCTTCAGGATTAAATCGAAGAAAACGGTGCCATAAAACAAACGCACAATCAGCCATTCCCATTGGCATTCCCGGATGCCCGGATTTGGCTTTCTCAACAGCATCAACAGCCAACATTCGGATTGTATTGACTGCCAACTGATGTACTTTTTTACTGTCCATGTGATTGGTCAAGACGAATTCCCTGAATAAATTGAGATGCCAATATTAAAAATGGAGTTAAATATAATAAATTATCTGATAATATCAAAGTGATACGATAAATTTATTGTCATTTTTTAAAAAAGAGAATAAATTCCTTTGAGAAATGGTAAAATGGATAAAGATAAAACAGGATGGGTCAATATCATTTATGTGATTAATCAACAGAATTTTTTCATACGATTAGATACCCGCCAGTTCAATCAGTTTCTCTCTGATTTGACTGGGAGTCAAGATCAAATCGACTGCTCCTGTATCAATGGCTGCCTTGGGCATACTATCAATCACACTGGTTTCTTTATCTTGAACGATTGTCAATCCACCAAGTGATTTAATGTGTTTGATTCCTTTCGCGCCATCATTTCCCATTCCGGTAAGTATAATCCCGACCAATTTTATACCGATCGTAATTTGAATCGACTCAAATGTAACATCAATAGATGGCCGCGCAAAATTCACTTTTTCACCATCTGATAAATGGATTTTTTTATTATCGATCAACTTGAGATGGATTTCACTGGGTGCCACATAGATGTTGCCAGATTCAACCTCAACACCATCTTGTGCTATTTCAACAGACATATCCGTACATTCATTTAAGTTATCAGTTAATGTTTCATTAATATATTTTGGCATATGCTGGATAAGAATGATACTGCCGTTTATCAGAGGCAATCCAGAAAAAATTTCTTTAAGAACTCTCGGACCTCCTGCGGAAGATCCAATAACAATCAGATGATTTCTCTTTAAAAGATTGTTCATAATCAGTTCTATAAAATCATATCAACCAATGATTATTTTAAAAATGATAAATATTCCTCAACAATTGATACAAATTTATCCTTCTGCAAAGGCTTTGTGATATAATCCAGAATATATTCTTTCAGTTTGTCCATTTTTTGATCCGGCACTTTCTTTCCTGTCAACATGCAAATAATGATTCCATCTAAAAAGCCCTGATCTACAATTTCTTTTACTGTATCCCACCCATCCATATCTGGCATTATAATGTCCATAAGAATGAGTCCTTTAAATCCTTTTTTCAGTTCTTCGAGACATATTCTTCCATTGCTTGCAGTCGTAACCGTCATATCGGCACTTTCCAACATCCGTTTTACCGTATACAATATAGAAGGATCATCATCAACAATCATGACGTTACGGTTCATCTATCTTCCTTTCAAACAAAGTGAATATATCATCGCGTTAATTTTTTATTTGCTTTCTTCAGCGTCCTTCCAAAAAGAGGGCAAATTTCGATGTGGCGATCTTTTCCCTCTTCACCAAAACTTTCTGTCTTAATACCCTCTCGTTCTTTCAGGTAATCATGAATCACAAATCTCTCAAATGATCCCATAGGAGGAAGCGCTTCGGGCTTCCCTTTCATCAAAACCTCTTGTGTCTTTTGTTCAGCAAGTCTTTTTAATTGGCCAATTGGATAGACTTTCATGATCACATTATCTCTTTCCCGATAGGTTTTAATCCGATACTCTTGAATATGCTCGAAGTGTTTCTGGATCGCTTTTCTTTGATAACCATTGAGTTCTCTAAAAGTGATTGATTGAATCGAATTGACCAGTGTTTCCTCAATCGTTTGGATCGTCCTCTGAACCTTTTCATCGACCCGTGGGGATCTTCGATACCGTTTGTTCTTTGTTTCAGTGTTTTCTTGTTTTTCTGCTACCACATTCATTTCCCTTCCAGAACAGTATACTTCTCGATTATGAATGCATTTGTATCTACTTTTTGATGCACTTCTATTATTTCATTTGCCCTCATTTTTTAACTGTAAACATTATTTGATTGTAAAAATCCTAAACTGCATCCGTATGGTTATGGCCATATATATTTCGATGTATGATTTCTTCTAAGGTTCGTTTCGGGACATGAATGACACCATCATGATCTTTCCAGTAGCGAATTGACGAACTCTGAGGGACATCAACAACAGGTTGCTCATTGGGATAACCCAGAGCAACAATGGAATTTACATTCAAGTGATGGGGAATTTGCAATAAATTCTTAATTTGTTTTCGATCGATTGAATGGAGCCAGCAAGAGCCAATGCCTTCCTCGCAAGCTGTTAAAATGATATTTTCAATTGCAGCTGCCACATCCTCTTCTCCCCCTTTTTTCCTGAGTTGAACATTAATCAGAGCAACTATATAAGCTACCGGTCTTTCTCCTTTTGGAGGGTTCCCATCTGGTTCGATGTAAGCAGCCCACCGAAGGCACGGAAAAATAGCATTGAGCATTTTTGGATTGTCCACAACAATAAACTCGCATGGCTGGATATTTCCAGATGAGGGTGCTAAACGTGCTGCATTAATAAATTTGGTTAATAAATCTTTAGGTATCACTTTATTCTGAAACCGTCTGATTGTTCTTCTGTTACAGATCGTCCGATATACCTTCCCCATAATATAATTCCTATAATATTTAAGACAATAAATGTGCAATTATTATAATGAAAAGTTCACAGTTTTGCAAGGATTTTATTCTCAAGCAAGAATGACCCATCGGATATGAAAAAAACAGTTTGCGAATTATTTTATCTGATAGACTAAAACAACAAATGACTTGACTTTTGAAATATTGATTTTTATATTTTATTCATCAAGATAAAATAATGAAAAACCAGATGATGTACAATCTATTCTTTTTATTTTATTATTCTGTCGAATACCCTTATTATTTTTTTATCAACCAATGCCGCGGGAGGGATTTTTAACCGAACATTCCGTTACCCAAAATGCAAAAACCCAGCCCGCTACTTGCCAAAGAGTGGGCTTTTTGATGTGAATGCACAGGAGGAAGTATGATTTTATCTCTTGATGACCTTCGCCAACAGATCGAGGAAATCGATACCCAACTGGTTGATTTACTGCGCAAAAGAATGCGTGTGGTGTTGAAAATCGGCCAAGTCAAATTGGAACAGGGTATCCCCATGCAGGACAACAAACGTGAACAGAATGTAATATCGCATGTCTTGACACTGGAACACGATCCTATCCCTACAGATGATTTGAATGCATTATTCAAACATATTATCCGTATTTGCCTTGAGACTCAAAAAAAAATATATTTGAAATAACAAAGCGTGATAAATCATAAAATGAACTTTTCATAACATAGGAATAAGAGGATAATTGACACCATTTAAAAATATTGCCATTATCGGAGTCGGTATTATCGGTGGATCTCTGGGTCTTTCCCTGAAACGAAAGGAGCCGGGTATCCGAATTTTAGGCATTTCAAGAAAACAGACACTTGACAAAGCCCTTGCCCTTGGCGCAATCGATCAAGGATTTGAACGGTCGGAACTCGAAACATGTCTGCCAAAAGCCGACCTTGTTTTTATCTGCACTCCCATCTCAATCATCATTGAAATGCTTCCGAAAATTGCCTATGCCATCCGCCCTGGTACATTGGTAACCGATGTGGGCAGTACGAAATTCGAAATTGTCAAGCGGGCAAAGGATTGCTTCAAGAAAGACAAATATTTTCTCGGCGGACATCCCATGGCTGGCAATGAAGGCCGCGGTGTTGAATGGGCAGATGCGCTTCTATTTGAAAATGCCACCTATGTGCTGACTCCGTCACAAAGAATACCCAATGAGATCATGCAGTATTTCGTCAATTTGATTGAACGTATTGGGGCGAAAACCATCACGCTCGATCCCCAACTCCATGATCAGGTAGCTGCTGCCGTCAGTCATCTTCCGCAATTGTTGGCCGTGTCCCTGATGAATGTCATTACTCAGTTTCAAAACAAGAAAGCCAGCTCTCTTTTTCTCAAGTTGGCAGCGGGAGGATTTCGCGATATGACGCGGATTGCTTCCAGTCCATATGAAATATGGAGAGATATATTCCAAACGAATCAGCAAAACGTATCGCACTATATCGACACATTCATTGAAAATCTCAAGGAGATGAAAAAGAAACTGGTTCAGGAAAATCTTTCTGAAACATTTGAAAATGCCGCTCGCAACCGCCTTTCAATACCCCATGACACCAAGGGATTCCTCAGGCCCCATTTCGATCTTTCCGTTTGGGTTGAAGATAAACCAGGTGTAATTGCTGCCATTTCAACAACATTAGCCGAAAAGGGAATCAACATCAAGGATATAGAGGTATTGAAAATTAGAGAGGGGGATTCCGGAACGATTCGACTGTCCCTCGAAACAGAAGCGGACAGACAAACGGCTCAAGAACTACTTAAACAAATCGGTTTTACCTCTCGACCTCGCAACTGAAGGAAAGTTATGGACAGAACAATCCACCCGATCAATCGATTGTCGGGATCGATTACACCTCCGGGTGACAAGTCCATTTCACATCGTGCGCTCATGATGGGAGCAATTGGAAATGGAACAACCACGATTATACATTGTTCACCCGGAAAAGATATCAAAAGTACGCAAAACTGTCTGAAACAACTCGGTATTATTATTGAATCCGAAGGTGAGAAAATCCATGTACATGGACGGGGCATGCGGGGCTTATTCCCCCCCCAACAGGCTCTTGATGCAGGCAACTCGGGAACAACGATGCGTCTACTCTCCGGAATTTTAGCAGCGCAACCATTTGAATCGACCATTACAGGCGATACATCATTGAGTAAACGTCCGATGAACCGCATTGTCGATCCGCTCCGACAGATGCACGCGCAGATCGATCCCCGGAATGGATCTTACGCTCCCCTCCACATTCACGGGGGTCAACTCAGTTCCATCACGTACAGGACGCCGGTGCCCAGTGCCCAGATCAAATCCGCAATCCTGCTGGCGGGTCTCTATGCAAACGGTACAACATCGGTGATCGAACCCTCCCTTTCGCGGGATCATACAGAGCGGATGCTGCCTTGTTTTGGTATCGAGGTCAATCGTGATTGTTTGGAGGTGAGCGTTGAAGGACCGGCTCAGCTGCAGTCTGCAGACATTTCGGTACCGGGTGACATCTCTTCTGCCGCTTTTTTTATCATAGCGGCTTCACTGATCGGTCATTCCAATCTCCTTTTGAAAAATGTTGGCATAAACCCGACAAGAAAAGGTATCCTCGATGTTCTGGAAAATATGGGAGGACAGATCAGCTACCAGAATAAACGGGAATCGAACAATGAACCCATTGCCGATCTGCTGATCAAAAGTTCGAAGCTTTATGGTGTTTCAATTGAAGGAATCCTGATTCCAAAAGTGATTGATGAGATTCCCCTCATTGCGATTGCCGCAACGCAGGCAAAAGGAAAAACTATGGTCAGGGATGCCAAAGAACTCCGAGTCAAAGAAACCGATCGCATTACGTCCGTTGCCACCAATCTGAAAAAAATGGGTGTCAAAATCGATGTATTCGATGACGGATTCGCCCTCACCGGTCCTCAAAAATTACACGGCACGGTCATTGACAGCTACGGAGATCATCGGATTGCCATGAGCTTTGCCATTGCCGGACTGATCGCTGAAGGGAAAACAACGATACAGAATGCCGAATGTGCGGAAATCTCTTATCCCGGATTTTTTGAAACACTGGAAAAGATGATTGATGACTGAAAAGATCCAAAACACATACTGTGTGATCGGTGATCCGATTGAACATTCACTTTCGCCGGACATTCACAATTTTGTCTTCAAGGAGCTGGATCTCCCTCTCCGTTATGAAACGGTCCGTGTACCCACCAATAGACTGGCTTTATTTGTTCAGGATTGCAGGAAAATGGGAAGACCGGGATGGAATGTTACGATCCCGAATAAACAGGCGATTATGCCTTTTTTGGATGAGGTCGATCCTTTGGCCAAGCGTATCGGTGCTGTAAATACCGTGGTTAACCGGAATGGAAAACTGACGGGATACAACACGGATGTAGATGGTTTTCGTTCGACCCTCCGACAGAGCAGCTGGTCTCCTTCTTTAAAAGGAAAAGTGATTGTATTGGGAGCCGGTGGCGCGGCAAGGGCGGTCATTGAAGGACTGGCATCCATGGGTGTGCATGAAGTGATTCTGTACGATTTGATTGTCGAACGCATCAAACAAATCCAGCATGATTTTATGAAACTGTCCGATCTCACAATCACGATAGGGAAACTGGAAAACAGCGATCTTGAAAAACAACTCGCTGAAATTGATTTGCTGGTCAATGCCACACCGGTCGGTATGTGGCCGAAAGAAAATGCCAGCCCTGTTCACTGCCCCGAACAGATCCAACCGACAGCCACTGTCTTTGATCTGGTTTACAAACCGGTAGAGACCCTCCTGTTGCGACAGGCTCGATCGCGTGGAGCGCAGACCCTCTCCGGTCTGACGATGCTGACAGCACAGGCGCTGGCATCGGATGAGATCTGGCTGGAGCGAAACTTGCCGAAAACACTTTTCGATAAAGTCTATCAACATGTATTCAATCAAATGGAGAAAAATGAGTAATCTGCGTATTTTAACAGCCGGAGAGTCTCACGGGAAAGGCTTGGTCGGCATTCTGGAAGGGATGCCGGCAGGACTCAAAATCGACAAAAAGAAAATAGACGCCCAACTGGAGAGAAGACAGAGGGGCTATGGCCGCGGCGACCGCATGAAAATCGAGTCGGATCGCATTGAGATTTTCTCCGGACTGCGCTTCGGTGTCACACTGGGCACACCCATTACGGTTTTTATCGAAAACAAGGACTGGAAGAACTGGCAGTCACGCATGAATGTCTGGTCCGGCAAAGAGAATGCTCCCGTCACGGTCCCCCGTCCGGGGCATGCGGATCTGGCCGGTGCGATCAAGTACGAACATACCGATTTAAGAAATGTGCTGGAGCGGTCCAGCGCCAGAGAGACGGCTGTGCGTGTGGCTCTCGGAGCCATTGCCAGACAACTTCTCGATGTTTTCGGTATCTGGATCGGGAGCCACGTAATTCAAATTCATCAAATTCAGACCAAAGCTACGTTCCGGAAACTGGCCGAAAAAATCGGATGGGAGACAGGTGAGCAAATCAGGAAACTGTCCGAACTGGCGGAAAATTCAGAATTGCGCTGCAGTGATCCGGTTGCAGAAAAGAAGATGAAAACAGCGATACAGAAAGCTCAGAAAAATGGTGACACGGTCGGCGGTATCTTTGAAGTGACCGCACTGCATGTGCCCGCCGGTCTGGGAAGTTATGCAGCATGGGATCGCCGACTCGATGCGGCAATAGCTTCCGATTTCATGTCGATTCCCGCCATTAAAGCCGTGGAAATCGGTCTGGGGATTGAGAATGCTTTTCGTTTCGGCTCCGAAGTACACGATGCCATTATTCCAGGAAAAAATCATTTCCCGGAACGATCGAGCAACCGCGCGGGAGGTATCGAAGGCGGTGTATCGAATGGACAACCGATTTTGGTCAGGGCAACGATGAAACCAATTCCCACTCTAACAAAACCGCTGCCATCTGTCGATTTAAAGACCCATCGGGCTGTTCCCGCTCACAGGGAGCGTGCGGATGTCTGCGCAGTTCCGGCTGCCAGTGTCGTCGGCGAAGCGATGATGGCCATCGTTCTGGCAAAAGCATTGTGTCAAAAAGTTGGCGGTGATTCAATGAATCAAATGAAAAGGCATTTCCATGGAGACGCATAGACAATTACAGAAAAATATTTACATGATGGGATTTATGGGATGCGGCAAATCGAGTGTCGGGTTGCTTCTGGCAAAGCGGTTGAACTGGGAATTTCTCGATACAGACATCTGTATTGAGCGGGATGCTGGAATCTCCATCTCTGAAATTTTTAATAGATACGGCGAATCCCACTTTCGCCGATTGGAAAAAGAATGTATCGCCCGTGTATCCAAACTGAAAAGACAGGTCATCTCTCTGGGCGGTGGTGCCATTATCGATCCTGAAAATTGGAAAGCTATTTCTCGTTCCGGTGTGACGATTTCCATCTGTTATCCACCCGAGATTATCATGGAACGATTGGTTGCAGTAAAAGATCGGCCCCTTCTCGGCGACACTGACGAAACGAAACGCTTCCAGCGCATTATCGATCTCATGGAAGAACGGGAGAAATACTACAAACAGGCAGATCTGCTGCTCTATTTCAACAAAGAAATCGAAATCGAGCGTGTGACCGATATGATTTTGGGTTATGTGAAAGGGATATCATGATGCAATTTATGGTTGATTTGGACGACCGGTCCTACCCGATCATCATCGAGCCTTCGGGCCTGAACCATATCGGCCGTTCGATCCGAGAACATCACTGCAGTAAACGGGTGGTTGTCATTACGGATGAGACAGTGATGAAACTCTATGGTAAAAGAGTCCAAAGTGCCCTCCAACAGGCGTCCATTCGATCCACAACGCATGTCGTGCCGGATGGTGAAAGTTCGAAGTCGATTGAACAAGTTTCGAATCTCTATACGGAGCTGATCGAGACCAATTTACACAGGGACGCTTTGGTGATCGCTCTGGGCGGGGGTGTTGTGGGTGATCTGGCCGGTTTTGTGGCAGCAACCTATTTAAGGGGCATTGATTTCATTCAGATTCCCACCACACTTCTGGCTCAGGTTGACAGCAGCGTCGGCGGCAAGGTGGGCATCAACCATCCGCTCGGGAAAAATCTGATCGGCAGTTTCTATCAACCCCGATTGGTCTACATCGATCCAAAAGTACTCACCACACTGGACAGACGCGAAATGTGGGCCGGATTGGGAGAAGTTGTAAAATACGGATTGATCTGGGACAATCTCTTCTGGACTTTTATGGAACTCCATCTGAAGGAGATTTCAGAGCTGAAGGACTGGGATATAATCTCCCAGATGATCGATACGTGCTGCAGGATCAAAGCGGAAGTGGTGAAAAAGGATGAAAAGGAAAGCGGACTCCGTCGGATTCTTAATTTCGGACACACGCTCGGCCATGCTCTGGAGGTGGTGACCGATTATCAATACTTCAAACATGGAGAGGCCATTGTCCACGGGATGCGTTTTGCCGCCTGGCTTTCCTGGCAGAAAGCGCATCTGTCAAAAGCCGATTTTGAGCGCATCGAAGCTCTGCTGAAACAGTTTGAGATTCCGGAACTGCCGAAGAATATTGACAGTCAAACGCTGTTCGAAAAAACACGGATCGATAAAAAACAAACGCGGGAGGGGTTACAGTTTGTCTGCCTGGATCAAATTGGCCGAACAAAAGTGGAGCCCGTTCCCGATCTTTCCAATCAGATTTCAGGGTGGTTAGATTATGTCCGCAAATAAATCCATCAAAAACGTGCTGGTCATTCACGGCCCGAATTTAAATCTCCTCGGCACCCGTGAACCTGAGGTGTACGGGAAAATGACCCTGAATGAATTGAATGATGAAATCAAGCAGTATGCCCAGAAAAAAAACGTGAAGGTATGGTTCTTTCAATCCAATCACGAAGGCGTGCTGATCGATTTTATACACGACAACCGCACATGGGCAGACGGTATCGTCATCAATCCCGGAGCCCTCACACACTACAGCTATGCCCTCAGAGACGCCATCGCCGGAGTCGGCATCCCCACGGTCGAAGTTCATCTCTCTGATATTCACAAACGGGAGGATTTCCGAAAAATCTCCGTCATCCAGCCCGTCTGCATCAAACAGATCAGCGGCCTGGGCAAAGAGAGTTATTTGAAGGGGATTGATGTGTTGATTGAAAAGGAAATGAAGGTATGACTATGATATGCGATACTTGTGGACATAAGGAGGCAAGTATTCGTCATGTTACCCGAAGTTATGGTAAAGGGAAGAATATTTTAATCATAGAAAATGTGCCGGTTGTGACCTGTTCTCACTGTGGGCAAAGCTATCTAACCGCTGAAACACTTCATGAGATTGAGAGAATCAAACTGCACAAGTCAAATTTAACTCAGGAGCGTAAAGTTCCGGTAGCTGTTTTTGGTTAATATATTTGGTATTCTGGATGATTAAGAATTACCTTTTAGAGGTGTTTTAACTATAAAGAAATATATACTGAGAACAGATATCGGACAATAAATGGTGGGCCATTGGCCCACCCTACCTACTTGGACGAGAAAAAATCAAAAATAATATCGTGTGGCACGACCTTTAGGTCGTGTTGACTGAATAAATAGATCAATCACTGCCTAAAGGCAGTGGCACACGGAAAAAAGATTGTAAGCAGGCCACCCGACGATGGCAAGAAGTACCGCATTTATGATTTTTGTATTTATTCTTGGCGCTTTTCCATATTGGTTCACTTTTATTAAAAAGAAAACAAGATTAACTCATTGAGAGGAATATATTTCTTTGAACAGTCAAAGTCTCATCTACTTTACCATCTAAAGCTCTTTTTGCTCCGCAGTGGCTCTTGCCTCTGCGGAAGATTGTCTGACCTCGGATTTATGGGATTAAGGGATTATTATTTGTCTGAACCAAGATTCTCAGGATTAAAGGATTTATTGGATTAAAAATGTGTAAAGGTTCTAAAAATTTGTCATTCCCGTGTTGTGTTGAGCGGGAATCCATTTGTTTTCTTTCAACTGGATTCCTGCTGGAGTTTACCCCGTACTCAATACGGGGCAGGAATGACATTACGCATACTTTCTTAGCTCCACAGCAGTGGCTCTTGCCTCTGCGGAAGTCAACGTCGGGGTGAACCCCGCCTACAAACTTCAAAGACCAATTTACAATTGGAGAAATAGTCAGATAAATAATATAAAGTCAATTAGAAAAAAACAAATGTTCTGAAAGTGAAGGATGTGAATTGACAATGCTGCAAAATAGAATTGTGTTAAAACGATGGAGCATGTTATGAATCAATCAAATGTCGAAATTCTGTCTTTTTCCAATCGAACCCGAACCGAAAAAAAACTCCTCAAGGAATTTGTCGATTTTCACTGGCGCCACTACGCCGACGATCCCCAGTATGTGCCGCTTCTGGACTATGAATATCTTGGGTTCAAACTCATCGGGATTCACGGTTTTTTTGAGCCCGATAACCTGTTTCTCAAACATGCCGATATGCAATTCTTCCTCGCTCTCCGGGACGGTAAAGTGGTCGGACGATGCAACGCGTTTATCAACCATCGCCACAACACCCACTGGCATGACAAGGTCGGCTTTTTCGGGCAATATGAGGTGATTGACGATCAGCAGATAACCGACAAACTGACAGAGGCGACCTCCGAATGGCTGCTAAACGGCGGTATGGACACGATCCGCGGACCACAGAACCTGCCGGTCAACGAAGCGACACCCGGCATCCTCACAGAAGGATTCAATAGCCGTCCCGTCATGTATTATCATTACAATAAACCTTTCTATGCACATCACCTCGCTCAGGCGGGTTTTTCTCCGGTCAAGCGTGTGCTGTCTTGGGAATACGACGTTCCAAAACCTTTCGGTGACAAATTCGAGAAACTGGTTCAGAATATTGTTGACCGTTATGATATCCGCACTGAAACCTGGGATCAGCGTCCCTTCTCCGTCCGAAAAAGGGAAATGCTGGAAATCTATAACGCGGCCTGGAACGACAACTGGGGATTTGTACCATTCACCGAAGAAGAATTTGGCACCATCGTCAATGACATGACCCTTATCCTCGACAAAGGCCTCTTCATCTTTCTCTACATCCGGGATGAACCGGTGGCGTTTTTCGGCGGTGTGCCCAATATCACCGAATTCTTGGGACGGATCGGGAAATGCCGTCATTGCGAACTGATCCGTGCCGTGCGCATGATTTTAAACCGGAAACGGACGAAAGGATTCCGGCTCGGCTACCTCGGCATTAAGCCGGAATACCGGAGGATGGGACTGGATGCGGTCATGTTGCTCAAACAATGGGAATATGCAAATAGAAAGGGATACGTCTATTCAGATTTGGGTTGGGTGCTCGAAGATAACAAGATGGCCATACGAATGGTCGAACGTGTGGGACCTACACCTTCGAAAGTCTACACAATATACGAAAAGGTGATTGCCTGAATGCTCATTGCACCTCAGTATAACATTGATAAAAGCTGAACTGTCATCCAAGATAGTAAGGTTTCTTTGAATAAGTAAATCGGATGAAGTTATTTAAAAATAACCAATAGGAAATACTTTTTGAAGATCATATTAATATCCATCGGAACCCGGGGAGATATGGAACCCTTTTTAGCCATCGGAGAAATATTGAAAGAAAAGGGGCATGAGGTCATCTGCGCATTCCCGGAACAGTTCAGAAATTTGGCTGAAGATTCAAGTCTGAAATTTGCCTCTCTTGGATCTAAATTTATCGATTTGTTGGAAAGTGATGCTGGAAAAGTGGCGTTTGGAGGAAGTGGTTCAGGTTTCAAGAAAATGATGGCTTATATCAAACTGGCCATGAAACAAACAGAGACCAATAAAGAACTGGTTTACAAACAATACAAATTAATAGAAATTGAGAATCCAGATCGGATCGTCTACAATGGAAAAGCCATTTATCCCATCATCTGGGAATTGGACAACATCGGAAAGACGATTTTTATAAGCCCCCTGCCTTACATGCATTATGTGAAAGACCATACACATGTTGCATTTAACAGCAACTACGGTTCCTTTTTAAATAAACTCACTTTTTCACTTGCGCATTCCGGAATGATTACGACAGTGATGATAACCAAAAAGTGGCTGAAGATTAAAAAAAGGATTACCCGAAAACAAATACGAAATGGTCTTCGGCATAACAAATCCATTTATACCATTTCACCCTCCCTTTTCTCAAGACCTGATGACTGGAATGAGAACATTCACGTATTGGGATATCATGAGAGAAATAAACACATCAACTGGCATCCGGACAAAACCTTGATTGATTTTTTGGGAAAACACAGTCGCATCCTGTTCATCACATTTGGCAGTATGACCAATCCCATCCCCGAAGAAAAAACCAGAATCATCGTGGATATACTCAAACAAAATAAAATTCCCGCCATCATCAATACCGCTTCCGGAGGGCTTATCAAACCGGAAAAATATGATGCTGACCTGATCTATTTTGTTTCACAGATTCCGTACGACTGGATTTTTCCAAGAATTGATGGGATCATTCACCACGGAGGTTCGGGAACAACGCACCTGGGGCTAAAGTATGGATGTGCAACCATGATTATTCCGCATATCATTGACCAACATGTCTGGAACAAGATCATCTATGACAGGGGTGTTGGACCGAAAGGAGTAAAAATAAGCAAATTAACAACGCATATTCTTGAACCCAAAATCCTTGAATTAATGAACGAATCCGCTTTTAAAAAGAAAGCGGAACAAATAGCCGGCCAAATGGCAAAAGAGGATTTTAGAGAGGAATTATATGACGCCATAGTGATATAGGATAAATAACTGTACCGACCAGCTTGACACACACAATAATAATGCCGTTGGACCTGACTTCTGATTAAGTCAGTGGCAATCTTTAGGTTGTGGCAGATAAAAAATAATGGATCACTAACTAAACGTTAAATCTTATCTTGAATGGTGGTGATTTCCTGAACGAATGCTCGGTTTCTTGCCAATTCAGAAAGGTCCTTCTCGATCGTGCTTAACTCTTCCAGAATGGCACCCAATAGAAGCTGAACCTCTTCTGCCTCTTGCGGTAATTTCCTGTTTTCTAATGACATGTTTGGTATCATATGTTCAACGATTGATAAAATAACAGAATCGAGCATGACATCGATCCGACGGTCATAAACCAAACAGGCAGTATTGCATCAATATCAATGCCAATCCTGTATTAAATGTCTATCGATCCTTTTCACTTATATCTTGAAATAAATCAAAAAAATCTTTACATTTATTTTAACTTATCCCAAATGGTCCTTACATAAAGGAAATCAATGATGAAGAAAATAAAACAAATTCTTATGCTGATTGTTACTTGTTTGATTCTGATCATCATTTTTCAGAATCTGCAATATGTCGAAACACGCATTCTGTTTTTTACCATTATACTTCCGCGCTCTGTTCTACTGTTCTTCATGGCATTAATCGGATTCGTTTTGGGAATCATGACATCATTCTTTTTGAGAAGAAAAAAGAAACCTCAACCCTTACCATCCGAAGAGAAAACAGGAAATCAATAATACAGAAACAGAATAATTCATAGATCATATGGTCTCTCTATGATATTTGCAAGTTAAAACGCGGAGAAAATTAAAGTAACTGTTGCTGTTTACCATACCCATTCGATCACTCTTCTTTTGTTAACGAACAAGGCAATAAATTTCATTTGCAATGATAAATCATGAGATCGAAACTTAAAATTCGTCTGTTTAAGATAAGTCTTGCTCTATCATTGGGATGCACCCTCTTTGTCTTATTCTGGTCTATACCACCGGGTGAAAAAATTCTAAAAAGAATAATAAGCAAACAGCTAAGTCGCGCTCTGAAAATGGAGGTTGTCATTCATGATCTGGAAACAAATATTTTCAACCGGATACATATGCAGGGACTGACAATATCTGTTGAAAAGGATTCCGCTGAAATGGTATCACTCAATGAATTGTTGATCAATTTTCGTTTGCTGTCCCTCTTTCATAAAAATATACAGATATCAAATCTTGCGATGTCAGGGTTGCATACAAATATGGATATAATACAGTCTGATTCTCTTATCCGATCACGGCACAATACATACGAAAATTTATTAAACAATTTCAGATCACCTTTTAAAATGTCCATCGACAGACTCATTTTATTTGATGCAAAGATTGCTGTTAAAAATGAACACATCCCATTGAATGTTCTGGTTGAAGACCTTACGATTAAAGCCAGTCCCTTTGATAAGGATACAATCGCCTATTCGTTGAACCTGAAAAAAGGATGTGGTTATTATCAGAAATCATTCCTGAAAATCTCGGGATGTCAGATTGAAGGCATTCATTCCGCAAGGCTGTTGATAGATACTGCGATCTTTAAAATCGATACCGTTCAGGTGGACTCGCATTACGTCAGTGAGATGGCGGCAAACGTTCAACTGGAAAACGAAAAAATAAATGTGAGTTCTTTTCAATCCCTGGTTTGGGGAGGTATCCTTTCAGGTTCAGGTCAGCTCGGTATGGAGGAATCACAACAAGGATATATTTCTCTGAATTTGAAAGGAATTCAACTGCCACAAGTACAGAGCAGTTTTAATCAGAAATTGACTCTTATTGAAGGCCATCTTAATGGTGTTTTTCATGCATCCGGAAAGGGCAGCACATTTCGCGACTGGAAAGCTGCCGGCGAACTGAATCTGTCCGATATCCAAACACAAAAACAGCAATTTCCTTCCTACCGCATTGATTTTCAATATACCGACGAAAAGATGGATCTCACTCTTTCGCATGAAGCCTCTTCAATTGCAGCCAACATACAACTGCAGCAAAATGGTTTTCACGGTACGATTTCTCTTTCTGTTCCTAAAATTGAGCCTCTCTCCTCCTTTTTCCAAACATCCCCGATTTATGGATCTCTTTTCGGGGAAGGTCAAATCAACTATATAGGTGATAATTCCACTATCGATTTTTATATGCAGGCATCAAATCTGCAATTTCAGCAATACCAATTAGACAGTCTCTGCACCCATATGGAATATAGTCAAAATCGTCTATCGATTCACGATTTTCAAGTTATCCATCCTTCAGGCTGGAATCAAAAACAAGATACGGCATACGATAATGTACCATTCGCTCTCAGATTGAACGGAGAATTTAATACTCAGAACCGAACAGGCTTAGTGAGGGCATCGATCTATCCCGCAGAAAAAACACCCATTTCCTTTGATACGGATTCAAGCTGGGGAGATATCCTCTGTGAAATGGCGGTATCGGAAAGTCAAATTCAGACCATTCAGGTATGGGGAGAAGTGAAAAACTTATCAGTCATAAAAAATTTCTTAACAAACTTGCCAACTCTCCAGGGTCAACTCACGATGCAGACTGAGTATAGCCGAAATCATTCAGACCATCACATGATATTGAGAAGCAAGGTTAACCATCCCTTATACCAGAATCAAGTATTAGCGGACTCACTGCTGCTTGAAATCCATGTGCAAAACAACCTTATTGATCCCATCCAGCTGACGATTTATCAAAACGGTAGGCAGCATCAAATCGAAAGTATCATTGAATCAGATCAAAACTTGTTCGACAGCAATTTCAGTCAAATAGCCCACACCCGGGGAAGCATCCAGCTCGATTCTCTGGATTTACAATGGATCAGACCGTGGCTTCCAGACAGTCTGGAAACAGTTGGTTTCATCGATGCAGATATCAATTGGGAAGGCCGTTTTCCCGATCTTCACCCTGTCGGTCTGATTGTTCTTAACGGGGACATCTATCATCCTGTTGAACAGATTCACGTGGATAACCTGTACATGGCAATAAGCGTGCAAGATACACTGGCTGAGATTCCGACAGGCCGATTTGCCCTCCAGTCCATTCCTGTCTCCCTGAAAGCACAGTTTTATCTATCGAAAGACAACAGTTTGAAACTACACGCCGATACGGATGTATATAATCAGAAAGCCCTATCGATTAACGGTATCATTCAAAAAGATTCCATCCAATTTGTAAATACACTTGATCAGTTCCCCATCTCTCTGTTCGAACCGCTGAATCCGGAAATCCGTTATATCTCGGGTATGATTGACGCCAACGTGAACATATCGGGAACGAACAGATCACCAATGATCAATGGAGAATTGACTATTCAAGACATGACGTTTTCACCGCCATGGTCGGAAATTCCATTTTCAAATGGCTACTTCCATCTTTTTTTCACCGGAAACCAATTGCATCTTGACACATTGGTTTTGGTTCAGAATCAAGGACATATTGGAAGCAGCGGTTTTTTAACAATTACCGGTAATAAACTCTCTCAACTCACCTTAAAAACCGATCTATCCACATTAAGAGTCATGAAAAGAAAACAATACGACATACAAATCCAGAATGCACATTTCGAAATGACAAATAAAGGGGAAACCTACGTGCTGACTGGCTTGGTCATGTTGGATAAATCGGTCATCCAAAATGCCATCACGCCAACCGATATCATGCAAAAAATGCAAACACGGGACCGCCCTTCAATGAATCGACCCGATTACTTTCAAAAAATCGAAATGGATATACGCATTCAGGAGAGCGAGAATCTGTGGGTGGATAACAATCTCGTTAAAGTGCGGCTCCATCCCGAATTGCGTGTTATGGGAAATTTGAACAATATAAGATTAGGGGGTCGTGTTACTGTTCGCGAGGGTTACCTGCTCTATCTTGATAGAAAGTTCAAAATCAACAGAGGGATACTCGATTTTATCGATCCCAACCGCATCAATCCCGAGATGGATCTCATTGCCGTGCATCAATTGAGCGGTCATCAATCATCCGATCAAAAGCCGTACGCCATTACGCTTTCCATTCAGGGCCCTCTTGACCAAGCCCGCCTGCAGTTATCAAGCGAACCTTATTTAAACGAAGCCGATATCCTGACGTTATTAACCGTCGGATCAACAGGGCAGGCAATAACGGATCGAAGTTCAGCTACTTTAACCGTTGTGGATCTTCTGAAGGAACGGGCTGCTTCTTTATCCAACGAGAGACTGATCAATTATGCCTCGAGAACGGTCAATGAAACACTCAAATTTGCCGAGATAACCATTGCCGGCAATGTCTTTCGGCAAGATGATGAAAGCCCAACAGTCACGGCATCAAGAAATTTATTTCAAAAGATAACCATTACCTATTCAACACGGATAGGCCACATCAACGACCAGAGCATCCGATTGAATTATCATCTCCACGACCGTTTAATGCTACAGGGTGAAACCGATCGCTACGGACGATCCGGACTCGATTTGATATACGGAATCGGTATCCAATGAAACACATCTTTCAAAACAGTTTATCAATCATGCTTATTCTTAGCCTATTGGGCATAAAAACCACGTGGAGCGCGGCCGAGGGATTGGAAATTCGAACCATTCGATTCCAGGGGAACTCAGTTTATTCAGATAAAACATTAATCAAAAAAATGTTGCATCGACCCTCATCGTTACCCTATTCCTTGTTTATACCAAACAAGTACGATGAATCCATATTTCAGGATGACGTGATTGCGATTGAAAAATTCTACAAGGATAACGGTTACTTTGATGCATACGCTCTACCCACAAAAATCGAAATCGATTCAATCCATAAACAGGTAGATATTGAAATTGATATTACTGAAGGTGAACCCTATATCATCCAAAGTATCACCTTTTTAGGCAACACCCTATTCCCCGATTCAACGCTGACTGAACACATTCAAATCCATTCCGGTGAGATCTTCCAAACGAAAAATCTGAATCAATCGACAGATGCACTTTTAGCACTTTACAACAATCGAGGACATCTCGATACAAGCATCCAGCCTGAAGTCCGACTTTTGACTGAACAATCGCGCATAATGGTGGATATCGCCATTATTGAAAATCGATCGTCCATGATTGGCCACATTCAAATTCAAGGAAACCAAAAAACACGTTTACAGGTCATTCAACGTTACATTACATTTCAGACCGGTGAAACGGCACAGTTATCAAAAATAATGGAATCACAGAGAAAATTATACCAGAGCGGACTCTTTCGCAGTGTATTTATTTCCTTGCTTCCCTTCAATGCAACCGATTCAACCACCAGAGATGTCCTGATTGAACTGAAGGAGGAGACACATATCAATTTCATGACTGGAATCGGTTATGGTTCATTCGACAGACTCAGAGCAAAAATGGAAATACAACATACAAACTTGTGGGGAATGGCTCGGAAAGCAAGCTTAACACTGAAAGCAAGTTCCATTGTAAGGAGTGCTGAACTCTCTGTTACCGAACCCTGGACATGGGGCTCGAAATGGCAGACCGACATCAGCGGATTGATGGAATTCAAAAAAGAACCCGGGTATCACCTCAAACGTCAAACCGGTCAGATTCAGATCGGCAGGGATTGGCTCCAACGCTTCAGAATGGTTTTTGCATTGACCAGCGCATTTTCCAGGTTGAGTCATGTTGTTGTCACTGATGAAACTGGAACAGCCAGAAGCCAAAAATACAGTTTCAGCACTTCAATGGTTTACGACTCGAGAAACAATCTCTTCAATACACAATCCGGAACAGTCATCGACATGAGCTATGAAATCGGTAAGATCGACCAGATGGGATTGAAAAATTTTTCCCGGTCAATATTGAAAATAAAATATTTTTTGCAGCTGTCTCCCCGAGTCGTTCTGGGAACCGCTTGCGAGATCGGCTGGATTTTCATGGATGGTGGACGATCGGCAATCCCTCTTTACGAACGGTATTATTCTGGAGGGCCCAATTCCATACGCGGATTTCAAAATAAAAAGGTGGGACCGTTGGATCAAAACCGCAATCCAGTGGGCGGTACGTTTAAGTTGGTGTGGAATGCATTTGAAATGAAAATCGATGTTTACAAAATATTTGGATTGGCCTTCTTTACAGACATCGGTAATGTCTGGGAAAAACCGGAATTGTTTTCGGTCAAATCACTGAGGATCTCCCCCGGTTTGGGTCTGCGAATCAATACACCGATTGGAACAGGCAGAGTGGATTGGGGAATCAATGTTGATCCCAATCCTGGTGAACCGCGCTCCTGCATTGCAATTAGTATGGGCCAGCCTTTCTGAAAAATAAATACAAATGGAATAAGAAGATTGATTCATTCATACAATAATTGATAAGATACGTAAGGAGGAGAAATGGATTGGACAGGATGGATCACAGCGATCGGCGAATGGTTTTTTAACCATGGTTTAAAACCGCTCTCGGTCATTGTGGTTACTATCGTTCTGATCAAAGTGATCAATTGGTCAATGAGCCGAATTATCTCATCGGTTATCAAAGGTCGGAAAAAAGCCGATGAAGAATTTCAAAAACGAACAGAGACAATGAAATCTGTCACCCGATATGTGTCTACCATCACACTTTTTATCATTGCAGTGATAATCATTCTGGATGATTTTGGTATCAATATTGGTCCGATCTTAGCAGTAGCCGGTGTGCATGGTATAAAACTGCTTTTGATCATTCTGGCCACAATCATCCTGATCAAAGCGATTAATCAGCTGATAGGCCGACTCTTTTCTTCGGTTATCAGAGGTCGGAAAAAAGCCGATGAAGAATTTCAAAAACGAACAGAAACACTGAACTCCATCACCCGGTATGTTTCCAATATCAGTTTATTCATCATTGCAACGATCATTATTCTGGATGATTTGGGTATCGATATCGGCCCGATCCTCGCGGCAGCCGGCGTTCTTGGCTTGGCGGTCGGTTTTGGAGCGCAGAGTCTGGTCAAGGACATCATCAGCGGTTTTTTCATTTTCCTCGAAGACCAGATTCGCGTCGGCGATGTCGTCGAAGTGGCCGGTAAATCGGGTGTTGTTGAACGCCTTAATTTAAAGATGACGATTCTCCGCGATCTATCCGGCAATGTGCATTACGTGCCCAACGGAGAGATCAATGTGGTCACCAACATGACCAAGGGCTACTCCCGTTACGTTTTTGATATCGGTGTCGCCTACCGTGAAGATGTGGATGAGGTGATCGATGTGATGAAAGCTGTCGATGAAGAAATGCGCAAAGACCCCAATTATCAGAACGACATTCTAGAACCGCTTGAGATTCTGGGACTGGATCAATTCGGGGATTCGGCTCTGATCATCAAAGCACGGACAAAGACAAAACCGATCAAGCAATGGCGCGTCGCCCGCGAATTCAACCGGCGGTTAAAAAAGGAATTTGACGCGCGGAACATTGAAATTCCCTTTCCGCATCAGACGCTCTATATTGGAAAGGATAAAAAGAATCAGTCGCCGCCGCTGAATATCATCATCGAAAATGGTCAAGGAGATAAATCATGAAGGTCAAACTCTTTGAAAAAAAGGGACGAAAACTAGGCCAGCCTCCGGGAACACTTCAATTTACAGGCACGCCCAAAGTCGAGAAAGTGGTGATGACGGTGATCGATTACGACGACCAGAAGTTTCAGGAGAAACGAATCGATTCGATTAAGGAAAGTTTTCCTTTTAAGAATAAACCGACAGTGACCTGGATCAACATCGACGGCCTGCATCAAGTGGACATTATCGATCAAATCGGCCAACACTTCCAAATTCACCCGCTTGTTCTGGAAGACATTCTCAGTGTGGACCAGCGCCCGAAATGTGAAGATCTGGGTAACTATATGCAGATCGTTTTGAAGATGATTACATTTAAGGAAAATGAAATTCAAAACGAACAGGTCACCCTGATCATTGGGGATCGATATCTTATCTCATTCCAGGAAAAGCCGGGAGATGTGTTCGAAGTCATCCGGGAAAGGATCAGGACACACAAAGGCCGCATCCGACAAATGGGACCTGATTACCTTGCCTATTCACTGGTTGATGCGATTGTAGACAATTATTTTTTGGTGATTGAAAATCTGGGTGAAAATATCGAAATTTTAGAAGACGAGGTCATGACCAATCCAGATAACCGTACAATGCAAAAACTCCATACAATCAAAAGAAATTTGCTTTTCCTCCGCAAATCGATCTGGCCATTAAGAGAGCTGATCAGCACACTCTACAATGGAGAATCGAAACTCGTTAAAAAGCAGACGATGCCCTATTTCAGGGATCTCTATGATCATACCATCCGTGTTGTGGAGATGATTGAAACGATGCGAGACATGAATGCGGGGATGTTTGACATGTATCTATCAAGCATCAGCAACAAGATGAACGAAGTGATGAAGGTGCTCACCATCATTGCCACGATCTTCATTCCTCTGACTTTCATTGCAGGCATCTACGGGATGAATTTCGAATACATGCCCGAGCTGAAATGGCGGATCGGTTATTTTATCGTATGGGGCATGATGGCCGTCGTGGCCATCGTGATGGTTATCTTTTTCAAAAAGAGGAAATGGCTATGAAATCAACCAAAACAACATTCAAATCTTTATTCAGAATGAATACACTGTTTGGACTGCTTCTCACTCTCTCTTCTTTTTCGACAAACGGTCAAGCCCAGGAGAAAAAACGAACCATCCATCTGGAATTGGCCTATGCGGAAACTTCAGGGAATACATCCACACGCTCATTTGCCGGCAAGTTCAATTTTGAAACAGAACAAGAGCCAAACCGTTTCTTCTTGAATAATACCTATCTCATGTCCAGAAACAGGGGAAAAATGAATGCAAACAGGCTGACATCCGATTTGAGAATGGAACGGGTTCTTTCTGGCCGGCTCTTTGGATTTCTGGAAATAAATTACTTGCGTGACAAGTTCGCCGGATTTGACCATCGGCTTTCCTCCGGGCCCGGTCTGGGCATTGACATCATCACGAATCCTTCACATCTTTTAAAGAGCCTTGCTTCCTTTAAATATGATTATGAAAATTATTCATTCGACGGTACTGAATCGTCCGATTATTCTTCAATCGATACAGATATCACTTACGCATGGAAAATCAATTCTCAGGTGGAATGGAAATGGCAAGTCGATATGTCCCAATCATTGAAAAACAGGCAAAAATATTTTATAACAGGTGAAACACACCTATCGGCGGGTATCGGTGCTGGATTCTCTATCGGTCTTTCTTATTTGATCAGTTATCAGAATCTAGTACCCGAGTCCACGATACGGAGAACCGATTCTTCGTTCTTGACTTCAGTCATCATTGATCTCTAATTGAAAGTAAATCCTATCGAATTTCGGTCTTCCTTAATAACGAATCGCCTTGTTCAGAGAAAAGGATTGAATCATTTTTTACATAAAGGAAAACGGCATGGCCAAATACTCTGTTTATCTCGGCAGATGTGATACCTATTCCATTGAGCACATCGTCTCCGTGATCAAAGTGGCAATGAGTCAGATCAATATCAATAAACCGATTGCGGGAAAAATCGTGATTAAACCGAATCTGGTCATGGCCCATCCGAAGGTGGCCACAGAAGGATATACACGCCCCGAATTGATTGGCGGTATTCTTGAGTTCTTGAAAGATCACGACAAAAAAATAGAAAAAATCGACATCGTCGAAAAATCCGGACTGGGCATCACCACAGCAGGAGCATTCCGGTATGCAGGATATCGAAAATTAAAACGAAAATATCCCGTCAGACTGCGCGCCATGGAAGAGGGACGTCAGGCAACCATTGTTCTCCAGCATGCAAAAATCCACCCGCATTTGACGATCGCCAAAGAAATGAAAGAACGGGATTTTCTGATCTTTGCTCCAAAACTCAAGACCAATGTGCTTTCACAGGCTTTTTCAGGGGCTTTAAAATTGAATATCGGAACGGTCGATTCACGTCAACGGATGCATCATCACCATCGGGATTTACCGATCAAAATTGTGGATATTCTTGAAGCCGCCAATCCGGATCTGATCATCACGGATGGCATTCGCATGGCATACGGAGGGAATCAGATGACCCAGCCGGGCATCGATTTCGGAGTCATTGTCGTCGCAAACAACGCCGTGGCGCACGACATGGTCTGCGCCAAAATGCTAGGTCTTGATCCTTTCAAAATCGACCATATCTTGGAGGCAATGAAACGCGGTTATGGGCCTGATTCGATGGACCAAATTCAAATTTTGGGTGATTATCGCTTTCAAGATGGACAGGCTATCGCAAAAAAATTGGATTTCGGTTTCATGCCTGTTAACCAATACGACTGCAATTTTCGAATTGTATCGGGAGAACCCTATTGTATCGGCGGATGCCAGGGCATCTTTCTTGACTGGCTGCACATGATCAAAGATCGAAAACCCGGATTGTTTCGAAAACTGCCCCATCTCACTGTTTTATTGGGAAAGATAAAAGAAGAAATCGAGGCAAAAAAGGTGCTCTTGATCGGGGAATGCGCAACCGCATCCACCCGTATTAAAGCAAAAGGAATCGTCAGAATCAGAGGATGTCCGCCCAGCCACAAACGCATCATTCTGACCATGCTGGCCTATTTTTTGATCATCAATCCGCTGGTGCGACCGTCCCTCATTTTTGACGGATTTATCCTCTACCCGATTAAAAAATTAAAAGGATGGCTGATCAATCTGCAAAGATGAATCAAACACTGAACACAATAGCTGATGGCGACTGACATGCATTGATAAGATAAAGGAAAAGATACATGACCCACAACATCATCCAATCCGTCAATCCTGCAACGCTTGAAGTGATAGGTGAAGTGAAATCAACCCATAAATCCGATATTGAAAAGATCGTTAAAACTGCGCGGAAAGCTTTTCCTGTTTGGTCCAAACGAAAGCGCTCAGAACGCTCGAAAATATTAAGAAATGCACAACAGCTTCTTTTAAAGGAACAGGAGGCCTTTGCCCGGCTCATCACACTGGAAATGGGACGACCTCTTGTTGAATCGTATGTAATTGAACTGGAAGCAAGTATTGACCTGATTGGATACTATGCGGACCGGGTGCATCGATTTTTAAAAGACCGACCTGTTCCTCTGCACAACCTTTTTTTCAAACGCAGAAAAAGCAAGATCCATTTCCAGCCTCTGGGTGTTCTGGGCATCATCACGCCCTGGAATTGGCCGCTTTTAATTCCATTAGGGAGCATTGTTCCGGCCCTTTTATCCGGGAACACGGTCGTTTTTAAACCATCGGAATTGACTCCCCTTGTAGGTCAAAAAATGGGAGAGCTTTTCTGGAATGCCGGCGTTCCCGAAGAGAGTTTTCAAGTGATACAGGGAAAAGGAGACGTGGGTCAGGGACTTGTACAATCCGAAGTTGAAAAAGTCTTTTTTACAGGCAGTACACAGGTGGGACAAAAGGTCATGCAACAAGCGGCCCATTCATTAAAAAAAGTGGTCCTAGAAATGGGTGGAAACGATCCGGCCATTGTCTGTGAAGATGCGGACATCGACACCTGTACAAGCGGAATCCTCTGGGGAGGCTTTAACAACTGCGGCCAAAATTGTAATGCCATTGAGCGTGTTTATGTTCATCAAAATATCTTTAATGAATTTATCGAACATTTAGTGCCGAAAATTGAAAAACTTCGAATTGGAAATGGGCTGGATATGAATACCGATGTCGGACCGCTTGCTTCAAAAATGCAGCTCCATAAAATGAAATCCTTGATGGCCAGGGCAAATCGTAAACGCGCAAACAGTTGTTTCGGTGGACACCCCATTCAAAACCAGAAGGGTTATTTCTTTGAACCGACGGTGATTCTCTGGAAAAACAATACACATAATCTTTTTGATGAAGAAATATTCGGTCCGATTATCGTGGTCACTCCTGTTGAAAACGATCAACAGGCCATTCAACTTGCCAATCAGAGTCAATACGGCCTGGCCGCATCCGTATGGACATCCAATTTAAGACACGGTGAATGGATCGCAAAACAATTGGAAACAGGGTCGGTGATGGTCAATGATTCAGTGGTCTCTTTCGGGATGACGGAGGCCAACTGGACAGGCATTAAAAACAGCGGTATTGGCTGGATGCACGGAGAAAAGGGACTGGATGAGATGGTGAACATTCAGTATATCAATGAGGACCAGCAGTTACACAGCCACAAATTCTGGTGGTTTCCCTATGAAGAACATATGATTCATGGTCTCAAAGCCGGCATAAGGTTGTTATTCGACCGTCGAATATGGATAAAAATAAGGGCTTTACCCAAGGCTGTGTCCTATTTCTGGAAATACCTTCTCTGCAATTCAAAACACAAAGGGAAGATCTAAAATTCTCAATACAAACAAAACCCAACCATATCCGGGTAACTTCCAGTCGGATCTTGATATTTCAGAAATAATTTACTATACTTGAGTAATTTCATTATTTTCATGGGGAAAGAGACGGACATCGGCATATTGAAAAGCAAGAGATTCAATCAATATGAACCCAAAAGAAAAAACGGATTGCACGAGTAAAATAATAAATATAGCTTATATAAGGCCATATCGAAAATGAAGAATTGTGGTATATAATACTCTGTTATGGCTACAGATAAGGATAAGTAAGTGAAAGATTATCAACTTTTGATAGACCTTCATAAAAGTGCAAACCGGCAGGGTCCAGGCGGTGATGCAGAGACAGAAATGGCTATCGACATGTCTATGATAGACCGATCTGCGCCATTAAAGATTGCCGATATAGGCTGCGGTACGGGGGCTTCCACATTGTTGCTCGCTCAACTATTGAAAGCTCAGATTACGGCAGTGGACTTCCTACAAGATTTTCTTGAAGTACTTGAAGGTAGGGCCGAAAAAATGGGGCTTTCTGAAAAAGTATCGACCCGTTGCTGTTCAATGGACAACTTACCCTTTGGAGATGAGGAGTTTGATGTTATCTGGTCTGAGGGGGCGATATACAATATTGGCTTTGAAAGGGGGGTAAAAGACTGGAATCGTTATCTGAAAGTAGGCGGACTACTGGTTGTTTCGGAGATTACCTGGATTACAGACTCCCGTCCGTCAGAACTTCAAAAATATTGGGATGACGAATATCCCGAAATAGATATGGCATCTTCAAAGGTTAGCGTACTGGAGAAGAACGGTTATTCTCCGATCGGCTATTTCGTTTTACCAGAGCATTGCTGGCTGGAGAATTATTATCGGCCTATGCAGAATAGCTTTAAGGATTTCCTTGACCGGAACGGGAATAGTGAAGAAGCACGCGCAATAGTGCAAGCGGAAAATCGAGAGATCAAACTGTATGAGAAATATAAAACTCATTACAGCTATGGTGTGTATATCGCAAGAAAGTTGGATGAGATAAAGCCATAAAAACAGCATCAACTCGGATTTGCAATTCCGCTGCGCTCCATTGCCAGCCGGTCATGCGGGGTGTTATGTGTTAAAAAGAAAGGAACAAAATGAAATACAAAGTTCATCGATTTGAAATTGACATGCCTAAGGACAGGGAAAGATTGGAACAATTTATGTATAACATAGAAGGTGAAATTGTGTCAATAATTCCCCATGTTAAGCCAACATTTCAACTTATGGGAGCGACTTCAAAAGTCGATTTTCTTTTAATTGTTGAAAAAATAATGTTCAAGAGATTTCACACCCCCCAGGGATTGGTGCCCCTGCGGAGATAAACCGATGTTATAAATAGTAGCCGATGTGAAAAGTCATCTAATAAAAATATATCGAGTTGCTGGCGTTTGATAGCGCCCTGTACCTTGTGGAGCGAGCATGGCGAGACGTTTGTATCTGAAATTCAAATCCCTGATGCCTGAACCTCTGCGAGATATGCTCAGCTTCTTCAACCAACATCTATTTGCACGATGGACCATCCGTAAAAAGCTTGGACTGTGGTTTGAAGTGGATTTTCGAAAAAAGTGCCAGACTTTCACACCACAAGATTGGAAAAAGCACTACGAGGCATGTTGGCAACATACCACGAATCCGTGTATCAACAAAGGAGATTTTCGACGGATCAGAGACGCTATCGGTCAGCCCTGCTCCGTACTCGACATCGGCTGTGGAACCGGTCAACTGGCACTTTCACTTGCTCAAGCGGGCTTTCGGGTCACAGCTCTCGATCTGAGCATCAACGCACTCAGACTTGCACGCAATCATATTGCACAGATTGATGTCAACATACCGCTTGTCGAAAGCTTCGCTGAGCATCTGCCGTTTCCTTCCTCTGCATTTGATTGCATTACATGTTGTCATACTCTGGAACATGTGAGCGACCTGGACAGAACAGTGGCTGAATTCAAACGAGTCGCGAAAGAGAAAATCGTCATCCTCGTCCCGAAACAGAAATATCGATTATATGCGGAAAACTATCACACCTATTTCTTCAATTCATCGGAACAATTAATAGATGCCTTCAAACTAAAACAATTCAAATGTGTTGAGCTGGACGGTGATCGGGAAGACAGCGCCTATCCCAGTCCCATGCTCATGTACGTAGGTACGCTACATAAACATAGATCTGCTTGAGCAAGTAATCAAAAATAACGATAAGAGACAACTTATATTCTCTATATCAGAGACACTTTATAGAAGTGGACCTGAACCAATAGACTGTAGGGTCCTATATCACGCCAGGCACCCTAGAAAACCATCAAATTATTCTTGATATATTAAAAACAATTTACTATACTTGAATAAAATGGTAATACTCACAACACTTGTTTTCTCATGATAGGCTTTTTCATCCAAATGTATTATCAAAATCCTCGATAATCAATGCATGGGGATATCACGATGGAAATAGAAACATTCCTCAATTCTGAAATTTTTACATTTGTCATTTTACCGTTGCTGATATTCATTGCACGCATTTGTGACGTGACCCTGGGGACAATACGGATCATGTTTGTGTCGAGAGGAAACAAGCTGCTTGCCCCAATATTGGGTTTCTTCGAAATCGTCATATGGTTGATTGCGATACGGCAAATCATGCAAAATCTGAACAATATCTTCTGTTATCTTGCCTATGCGGGTGGTTTTTCGATCGGCAATTATCTCGGCATTAAAATTGAAGAAAAAGTGGCCTACGGTAAAGTGATTATTCGAATGATCACCACAGGCGACACATCTGAATTGGCAGACAAAATGAGAGCAAGAGGATTTGGCGTAACCCAAATAGACGCCGAAGGATCTTCTGGAAAGGTGAATATTCTCTATTCTATCGTCGATAGAGTATATATCGATAAAGCGATTAGAACAATCGATCGGTATAATCCAAAAGCCTTTTTTACGATTGAAGATGTTCTTTCTGCAAGAGAGGGCATTTTCCCAACAAGCAAAAGCATTATCAAACGGCTGTTTCGTAAACCGCCTAAGTTTTATCGCCGTATTCGTATTTATCGCAGAATGTATGCACAGCGAAAATCAAAATAAAATCGACGCGTTACTACTGAGTGATGAAGTTTGAAATGGACATTACCGATGTGGATCACACGGTAGGCCTTGCCCATGTTCGGGATGTAGTCGAATAGAAAGAAGCGATCACTGGCAATATCAACTCTCTCGATAGAGTGAGTGGCTCAGGATAGACCTGATGAAATTCGAGAAAAGATGCGCCACATCTACGAAAACGTCGGCAATCCCTACATGGTCAATGTTTGATTTTTTGAAAAACCTCTGAAAAAAAATATGAAGGAAACAATCATGATTCGGTATTGGAAAATTTATCTAACAGTGATATTCACAATATGCCCCATTCTCTGTTTAGAAGCAACATTAACGCTGCAAGAGATCCGATCCGCTTCCAATACGGTTCTTGTCGTCTTCTTTACCAGTGATACACTGGATATTGATGAAGTGGATATAGGAAATCGTTCCAAATGGAAAATCAATGGACAGCAGCCGATCCATATCTATCGCTATGCAACACAGGCCGATGCATGCGATCACCATATTTATCTTGAAACAACCGAACTTGTGGAAGGAAAAACCTATCAGATAGAAACACCTCACGGGCATGCAACATTTCAATTCAGGGAACGTGAAATCTTCTGTGAATCGATTAAGACAAATCAGGCAGGCTACAGTGCACTCTCCACAGTGCGATATGCCAATTTTGCCATTTGGCTCGGAACGGGTGGAAGTCGAAAAATCGATGGACCGCTTCCCGCTTACGAGGTCTTTCAGCAATACACGGGCAAGACCATTCTCAGCGGGACCCTAAAAGAGATCGGTGATGATCCTTCTTCGGGAGATGACGTCTATCGCATCAATCTGTCGGATGTGCCAGAAGGTGGACCTTATCAAATTGCAGTTAAAGGATACGGTTGTTCGTATCCTTTCGGTGTGGGCGGTGAATTTTCGCGAAGATTGGCTTATTTGACGTTCCGCGCACAGTACCTACAACGCTGCGGATGTCCAATCCATGAACCGGATATCCGGGAAAATCCCTGTCACACGCTGATCTACGACGTAGACGGCCCTATCGGAGAGGCCAATATCGATGTGACGGGAACTGAACGCACATTCAAATGCTACGGTGGATACCATGACGCAGGCGATGCAGACCGCCGTGCCTACCACTTGGCCAATCCCATTGTTAATCTGATGATTTATGAAGCCTTTCCGGAAACCTTTTTCGATGGTCAATTTGATATACCGGGAGAGTTTGACGAGAATTATCACATATTGAGCTATCGCAATGGTATCCCGGACATCATCGACGAAGCGGAATGGGGCACACTCATCTGGGAATACCTTCAGAATGAAGACGGAAGCGTCCATTTTGGAACAGAAACAAGGGGCTATCCCGATCCCTTTGCGGTTCCGATGGATCTGGACGATAACCTCTACGGCACCGTCAGGATTGACGACCGTGCCACCTGCACCAGTGCCGGACTTTTTCTCCATCTGGCCCGGATTTTAAAACCGTACAAACCAGAGCGCACGGAGGAGCTGATCAACCGTGCGGAAAGGGCCATGGCATTTGGCGGTGAAGCCATGGCCGATCCGGAAAAACTCTACTACCATATCCAAAAATACCTGTTGACCGGGGAGGAAGCCGATCATCAGAAAATAGAGGAACTCTACACCATAGCCGGTTCCTACAAAGAACATCTATTTTCTACTTTGGGGTATTCACTGAACGATACCCATTTTGATAATCCGGGATACATCTTCTCATACATTATTGAAAAGGACGTCCCCACGGATCCGGTTATTGTGGATTATTTTATCGAGATGATTCAAGCTGCGGCGGACAGCAATATTGCCGAGTTGAGAAAGCATGCCTATCCCGTCGGCAACAACTCTGCCACAGGGGGTTGGGGGCACAATGTCAGGCAGCCCTACTATGCTTCAGCGCCGATGTTGACCTGGCGCTTGTCCCATGAACAGAAATACATCGATGCCGCCTCCGAATTGATGGATTGGAAGCTCGGGCTAAATCCCATCGGGATCAGCTACGTCACCGGTCTCGGATTTCATCAGGTACACAATATTCATGACCGTGAAAGTGCATACACAATCAGCAAAGGATGGGGACCCAAACCCGGCATTACGGTTTTCGGTCCCGGTGTGACGGGTCGGCGAAGCACAATACACGTGATTCCGCCGATCAATGAACTGGCGAAGGAGCGCCAATTTGTTGATGATCGCAATATCATATCTTTCACTGAATTCACAATTTTTGAAACATTGACACACGATGCGCTCTATACAGTTCTGGCGCAAGGCGGCAAATGGAACGGATCTGATCCTTTTGCGCCTCCAGAAGAATGAATCCCGATGATAATATCGTATTATTGAACTATGAACGGTCCGGGAAGATCAATCATACTTTGAATACAAACAGACCAATAGACAAGTGTTAAATATGACTGCACTGATTCTTTTACTTCATTCAAATGGTTACATCCAGACCGAATAAAAATATTGAGAAAATTTCCGGAAAAGGATCGATCCTATGCTGATTTTTCATCATGTAATTAAACAGTTTGATTCTATTATAGCAGTCAATGATCTGACTTTGAAAATTCGAAAAGGAGAGATCTTCGGACTTCTCGGTCCCAATGGTGCCGGAAAAACAACCGCTGTGAATCTGGCGGTCGGCATTCTAAAACCAGACAAGGGATACGTAGAAATGGAAAGTATTGGATCACCGGAAAGTAGAGCCGTTCGGGCTAAAATCGGAGTGGCTACCCAGGCTCTCGCCCTGTATGATGATTTGACCGGCCAGGAAAATCTCGATTTTTTTGGAAGAATGCAGGGCATCGGCAAACTTCAATTAAAGGAACGGGTGAACTGGACTTTGGATTTTGCAGGTTTATTTGATCGGCGAAAAGACAGAGTCAAAACCTATTCAGGGGGTATGAAACGAAGATTGAATTTAGCCATCGCCCTCCTCCACAGCCCCTCCCTTCTCCTTTTGGATGAGCCCACAGTGGGAGTGGATCCTCAATCCCGCAATGCCATTTTCGAAAGCATTATGCATTTAAATAAAGAAGGACATACGATTCTTTACACGACCCACTATATTGAAGAAGCACAGCGGCTGTGTGATCATGTGGGTATCCTTGATCATGGAAAACTATTGGCTCTGGACACAGTTAAGAATCTGATAGACAAATACGGTGGGGAAAGTACGATCCTTGCGGAATATGAAGATAGAGAAGAAAAGATTCAAACCAGACAACCGGTCAAAGACCTGGAAAAATTAATGAAACGGGGAAGCATACGTCATTTTCATATGGAAAGTCCCAGCCTGGAGGGTGTTTTCTTAAAACTGACTGGTAAACAGTTGAGGGATGATGCATGAAAGTGATATGGGCTCTAGCCTTAAAAGATATTCGAATTCTGTTAAGAGATAAATTTGGATTCTTTTTTACTTTTTTCTTCCCTCTTGCCATTGCTATACTCTTTGGTGTAATCTTTTCAGGGGACAGCGGCAGCAGCAAAATTGGAATCTGCGTGGTCGATGAGGACCAAACAGAACAATCTCTCCAGTTTGCCACTGCTCTGGATTCATCCAATGCACTCGAGGTAACAACCTGCTCGCGGGAAGAGGCAGAGGATCTGGTTCGACGCGGCACAAGCACGGCCTATGTAGTCATTAAAAAAGGTTTTGGAGAAGCCAGTCAGCATTTTTTCTGGGGAGATCCGCCAACGGTTGAATTGGGTGTGGATCCAGCGCGACAAGCAGAGGCAGGCATGCTCCAGGGTATTCTTACCCAATCTGCAGCAAACCGATTCGAAACACTTTTTTCTGATCCAGAAATCATGAATGAAAATCTGAATCTTGCGCGTGATTCGATAACACAGTCAACAAAATTTAATCAAGAGGAGCAATCCCGCTGGCTTCAATTTTTTAACGATCTGGATTGGATAACGACTCAACAACAAGTCACAGCATCAGAAGAGGATGTTTATCAAGGGGTTGAACCGATCCGTATCGAGAATGTTGATGTGGTCATCCAACGGGAAGGTCCAGCAAACTCTTTTTCGATTACGTTTCCCCAGGGAATTATTTGGGGACTGATTGGATGCACAGCGGCTTTTAGCATCTCATTGGTGGTAGAACGAACAAGAGGAACGCTCATCCGTTTATTAATGAGCCCTGTGGGTCGCATGCAAATCCTGGGAGGAAAAGCACTGGCCTGCTTTCTGACTACGTTCTCTATGTCGATCGTTATTTTACTTATCGCTTTCTTCATATTTGATGTTATACCTGCTTCTTTACCGATGCTGGTCATTGCCCTATTCTCCGTTTCATTGGCGTTTGTGGGTATGATGATGCTTTTGTCTGTTCTGGGAAAAACAGAACGATCCGCTGGAAGTTTATGGTCGGTGCTTTTAATCTTCGCCATGCTGGGTGGGGGCATGATTCCACTTTTTACCATGCCCTCCTGGATGCGCACAATCAGTCACTTCAGTCCAATCAAATGGGCGATTTTAGCTATGGAGGGCGCACTCTGGCGACAGTTTACGGTCCGGGAAATGCTGCTTCCCAGCGGAATCCTCATCGGTATCGGCATTGCCTTTTTCATGATCGGCCTGCGGATGTTCCGTTGGTCGGCGGAGTAGACTTTTCTACCTAGCAAAGCGCTTTTTATTTCATCAAATCATAAATGGGCATGAATCATCAAGTGCGACATCTACCCAATTCAAAACGAACCAAAATCTTAGCCTGTGCCACGGTGATCGAAGAAATGCTGCCGTTGATGCCCGATGGATTGACTTATATCGACACCGATAAAACCGATCAGAATGGTTACAAGATCTATGCCCGAGATATGGCCAATCATTTTCATCTGCAGTTAGAAGAAATTCAGGGCTCCAATACGCTGGTGAAAAAAATGATTTTCGGCCCCTGGGACGATAAGTTTGTCGTCGTACCCCCCGGACAAAAAATACGATACACCAATTTCAAGAAACCGACAGGATGTGTGAATGGGTAAAAAGAAAAGCTTCCAAATCGTATTTCAACCTACAGGAAAACGGATTACATCTCCTGCGGGTATCAATCTGCTGGAAGCTGCCCGCCGGGCCGGAATCGGTCTGGCATCCGATTGCGGAGGAGGGGGCCGCTGCGGTCAATGTCGGGTAATCATCATAGAAGGAAAAGGTTCTGAACCGACAGTAAACGAAAAATGGACACTCTCCGACGAAGAACGGGCAAAAGGTTATCGGCTGGCCTGTTGTACAGAGCCTCTCAGTGACCTGAAGGTGAATATCCCGGAAGATTTTTTGATCACAGCACCGCGTTTGCAAATAGAGAGTGATTTAGCAGACATTGAGATTGATCCGATTATCCGTACTTATCCAGTCCAACTTGAACCTCCTAATTTGAAAGATCTGCGGGCTGATTTCAATCGCTTGACATATCATCTGCAAAATAAATATGGGCTGACCAATCTTGTTGCACCCATCGACGTTATCCGACAGATATCGCCCATATTGCGTAAAGCAGACTGGCAAATAACCGCACTGGTACGCGGAAACGAGATTGTGAGCATAGGAACAGATCAGCCAAATCCAATTGGATTTGCTATCGATCTGGGGACAACCAAAATCGCCGCTTGCCTGGTCGATCTGATCACCGGTAAAACGATCACGACAAGAGGTGCACCCAATCCGCAAATTGGATACGGTGAAGATATCATGAGCAGGTTGCATCACGTACATCGCAATCGGGATGGTGGAAAAATATTGGCTGATGAAGTCCGCAAGGCATTAAACCATCTTCTCAGCGAGTTACTCAACGAGACAAAATTAAAGCGTGAAATGGTAGCAGAAGCGTGCATTGTCGGCAATACAGCCATGTCTCACTTGCTGCTTGAACTCCCCGTTGATCAGCTTTCAAAAGCACCCTATGTCCCTGCCATCACACAGCCGATCAGTATCCGAGCTGCAGAGCTGGGTCTGCAAATCACACCCGGCGGATATGTTTATTTCCCTCCGATCATCGGCGGTTTCATTGGGGCCGACCACATCGCCATGGTGTTGGCGACAGAACTGGATCAAAAAGGCAAAGCAACACTGGGCATCGATATCGGTACCAATACGGAAATATCTCTCCATATTCCGGACAAATTATATCTGGCATCTGCTTCCTGCGCTTCCGGACCGGCCTTTGAAGGGGCACACATCGGTGACGGTATGCGCGCCGCTTCCGGAGCCATTGAAAAAGTGCGTATATCCGATGCGGATGTGGAATGGGAAACGGTTGGCGACAGTCCGCCGATCGGTCTCTGCGGCTCCGGGATTATCGATGTCGTTGCAGAACTGTTTCGAAATGGATTGATTAACAAGAATGGCCGATTCCAAAAAGAGCACCAGCTGGTTCGAATCGGTAAGAATGGACTGGAGTTTGTGCTGGTCCCCTCAAAAGACAGTCGAACACATCATGAAATCATCATCAGTCAGAAGGATGTGAATCAGATTCAACTGGCGAAAGGGGCCATCAGCGGAGGAATCGATATCCTTATCGAAATGGCCGGCATCACGGCAGACAGCATTGAAGAGGTCATCATCGCCGGCGCTTTTGGGTCCTTCATCAACCTGAACAATGCGATTTCAATCGGTTTATTCCCGAAACTTCCCAATGCATACTACCGCCAGGTCGGCAATGCCGCCTTGGTCGGAGCCAGATGGATGCTGGTTTCAAACAAAGCCCGCCAGCGAGCCACCCGGATTGCAGAAAAGGTGCAATACCAGGAACTGGCCACCCATCCGAAATTCAGTGAACAATTTGCACGGGGAATGCTGTTCCCGGAAAATAAAAATTTATAAGAGGAGATTTCGATGAAAATCATTGGAGAAAAAATAAATGGAACCCGAAAAAAAGTGGCGGAAGCGATTGCCGATCGCAATGTGGAGTACATCCAGAATCTGGCTGTGAAACAGGTAGAAGCAGGTTCTACATGGCTGGATGTGAACGCCGGAACACATCCGGGAAGAGAGCCGGAAGATCTGATCTGGTTGATCGAGAATATCCAGGCTGTTACAGATACTCCTCTCTGTCTGGACAGCGCCAATCCGGAAGCACTGAGATTGGCCATACAAAAAGTGAACAAAACGCCGATGATCAACTCAATCAGCGGCGAGCCGGACCGTCTTGAAAAAATCTTGCCCATTGTGGCAGAACACGGTTGTGAAGTGATTGCCCTGGCGATGGACGAAACAAAGATCGCAGAGACTTATGAAAAGAGAGTGGAAATCATCGAGAAGGTGATCAAAGCCACCCGGGCGGCAGGCGTACCGGATGAAAAAGTCTATGTTGATCCACTGGCAATGACCGTTGCCACATCCAATCAGAGTGGTGTGGTCGCCTGTGAAACAATCCGGGCATTGAAATCCAAATACACCGAAGCACATTTCTCGATAGGACTCAGCAATATCTCATTTGGTTTGCCAGCCCGAAAACAGATTAACCGGACTTTTTTGATCCTTGCCATGCAGGCTGGACTGGATTGTGCCATATTGGATCCACTTGACCAGGACCTCCAGGCTGCCATTTTGACATCCGAACTCCTGCTGGGTCTTGATGAGAACTGCCTGAACTATTTAAAGGCATCAAGAAAAGGTCTGTTTGAATAGACATGCATTTCAAATAGGATACATTGATCATCAATACAAAACGTGAGAACAATATATTTTTAAGGAGCCTGTTATGTCCAAAAAAATCATTGATGCCATTATAGAGATGCGTGAGGAGGATGCATTAAAAACCACCCGGGAATTACTGAATTCAGGCACACCTCCCCTGGAAATCCTGAACGCATGCCGCGAAGCCATGGACGTGATCGGAAAGCGTTTCGAATGCGGTGAAAGTTATATCCCCGAACTCATTCTGGCGGGTGAAATGCTGAACCAGATCACCGATATCGTTAAACCGCACCTGGAAAAGGATGCCAAAGCTGAAAAACTCGGAAAGGTTGTTATGGGTACAGTCGAAGGCGATATACACGACATTGCTAAAGACATTGTCGTTTTTATGCTGGACATCAACGGTTTTGAGGTCACAGACCTGGGTGTTGATGCCCCCCCCGCCAAATTTGTCGAAGCCGTCAAAAAGACCGGAGCGAAAATCGTCGGTCTGAGTGGATTCTTAACACTGGCCTATGATCCGATGAAAGAAACAGTGGCTGCCCTGAGAAATGCCGGCCTTGATGTGAAAATTATGATCGGTGGCGGTCAGATTGACGAGCAAATCCGTGAATACACCCAGGCAGATGCATACGGCAAAGATGCCATGGCCGCAGTGAACCTTGCCAAGCAATGGATAGGAGTTTAATCATGTCTCCCCTACCCGATAATTGGAACACAATGACTCCTGATGAGAAGTTGGATGCCCGTATAAAAAATTGGATTTCAACAGAGGACAAGGCGTTCGAAACACCCGAAGCCGCCAAAAAATATAAGGAGCGCGCGCAACGCTATGCGGATGTGGTCAGATTAAAACAACCGGACCGCATCCCCTGTACATTGAGCGCTGGTGACTATGTTGCCCATTATGCAGGTTTAACACAAGGCGAAATGTTCTATGACTACGATAAAGCTGCCCAGGCGATTATCAAATTCCACGAAGACTTTGACTTGGATTATGGCTCTTCGTCAAACTTTATGCCGGGTAAAGTTTTTGAGCGATTCGGCTACAAACTCTACCGCATTCCCGGTGCTTCGCTTTCTCCAACCCAATCCTTTCAATTTGTGGAAGGAGAATACATGCAAGCGGATGAGTACGATGCCTTGATCACCAATCCTGAAGGCTTTTTAATGCGAACCTATATTCCGCGCGTCATGGGTGCAATGGCGGGTTGGAACATGATGCCCAACATGCTTAGCGCAACCGAACTCCCCTTTGTCACATTCATGTCCATCAATTTCAGTATTCCACCGATGCAGGAAACATTGAAAACACTCTCAGATGTCTCACAGGCCATCTCCGAATGGTTAGCCGCCAGCGGACAGGTGAGTGCTTTCACACGGGGTAAGCTGGGCTTACCTGCAACAATGGGCGGCTTCACAAAAGCGCCCTTCGACTATCTGGGTGACAGCCTCCGGGGCACACGTGGCATCATGATGGACCTGTTCCGATTGCCACAAAAAGTGCTCGATGCGGTGGAACGCATAACACCCCTGGCCATCGAAATGGGCGTCAACGCATCCAACAGCAGTGGTAATCCCTTTATTATGCTCCCATTGCACAAAGGCGCCGACGGATTTATATCCAATAAGGATTTCAAAAAATTTTACTGGCCCTCTCTTAAAAACACCCTGACGGGCTTAATTGAGGAAGGTGTGGTGCCTTTTCTCTTTGTTGAAGGGGGATACAACCAGCGTCTGGACACCATCGCCAATTCCGGATTGCCGACCGGCAAGACAATATGGCTCTTCGATAAAACAGATATGGCTGAAGCTAAGAAGAAAATCGGCGGATGGGCCGCTATCGGTGGCAATATACCCGTCTCCTTATTCAAAGCGGGAACAACCGAGGAGATGAGTGATTATGTTAAGAAACTCATCGATACCTGCGGTCCGGGTGGTGGATTCTGGCTTTCACCGGGTGCCGTGCTCGACCAGTCCAAAAATGAAAACGTGCACACCTATTTGAAAGTGGGCAAAGAATACGGAACCTATTAGATCGTTTCTTTTTAATCTGAGGAATGCAGAAAATCGTATGTCTCTTTAAAATTTCGTAGAAAGAAAACCGATATGACCAAGAATCCCGAAAAAAACAGATCTGTTCCGTCAACCCCTTCTTACGCCTGGGTTATCCTCGTCGTCGTCGTCTTAGCATCTGTGGCAGCCCCATTGAACCAGATGAAAGTCTCTCCTGTACTCAGTTTCATCATGGAATATTTTGACATGTCACTCAGCTTGTCTGGCTATCTCAATTCTGTTTTTGCTTTCACCAGACTGATACTGGCACTACCGACCGGTATTTTTCTGAAACGATTCGGACCCAAAATCATGGGTATCATCGCACTCTCGTGCCTGGCTGTTGGAGCGGTTCTGGTGGCTGTTTCCCAAAGCCCTGGAATGCTTATTTTTAGTCGGGTGATAGAGGGCAATGGTCTGGGACTGATGTCTGTGATCGTACCGGCTGCGGTTTCCATGTGGTTCCCGGCTGAAAAAAGAGGGATACCAATGGGTATCTGGGCAACCTGGTTTCCTGTAGGTTCCATCATCATGTATGTGTTTGCTCCGGTGATGACGACATCGCTTGGCTGGCAAATCATTGCTCTGATGACATTCACTGGAATCATTGCAGGTGCTGTTCCCACAGCGACTTTTGCAGCTGCGCCCGAGATTATGAAGAAACCCGGAACTGGCTAGCTTGGGTTTGGCCGTCGTCATGGCAGGTTCGAATCTGGGCATGGTGATTGGACCCCTTTATTTGGGTATCTTGTTGAATGGCTCAATTACAATTGGTTTTTAGCAGGATGCAGTTTTATTCCGCTGGATGTTGTTACCTTTTTCATTACGTGGAATGTGAAGGTATGTTGACAATCCAATTCTTTATCATGATAACTTATGGAGGAATTCATTGATGACTTCTTTAAACAGACGAGAATTTATCATCCATACTTCACTTGCGACCGCTGGTTTTTTTATTTTGACAAAAACGGGTTGTCGTTCCGACAGCATACCATATGTCGATGTGGAAACGGCTTACGGAAAACTGCGGGGCATCAGGCAAAATGGCGTCAATATTTACAAAGGCATACCTTATGCTGGAAGGGTATCGGGTGACCGCCGTTTTCGCAGTCCTGCACTCCTGGAGCCCTGGACGGGCACTCGTGAAGCGTTGCAGCTCGGCCCCCCTTCCATTCAGATTCCTAATCAAACCTACGGTATCAATGAGCCGGAACCGGCAGAAGATTGTCTGGTGCTGAATATCTGGACTCCTAAAAATGACAACAAAAAACGACCTGTGATGTTCTATAACCACGGCGGTGGCTTTTCGCATGGTTCAGGAGGCAGTGTTGCCCAGGATGGAACCAACCTGGCCCGAAATTTCGATGTCGTTGTCGTGCAAACAAACCATCGTTTGGGACTGCTGGGTTATCTCTTTCTGGACGAACTGGCCGGCGAAGACTATGCAGGTTCGGGCAACATGGGGATGTTGGACATCATTCTGGGACTCAAGTGGGTTCACGATAACATCAAGGCATTTGGTGGCGACCCGAATAATGTGATGATCTTCGGAGAATCGGGCGGTGGTGCCAAAACCTCCTGCCTCTATGCAATGCTTGGAGCAGCCCCTTATTTTAACAAGGCATCGATTGAAAGCGGGCCGGGCATTCGGATGACGGAACCTGAGACTGCGGCGGAGACCACATCGATGCTGTTAAAAGAGCTCAACATTGCTCCCAAATATTGGCGCAAACTGCTGGAAGTCCCTGCAGCTGATTTACTCGACATGCAGATGAAACTGCCCCAACTGGCCGCACGAACGTCATCGGGCAGATCGCTCGGAATTGGTTCCACCAATCCGGGCGGATTTGGCCCTGTGGTGGATGGTGTCGCACTGCCGATTCATCCCTTCTATCCGACAGCGCCTGAAATATCCCGCGAGAAACCTTTGATGGTCGGATGGAACGAAGACGAATACACCTTTTTCGGTCTGGCTGGTGGGGACACGGCCGCGTTTCAATTAGATGAGGCCGGCTTGCAGGAAAGGTTGAAACCCTAATTCGGTAAAGATACCAACAGGATCGTTGATACTTTTAAGAAAACCAGGCCGGATGCATCCCCGAGCGATATCTTCGTGGCCATCAACTCATTGGCATTTGCCGGTTTTGGATCCATCACCATTGCCGAAAAGAAAGCGGAGCAGAACGCAGCACCAGCTTATCTGTATAATTTCGGTTATAAATCGGAAAATAAGATCCCGGGTACCGATTATGAACTCGGCACACCGCATGCGATGGACATTACATTTAAATTCAACAATGAGGTTCCTACTGTACCCGGCGAAGAAAACAGAGGCTTTGGGGGCAACCGTCCCGAGCGCTTTAAGGCATCACACAACATGGCCGACATGTGGACCACATTCGCACGCACCGGAAAACCGGGTGCAAAGGGACAACCAGAATGGCCGCCTTACACATTGGCAGAACGGCCGACGATGCGCATCGATACCCAGTGTGAAGTGATCTATGACCGTTACAGCGATGAGAGAAAATTGTGGGAATCCTTAGACTGAGATTCTGGCAACCCGAATTTCTTATTTTCGATTAAATAATTTATCGTCGCATCAGATCATTAAGGAGGCGTTTAATGAAGATTTTGACCAACATGATATTATCGATTTTAATGTCCATTTTCCCCTTCTATCTCTCTTTAAGTCAAGTGAATCAAACCAGCGAGACACCAAATGATCTCATCATAACACCGGGAGAGGTGACGATCACACAAATCGAATACGATGGTCTGACAAGGGATTATCGGTATTATATTCCAAACAATTTCGATATCGAAAAAAAGCATCCTCTGATTCTGGTCCTTCACGGATACAATCAACCGATTGAAACAATGGTAATGACATTCGAACCGGCACATCCGAATGCCGATGCGGACGGCACGGTGATTGTTTACCCCGTAAGCACCGGTTCAATGGAGACCATGAATTTGGCCTGGAACACAATATACGGTAATCTGGGACAAACCGATCAGGTGGACGATATCGGATATCTCACCTTTTTGATCGATCTGTTTATCGAAAAGCTGAATTGCGATCCGGATCGTGTTTATATTACCGGCACATCGATGGGCGGCGCAATGACCTATACGCTGAGCTGCTACATTCCGGATAAACTCGCTGCTGTAGCACCGGTCATCATGCAGACAGGCATCAATCTGATCGAACAGTTTCAGGATGCCAAGCCATTGCCCATCATGATAATTACCGGTTCTGCCGATCCGCTCGTTCCGCAATCGGGTCTGAGCGGAAGCCAATTTGCCGTTGCTTCGATGGTCGACAACATCCATTACTGGAAAAATCGCAACGGGATCACAGCCACCGCAGTTGTATCCGACCTACCCAATCCCTGCACGGAAGTCACGGACAGTGTCGAAACGCCTTCCAGAATTCAGAAATATGTCTGGGAAAGTGCAGAAGGCAATGAGATCATCTGGCTTAACGTGATCAACGGCGGCCACTGGCTCCCCATCTATGTGGACGGCAACCCCATCGACCCATCTGCGTTCGGGATAAACATGGGCACCTGGAACTGTGATTTCAACGGTGCGGCTGCAATCTATGAATTTCTGCTTTCGCATAAACGGCAATAAATCCAACATATAACATGTAGGAGTAAATCATGAAAAATTCAAAACTTTTATTTCTGATCGTTTCAATGCTCATTTTATCTGTATGGACAGGATGCAGCCGGTTCCGTTTGCCCGAACACATTGGTCTCGACAGCGGGCTCATAACAGGCGTTCCGGGAAGGGATCCATCCGTCATGGTTTTCAAAGGTATCCCCTATGCGGCGCCACCTGTGGGCGATCTGAGATGGAAGCCGCCTCAGCCGGTAACCCCGTGGACCGATGTGAAAGTGTGCGATACATTTGGCCCCAGTGCCATTCAACAGGCTCAGGCACCATTCAGGTGCTGGAGTACGGAATTTATTATTGATACATCCTACGGTTACAGCGAAGACTGCCTCACATTGAATGTGTGGACGGATAAGGAATCGACCGATGGCAAAAGGCCGGTACTCATGTTTATCCACGGAGGAGGCTACACGTCCGGTGGCTCTTCCTGCGAGATTTATGACGGCGAGGGCCTGGCGAAAAAAGGCGTCGTCGTGGTGACGATCAATTACCGTGTCGGCATTCTGGGTTTCTTCGCCCATCCGGATCTCTCGGCAGAATCCGAGTACAACGTATCGGGCAACTACGCGATTCTCGATATGATCGCCGCACTGAAATGGATCAAGAACAACATCGCTGCATTCGGAGGGGATCCGAACAATGTGACGATTCAGGGACAATCGGCGGGATCATCGGCCGTCCATGTTCTGACACTGTCTCCCCTCACCAGGGGACTGATCCATCGGGCGATTGCCCAGAGTTTCAACCTGGTGAATTCAAATATGCTGACACTGGCAGAAGCGGAAGAGGCTGGAAAAGCATCGGCCATTTCGGACAACAACAATACACCGAGGGATCCGAGCGACGACCGGATCGTTGAAGCTGTCGGGATGATGACATTGGAGGAAATGCGTGCCATGAGTGTCGAGAAATTATTGACAGTCTCCTATCGCTCTTCCCCAATCATCGATGGGTATGTTCTCACCGGGAATATGCTGGATATACTGAAAGCGTGCGAACAGAACGATATTCCGCTTATCAGCGGAATGACTGCGGGTGACGGCGGACTTTTTGGCGGTTCTCAAGGAACCCTCGCACAGTATCGGCAGAATGCAGAGAGAAGGTACGGCGATATGGCCGATGCATTCCTGGTGGCCTACCCGGCGGAGAATGATGAAGAAGCCGCCATTCAGAGCGGTGCCGCAGCGATAGATAACAACAACGTTCTCGGCCATTTTCTGGGAAAATTAAGGTCGCTGCACGGCAAATCCGACACCTATATCTATTTCTTTACCCGTGTCATGCCGGGACCGGAGAGTGATCAATGGGGCGCCTTCCACACGGCGGATGTTCCTTATGGATTCAATATTTTATCACCGCTCCGAGCGGATTACTGGACACAAACCGATTATGATCTTGCGAATGCGATGTCCTCTTACTTTGCCACTTTTACCAGAACAGGCAATCCGAACGGATCCAGACTTCCCGAATGGCCGGCCTACCAGGACGGGAAACTTGAGTTTATGGAATTAGGAGACACCATAGCGCCCTTATCATTATCACAGGAAAAAGCCGATTTCTGGGAAGCTTACTATGAAAAAGTTCTCGATCTAAATCAGTAAATCATCGATTTGTTGCTGTTCGGACATCAGACAGTCTTTTCCCCTTTCTTGATTAGTAGTCTGTCATGGACCTCTATTGTTCAAAAAAGGTTCCACGTAAAGGATAATTGTAGGACTAAGATTGATTGAATAATGAGGATTTACGCAGAAGGATAAACGACGATAAACTTCTCCAACAGGATATTGGATAATTTAATATTGGAATCACTGATTAAACTGAGGCATGACCTGAGAGACGGGGTTTTCGCCGACTTCATAGATTAAGACATCCCCCACTTCAAGTGCATAACCGTCCATGATCCATTGCATATGAACGGCGGAAGCTTCTTCTTCGACCTTGACAACAATAACACTGCCGATGCGGATTCTTTCCTCGCCTCCATTCACAACGCTTCTCTGAAGCCGGTAAATGCTCAATACCATATTCTCTGTAATACCCTGGCGCGACCCTGCGTTGATCAAGGCATAATCCGGATATTCTTCCGTAATCTTGATCACACGTGCATCGGGAGGGGGCGTCATCATCTGCATATATCCCTGTAGTTCTTCAGGGCTCTTCCTTTCAGCGTCAGGTGTTGTGAGTCTGATCTCTTTGAGTCGCAACGAAACAGATACACGATATACATAGGATTGATCAATTGGATCCTGTCCCAAAGAAAGATCCGTTTGAAATGCATTTTCTCCCCATGGTACAGACAGAGTCCCCCCCACTGCAAATTTTCCATTATCCAGTCCCACCCGCAAACCGGTTCCGTAAATCAGATTGGCTTCGACACCGGCATGATAGCTGTATTTCTGATTCTGAATTTGCTCGAAATCAATACCGATCGTGATCGGATAACGCATCGGTGAAAATGCCCCTCCAATTCTTGTGACCAGCGGAAATGTTTCTTTAATCCCTGAATCTGTATCCCATTTCACCTCCGTGGATATATCATGTACGGTGGCGCCCAGACGGATTCCTTCAAAAGGCTTAAACAAAATACCCGCATCAAAACCGTAACCCGTTGAATGGTTGCTGGCCAGATTGTGTGTAATGTATTTAGCACCCAATCCGATTGAAACCAATCTTGTGATGGGAAGTCCCCACGACAGATAATACGCATTCTCCGAATTGGAAAAAGATTCTCCGATGACGTTCCATTCATTTCGTGACTCTATCTCACCGACACTGAGATTGATCCAGCTGACACTGATGGTTCCCATGAGTCTCAATGGAAAGGCCACCGCTGCATAGTTATAGCGCCTTTCCATCGAAAGGATGGAAATATTGCCCATAATCTCTGTCATGCTCAGGTTGCCCAAACCGGCGGGATTCCAGTAAGCACTGCTGGCATCATCTGCAATCGCTGTAAAGGCCCGCCCCATCCCCATAGCCCTGGCACCAACGCCGATTCTCGTAAACGCACCGGCCTGTCCCCCCTCTTCCTCCTGTGAAAAAACGGCCCCTGTTGCGAAAAGAACAGAGATGGTTCCCAAAATGAGTGATATTTTAATTTGTCGTATCATATTCTTTATTCAATTTGCCTATCGGAGAACAGCGATCTTTCTTACAATTTTCTGGTCTGTCCCAATTTCCAGGATACAAAAATAAACATTGTTGGCGACAATATCGCCATTCCCATTTTTCCCATCCCAAAAGACACTATACCAAACACCAGCATCTCGTACAACATCTTCTTCCAGTATTCTCACCAATCTGCCTGAGCTATCATATACCTTGAGTGATACCTCCGCACCTTCTTTCAGATTATATTGAATACATGTTGATAACTGGTCTGGATTAAACGGATTCGGATGATTGTTGATCTCCGTTTCATCAACTGTCCCACTGACAATAGGCGCCGCCAGACTGAAAATACTGAAATGGGTGACCGTGAATGTCACAACCATATTGACTTTATCAACTGTACAGGAAACCTTCTCCCACTGACCGGTTGCCGTATTGAAATAATAGACATCGATATCATTCAGTGACAAGGCTCCTGAATTTACAAATGCCGATTGTGTGATAGGCAGTTGAATCTTAATCGGTGCGGAGAAGGTCAACCCCGGAGGACCAAACATGTAAGCCAACCCGACACCTGTTAGACTGTCCGGGAAAGCAGGAGGATTCTGAAGTATACCTATCCAGATTGTATCCACAAATGTCGTTATCGGACTGGGAATAATGATTTTAATACCTGACGTGTCTGTAATCGTACCGCCTCCAGGCGGAATGCGAAAATGGGTTTTGGAGCCAATCCGGCTATTCCCTGTTGTAAAACTATAACTGTAAGGAGTCATTGTATTGGGATTTTGCGCAAGATCTGAACAGTTGACAGTGACAGTAACGATTAACGATGCCGTAAATGGGGTTACTGGTGAATAATAGACATAATATCCATTTGTAATAGCGATGATATCGACCTGTCCGCCGGTCTGATCCACACCATTCTGAATAATGGGTGTTCCCAGTACACTGACATCCAATGTTGTTAAATCGACACCGTACTGTGTGTCAAGCACCCGAAAAGCCAGACCGCTATTCACAGGAACCTTCTGTGCACCGTTTTGTGGGCTCAGATTGGCCACATAGGGGGGTAATGTATCCAGATTGGCAAAATGAGCAATCACACTGGTATTGGATAAAATGATAAACTGTGTCGTATCATTCGATCCTGTGACGGCTCCGCTCCAGTGATCCAAAACATAGAAAGTGGCAGGCGTAGCAATTAAGGTCACCATTGTATTGGGGAACAAGACACTGGGTGTGACTGAAATTGTGCCTGTGCCTGGAGGAACAACCTGCGTGGTCAATGTGACACTCTGCTGGGTGATCCACTGTGCAGTCTCCGTAATGGCATTGTTCATCGTCACAGTATGCGCACTGTCCGGTCCTGTATAAGATCCACTGCCGCTTCCTGCCCAGCCGGTAAATACATACCGTGTCGTCGGACCTCCCGAAACAATCAACGGGGAAACAGAAAAAGTCGCTTCCTCCCCCTCAGCATACCAGCCGCCACCCAAGGCTGTTCCGTGAGTGGATGTTACAGTCAACAGATGCTGCGTCTCAAAAGTGACAGTGACTGTATCGTCCTCATTGGTAACGGTATAAACATGTGTTCGATTCCCGCCGTCGGTCCAAGAATCGAATACATACTGCAGACCCGTTCCTCCGCTCTGCGGAGAATTCACAGAGAGTGTGTACTGACTGGTGCCGATCCAGTCAAACGTGTGACTGGTTGTGTAAGGTGTGCCATTCACCAAAAATTCCAGTCCGGTAGGCTCGGTCTGAATCAGAACTTCAACTGCCATGCCGAAGTTTGCCGTCACCACCTTGGGACCATTCATGGTGATGGTATCGGGAGTGGCTGTTCCTGTTAAATCTCCTGTCCAGCCTGCAAATTCATAATTCCCTGTGGGCACAGCGGTAACAGGGACCTCAATCCCGCTGTCATACCAGCCTCCGGGTGGAGATGGTGTCATCACACCGCCTGCATCTGGATTCTCATTCGTTGTCAACAAATACTGGGTATGCCAGTTGGCCGTTTCTGTATAAACGGTATCCATCTGGATGGTGTAGCTGCTGTCCGGACCTGAGAATGTACCGGTCCATCCCATAAAAAAGTGTCTGATACCGGTTTCGAGGTAAATAGAAGTGGGTCCCACTGAAAATGTGGCAAACGCATTTTCATTGTACCAGCCGTCACCCGTCGTTGTTCCCTGTGCGGAGGTGACTGTTAATCGGAATTGTTTGTTCCAGTTGGCTGTTTCCGTAATGGGATTATTCATTGTCACAGAATAAGAGCTGGCTGTTCCGGAATAGGATCCACCGCCATTTCCAGACCATCCCGAGAAGAACTGCCTGACACCGGCGCTGATCGATATGGTTATCGGACTGACCGAAAAATTTGCTTCAACACCCGCATTGTACCAGCCGCCACCGGTGGCTGTTCCGTATGCAGAATTCACAGTCAATAAATATTGTGTGGTAAAATGGACAATGACAGTATCTCCGTTCATGGGAACCATATAGATATGCGTCGTATCGGTCGTCGTCGTGTCGCCGCCATTCCATGTCCAGTAATCAAAGTTATAACGCTTACCTGTCACGCCCGACTGCGGCGTCGTAACAGAAAAAACATGTGAACTGTTTTCTATCCATGAAAATGTATGTTCAGAAGTATACGTGGTATCATTTACAATAAAATCCCGACCCGAAGGAACCGTCATAACTGTTACCAATACTTTATTGCCGAAATTGGCCGTCACATTTTTGGGGCGATTCATCCAGACAGTATCTGGACTGACCGTACCGTAGTGATCCCCATTCCATCCGGCAAAAAGATAGGCTTCGGAAGGTGTCGCACTGATATCCGCCACGGATAGACTATCATACCATGTGCCCGGCGTCGGACTGACAGTGCCGGCTTCTGCAGGATTCACGTGCGTTGTCAAATAATACTGCGTTTTCCAGCCCGCAGTCTCCATCTTGGGATAATCCATCGTCACCGTGTGAGAACTGTCGGGTCCGGTATATGATCCCTCGCCAAGCCCCGTCCATCCTGTAAAAAAATGCCGCATGCCGGTCGTATCGGGAACAACAAGAGAATCAATGTAAAACGTCGCGCTTGATCCTGCATCATACCAGTTCGTGCCGGAGGTGGTGCCGTATGCCGTCTGGACGAGCAGTCCGTGTTGCAGCTGCCAGCCGGCTGTGGCCGTTATGGCGCTGTCCATAGACACCGTATAAGCGCTATCGGAACTGGTTGTACCATCAAATGTCCAACCGTCAAACCGGTACTGCGTGCCGTATTCGACCGGAACGGCCATCGAATCGACGGAGAATGTCGCATTCGAACCATCATCATACCAGCCTTCGCCCGAAACACTTCCCATACTGGTATTGACCGTTAAATAAAATTGTTTCTTATAATGAACCGTCACCGTATCCGTATTGGCCGGGACAAGATAGGCACGTGTTGAATCGGTTGTGCTTGTTGAGCTTCTGCTGTCAATCCAGTAATCCAGAACAATCTGTGAATCCGGTGTAACATCCTGCGGAGTGACTGCAGCCAGAGTATGCAGGCCATTCTCGATCCAGATGTAAGTCTGCGGAGTCGAATAGGTGGAACCGTCTACGATAAAATCAAGGCCGGACGGCTCGGCTTGCACGGTGACCTGAACCTCTTTCCCGAAGTTGGCAAAGACAGTTTTGGGGCCATCCATGGTAATATTCGTAGGATTGGTTGTTCCCATTAGACTGCCGCTCCATCCAGCAAACTGGTATCCGCCGGCAGGCGTTGCCGATATGGGAACAAGAACACTGGCATTATACCACCATTCGGTTCCCGGAGAGGGTACGACATCACCACCCTCTACCGGATTTTCAAAAGTTGTCAAACGGTACTGGGTCTGCCAAAGGGCATCCTCTGTAATTGCATTGTTCATCGTGACGGTACGGCTGCTGTCTATTCCGGAATAACCCCCGGGGTCACTACTCACCCACGATGTAAATTGATATCGAATACTTGATCCTTGATAAACCAGTGTGGAATCGAGCGAGAATGGAGCGCTGGCACCCGCATCATACCAGCCTGCGCCTGTCGCACTCCCCTGCCCTGCATTGATTGTCAGCTTGTATTGTGTTTTCCAGTTGGCTGTTTCGGTGATTGGATTATTCATCGTCACTGTGTGGATACTGTCCGTTCCTGTGTAGGAATAGGACCCGCTTCCCAACCAGTCGGTAAAGACATGTCGCGTGCCCCCTCCACCATCGACAATAGTGGGAGAGATTGAAAATTGAGCGCTTGCCCCCTTGTTGTACCAGCCCCCACCCGTTGTCGTTCCGTATGTGGAAGTGACTGTCAGCAAATGCTGTGTGGTAAAATTGGCCGTTACCGTATCGTTTGAACCTGATACCGTATAGTTGTGGCTCTGATTGCCCACGTCACTCCACGATGAATAGACATACTGTGTACCCACACCCCCGGATTGAGGAGAAGTCACGGCCACTGAATGAACGCTGTTCTCCAGCCACACGAATGTCTGAGTGGTGCTATAGGGATTGCCATCCGCAGAAAACAACAAATTAACAGGATTGGTCTTCACCGTGATTTGATAGACACGCGTAAAATGCGCCGTCACACTTTTGGGTGCATTCATATTGATAATTGTTGGCGTGGTACTTCCTGTCAGGTCACCACTCCAGCCTGTGAATTGATAACCAGTTGCTGCAGTGGCGCTCACATTCGCATTGGTGCCTCTGTCATACCAAGCCCCCGGTATAGCAGGCGTGATATCACCCCCTGCTTCCGGATCCTCTTCAGTTGTTAACAAATACTGTACAAGAAAATTGGCTGTAATCGAAGCAGGTGAAGAGGGCACTTTATAATTGATTGTGGCATCAGTGCTGTCGTTACTCCACTTCTCAAACCGGTACCGTTCACCAGTCGGCAAACCGGCTGCTGTGGGCAGACTGTCGACAGAGAGTGTATATGTCGAATCGATATTCATATAAAACGTTTTTTGTGCAGTATATTGCTGGCCATTAATATAATAGGGCAATCCCCATTCAGATTGATAAGTACCAATTGTAATTTCTGTAACAACTGCTTCAAGAATATTTACTGTAGTATAATCAGCACCAAACGTACCATTTCCGAATGAATATGTAGCATCTGCATAAATTTCACTGTCTTCACTTTTATCCCATAGTCTAAAATATATCTTATGACCGGATATTGCTCCTAATAAAGTATCTGGAGGAATTGTAGGAGTAACAAATTGCATCATAGTTGGAAGAATTAATGGAAAAGATGAAAATTTAATAGCACCAACACAAAGGTTATCATCAAAAATACCAATTTCGTCTCCAACCTCTATAGCGGTTCCATTAATTGTTGCTGAATCAATTTGAACCCAACGATAGTTACCATTATCAGGTACGGGACTAAAATACTCTAATTCATCTTGAGCAAAACTGAGCTCAATAAAACAGACTGTCAAAAGAGTTATTAAAATAATAAATAGTATCTTTTTATCTTTTTGAATCAACATCCACCTGCACGTTCTATTATTAATGAAGTTATTTCATTAACAGTATTTTAATCGATTTTGAAAAGTATCCGGCCTCGATTTTAACAATGTAATTGCCAGTACCCACCCTGATACCATCTTTGTTCCGCCCGTCCCACTGAACTGCATACCGGCCGGCTTGTTTCAACCCATCCACCAATGTGCGGATCTGCTGACCCGTTATATCATAAACAATGATGCGTGTTTTGATATCGATGGGAAGATGATAACGGATTGTGGTTTCCGGATTGAATGGATTGGGATAGTTGGAGAGCAGATCGAAACCATCCGGAATTTGACTTTCGGAAATATTCTCGCTAATTCCTGTAGTTGAAGCGGACAGAGGATCGACAACCGTCAGTACATCACCAAAGTGACCTCCGCTGGTGTAGATTGGGGAAGCCTCCATTTCCGTATCCGTATTCTTCTGCCATACCTTAAAAACCATCGGATTTCCCTGTCGAGCGCCCTCCAAAGTATCATCTGCCGGAGTAATATATTCCATGACAGCCGGACAGCTGACCGGGAATACATTTTCATAAACGACAACGCCAACACAAAGTGTATCATCGAAAACACCAATTTCGTCTCCATTCTGAAAAGGATTATTATCGATGGTGCTATTACTGATGACGATATTGCTGAATTCACCTGTTGTGTCTACCGGTTGAAAATGCTGCCCCCAACCCATTCCGCAAAATAACATAACCCCTAAAAGCGCCCCTAATTTAATCTTCATAATCGACCCCCTAAGGTCTGAACTCACCTATTGATGAAACGTTGTTGATTTTTCAGAAATTAAACTTGTTCTCTTACTTGATTAATGTCATCTTCTCTATCTTGACAATATTTCCCGCCTGCATCCTGATAAAATAGATGCCCGAACCCACTTGCAATCCCCGTTCGTCAAGACCGTCCCATTTGACTGTGTAATACCCTGCTTCTTTCCTTTCATCGATCAGTGTTCTGATCCTTTGTCCCAGTGTGTTGAAAATTAAGAGCTCTACACGATTCGCTTCGGGAAGCTGATAAGCGATATTGGTTTCAGGATTGAACGGATTCGGATAGTTTTTACCCAGATCATATGTTGTGGGTAATAGGTCTGATCTTTCAAAATTTCCTAATCCGACAACATAAATCGGATCAACTCCGAATGTTGGCTCCGTTTGATTCTGGCATTCAAAAGATACTATATATTCTTTTTCCTCCCTCGGACTCCAGATACAGACTGATATCGGCTCTCCTTTTTTAAATCCAGGTATTTTTATGTTTTGCAGATTGACTGCTTCCCAGGCGGATACGGCAAACGGATATGCACCGGTAAAAATGGTCGCTCCCACACAAAGGTCACCGGCAAAAAGACCGATTTCATCTCCTGTCTCTAAAGGTGTTTCTGATCCCAGAATAATAACAGGATAAGCAAGACCGGTCTCCTGATAAGAGAAATGTTCGGGCTCCTTTTTCTCTTCAACCTGAGCGATGGATTTTGCTTTAGGCAATCCTCCTCCAGAAATGACTGGATAGGTATAACTGACTGTTTGATTAACATAAAGTTTATATCCCTTACCAGGCTTCATACCGCCAAATTGATCAATTGTATTAATACCATATCCTGGCACCCAAATCAAACCGTTATCATCTTGTAATACGACTAATGAAGGTTGGATTTGAGCAAATACTTCAGTTGCATAATGTGAATTCCAATAGGGATATGCTATCATATATGTTTTTGTATTTGTGAAAATTCTTGTATAGTCTTGTGGCAACAATATGAAACCTTGATTAATAGCCGTTTCATCTATTGCCGCAGAATAGTAAATATAGTATCCTTTAGTAAAATTCACTTGGAATGAAGTGGAAGTGGGTATACCCGGAGCATAGGAATTGCCCTCATCATCCCATACAATTAAGAGACTTTCTATATCATCTAACATGACACTTATTTCTCGATCTGCTGAATCAAGTGGTGATACATTAAATGATATGAGATTGAGTCTTGATTGTTTAACTGATATATTCTGAGTATCATAAGTATATGCTTTTAGTGTATCTACCGTTACTGTCAGAGTACTAAACAGACCTGTACTCCCTGCATGATAGATCGGCATGGCCTTGAATGTATCGGCAGTAACATCCTGGTAGATTTTAAAACGCATTGGATTGTTCCTAACAGCCCCCGTCAGATGAACTCCATTGGATAAATTAGTTTCCAGCCAAACAGGGATCGTCAATCCCGTACCCTGGTACTCTGCAGCCCCAACACATAAATTGCCGTCAAATATACCGATTTCATCACCTGTAACAATCGAAACACCATTGATCGTAATATTATTTTCTATAACAACAAGCTGATATACGCCCGTTGTATCGGAAGGCTGAAAGTAGGTTAATTCATAGGCTATCAATGGATTGACAACCGTGAGCAACTGGGTTTCGGTAAAGGTTCCGTTGCCAACAGTGTAAGTTGCAAAAGCGCCGAGGACACTATCCGTACTCTTGTTCCAGATCTTGAAAATCATCTTGTTGCCTTCCCAAGCACCTTTTAGTGTCCCCCCAACATATTCATATCGCATCCAGACGGTTATGGGCAGAGGGAATATGCCTTCATATACGCCGACACCGACAACCGTATCACCGTCAAAAATGGCAATTTCATCGCCTGCTTGCAGACCGCTGACATCCTTGCCTAAAATACTGGCATTTTGAATGACAACCGGAATGGATCGACCAGTCGGATCAACCACATCATAGGTCGGTGTCACAAAATAAGATGCGTGAGCCAATAGATTATCAAGTATGTATAAACCATCCTTATTATCAGCCACATAGATATCGGCATCCTGAGCAATGACACCGTATGCATCATCTCCTGTATTATAGTAAGCGACCTCTTGTGGATTGGTTGGGACAAATATATTGATAACGCGAAGACCATATGTGCCATCGGCCACATAGGCATAGTTACCAGTGACAGCTACATCCCTTGCCTGACCATTCGTATTTAAAGTCGCTGCAACAAAAGGCGATGAAGTCGTACTCACATTCACTACCTGCAGACCATCGATGCCGTCAGCCACATAGGCATATGTGCCCATAGCATTCAGAGCAACACTATAAACCTCTCCAGCTATACTCACTTCACCGACAAAAGTCGGCGACGCCGGTGTGGAGATGTCAAGAATAATAATACCCTTAAAACCAATGGTTAAATAAACATAATTACCAAAAAGAGCCACATCATTCACCCAGTCATCGAGAACAAATATGTCCGTTGCACTACTTGAGTGTGTATAAGATCCCAATAGCGTGGGACCCGTCCCATCCGATACATCTAAAACTTTCAAACCTTGATTTGCATCGGCCACATACGCATAGTCTCCGGCAACAATCACATTCAAAGCTGTACCGGACGTATTGTAACTTCCGACCAGGGTTGTAATATCGCTAATAGCAAAGATCTGAATACCAGCGGAGCCGGACGCAACATATAGAGTATCATCATACACATCCAAACCAAGCGCAGTACATGTGGCAAAATCAGTCGTATTATTCGCATTCTCTACCGGAGGAGAAACACTAATATCAATCTCACGGATGCCATCATCCCCATCTGCCACATAAGCGTATATCCCCAACACAGCGACATCCCGAATGAGACCATAGTCCACAATGGTTATCGGAGCAGCCGGAGGAAGAGGAGCAATATCAATCTCTTTCAATCCATTTAATCCGTCTGAAATATAGGCATAACCATTAGCAACATCCACATCAACTGCCCACGCCGTGCCCAATGTATTCATGGAATCCTGTCGAACGGGTGTTGCCGGCGTTGAAACATTAAAAATTTGAAAGCCGTAATCATAACCTTCGTCGGCGATATATGCATATGTGCTCGCCACATCGACAAAAATACTTCTTGCTGTACCCTTTGTTGAAATATATCCCGCTTGGGTCATATTGGTTGGATCGGTTACATCCAATATCCGAAGACCGGAACTATCAGCAATAAAGGCATATTCATTGACCGCATCGAAATAGACATCCATCGGACGATCCACAGTATAGAAAATATCCTGCTGAATAATATTGGCTGGATCAGTAACATTGTATGTTCGAACCACATTATTATTGGCCACATCATAATCCTTGTGTGTCAGTATTACATAATATTCAGATACACCATCATACCAGTATGCGATACCACAGGCTTCACCTCCAACAGCATAATTACCGGCAAATGTAGGTGATGCGGGAGTCGATACATCGATGACAATAAGGCCTTCCAGACCATCCGCAATAAAGGCCAGTTCAAGCGTTGGATCAACAACGACATCCGTTGCAATCCCGGGTGTATCATATGTTCCGACTTCCACAGGTGTGGCAGGAGTTGAAACATCGATGATCCGAAGACCGTGCGCTCCGTCAGCAACAAAAGCATATTCAGTTCCACTTATACTGGCAACATCAACAGCTTTCAGAGGTTCGGGAAGTGCAATTTTGCCCTCTTCATCCGGTGGTGGCCCTGCTCCTAAATCAATAACCTGAAGATATCCACCATTTCCAATGAAAGCATAATCTGACCCCCCTATATTTGCAATTTTAACGGCATAACTGGGTCCGTAGGCCCAACGTCCCTGCAATTTGACATTCAATGTATCCTGAGCCGTTACAATGACAAAGGAGAGAAGTAAACAAATAAAAGACAGGATAAACATTCGCATAATTTTCATGATCAAACTCCCTTCTTAAATGGTGTGATGCTTTTCCCATCCCTAAGGCAACATTTTGAATCCGTTTACAAAATCGCAGTAAATCTAAATTTAGCAGCCAATCTTTCTTTTTTTAATAAGTTTTTCGGTTGAATCTAACTAATACATTATAAGTAAGTTAAGAAGGGCAACTTCCATGCCAAATTACAAAAAGCCCCTAACCCCTTGTTTTTCTATCCAAATTGGGTATTTAAAAGCATCAAATGTCCGGTTTTTCGAACTATCAATACAGGTGAATCGTCTGGTTTTCTGGACTCCTCTGAATATTGTATTCTTTAATTTTTTCATACAGTGAAGACCGTGGCAATTCGAGAACCTTGGCTGTTTTTGAAACATTCCAGTTATTTCTCCACAGTGCATGCGTTATATAACTTTTTTCAAAACTCTTTTTTGCCTGCTTGAACGGTTTTGCCTTATACAATCCATTGACTGAACCGGGAAACTTCAGAAATTCAGCGATGTGGTGATTGTTGATAACAGGTGAATCAACTAAAACCGTCATTTTTTCGACAATGTTTCTTAATTCCCGGACATTGCCGGGCCAATTATAAGCAAGGAGAACCGCTTCGGCACTTGGCGTCAACCGCTTGGTTCGTATTTTGTTGTGAGCGCAGTAGATCTCTAAAAAATGATTGGTTAGCGGCAGGATATCATCCGGTCTCTGTCTTAATGGGGGGATGTTGATTTCAATCACATTGATTCTGTGAAGCAGGTCCTCCCGAAAAATACCTCTTGCCACCAGATCTTCAAGATTTTTATTCGTTGCTGAAATAATGCGCACATCCACATTCTCTTCGTGTTCATTTCCCAAAATTTCAACTTCACCGGTTTCAATCGTTCGCAACAATTTTGCCTGCGCATTCGCCGAGAGATCGCCGATTTCATCCAAAAAAAGCGTCCCTTTGTCAGCCAACTGGAATTTGCCTTTCTTGGTTGCATAGGCGCCCGTAAAAGATCCTCTCTTATGTCCAAAGAGTTCACTTTCAATGAGTGTTTCATGAATGGCCGCACAATTCACACAGATAAAAGGCTTGTCAGCCCGCCGGCTGTTCAGATGAATGGCATAAGCGATCATCTCCTTGCCTGTCCCGCTTTCACCCGTAATCATAATAATGGTGTCCTGTGAAGCCACTTTGTCAATCAGTTTGATAATGCCCTTGATTGCACGACTCACCCCGACGATTTTATATTTTGATTTAACTTCGGATATGGAAAGATCTGAATGATGGGAAAAACCCTTTTTCTCAAGTGTATGATCAACCTTTAACATGTATAATTCTTTTTTGTTCAAGCTAACCTGCCACCCATTTTTCACAGATCTGTTTCGGCGATGCTGAAAGATTTCTGACCATTCAGAAAACGAGACATGGTTGGAATTCTTTCAATAGGTTTAGTATTATCTTTCTGTTTTATATTATTTTATATGATTCTACCCTCTTCTTTAGATGTATTTCAGCAATTATTATACCAGTTAACTGGATGATCTAAAGGCTCGGTGATCGTCATTCCTAAAACGGTATCCCAATCTAATTTTTTATATGACAGTACCCTTCCCCCAACCACGCTCATTCTTCGTCTATTCTCATGCTTCGACTATGCTCATGCTTCGACTACGCTCAGCATGACAATATTTTTTACCTTTTTGTTGAGATGAAACGGGAAAACATGAAGTTTGGGGTATTATCACACAAAACGGGGGGAAAAAAGAATGCTCCCTCTTTAATGATGGGATCAGATGTATTGTAGGTTTTGAAAAAATTGGTTGAAAGCGGAGGATTCGTTATCTGACAATCTTATGAGGCCAACATCAGAACAATGACTTGTCTTGGACCATGCACACCTAAAATCAGAATCTTCTCAATATCAGCGGTGCGGCTCGGCCCTGCCATCATAAACAGATGTTTCATTTCTTCGGAGGACAATTTTTGAAACAATTCGTGCTGATTTGCCAATAGCCGTTTTTGTTCAACAATCGCAATGACACAATCAGAAAGAAAATGGGGTAATGAAGTCCGTGTTTGATCACACCGAAAAACCAATGATCCGATATCGGCAATGGCGAACGACGCTTCAACCAGAGCGACAGATGCATCGGCCAATTCGGTCTTACGCTTCGGCCATCCAATTTGCGTCGTTTCAACAAGTTCTATACCACCCATTTTTTGATGGATTCTGTCTGCAATTTGCTGACAGCGTGTTTCTCCTGATATCACCCATTTGTTAACCTTGTTCTTTGTCAGGTATTGGGAAATCCATTCAGCAGCCTCATCATCATTACGGATCAAATGAAATTCTCCTGACACCAGTTCCAATTCATTTTTAAATTGATCCACCAATGCTTGGTTCCCTTTTGGAGTGATCGCTTCCAATCCATCGATAATCTGTTTTTCAAAATCATCGGTCGCAGAAGGGATTTGTGAGTGTATGCGTGTTCCTGCTTTAATTTTTTCTAATATTTTATAACGGCTTGCATCCATTTTTAACTTCTCTTAGAAAATGAATCCTGTTGATGAAGATACCGATGAAATTGTTTTCTAAAACCTTTCGAATCGAAGCTGGCAAATGCGCGTTCCCTTGTATAACCAGGAACCAGGAACGGTTTTTCTTTTAACAGCAGCTTTTGCAATTTTCCGGGGAACCATGTCACGAAACGATAAAATAGGGGGTGTTTTGCACAAAAACCCCATACGGACATGCCGATTTTTTCGACCCATTGGGAGTGACCCGATTGTACAATATCCTTTCGATTTTGCAGTATATGTCCCGGCAAATTGATTCTCACAGGACAGGTTTCGAAACAGGCCTTACAGAGACTGCACAGATAGGGCGCGTATCGTCCAACGGCCTTTCCGAGATACTGGGGGATCAGATTAATGCCAATGGGTCCCATATACACCCAGCCATAAGCATGTCCGCCGATCTGTTGATAAACCGGACATACATTGAGACACGCACCGCATCGTATGCAGGACAGGATTTCCCGCATTTTCGGATCCTTCAATAAATTGGAACGTCCGTTATCCAGCAAAACGATGTGAACTTCTTTGGGGCCTTCTCCATACTTTTCCCGGGAAGGTCCACCGATCAAATTGATAAATGTGGAACTCTTCTGTCCGGTGGCATTGGGAGCCAATAAATTGAGAAAATATGACAAATCCTTTTGTCCGGGTATCAATTTTTCGATTCCCATGACCGCTACATGGATGTTGGGCAGACTCAGTGTAAGATGGGCATTGGCTTCATTTTCGATGACACAAATGGTTCCCGTTTCAGCAAGTGCGAAATTGACACCCGTAATGCCCATATCGGCCGACAGGAACTTTTCACGCAACTTCTTTCGGGCAACTTTAAGCAGTTCCGTTGGGTCTTCTGTATAGGGATTACCGATCTTTTCATGAAACAGTTTAGCGATTTGCTTTCGGGTCAGGTGGAGAGCCGGAATGACCAAATGCGAGGGAATTTGACCCATCAGTTGGATGATGTATTCACCCAGGTCCGTTTCCAATGTTTCGATGCCATTCTCAATCAGTTTCTGATTGAGTTGAATTTCTTCTGTTGTCAAGGATTTTGATTTGACTACTTTTTGCACATGGTGTTCACGTGCAATTCCCAGAATGATATCCTGTGCTTCGCGACCATCGATGGCCCAATGTACTTGAATGCCATTTTGAATACATTGATCCTCAAATTGCTCTAGATAGCGATCCAGGTGATCGATTACTTCTTTTTTAATCGCATGGCACTTTTGCCGCAAACCTTCCCAATGGGGGATTTGGTCGATGATTTCCTGACGGGCCTCGACAGTAGACTGTGTGGCATTATCCACAGCGCTTCTTAAAACTGCATCTTTGAGGGCTTGTCGAACATATTTTTTAATGTATTTGGGCGATGCCATTAGATGCCTATTCTGAATAAAACGATAAACAGAAGCTTAAATTTCCAAAAAATGCTTTCTTCTGTTCTGTCATCCCGAACTTGTTTCGCGATCTCTTATCAAAAGGTCTTGAAACAATTTTCGGACAACATACATTCCTATATTCAATTCACTTTTTTCAAAAATCCCATCACTCCAATTCT
>JAFGDT010000070.1 GCA_016931965.1 bacterium | reverse complement strand
GGTTTAGATATGCCAAATTGGGTGCACAAATTCGCATGAGGAGCCTTATTTTTTAATAACAAGAACGCTCTTTTTCCTTGCATTTTTCAGAAAGATGTTTAATTTTATACCTATCCTTACGGAGGATCTATGGTCGTCTCGAACGTTCACATTCAAGGTTTTAAATCAATCAACAAACTCACACTCCCAATTGATCCAAAAATTACAGTATTTATTGGCCCCAATGAGTCCGGAAAAACAAATATATTGAAATCGATCGAACATTTTCGTCCAGATCTTCCATTAAATACGATACAGACCTGTCAATATTCCGACCTCTATCAAAATGGAACCCCCCCCAAAATTACTCTCGAGTTAACACATTTTAGCCGGGAGGATCAGAACAAACTCGGTAAAATTGATGCAAGTTTTCGCAGTTTGAATTCTATACTACTCAAAAGGGAGGGACCCCGATTAACCGATTACAAAATTCAAATAGATAACAAAACCATGAATATCAGCACGATCAAACCATTCATGGATATTTTGCCAAAAATAATCTACTTTGACTCTATAGCAGTCATCAAAGATCAAGTCCACATGGACAGATTACTTGAAGGAAACGAGGACGTTCGCACAGAAAGAAATCTATTAAAAATTGGTGGTATCGAAGATCCATCCATGATATTTGAGGATTCCACCAAGGGAAGACGGGCAGCTGAAGAGACAGGACGGGAAATTACCAGGCGGATTCAGGAAGTTTGGACACAAGAACCAAGTCTGGAGATTAAATTAAGAGTCAATGGCAAACTGCTGTACATCGATTTTAGCGATGCAACAACGGTTTATGATACACCCAAATCCCGTTCTCTTGGATTTTTATGGTACCTTTCATTCTATATCAACTTCATCGCCACGACAAATGAAGCTAAGGCAAATGAATACCTTTTCCTGCTTGACGAACCCGGTCTTCACCTGCATCCTTCAGGACAAAAAGATCTCACCCATCTATTAGAAGACCTTTCACAAAAAAACCAATTAATCTACACAACACATTCGCCATTTATGATCAACCGGGACAATGCAGAAAGGGTTCGCGTGGTTACAAAAGGGGAAAAGGGAACAGAAGTTAAAAACGAAGCATACCAGGAAAACTGGAAACCACTCAGACAATCGATTGGTCTCACGGTGGGTGATCTCTTCTTTTTCAGCAACAAGGGAATACTCTTAGAGATTCCTCCAAAGAAATCCGCACTTTTTGGCAAAGCCACTAAAAAAAAGGGGTAATTGTTTGTAACAATTACCCGTGATCACTATCTTTTTTAATTTGAAATGAATGTAATTCTACTTTTGTTTCTTTCCCTTTTTTGGAGACTTGTCTTTTTTCTCTTCTTTGTTCGATTGTTTTGCTTTCTTTAACGCGTGATCATCCGATTGCTCTTGAGACCCATCCTTCTTGCCTTTTTTCTTTTTCTTTTCAATAGGTTCTTTTTCCACACTTTCCGCTTTTGCCCGTTTCTTTTTCTTTGGTTCCGCTTTGGCTTCTTTCTCTTTTTCTTTTTCCTTTTTCTTTTTACTTGCCATCTCATAACCTACCAACTCAATAATGGCCATTTCGGCACCGTCACCCGCTCTCTGTCCCAATTTGATAATACGCGTATAACCACCTGGTCGATCACTATAATTGGGAGCAATCTCCTCAAAAAGGATCTTCACGATTTGTTTTTGTCCAAGTTTCCTGAGGGCAAGACGCCGTGCATGGAGGGTTTCCTTCTTAGCCAGTGTAATGAGCTTTTCCGAATAACTGCGCACTGCCTTCGCTTTCGCAACGGTAGTACGGACATGTTTCCGTTCAAATAATGCCGTTGAGAGATTGGCCATGGTTGCTTTTCGATGCGTTGTCGTCCGACCCAGTTTTTTAATCGCGTTCCGATGCCTCATAACTAGACTACTCCTCGTCTCCTAATCAGAAATCATGAAGATTCACTCTTAAGGTATTTTTTAACATCCATCCCAAATTGAAGTCCTTTTTCTTCTAAGATTTTAGAAAGCTCCTGAAGAGATTTCCGTCCGAAGTTTCTGAATTTCAACATTTCCTGTTCATCTCGACGTACAAGATCACCAATCGTCTGAATGTTTGCTGCTTTCAGACAATTATGCGATCGAACCGAAAGCTCAAGCTCTTCGACATTCATTTTCAATAATTTTCGGATACGGATAGCATCTTCATCAATTTGGGATATTTCTTCTTCCTCTTCCTGCTCAACATCAAAACCGATAAAAAGTTCGATATGATCCTTGAGGATTTTCCCTGCAAATGTCAGTGCGTCATCGGGAGTAACACTTCCGTCTGTTTCCAGCTCAAGTATCAGTCTCTCATAATCCGTTCGATGACCTACGCGCGTATTTTCCACATAATAATTCACTTTTCGGATTGGATTAAAAACGGCATCGATTGGGATCGTACCAATGGGTTGGTCGGGCAATTTATTCTCTTCTGCAGGCAAATAACCTCTACCCCTTCCCAACTTAAGCTCCAGCTTAAGGTCAGCATCTTCATTCAATGTTGCAATATGATGATCGGGATTTAATATCTCAAAATCGGTTGTATCTTTCTGAATATCCCCTGCTTTAAATTCTGCGGGCCCTTTTAAATCAATCATCACCCGATCGGGACGCTTATTGAGAAGTTTTATTCGAACCTGTTTCAGATTGAGAATAATCTCAGAGACATCTTCAACAACCCCTTTGATTGTTGTAAATTCATGTAGCACACCATCAAACCTAACCTGTGTAATGGCGGTACCGTGAAGCGATGATAAAAGAACACGACGAAAAGAATTGCCCAATGTGACACCAAACCCCCGTTCCAATGGTTGTATGATGAATTTTCCATAGGTAGCGGTATATGTTTCTTCATCTCGCTCGATACTTTCTGGCATTTGCAATGTATACCAATTCATTGAAATAGTCCTTAAAATATAATTTTAATTATTTTGAATAAAGTTCAACGACTAAATTTTCATTGAATGTCACAGGAATATCTGCCCTATTGGGTACTTCCAGAAACTTCCCTTTTAAATTGGCCTTATCCAGGCTGAGCCATGGCAACTGACTGCCTTCTTTTATTTTCCGCATGGTGTTGTGAATGATTTCCATCTTTCGATTTTTTTCGCGTACCTGAATGACATCACCCGGTTTCAACTGATAAGAAGGTATATCCACCAAATGATCATTGACCATAAAATGGCGATGTCTGACCAGTTGTCTGGCAGCGTTTCTTGATGGAGCCAAACCGAGCCGAAAAACAACATTGTCCAACCGACTTTCCAGCATTTGCAATAGATTCTCACTTGTAATTCCCTTTTTCTGATTGGCCCGATTAAAAGTTCCTCGAAACTGCGTTTCCAAAAGACCATAGTAACGTTTAATCTTTTGTTTCTCTCTTAACTGTAATCCATAATCAGACAATTTTTTCATTCTTCGTGCTTTGGCCTGTTGACCAGGAGGATATCCTTTCCGTTCAAAAGCGCATTTTACCGTTTGACACCTTGCCCCTTTGAGAAATAATTTTTCCCCTTCTGTTCTACACAACTTACATACCGCACCCCGATATCTTGCCATAAAGCAATCCTCTCGTTATTAACTACACTCTCCGTCGCTTCGGAGGTCGACACCCATTGTGAGGAATAGGAGTAACATCTTTAATGGCAATCACTTCCAAACCCGCTGCTTGGAGAGAACGTATAGCGGCTTCACGACCAGAGCCAGGTCCCTTGACCATGACACTGATTCTCCTGAGTCCCAAATCCATAGCTTCCTTAGCTGCATGATTCGCGGCAAGTTGGGCTGCAAATGGCGTGTTCTTCCGAGCACCTTTAAATCCAATTCTTCCCGCCGAAGCCCAGGAAATCACATTTCCATAGCTGTCTGTCAATGAAATGATCGTATTATTAAAAGTCGCATTAATATGAGCCTGTCCTTCAGCTTCTACTTTCTCCTTTTTCTTTTTTCTAGTTTTTGCTGGAGCTGCCAACTCCTTCCTCCTTTAATTTGATTCATTGATAATGCGAATAATTAAGCTCTCCGCTTCCCGGCTATTGTTTTTTTCTTGCCTTTTCGGGTTCGAGCATTTGTCCTCGTCCTTTGTCCTCTCACAGTTGCCCCTCTTCGATGACGAAAACCCCGATAACAACCAATATCCATCAGCCGTTTGATATTCATTGTGACTTCAGATCTCAGCGCGCCTTCCACCTTATAATTGGCATCAATGATAGAACGGATTTTGGCCACATCACTATCGGTTAATTTGTTCACACGTGTATCTGGATCAACACCCGCCTCTTTCAATATCTTTTTCGATGTTGTAAAACCAATCCCATAAATATAGGTTAATGCAGCCTCAACACGTTTTTCCATGGGAAGATCAACACCTGCAATACGAGCCACTTTATCTCCTTTTCATCTTTACAATGACCACGGTTATGCATTCAATGATTAAATAAAAATGAATACCAACCATTATTTTATCCTTGCCGTTGCTTATGACGAGGATTGGAACAGATGATTCTCAAAACACCCCGTCTTTTTACAACTTTACATTTATCACAAATTTTTTTTATAGATGCTCTCACCTTCATGTTTTAACTCCGCTTTACTTGTAACGATAGACGATTCTTCCTCGTGTGAGATCATAGGGTGATAATTCCACCGTTACTTTATCACCCGGTAGAATTTTAATAAAATGCATCCGCATCTTTCCGCAGACGTGTGCAAGTACTTTATGTCCACTTTCCAATTCTACCTTAAAAGTGGCATTAGGAAGCGTATCGAGAATCGTCCCATCCACTTTAATGGGAGGTTCTTTCGCCATTTTTACTCCAATAATCGCCGTTTTCTTCAATGCCCAAAGTAAACACTTCGGGCTCTCCCTTGGTAATGAGCACCGTGTGTTCAAAATGGGCTGATGGGCACCCGTCAACCGTTTCGACAGTCCAACCATCGTCAAGAAAACTGACTTCCGGTGATCCCATATTAATCATCGGTTCAATGGCAAACACCATTCCTGCACAAAGTCTGGGACCGGTTCTGGGGGGACCAAAATTCGGAATCTGAGGTTCTTCGTGTAATGCTTTCCCGATACCATGTCCCACCAATGCCCTTACAACCGAAAATCCCTTTTTTTCAACACAATCTTGAATCGCATGTGAAATATCTGAAAGGTGATTGCCTTCAATACACTGATGAATGCCTTCGTGCAACGCTTGACACGTGGTCTTCATTAAAAGGGTTCTGTCGGAAGAGAGTAACCCAATTCCGTACGTTTTTGCAGCATCTGAATAGTATCCTTCCAGTTTTACACCAATATCGATACTCACAATCTCACCCTCTTTTAAAACCCTTTCCCCTGGAATACCATGAACGACTTGCGATTCAATTGAACTGCATATCGTTTTTGGATAACCTTTATATCCCTTAAAAGCCGGTTCTCCATGACTGGAACGGATGGTATCTTCAGCAATTCTATCCAACATTTCTGTCGTCACACCCGGACCCAGTGCTGATTCAACAGCACGAAAAGCTTTTACCAAAAGCTGCGCACTCTTTCGGAGTTTGGCAATCTCCTCCTTTGTTTTAATTGGAATCATGATTTCTGTCTGGTTTTATTCCAAATGTATTAAGAATTCTTTCATAAACAGCATCAACAGATCCCATTCCATCGATGCGTACATAAAGATTTTGTTTTTGATAATATTCAATCAGGGACCGTGTGCTCTTTTCATACACATTCAAACGATGGCGTATTGTATCAACCTCATCATCCTGACGCTTAGCCAGAGTGCCTCCACATGAAGGACAATGCCTATCCCTGGATGTTTTATCATCACCGACAACGATGAAACCACAATCAACGCATACAAATCGCTTTGAAAGTCTATTGACAACCTCTTCGTCTGAAATTTCAATAGAAATCACACCATCCAAACCAAGACCCCTGTCATCAAGAAATGCGTCTAATTTTTTGGCCTGAGGAACGGTTCTTGGAAATCCATCTAACAAAAAACCATGACGGCAATCATCTTCATCCAAGCGATCTTTTACCAGTTCAACCATAAGATTATCCGGAACCAAATCGCCCTTTTCCACATATACTTTCACCTGCTGTCCCAATGGCGTTCCCTTCTGCACGGCTTTACGAAGCATATCGCCTGTTGAAATATGGGACCATCCGAAATGATCTGAAAGTTTTTTAGCCTGTGTGCCTTTGCCAACCCCTGGAGCTCCTAACAATATAAATCTTTTTATCATTCTATATAAAAATCCAATCTAAATCGTGTTCAGCCCATCACGCGGCGTCCCCGAATACGGCCCGTTTTCATAAAACCTTCGTAATGACGCATTAAAAGATGGGACTCAATTTGCTGGAGCGTATCCAATGCAACACCAACCATAATCAATAGACTTGTGCCGCCAAAAAATTGTGAGAAAGAAGAAGAAACATTTAAATACTCCGTTACAAAATAGGGGAAAATCGCTATTACGGCGAAAAAAATCGCCGCAGGTAGCATAATTCTCGATAGGACATGGTCGATGTACTCCGCCGTTTTCTTCCCTGGTCTCACGCCAGGGATAAATCCGCCATACTTCTGCATATTATCAGCAACATCAACCGGATTAAAAGCAATGGCCGCATAAAAATAGGTAAAAAAGAGAATCAACAATCCGAAGAAGAACCAGTATATCGGTGAAGTGAGATCAAAATAGCTGAGCACTTTTGCGACAAACTCACTGTTTGGAAAAAATTGCCTGATCGTTTGAGGAACAAACATCAAAGACTGGGCGAAAATGATGGCCATCACACCAAAACCGGAAACACGAATCGGAATGTATGTGGCCTGTCCACCATACACTTTCCGTCCAACAACCCTTTTCGCATATTGTACAGGAATTTTTCTTGTTCCCTCTGTTATCAGGACAACTGCGCCAATGATCGCCACAAAAACGCCAAAAATGAAAAGTTCCACGACCAATGCCCTGTTCCCCCCGATTAAATTTTGGACCTCATCTAAAATCGCCGTGGGAAAACGACCGACAATACCGATAAATATGATTAAAGAAATGCCATTGCCAATTCCCCGTTCTGTAATCTGTTCTCCCATCCACATAATCAGAATCGTACCGGCACACAATGTCACCATCACCAACAATCGAAATCCCAATCCCGGATTCGGCACAACGGGGAGACCTGTCTGAGGAGATGTGAGACTGGAAAGGAACAAACTGGCGCCCAAAGCTTGCATCGAAGCAAGGAACACGGTTCCATATCGTGTGATTTGGTTGATCTTTTTTCTGCCTTCTTCTCCTTCCTTTTGAAGCCGTTGAAAATAGGGTACAACGGCTCCCATCAACTGAATAATAATCGACGTGGATATATAAGGCATGATCCCCAATCCAAATATGGCAGCCCGGCTGAAAGCCCCTCCCGCGAACATATCATAGAGACCGAACAGTGTGTTTCGGCTCTGAGCAAAGAATTCTGTTAAAGCAACCGCATTAATGCCCGGTATGGGAATGTGACATCCGACACGATAGAGCACCATAATACCCATCGTGAACAAAATCCGATTCTTCAGATCAGGAATTTTAAAGATGCTCTGGAAACTTTTAATCATAACAGAATCGCCTTTCCGCCTGCTGATTCAAGTTTTTGAATAGCACTTTTACTGAACGCATGGGCACTCACCTCAAGTGAACGCTTCACTTCACCACGACCTAAAATTTTCAACTTGACATTCGATTTCCTGATCAAACGTGCTTTGAACAACTTTTCAGGTGATATTTTTTCCTCTTTTAAACGGTCCAAATCACCGAGATTCACAATTTGATATTCATGTCGATAGATATTGGTAAATCCGCGTTTGGGCACCCTTCTCTGTAACGGCATCTGTCCACCTTCAAACCATGCACGAGATTTCGAACCGCTCCGTGATTTTTGACCCTTCTGTCCACGACAGGAGGTTTTCCCATGACCCGACCCAATACCCCGACCAACACGTTTTCGTTCCTTTTTAGCTCCTTGGGCATATTGCAAATGACCTAAATCCATAGTATCCTCATCCATTCTCTGGGTCATTATTGAATTTCTTCCACTTGCACAAGGTGTGATACTTTGCGAATCATACCTCGAATTTGTGGATTGTCCGGATGAACAACAGAGTGATGCAATCGATGCAGTCCCAAAGCACAAATGGTCCGCTTCTGTTTTTCATCTCGTTTAATCGCACTGCGAATTTGAGTAATTTTCAGTTTTGCCATATATTTGATAATCCCACAATCAACAATTTCATAAACTGGGCATAAGATCTACCCAAAAATTTCCTGAAGTGTTTTATCTCTTTCTTTGGCCACCATAAGACCATCTCGAAGTTGCAGAATACCATCCATTGTTGCCTTGACCACATTGTGAGGATTGGCAGAACCCAGAGATTTTGTTAATATGTTTTGTATGCCCGCCGACTCCATAACTGCCCGTACAGCACCCCCGGCAATCACACCGGTACCCGGTGCAGCGGGTTTTAACAACACTTTCCCCGCACCAAACTTCCCAATAACCATATGAGGAATTGTGCCATGAAGAATGGGTACCTTGACCAAACTCTTTTTGGCATTCTCAGAACCTTTTGCAATAGCGTCGGTCAGTTCATGCGCCTTCCCCAATCCAATACCCACATATCCTTTACCATCGCCAACAACAACGATCGCATTAAAACTGAACCGTCTTCCACCTTTGACAACCTTCGCAACCCGATTGATATGGACAACCCGTTCTTTTAATTCAAGCTCGCTGAGATTGATTTTATCCAAAATGTACTCCCACACTAGAGTTCGAAAACCATTTTTAAAAATCTAAAATTTCAACCCTGCTTCTCTGGCGCCATCTGCTACAGCTTTGACTCGGCCATGATACAAATAACCATTTCGATCAAAAACAACACTTTCAATTTTTCTTTTTTTGGCCTCTTCACCAATTGCTTGGCCGATAATTTTAGCCATGGCAATCTTCCCTTTTGCTTTTCCGATTTGATCACTTACAGATTTCGAAAGGCTGGAAACGGTTAAAATCGTTCGGTGATTGCTATCATCCACCAAATGAGCGTATATAGCCTTAAGACTCCGAAAAACGACCAATCGGGGCCGCTGAGCAGTCCCTTTGATTCTTTTTCGAATATGCTTTTTAATCTTTCTTCTTCGAATCACTCTTGCAGAAATTTTCGTGTGCATTGCATTTATCCCAAAAACATTTTCATCATTATGCGATAATATCTTTTCTTTACACAGTGGTTTTACCGGCCTTCCGACGAATATATTCGCCTTCGTATCGAATCCCTTTCCCCTTATAAGGTTCGGGTATCCTGAAAGAACGGATCTTGGCTGCGACCTGTCCAACCAACTGTTTATCAATACCCTTTACGATTAAGAGATTGTTTGATACCACTTCAATATCAATTCCATCTGGTGGTATAAAATAAATCGGATGAGCATAGCCCAACTGAAAAAACAAGGTCCTTCCTTTCAATTCAACTCGATAACCCACTCCAACAATTTCGAGCCGTTTTTCAAACCCGTCGGTCAATCCCGTGATCATATTTTGAATAAGGCTCCGCGTCAAACCGTGGAGTGATCGATGAAACCGATCATCACTGGATCGCTCTACACGAATCTGATTGTTTTCAACAATCACTCGAATAGCACGATGAACCTTCTCCTCCAGAATCCCCCTATCATTCTTAACAGTGATTACATTTCCCTTTTTTTCAACTTGTATTCCTTCCGGAATGAGAATAGGTTGTTTTCCAACTCTAGACAATCAATACCCCTTTATCTAATCCATACACGCTACCATACACTGCACAAAACCTCTCCACCCACATTTTCCCGTCTTGCATCTCTATCGGTAAGAATTCCCTTAGGGGTTGAAAGAATGACCGTTCCCAATCCATTCAACACCCGAGGTATATTTTTAACATTTGAATAATGCCTTAATCCTGGACAGCTCTCTCGTTTGATTCCCCGAATGACACTTTTACGACTTTCACCGTATTTCAAATAAATCCTGATAATATTCTGTTTACATTGCGTGTCCTCGATAATGGTAAAATTGCGGATATAACCTTCCTCCATTAAAATCCGTGTCATCTCCTTTAACATATTTGAAACTGGGATGTCAACCTTGCTGTGTTGAGCACGCGTCGCATTTCGAATACGCGTCAGGTAATCCGCTATTGGATCAGTCATCGACATATATGGACTCCTAATAAATCAACCTGTAAAATATCCTCTTCACCAACTTGATTTCCTCACACCTGGAATTTCTCCTGATAAGGCCAACTCTCTAAAACAGATTCTACAGAGTTTAAACTTTCTTAAATACCCTCTTGCCCTTCCGCATCGACTGCAACGATGATATTGCCTCACACCAAACTTCTTTTTTCTTTTGGACTTAACTATAAGTGATTTCTTAGCCAATATGGTACCTCAACATAAATAATTGAATATAGGACCTCTTAAATTGTGGGACTCTCTTTTTTCTTAAATGGCATCCCCAGTGCTTTTAAAAGTTCATAAGCCTCCTCATCTGTACGAGCCGAGGTAACGATGGACACATTCAATCCTCTTATTTTAACTACCTTATCATAATTAATTTCGGGGAATATAATCTGTTCTCTTATACCCAGAGTATAGTTGCCCTTTCCGTCAAAAGCATCATTATTGACCCCTCGAAAATCCCGGACACGAGGTATTGCAATATTTAAAAGCCTATCCAAGAATTCATACATTTTCCATCTTCGTAAAGTTACACAACAGCCAATAGGGACACCTGCACGAAGTTTGAAATTGGATATCGATCTTCTGGCTTTGGTAGCAACTGCTTTTTGCCCTGCAATAATGGTTAAATCTCGAATAGCACCTTCTAAAAATTTTTCATCTTGTGTTGCTTCACCAACTCCGATATTCAGAACAACTTTATTAATTTTGGGTACCTGCATAGGGTTCTTATAATTGAACCGCTTCATTAAAAAGGGAATCGTTTCCTTCTTGTATCGAACGTATAATCGGGGTACATATTGTTCGTTTTCTTTGACCATCTGGTTATAATCCTTCAATCCGTTAACTCTTGATTATCATCCCACCAACATTTCCTTACAACTCTGGCACACCCTTACTTTTTTGCCATCTTCAAGAACCATCCGGCCCAATCTTGATGGTGTATCACACTTTGGGCATACCACCAACAAATTTGAAACATGAATGGGGGCTTCTTTCTCGACAATTCCTCCCTGTTGATTTTTTTGTGTAGGACGGGTGTGCTTCTTGATAAAGTTTACTCCTTCTACAATCACCCTGTGGCTTTTGGGGAACACTTTTAATACTTTTCCCTTTTTCCCCTTGTAATTGCCTGTGATGACCAATACGGTATCATTCTTTACAACTTTCATATTCAAATTCCCCATCAGTTTAAAGGACTTCAGGAGCCAAAGAAATAATTTTCATAAATTGTTTTTCTCGCAATTCTCTGGCAACCGGACCAAAAATGCGTGTTCCCTTGGGCTCATTCTGTTCATTAATTAAAACAATGGCATTATCATCAAAACGGATATAAGATCCATCTTTTCGTCTCTTTTCCTTATTCGTCCTCACAACAACTGCCTTGCTGACTTCACCCTTCTTCACACTCCCACCAGGAACAGCACTCTTTATGGATACCACGACAATATCACCAACACTTCCATACCTCCGACGTGTCCCTCCGAGAATTTTTATACATTGTGCTTTTTTCGCTCCGGTATTGTCCGCTACATTCAGTTTCGTATACTGCTGTACCATTATGTTCTTCCAATCTCCGTACTAAGCTTATTGCGCTTTTTTGACAATCTCAACCAAACGCCACCGTTTGCATCTGCTGAGTGGACGCGTTTCCATGATGCGAACCATATCACCAATTTGACATGTATTATCCTGATCGTGTGCCATAAACTTTGAACTTTTGGTCACATATTTACCATAAAGAGGATGACGAATTCTTCTTTCGACGAGTACAGTAATTGTCTTCTCCAACCGATTGCTAATCACTTTACCCAGAACAACTTTTCTTCTTGATCGTTCGGTCATTTCAGCCACCTGATTTCTGTGATTCTTTACTTTGTCTCAATCCCAACTCATACTCACGGATGAGGGTTTTCAGACGAGCAATATCGCGACGTACAGAACGTATTTTCAAAGGATTATCCAGTTGGCGCAACGCCAATTGAAATCGTAAATTGTCCCATTCCTCTTTGACATCCTGCAACCGAATCCGTAGTTCCTCCAAGGACAACTGTTTAATTTCTTCCATCTTCATGGCAGATCTAACTTACCCTCCATCGTAGCTACAAACTTCGTTTTCAAAGGCAACTTGTATGAGGCAAGCCGCATCGCTTCTTTGGCACTGTCATAAGGAATACCTTCCAGTTCAAACAATATTCTGCCTGGTTTCACAACAGCAACCCAGAATTCCGGATTTCCTTTGCCTTTTCCCATTCGTGTTTCAGCGGGCTTGATGGTAACAGGCTTATCAGGAAAAATTCTTATCCATAATTTTCCACCGCGTCTGATATGTCGAGAAATAGCAATACGTGCTGCTTCTATTTGACGGCTATTGACCCATGCGGGTTCTAACGCTTTTAATCCATATGTCCCAAAAGAAAGTTTTGAGCCTCGATAAGCTTTTCCTCTTCTTCTGCCACGATGATGTTTTCTCCATTTTATCTTTTGAGGCATTAGCATAAACACATACTCCTAGCAATAATCAGAACAACAATCCAACTTTCTCATGGTGAAATAGCCCCGATGATTTCGCCTTTGCATATCCATACTTTAATACCGATCGTACCGTAAGTCGTTTTTGCGACATACGTTGCATAATCTATATCAGCCCTCAACGTATGAAGTGGAATCCTTCCTTCTTTGTACTGCTCTCTCCGGGCCATTTCTGCACCCCCCAGACGACCCGCACAGGCAATCCTTACACCCTCCGCACCCATCCGCATGGTTGCAACAATAGCCCGTTTCATCGCTCTTCGAAAAGAAACTTTTGATTCGAGCTGTTTGGCCACGTTCTCCGCTACCAAAAAAGCATCCAACTCCGGTCGCTTTATTTCATGAATATTGACCTGTATTTCCTGAGACGTCAGTCGCTGGAGCTCCTCTTTCAGCTTATCAACTTCAGCGCCCTTCTTGCCGATCACGATTCCTGGTCGAGCCGTATGCACTGTTAGCGTAATCCGTTTTGGGGTTCGTTTTACCTCAATGTAGGAAATACCGGCCATAGGCAAACGGTTGCGGATATATTTCCGTAACATAAGATCTTCTTCCAATTTCCTTGAAAAATCTTTTTCATCGAACCATAAAGATTTCCAGGATCGATTAATACACAATCTCATTCCAATTGGATTTACTTTCTGTCCCAAAAAAGCCTCCGATTTATCCTTCTACAAGCTGATCCGAAACCACAATAGTGATATGACAAGAACGTTTTCGAATAATACTGGCTCCACCCCGTGGGCCGGGTCTGTATCGACGCATTGTGGGTCCTTTATCTACCCAAATATTTTTCACTATAAAATCTTCTGGATCTAATTTAGCAGCCTCTCCTTTATTCATCGCATTGGCCATAGCAGAGCGCAACAATTTTTCAACAGGGGCCGATCCGCTCTTCACTGTAAAATGAAGCAGATTGATGGCTTCTTCAACCGATTTACCACGAATCAGATCAGTAACCTGTCTCACTTTTCGAGGTGACAATCGAATATATTTAACAGCTGCGCTGGCTTCCATTTGACCGACTCACTTTCTATGATACGCTGACGGCTCGATCCACTTTTCTGCCACCATGCCCCCTAAATATCCGTGTGGGTGAAAATTCCCCCAGTTTATGCCCCACCATATTTTCGGTAATAAAAACAGGGATAAACTTTTTCCCATTATGAACAGCGATGGTATGCCCCACAAATTCGGGAGGAACCGTGCTTCTTCTCGCCCAGGTTTTTATCACCTTTTTTGTGTTGGCCTTATTCAATGTTTCAATTTTTGCAAGTAGTTTACCATCGACAAACGGCCCTTTTTTAACTGAACGTCCCATGCTGTTTTCCTCTATTTTCTCCTTTTCACGATATATGGATTGGACTTTTTCCCCTTCTTCCGTGTGATATACCCCTTGGTTGGCTTTCCCCATGGTGTTGTAGGATGACGTCCACCGGAGGATTTCCCTTCACCCCCACCCATGGGATGGTCGACAGGATTCATCGCTACGCCCCGTACTTTGGGCCGTTTTCCGAGCCATCTGTTTCGCCCGGCCTTTCCTAATGAGATATTGATGTGATCCAGATTTCCCATCTGACCAATTGTTGCCCGGCACTGGATACGAATCATCCGCACTTCCCCTGAAGGCAGTTTGATTTGAGCATAATCACCCTCTTTGGCCATCAACTGAGCGGAACCGCCGGCGCCCCTGACCAACTGCCCTCCATGCCCAGGTTTCAGTTCAATATTGTGAATTTCAGAACCCAGTGGGATCTTTTCCAGGGGGAGCATATTACCCACCCGGATTTCTGCTTCCACACCAGAAAGCACCTGATCGCCCACCTTTAAATCCTTCGGTGCCAAGATATATCTTTTTTCACCATCTACATAATGAAGCAGTGCAATATATGCAGAACGATTGGGATCATACTCGATGGATACTACCTTTGCTGGGATCCCGTCCTTTTCACGTCTAAAATCAATTGCCCGATAGCGGCGCTTGTGCCCACCACCCCTTCTCCTGACTGTAATTCTGCCGTAACTATTTCTTCCTCCTTTTTTCCGCGAAGGTCGTAATAATGATTTCTCCGGTTCGACCTTGGTGATCTCATCAAATGTTGAAACCGTTTTAAATCGTTGAGCAGGTGTTGTTGGTCTATAACTCTTTACCGGCATGGATTCTACTTACCCTCGAAAAAATCGATCTTAAATCCTTCACGCAATGTAACAATGGCCTTTTTCCAATGACGTCTTCTTCCCTCAAAACGGCCCAGCCTCTTCATTTTGCCTTTCATATTCATTGTAGCAACTTTTTTAACCTGAACATTGAATCTTTCTTCGATAGCTTTCCGAATTTCAATTTTATTGACGCCTCGATCCACGGCAAATGCAACTTTATTTTCAGTCTCCTGAAGATTTGACATTTTTTCCGTAACCAATGGATAAACGATAATTTCTCTGCCTGCTTTCACTTCCCTAAAACCTCATTGATTTTGGATATTGCACTTTTTTGTATGAGCAAGACCTTGGCTTTCAAAACATCATATGTGGAAAATCCGTCTGCCGCTTTGACTGATAAACCGGGAAGATTCCGACTCGACAACCATATGGATTTATCCGTCTGTGGTACAATAAGCAGGATCTTTACTGTATCCAGCTGGAGAGATCTGAGAATTTCCACCATCTGTTTGGTTTTTGGCTTTTCAAATGTAAAATCTTCCACCAATCGGATTTCACCCTCTTTTGCTTTGTGTGAGAGCGCCGATCTCCTGGCCAGTCGATTCATTTTTTTGGGAATCTGTTTAAAATAATTTTTCGGCGCAGGCCCAAAGACACGTCCACCTCCAACCCACAAAGGAGACCGGATGGATCCAGCCCTTGCTCTTCCCGTTCCCTTTTGACGCCACGGTTTTCTGCCCCCACCCCGAACGGCCGATCGATTCTTCGTGGAGACAGTGCCCTGACGTCTGTTGGTCATTTCCGATGTAACCGAAAACCAGATAGCATGATCATTCGGTTTGATACCAAATACTTTTTGGGAAAGCGTTAATTGCTCACCGCTAGCTGATCCATCAATTTTATAAACATCCAGTTTCAATTGTTCACCCGTTTACCAACATTATTTGCGAATCTCAACAATGGAATTCCTGGCACCAGGAACCCCTCCCTTGACGAGTAGATAATTTCTTTCGGGAACAATCTTTAAAATCTCAAGGTTTTCAATTGTTACCCGCTTATGGCCCATTCGGCCGGCCATTTTCAACCCCTTAAAAACCCGTTTTGGATAAGAAGATTGCCCGATGGATCCCGGTGCCCTGTGTCGATCAGATTGTCCATGTGTCTTGGGGCCACCACGAAATCCATGTCGTTTCACAACACCGGCAAATCCTCTTCCTTTGGATAAACCTGTAATTTTTACCCGCTCCCCTTTTTCAAAAAGTTCTACACCAATTTGGTCTCCCTCTTTTACCTCGTTTTCAAAATCCCTGAACTCCCTCAACACACGCTGGGGTATAACTTTGGCTCTTCCGAAATGCCCCAACAACGGTTTGCTCGTATTTTTTTCTTTACGCTCTATATAACCCAATTGAACAGCCTGATAACCATCCTTTTCCACTGTTTTAACCTGAACAACCGTACAAGGTCCTCCCTCGATTACGGTTGCCGCAATGGAATTCCCGCTTTCATCAAAGAAGTTAATCATTCCAATTTTTTTACCCAGCAGTCCCTTCATAAAATCAGATCCTATTCCAATCCAAATTATACTTTTATTTCTACATCCACACCGGCAGGAAGCTCCAATTTCATCAAGGCATCCACAGTTTTTGGTGAGGCATTTAAAATGTCAACCAGCCTTTTGTGAATGCGTGTCTCAAATTGCTCCCGGGATTTTTTATCGACATGAGGTGACCGCAAAACCGTATAAACTGTTCGTTCGGTGGGAAGAGGAATAGGGCCCGAAATGGCTGCTCCGGTCGTCTTTGCCGTTTTTACAATGCGCTCTGTCGATTTATCAATCAGCTTATGATCATAAGCCTTGAGTTTAATGCGAATTTTCTGTCCAGCCACGGAATACGATCTCCTCTTTGTTTCTTTCATAAATAATCAATCCGATCGACTACTCAAGAATTTTCCCGACGACACCAGCTCCCACTGTCCG
>JAFGDT010000069.1 GCA_016931965.1 bacterium | reverse complement strand
GAAGTAAAGTTTCCCGATGCATCGGCAAACACAGAATCCTCGAATGTTTTGCCTTCTTCGTCCGGACCGGAAAAGATCTCAATTTTTGCATTGGGTAATGACGTTCCAGAAATAGGAGATAGAGACGTGATGAGCGGAGGCTCCAATTCATTGTTTCCTCCACCATTTTTGATTCCCATCTTCTCGTTACTGTGAATGCTGTTACAGGTAATCGTATTTCCCAAAGCCTGTTCACCATATATGAGAATACCATCTTCACCATTAAAGGCAATCAGATTACCCGGTCCTACTTTATTATTTTTTGCATCTCCTATATCAATACCCCACATTCCGTTTTGAACAGCCGTTAAACCCTCAACGTCAGCACCAATGATATTGCCCGCAATTTGATTGTTATAAGAATCCTCTCCCCTTATCTGAATACCATCCGATTGATTACCGGAAATAAGATTACCCTCACCTTCTCCTGTACCGCCAATCATGTTAGATTGAGCACCCCATGCAAGTCGAATTCCAGCTGATTTGTTCGCTATGGCATAACTCCCAGTGACATCCGTTCCAATGAAATTGCCTTGAACAGAAATCGAATCTGTCTCAATATAAATACCATCATCACCATTCCCGGATATAATATTCCGGTCTTCAACCGAATTTCCGCCGATGACATTATGCGAAGCACCCATATAGATCTGAACACCACACTCTTGGTTACCCCAGCCTGTTGTACCGCTCGGATCGGTACCGATCATGTTGCCGATAACCAGGTTACTGTCTGAATCCGTTTCTTCAATATCAACGCCATGATGGCGATTCCCTGAAATAACATTACCGCGACCAATTCTATTATGTTTGCATCCGCAACTCAAACCGATGCCTATACCATTGCCTAATGTGTCCGTTCCGCTGCTGTTAATACCCAAATAATTGCCGAGAACACAATTATAAGATGCCCCTGACATCATTCCGATGCCAACGTTATTATTACCGGAAATCACATTTCGATCGCCTTCATACAATCCCCCAATTGAATTATAATCGCCACAGTCAATATAAATGCCTATGGCATCATTGACAGTGCGGTTATGCCCAGAAGCATCGGTACCGATAAAACAGCCGGCTACAGTATTGCTGTCTCCTATTAGACAAACCTGCTTATTTAAAAATTGATTGACGACAAGCGCCCTTAACTCATTTTTCGAACTCGCAATCTGAAAGCCGTAGTCAGCGCCCGGGATCAATAAACTCCCATTCACGACAATCTCAGGACCCTGGCTGTTCGGATCACCACCGATAAAAGCGGCTTGCGTGGTTCCATCGATAAAAGTACCATCATCGGTTAAAGGAGGCAATCCGGTTGTAGGTTGGATTGTCCATGTCTCCTGACCAGCGATATTCTCAGGAATATTAAATTTGATTGTATCGGATCCCGCATGGCTATTGGCATCCGTAATTGCCTGACGGAGTGAACCGGCTCCCGAATCATCCGTATTGATCACAGTGTATGTATCTGCCATCAGAGAAGAAGTCCACAAACAGATCCACAGAACCAAAACGAAAGCATGTCCATAAAAAGAAATTCTCTTTTCCATGACCATTCCCTCCACAAATTATATGGCTCGATGAATGAAAATAACGGTTAAAAATATGATTTTATTGGAATGACAAAATCAACGCCACTTATCTTGATTCATATTAATGAAATAAATAATAACGATCAAGTAAAAAATGAAAGCAACTTTACATGATTTTAATTTTCATTTTGGTAAGTGTATCCTTCAGGAGAATACAACCGCATATTCTCCTCCCATACTGCTTTGATTCGTGTTAATAATGTAACAAACCTTTCATCTTGATGCAGATCTATGAAATTGGGATCATTGGCCAGCCAGGGATATTCCCTGTATCCCCAATCGACTGCTTTTTCAAGCCACTGGACAGCCTGACCATTTTGCCTGATTAGGGTATAAACAGCCGCCACGGCGGTGGCCAGTGAACCGTCATGGCCGACATAGGGTTTCACTTCCAGTTCAACTTCCGCCAAAGCATCGTCTAACAGACCCTGTTTGGCATAGACCATGCCCAAAACAGCATGCGAGAAGGATCTGTATGCATCGGATTGCACACCTGTGCGCAACGCATTGAGAGCACCAGTGAAATGATTCTGGTAATAAAGCACCAGACCCAGGAATGAATGATAAAAAAGATCTTCTGGATGGATCCGCAACAGCCTTTGGATATCCTCTTCGGCTTCCCGATACTGCGTGAATCCAATATGTATCAGAGCACGACTCAACAGAACTGATGCATCGGCAGGATTGAGGGACAATGCCCTGTCATAGACTTCAAGACAGGGTTGATAGAGACCAAAATGGCTATAGATTTGTCCCAAACCGATCCAGGCTTCTTCCGCATTGGCATTGATCTTGACTGTTTGGCGAAATGCCTGTTCGGCATGCAGGAAGTCGCCCCTTGCCAGATACACCTGACCCAAACGAAGATACCCTTCGCCAAGATTCGGATCCAATTGAACAGCTTTCAAACTGGCATCCTGCGCCAGTCGAAGCCAGACCGGGTTGGGATCCGACAAATCGTTTGTGATCTTCAGATAGCTTTCGGCAAGACCAAGATAAGCCGGTGTATAAGTGGTGTCAATTCTCAGAATGGTTTTAAATTTCTCTACGGCCAAATCGATTTCCTCTCTTGTACCCCGGAGCAGATGGGATTTCGCTTCGAGGTAGAGTTCAGTGATCTGCGGAGTAGCAGCCGTTTCTTCCAATGGATATATCCGATCATAATCTCCTTTTAATAAGGTTGTGATATTAGCTGAGACCTGTTCAGTAACAGTCAGAATAGATTCGGCATCTGTACGATGATAATCGGCCCAAAGAACCGAATCGTTTTGTGTGCTGACCAGCTGGAGCATCCATCGATCCCTTTCTCTTTTGTTTTTGAGTATATAATCCACTTTAAGATTTTCCTGATCGATCCATTCCTCCGTGGGTGGTGTCACGATTTTGAATTCAGCTGTTTCGGAGAGTCGCGAAACAAGTTCTGCATGAAACAGGATCGAAAATGGATCATCCTGTATGTGATCTTGCTGATCATCCGGCGGAACAACAGCAATCGATTCTTCCCACGAAACCTGCGGCACATCGACTTTTACAATGCTTTCATCAAGCGGATAGAAGAGATCCTCTACCGATTTTTCTTCTTTCTCTTTTCCGCAGGAAAAAAGAATGATGATTGCCAAGAAAATAAAACCAATGAAAACCTGTTTTTTCACGACAATACCTCTTTGCCTAAAAGATCATCAACTGAAAAAAGTTCTTTTCATCTCCGTTTATGACCGTTCTGTTCTATCTCGATAAAAGGACGCTATCAGTCGGTAACAGGAATAAATAAACAATGCAAAGAAAAAGTGTGTCGAAGAAAACTCAACCGAAACCTGTTGAGAAATCAACGATCGCCAGAATAAAAAAGCCAAAATGACAAACGTCAATCGTCTCAGAAAACGTATCAATTTTGGATCCACACCCCTTTTTTGAAGAAATATCCTGTACCATTCCGAAAAAATATCCACTGCTCCGACCATCAACAGAGAAAACAATGTCGTTGAAAGAATTTTAGCTCCCAAAACAATACCTCCAATTTGAACTGTTTCAAACATACCAAAACCAAAATTGAAAATCAACCAAAAAACAAAAAGTCTTCTCCTCGGAAGATAAAAAACTTGATAATCACCCAAAACTTATTTATCATATACGGCAGATATGAAACAAAAGGATACAAATCCATTGGACCGATCATTGATTCGTCGTTCCAAATATTTTTTAAAAGCATGATATGTAACAATGTGGGTTTTCAACTTTTTACTTTTTACTTTTTACTTTTTAATTTTTCCTTTTAACCTTTTACTTTTCAAAATCAGGAAGAAGAAAATGAAAATCGTCATCCTCGACAGCCACACATTAAATCCGGGGGATTTAAGCTGGGACACGCTCAAAGCCCTTGGAGCGTGCACCATCTACGATCGGACTTCCCCTGAAAATGTGTTCGAGAGATCCAAGGAAGCGGATATTTTGCTGACCAATAAAGTGATGTTAACAAAAGAAATCATCAATCGGCTTCCTCATTTGAAATACATCGGTGTGATGGCCACGGGGTACAATGTGGTGGATATTGAGGCCGCACGTCGTAAAAATATTCCCGTGACGAATGTACCGGCATACGGAACGCAGTCGGTAGTCCAGATGGTCTTTGCCCATCTGCTCCATTTCACACAGCACGTCGCCCATCATGCAGAGACCGTCCGTCATGGAAAATGGACACAGGCACCCGATTTTTGCTATTGGGACGAGGCATTGATTGAGCTGGAAAACCTGACAATGGGTATCATCGGATTCGGAAAAATCGGTCGCCGTGTTTCAGAGGTTGCCACCGCCTTGGGTATGAAAGTACTGATTAACGACCTGGCACCTGTCTCAGATCTACCGAAAAACATTCGACAGGTGGATACACCGACAATATTTCGAGAGAGCGATGTACTTACACTCCATTGTCCGTTAACAAAAAACAACCATCAGCTTATCAATCAGGAAAGGTTGTCTCTGATGAAAAAGACGGCCTATTTGATCAACACCGCCCGCGGTCCTTTGATTAATGAAAAAGCCCTTGCCGATGCTCTGAATAACGGTCGAATAGCAGGCGCCGGTCTGGATGTTCTGTCTGTCGAACCGCCACCAGAAGACAATCCCCTGCTTCGTGCGAAAAACTGCGCCATCACACCGCATATTGCATGGGCAACCCGGTCAGCCCGACAACGTCTGTTAAATACACTTGCGGAAAATATAAAAGGTTTTCTTGAAGGCAATCCCCAAAACGTTATTAATTAGAAAGTGATAAAGATGAATATTCTCACAAATCTGATTCATCACGACTTAGATATAAGGATAAAATACAAATAGAAAAAATGTTTTCTCATTGATATTTAAAGAATGTTTATTTAAAATATGGTTTTATGATAAATATGATGAGCTGATCATTTAACCGATTGAATAAATAAAAAGGGAGTTGACATGGCAAAACCAAAAGTAGCGATCTTGCGAACGAATCCAACCCATGTTTTGGACGATATGGTAAAACTCTTCGAACTTGGGGAGGGAAACCGACACCTCGAATCCAACACAACGACGATTTTAAAAGACAACATCAGCTGGCATTATCCTTTCCCCTCGGCCAACACAACACCCTGGCAGTTGGAGGGAACCATTAAAGCTCTGAAAAAACATGGATACAATGATATCGCCTGCGTTGAGAATAAAACGGAAGTCACAAAAACACACAAGGGTGAAAAATTAAATTTTTACACACCCGTTCTGTCTGCTCACAACATTGACATCCTGTTTAATTTCAAAAAGGACGACATGAAGTGGATTCACTTCGAGCCGAAATCAAAGATGCTCGTTCTGAACAAAATATATAAAAACGACATCCGTATTCCTGATTATTTCATCGGGAAAAACATCATTCATTTGCCAACTGTCAAATGTCACATTTATACCACCACGACCGGCGCGCTGAAAAATGCATTCGGGGGTCTGCTCAATCACAAGAGGCATCAGACCCACACCTATATCCACGAGACATTGGTGGATCTCCTCTCTATTCAAAAAGAGATACATCCTGGCATATTTTGCATCATGGATGGAACAACCGCCGGCAATGGAACAGGACCTCGTATCATGAAACCGGTTCAAAAGAACGTGATATTGGCCAGTGCAGACCAGGTCGCCATTGATGCTGTTGCTGCCAAAATCATGGGATTTGATCCCATGCAAATCAAATATTTAAATCTTGCCCATGAAATGGGTCTTGGCACGGCAAAACCCGAAGAAATTGAAGTGGTGGGCGATACGGAAATCATCAATGAAAACTGGGGATTCAAAGTGGGATTTTGCTTCCACACATTTGCAGGTTGGTTCACCTGGTTCGGACCGACCAAATTCTTGCAAGGACTGTTGACCAGACCGCCTTTGCTCTATTTCGGGAATTTCTATTCATTCTTTTACCACGATATCCTCCACTGGCCCTTGAAAGAAAAAAGGATATACAAAAAGTGGCTGCAAGAATCGGAATGGGGTCGCTTGTTTGAGCAATACCGGTCTTATCCCTGATCAAAAATTCAACCAATCAGATAAATCAAATGCCAAAGAAAAATCAATCATTATAAAATCAATCTGTCTCAAAAAAACTTCTGCAATGTCTAAAATGAAACTTTCTACATTCCTGACTAAAAAAGAGCCGATCCTCTTGGATGGATCCATGGGGACGCAGCTGGAACATCTCGGATCGGAAATGGGAGGGCAGAGCAACTTATCACATCCGGAACATGTCCTGAAAATCCATCAGCATTATGCCGAATGCGGATGCGATATGCTGATAACCAATACATTAACGATGAACCGCATCTTCATCGAAATCCATAAAATGGATATCGATGTCCGTGAGGTGAATTTGATCGGTGTTCAATTGGCAAAACAAGCTGCCAATCCAGATCAATACATTCTGGGTAACATCAGTTCTACCGGAGTGATGCTCGAACCTTACGGTGATCTGCCTGAATCGAAAGCCCGTCAAGCTTTTGCAGAACAGGCCGCCTTATTGCAGGAAGGGGGTGTCGATGGTTTTATCATCGAGACGATGATGGATTTGAAAGAAGCACTCTCTGCCTTACGTGCATGCAAGGAGGTCTCATCACTTCCGGTCATGGTCTCAATGGCCTTCTCGACACCGGAAAAGGGAGGCCGAACCATTATGGGAAATTCGGCCAGGGAATGTGCCACAGCCCTGACTGAATCGGGTGCACAGGCTATTGGAGCCAATTGCGGGGATATCGATCCCTTCCAGATGGCTAAAATCGTATCCATCATGCACATTGAAACCAGACAGCCGATCATTGCCCAGCCCAATGCGGGAAGACCAAAATGGTTCAATAGCAGGACCACATTCGACATGGATCCTGCTCGATTCTCTGAAGGCATCGCAGCGTGCATCCAGAATGGAGCCAAACTCATTGGAGGCTGTTGCGGCACTTCACCTGATCATATTTCTGCTGTTGTCCAAATGTTCAAAAAACATCAAACATGAAAAGGACTCAAAATAGACGGAAACAAGATTTCACCAATTTTTTCTTGTTTTATTTCCAGAGGTGTATTACCTTTTACGAAAAATAAGCTGATATGAATCAACAATCAACTCGAATAAATGGGAAATGAATGAGCAACCAAAAAAAACATTACTATGTGGGATTGGATATCGGAGGAACAACCATCAAATCGGTGATGATAGATGAAACTGGCAATCAAACCGGTGAAATGGTAGAAGTACGGAGTTATGCATCTCAAGGTTACAGATATACATTTGTCCAACTCGAAAAAGCCGTACAGCTTCTCGCTGATAAAATCGGAACGTCTGTATCATCCATCCGTGGGATAGGAATGGATGTTCCTTCACTCAATTGTAATGGCGTCATCTGGGGGCAGGCAAACCTATCAAAAGATTGGTTCGGCACCAATATCCAGCAATTATTTTCAGAACATATTGGTGTTCCGGTTTACATGACAAATGATGGGAATGCTGCCGCGTTGGGTGAATACAAAATACGTAAAAAACGTTCCGGTGGGCTTATGTTTTTGGCACCAGGAACAGGTCTCGGTGGTGGTCTTATATTACCTGATGGAAAAGTGTATGAAGGAACCAATAACCTTTCAATGGAAGTAGGACACATTACCGTACCTTTTCGCGAACCGGACGGTGAACTTCCCACCTGTTCATGCGGTTTACGCGGTTGCCTTGAAGCCTGGGTTTCTCTAATTGCCCTTCAGAGAAGGCTAAAAATAGAACTGGCAGATCAAATCTGGATAAATCACCCGTTGAATAAAGATCATTCGAGTATTGAAGAAAAGGCATTTCGCCTTCGTGATTTTGCAGAAAAAAATGATCCTCTTGCCATCAAGATTTTCAAACAGCAGGGTTATATCTTTGGATATGGCATAGCAGACCTTGTACGTCTTCTTGATCCGGGACTTGTCGTGATTGGGGGTGGATTGGCAGAGACGACATTTCGCGATCAGTATATGAAATGGATTCGAAAAGGCTTCAAAGAAAGGGCTTGGGAGGTATATCTGAAAAATCCGTTTGATTCGAAAAAAGTGACGACACGTATTGAATGGGCAAAAAGCGGTGATTTTGCAGGTGCACTGGGTATGGCTTACATGGCAATTGAAAAGCTCAAATAAAATTCAAACAATAAAAGTGATTCGTTCTATTGAAATAATCCTGAAAGAATAGCCATCTACCCTATCATCTCTATTGTTTGGAATTATCCAACAATAAATATCTGACTTCCCTAATCCGGAGGATGATGTTGCTCTGCATCGGCCACCGTGGTGCAAGGGGTTATGCTCCTGAAAATACACTGAAATCGATTGCAAAAGCGATAGAGCTTGGAACACCCTGGATTGAAATCGATGTACACCTTGTTGACAATCACCTCGTCGTAATCCATGACAATCAACTCAAACGCACAACAAATGGTATTGGTAAAGTATCAAACAAGACCTTTAACTACTTGAGATCACTTGACGCAGGAGAGGGCGAAAAGATACCCACACTCAACGAGGTACTGGATTTGATTGACCGGCGAGCCGGTCTAAATATCGAATTAAAAGGAACAAATACCGCTGAGGCTGTTGTCAATCTCATTCAGGAGAGATGCAGTATGGGATGGAATGTTCAGCAATTTCTGGTTTCAGCCTTCAAGCGCCACGAAATCGTAAAGACCAAACAATTGGATGATCGGATCCGTACCGGAGCACTGATTTGCGGTTTCCCCTTTTTTAATGCCAAATTCGCTCAAAAGCTGGGAGCCTATTCGGTGCACCAATGTCTTCGATTCATCAACCGTAAATTGGTCAAAGATGCCCATCGCCGCGGACTGAAAGTCTATGTTTATACGGTGAATCGACCGGAAGATGTCGAAAAGATGGCCGACATGGGCGTTGATGGTCTATTCTCAGATTATCCCGATCGTGTCATGCACCATAAAAGGTTCAATAAAATTTCTCATTGAGGTTCAAAAAACAGATCCCTATTTTGAGGACAAACAGAATACCTCTGAAATAAAATTACAGAAGGCTTGAACGCATGTCAAAGATCATCATCGGAATCCACGGTTTAGGGAATAAACCCTCAAAGAGGGTGTTGGAAAAATGGTGGAAAATCTCCATAAAAAAAGGATTGAAGGAGATCCAAAGACCGCATAGACGGATCAATTTCAAGCTGGTTTACTGGGCCCATTTTCTACATCCCACGCCGTTAAAACGGAGAATTAAAAATAAAAAGGATCCATTATACATAGAATTTCCCTACACCCCCATCATCCAGAGAAACCTGAAAGAAAAACCGAGTGAATTCCGAAAAAATATGTTGCATTATTTTGGAGACCAACTGGATAGAATCATGTTGAATGATGATTTGACAATTAACTTCTCATCAATAAGCGATTTTATCATCACCCATTTCTTTTCTGATCTTGCGAAATACTATACAAAAGAAGCCATTGGACAAACCGGTTCAGGCGAATCAGCCAAGGACATCATCTGTTCCCATCTCGCTGATGTTCTGAAAAAATATCGCAAAAAAAAGATTTGTCTCATTGCCCACTCCATGGGATCGATCATCGCCTACGATGTATTGACCGAGTTTGTGCCGGATGTCAAAATCGATACATTGATCACAATCGGGTCTCCGCTCGGTCTGCCCGTAATTAAAAGTAAAATGGCTTCTGAACGGAAAAATAAATTCATACAAAAGGTAGATTTGAACGTTCCGGAAAATATTGTATCTCACTGGTACAATTTATCCGACCTGCTAGACAAAATTGCCTTTAACTATGAACTCGGTGATGATTACGAACCCAACTCAAAAAACATACGGGTAACCGACAAAGTCGTCATCAACCACTATGCCTACCAAGGGAAAAAGAATCCACACAAATCATACGGCTATCTGCAGACTCCCGAAATGGCCGAAATCATCGACACTTTTTTAAGTCAAAAGGAACATACCCTCTTTCATCGAATAAAAAATATTTTAAAAAAGGAAAAAACAATTTGATTTCATTCACTTAGCCAAACCAAGATCATATCTCAAGGATCAAATCATAGGAATAGAGATGAACAGAGAAGAGATGCTGAAGACCATCACTGAACCAAAACAGAAATGGGATTTTATTGTTATTGGTGGCGGAGCGACTGGTGTCGGCACTGCCCTGGAAGCTGCATCACGCGGTTATCGCGTGGCTCTAATTGAACAGAATGATTTCTCGGCAGGTACATCGAGCCGCAGCACCAAACTGATCCACGGAGGCGTGCGCTACCTGCAGCAGGGGAATATTTCACTGGTTCTGGAAGCTTTAAAAGAACGCGGCCTGCTGAGACGGAATGCACCCCATCTCGTCCGAAACCTCCCTTTCATTGTGCCGACATACGACTGGTGGGAAGGTCCGTTTTACGGCATCGGCCTGAAACTTTACGACGTGCTTGCAGGCAAAGAGGGATTCGGTGCGTCGAAAAACTTGTCAACCGAAGAGACACTGAAACAGATTCCGACGGTGGAGATGGACGGATTGCGGGGCGGTGTGATCTACCATGACGGCCAGTTCGATGATTCGCGTCTGGTGATCAATCTGGCCCAGACAGCAGCCGAACAGGGCGCAACGGTCATCAATTATGCGAAAGCTGTCCAACTGCAGAAGAAGCATGATTGTATTTCCGGCGTCATCGTACAGGATGTCGAAAACAACAAAGAATACACATTGGAATCCCGTGCGGTGATCAACGCCACAGGGGTTTTCAGTGATCAGATCCGTCAAATGGACGACCCCGAAGCACCGCCAATCATACAGCCCAGTCAAGGCGTTCATATCGTGCTGGATCGTTCCTTTCTGCCCGGCGAGACTGCCATCATGGTGCCGCACACGGATGACGGCCGGGTTCTCTTTGCGATTCCCTGGCACGATAAAGTAATTGTGGGAACGACCGATACACCTGTTGACCAAGTCGTCCTGGAACCGATTCCCCTGAAAGAAGAGATCGAATTTTTGCTGACCCATGCGGCCAAGTATCTTATCAAGGATCCTTCCCCGGAGGATGTCCTCAGCACATTCGCTGGACTGCGCCCGCTGGTCAGCGGTACCAAGAATTTAGAAACAGCGACGATTTCCCGCGAGCATACAATCTCGATTTCCCGATCCGGACTGGTCACGATTGCCGGTGGCAAATGGACGACTTACCGGAAAATGGCGGAAGAGACGCTCGATCATGCAATTGCAGTGGCCCAGCTTGAGCACCGGCCTTCCGTGAGCCGGACGCTTCAAATTCATGGCTACCATAACCATGCAGACTCATTTGGTACTCTTTCCGATTATGGTTCGGATGCCATCGAGATTCAGAATATGATCAAAAAAGATCCCACTCTTGGGGAAAGATTACCCAAGAGCGACATTCTGAAAGCGGAAGTGATATGGGCTGTCAGGCATGAGATGGCCCGCACGGTTGAAGATTTTTGTGCGCGCCGCCGCCGTCTCCTGTTTCTGGATGCTCGGGCAAGTATCAAGGTTGCACTAACCGTGGCCCAATTGATGGCTGCGGAATTGAAAAAAGGGAAAGACTGGGAAAAAGACCAGGTGGAGGGCTATCAAAAAACCGCGCAACGCTATTTTATTCACTGAACTTTGGCAAGAATGGTCATAGAGCGAATTTTAACTGTTTTG
>JAFGDT010000068.1 GCA_016931965.1 bacterium | reverse complement strand
GTGAGACGGCTCGCAGAGATGCTGACCCGCTACGGGATCAACTGCTCTGTGCTCTCCGGTGAGGTTCCTCAGAAAAAACGGATTCGCCGTCTTGAGGAATTCAAGACCGGAAAGATTAGGGTTCTGGTCGCAACGGATGTGGCCGGACGTGGCATTCACATAGAGGGCATGGATCATGTCATCAATTTTACGCTGCCCCATGATCCGGAAGATTATGTGCATCGGATCGGGCGCACTGGCCGGGCCGGCGCCGCCGGCACTTCGATCAGCTTCGCTGATGAGAAGGACGCATTCTACATTCCCGCTATAGAGGAGTTCATCGACCGCAAGCTGAGCTGTATCGAGCCGAATGAAAATTGGCTCACCATGCCAAAGCCTGTCTTTGCAAGGAAAAGGCGCAGATCCAGTCCCAGAAGGAAATCCTAATATAGTCTATATGGTAAAAGCCCAAACCTTTTGGATTGGGCATGGTTTTCAGTGGCTCCCCAGATCATCCTCTCAGCGAACAAAAATCGTAACAGAGATAATCCACTGTAATCATATATTTTATCGGCATAAACAGAGACCACAAAAGAGTCCAAAGTCAAAAAAATATCGAATAATCATAGTAAAATCGACATGGTGCGAGTTCCAAGAGAAAAATGCTCGTTTGGAAAAATCCGGTTTTGGAAGGCCTGGGGTATCTCAAATTATACCATAATGACCATTATCCGACCTACGAAATTATTGCAAAAAAACATGGTGTCATCAGAGCGCGTATTTGTCAGATGATCGTATTGGCGAAAAAGCTGCCGAATGAAATATCAGACCTTTTTATTGACAGCAAAAATTCAGATAAATTGCGACACATTACCGAGAGGAAACTCAGGCCATTAACATTGATGAAATCAAATTCCGAAAAAATAGAGGCCTTTGAGAATCTGATGCGTTCAAAAACGAATTCTTTGCGACTTGAATAGAAAGCCATTATCGTCTCGAATTTAATCACCTAACTTTTCATCATTTCTCTTGATTTTTTCAAATTCCAGGATAATAATGTTCTCAATTATATATTAATGAGCACATTATTATCCATACCTGAGACCGATATGACGTCAGCAGCATGTGAAAAAGCGATTGAAATAATAAGAAGCAAAGGCGGAATGATAAGAACGGCTGATGCAATTCAAAACGGCATCCATCCCCGGACACTATATGCGCTTCGTGACAACGGTACGGTCGAAATGATATCTCGGGGTGTATACCGGCTGGCGGAACTGGCAGCGATATCCAACCCTGATTTGGTAACTGTGGCGTCAAGAGTTCCTAATGCTGTAATCTGTTTGATTTCAGCCCTCTCTTTTCATGACCTAACGACCCAAATTCCCCATGTTGTTTCGATAGCGATTCAACGTGATTCGAGAAGTCCACGTATAGATTACCCACCAATCTCTGTCCACCAGTTCTCTTCCGAAAGCTATGCAGCAGGAATAGATAAACATGAGATCGATGGTGTTCTTGTGAAAATATATAATCCGGAAAAAACCATAGTGGACTGTTTCAAATTCCGAAACAGAATTGGGACGGAAGTTGTTCTGGAAGCCATTAAAACATATAGGTCCAGACAACAATTCAATCTCGAAAAACTGTTTACCTATGCCAAGATTTGCCGGGTGAAAAGTATTATGACGCCTTATTTGGAGGCCGCACTCTAAAAAAGGAATCTGTAAAAAATATTACAGCCTCCGTGAGACAACGACTGCTCAATAAAGCGAGATCAGACAGCCGTCCATTTCAAGAGCTTGTTCAATATTATGCCATGGAACGTTTCTTATATCGACTTTCCCGGTCCCAGCACGCCAACCGCTTTATCTTAAAAGGCGCTCTTATGCTCCGGATATGGAAGGCGCCCCAGATTAGACCCACAAAGGACATTGACATGCTTGGGAGGGCAAGCAACAAGGCGTCGGATCTTATTTCCAACGTGATCGATATCATATCGGTTAATGTTGATCCCGATGGCCTTTCATTTTTTCCTGAGAACATAACCGCCGAGCGCATTACGGATGATGCAGAATACCAGGGGATTAGGATTCGGTTTCCAGCCAAACTTGATACGATTAAGCTGAACATGCAACTGGATATTGGATTCGGGGATATCATTCACCCCGGACCTGCAGAATCAGAATTACCGTCAATGCTTGGGTTTGCCCCACTACGATTGCTTTGTTACAGCCGTGAAAGTGCGATTGCTGAAAAATTTGAAGTGATGCTCAAACTCCGTGAACTGAATAGCCGGATGAAGGATTTCTATGACATCTGGTTGCTTTCTCGTCATTTTGAATTCGATGGAAAAGCTTTGTCAGAAGCTATCAGGTTGACGCTGGAACAGCGCGGAACCGAACTCCCAGATGAAATCGTTGCCTTTTCAAACGAGTTCATCGCAGCAAAACAAATCCAATGGAATGCTTTCAGGAAAAGGCTTGAAAAAAATCATGTTCCTACTGAGTTCGAAGACATTGTAATGAAAGTGAAAGAATTTATCGACCCGATAGCATCGGCCCTGACTTCACGAAAGCCTCCACCTTCAAAATGGTCTGCGCCTGGTCCATGGTCATAGTTATGGATTATAAGGAGCTACTCGAAAATTATAAGATTCTGTTGAATGAGGTAAATCGCTTAACGGAAGAAAACAACCGATTGAAAGCACAGCTTGGGATAACAGAATCCGATCCCTCTAAAAATAACATTACAGAAATATTTACAGAAAAACCCATACCTGATGACGAATCTACCAAGAGCGCCTCATTTCTGAATTTAAACAATACATCAGATTCCATCTCAAAGATCAAACTGTTCATGTCACTATTCAAGGGTCGTGATGATGTATATGCGAAGCGGTGGGAAAACAAAAAGAAAGCAACATCGGGGTATTCACCGGTTTGTTTGAATCAATGGGAGGTGGGGTTGTGCGGCAAGCCTAAGATTACTTGCACGAAGTGCACCAATAAATTATATGCCGCTTTGGATGAACATGCCATAGAAGACCATTTGAGAGGAAGTATCGTTGTCGGCATATATCCAATGCTACCGGATGAAACATGCTATTTTTTGGCAATTGATTTTGATGAAGCAGACTGGCAAATCGATATCTCAATGGTGAGAGAGGTTTGCACCGAGTTTCATATCCCTGTCGCTGTGGAGCGATCACAATCCGGTAATGGCGGACACGTATGGTTCTTCTTCGAAAATCGGATATCCGCTACGTTGGCCAGAAAGTTCGGCACCGCCCTGGTGACCTTTTCCATGAACAGAAGACATGAAATCCGTTTCAAATCGTACGATAGATTGTTCCCCAACCAGGACACCATGCCCAAAGGCGGTTTTGGAAATCTGATTGCATTGCCCTTTCAAAAATCGGCGAGAAAAAACAACAATAGCGAATTTGTTGATGAAACCTTTGAATCCTACTGTGATCAATGGGCGTTTTTATCATCGATACAAAAGATTTCTGAAGATCGTATTGAAAGTCTTATATCGGAGCTTTGTCATGGTCATGAACTGGGGATTTTAAAAATCGATGAAGAAGAACCGCAAAAACCGTGGGAAACGCACAAAGTCTGTCTGCAAAAAAGCGATTTCCCAAAGCAAATCAGCATCGTGAAAGCAAATATGCTGTTTATTCCAAAAGCGGCTATCTCCCAAAGGGCGTTGAATCGTCTAAAAAGATTGGCTTGTTTTAAAAATCCAATGTTTTACAAGCAACAAGCCTTGCGATTGTCAACCTATGGACGCCCAAGGGTCATCTCCTGCGCGGATGAAACAATGGATTACCTGTGTTTGCCGAGAGGGTGTGAAATTGACCTATGCACTGAATTAGAACAACTTGGCATTAGTGTTTCTTTTATCGATAAAACTAATGGGGGCAAAAAGATAGATGTCAACTTCAATGGCCATTTGAGAGATGAACAGCCCTTGGCCCTCGAACACCTTTTGCATCATGATACCGGAATACTGTCAGGGACAACAGCCTTTGGAAAAACCGTTGTGGCCATTAAGCTGATTGCCGAAAGAAAGGTCAATACGCTTGTCTTGGTTGACAAGATCAGTTTACTGTCACAATGGAAAAAACAATTATCGCAATTTTTAATCGTTAATGAACCCCTGTCGAAAATGGCTGATACAACAGGCAAGAAACAGGGGAGAAAGAAAAAAGTTGATGTCATCGGTCAGCTGGGTGGGGGAAAAAACACCCTAAACGGCATTGTGGATATTGCGGTTATGCAATCAGTAAGTCGACTGGGAGAGGTCAAGGATTGTGTTAAAGACTATGGGATGATCATCGCCGATGAGTGTCATCATGCTCCGGCTTTCAACTATGAGAATATTTTAAGAACCACAAATGCCAAATATGTTTATGGCCTGACAGCGACACCCACACGAAAGGATGGGCATCATCCGATTCTGTTTATGCATTGCGGCCCAATACGGTATCGTGATAATGCAAAAAAACAAGCAGAGAATCGGCCTTTTGACCATTATATCATTCCACGATTTACGTCCCTAAGAGTTCCTTTGGATAGTGATGAAAAAGATGTTTCTATTCAGGAATTATATTCTGAAATCGTTGAAAACGAATTTCGGAATCAGCAGATTGTTGAAGATGTACTAAACAGTTATCAGCAAGGGAGAAACTGCATTGTTTTATCATTGAGAACCGCTCACATCGAATTACTTGTGGAAAAATTAAGAGAAGAAGTTCCCGACGTTGTGATGCTAATGGGGGGTATGGGCACAAAGACGACCCGGGAGGTCTTTAACCGCATCACCGATACGCCTGCTGATAAAAATCTCATATTAGTGGCCACAGGTTCTTTTATCGGAGAGGGCTTTGACGAACCGCGTCTTGACACCTTGTTTTTGGCCATGCCGATATCATGGAAAGGCACTCTGCAGCAATATGCCGGGAGGCTTCATCGGCTGTTTAAGAATAAAAAAGAAGTGCGGATCTATGATTATGTGGATATCCATGTAAAGATGCTTGAAAGAATGTATCAAAAACGGCTAACAGGGTATGCCTCCATGGGATACAAAGCCAAAGGTGAGGATATAATGTCATCGCCTTTGGATATCATTTTTGATAAAGATAGTTTCTTACCAGTGTTCACCCATGATATCGTCAGTGCGAAAAAAGAAATTTTGATCGTAAGCCCGTTTGTCAGAAAAAGGCGCACATTGCAAATGGTACAACACTTAAAAATTGCATTGGACAAAAAAATTCGAGTAATTATTGTGACCAGGCCAATAGAGGATTTTAAAGTAAAAGACCGGATTGCTTTGCAGAGAATGTTGGACACAATAAAAGATAACGAAATAAGTGTTGTTTTCAAATCCAATATTCACCAAAAATTCGCCATCATGGATCAAAAAATAGTGTGGTATGGCAGTGTCAATCTTTTGAGTTACGGCAGCGCTCAAGAAAGCATCATGCGTATTGAAAGTCCCAATATCGCCAATGAGTTGATTAAAAGTATAGAAAGCCCATAAAGTGATGTGAAGACTGCGGATATCCCCGCGCAGCAACTCGTCCCGCACCGAGGCGAGGCGCGCCATCCAACCGCGGCCGTCCTCCATGCCGAAGCGGTCGTAGTTCTCGGACTCGTTCAGGCTCCAGGTGATCACCCAATGAGTTTTCGTGGCCTTGAAATCAAGAATGTAGCGAACCGCCATGGCTTTGGCTGTTTTTTGTGATAACGCCTCGATTGGCACGCGCACCATGAAAATGGCCGTCATCCAGTTAGCCACATAGACATGGGCATCGAAAAACCGTCGCATCAAATCAGCCGGATTGCCCTTGAAATCGCCCCAGTTGTATTCGTTGGTAAAACTGACGGGCGTAATATGGGCCCGAGTCGAAAGAGCGCGCAGGGCCGACGTCTCCTCCGACGTCAGGGGCCTGTCGATGGCGAGAAACTCGTAATACTGATATTCACTCATAGAAGTTTGCCTTTCAGGACCGCCTGGCCCGGAACGTGGAGTCGTCTCCTTGATGGAAGAAGATTCGGCCGTGCAGTTCTTCGTTTTC
>JAFGDT010000067.1 GCA_016931965.1 bacterium | reverse complement strand
CCCGTGATGCCCGGCACCTCGTTTCTGGAACCGACTTTCCAGAAAATATACATATCCGCGTTCGGGATGGAATGGTCTTCGACCACCAGAAACTGCATTCCGTTCTTGAGCGCAAAGGATTTGACATCCTCGACCTTCGTCTGGGCGGATAGGCTTCCTACTACAAGAAGCAGGATCGCAAGAACTTTTATTTTTTGCATGAACGCCTCCATTTTTTCAAGGCTTGAACTGTATGATTGGACTTTCGATCTATTTGTGTTTTTATCCCTGGGCACAGCGCCGAAGTGATCGAAGTCATCCTGCCCATCCTTCGATCTGTGTGATCGGTGGTTCAGACTTTCTGCATTTCGACAAACAACCGTCTGAACCACGGATCCCCACCGATTCGCGGATGACCAGGATGGTTTGATCGCATCGGAGTTATGCCTGTTTTCCCGCCAACCTTGCCAGCGCCTTCCCGTCCACCCGGCAGACGCGGAACGACTGCTTAATCTGCGCACCGAGACTCTCGTAAAACCGGATCGCCGGTTCGTTCCAGTCGAGCACGATCCACTCAAACCGGGAGCAGTCTCGCGCGGCCGCGATCTGCGCCAGATGGCCGAGCAGGCGTTTGCCGATTCCTTTCCCGCGGTATTGGGGACGGACATACAAATCTTCGAGATAAAGCCCCCGTCGGGCATGAAACGTCGAAAAATTATGAAAGTAAATCGCATACGCTACACGCTTGTCTCCATCGCAGGCGACGAGCGCCTCGGCCATCGTCGTCTCGCCGAACAATGCCTTTGCCAGATCGTCGGGAATCAACCGAAATTCATGTTCGAGCTTCTCATACACCGCCAGCTCGCGAATCATGGCGAAAAGTTCTGTATTGTCTTCAAGTGTTGCGGTGCGAATGATGATTTCCATCAGAATCCTTATTTGATATGAGTGTTCACAAAATACAGAGAAAATAGATCGCGGGCAATAAAAAAAGCTCCGCGATGAAACGGAGCGTTTCAATAAAACTCTTTGGCTTTATTATTTGTGTATCCTGAATTGAAGCAGTAAGTTTAACACTCAGAGAATGACAATTTCTTAGAATTAACAAAAGCGCAACTTCTTACCGCAAAATCATCATCTTCTTGGTGATAAATTGATTTCCGATATTCAACCGATAAAAATATACCCCGCTGGGAATTCCACTCCTCTCAAAAATTACCGAATGTTCGCCTTGTTGCTGAACTTCATCGACGAGTGTTGCGATTTCTTGTCCCATTTGATTGAAAATGGTCAAACGAACCATTGCGTTTTCCGGGATTGAATACACAATGCGCGTCGATGGATTAAATGGATTTGGAACATTTTGATCCAGTCTGAATGTGGCGGGTGTATTGAGGTTGTCTGAAACCCGGGTCGTTTGCAACAAGGATTTAATAACCTGTCTTGCCGCATCAATATCCTGTGAAGCGAATAGATTCCCTTTAAATGCAATGATTCCATTTGGGGCGACCACCATCAACCGATCATAGGTGATGTCATACACCGTGGACAAAAATCCGACTTTCATTAAAATCGGGAAGCTGATCCCTGTCATATGAATAAAATAATTGACCGAAGTGACCGATGATGAAGCATCCCAAAAATCCAGACCCAAAGCGGCAAATTGGCCGTTATCAGCAAATTCCTGATACAATGCTTCAACATACTGACCTTCAGCAATGCAATAGTGACACGTATTCCCCAACGCGAACAAAAGCACAACCTGACCTTTGTATTGGCTGAGATAATATGTCGTTCCTGACGGATCGATCGACGTAAAATCTTCAGCCGCATCGCCGACATCGAGTGCTGTCAGATTCACCACAAACAGCAATAGAATTGAGATGATCCAGACTGTTTTCTTTTTCATGACACACCTCCTTGTATTAAAACCGACTTGTCAGTCGGAATTCGAATCCTTTGAAATCTAACATTTCATAACAAATCCCGGATGTACATGCCGGGCCACCGCGGCGTTCGCCATAGAATACCTGGATTGAATGCCGTGAGGTGGGATTGTAGCCCAGTGCGGTACCCAGCCAGGTTCGGGTCGATGTTTCCACGTCGAACGTATTCGGTTGATCCGTTAATTTGGGATCGCTGCTGGTTTCAAAAATGATTGAAAATGACGCCTTCGGAGATCGCGCAATACTCCATCGGGCAACTGTATTTGAGAATCGTCGTGCAGGATAGAAATTATTTCTGAAAGTCTGATATTCCAGATCAAGAATTGTGGACCATTGTCGTTCCCATTGCTGATCCCAGACAATGCCGATAGAGAAGCGGTTCTTTTCTCCCTGTAACTCATCATACGCAAAATCGGTAAACAGTTTCATTTGTGTGCGATCTGAAAGCGGCGCCCACCATTCCCCGAATAATTCCTGAAAACGAAAGGTTTTAACAAGCGTCTGATTCTGCGCGGAACTGTAATTGGCTGTGATCAGATGTCCCGCTGGCAGTCGATAAAACAGATCCGCCTGAAATCCCTTTTCATCGTTCAAATTCAGTACATGCGTCACGCGATTCAGCACCGGATAGCTGTGCTCCTTGACCAAAGGCGGCGGATCATTAAACCCGGAACCCAGGAAAAAGCGGGAATAGTTTTTATATTCAACACTCATTCCGAGAGGGCCAACCGTCCAATTCAGGCTGTTATAGACACCGTAAGCGGATTGAGAATTTGTTTCGAACCAGGATTGCGTCGGTTGAATCTCACGGGCCATTTCCACATATAGCGCCAACTGGAGCGGCAACTGAATATCGAACATGCCGCTGACATAATCGTGAATCTGATCGGTGTGATGATTTCTGAGAAAAGCCGCCCCAATCTGGACGCGTTTCAAATCGGTTTCAACCTCGACCGCTTCAACCAAATCCAGACGCCGGTCTTGTCTGCGACTTGTCGGCGGCAGCCCGTTGATCAAAGGTCGGCCACGCAATGTTTTCAATCGAAAATAAGGATTCCGATATTCGAATTTTACCCCTTCAATATCCCGATAAAATCCATATCTCACCCGAAATCCTGCGTCTTCATAAACCATCGCCGGAATCTCATAGCTCCGCAACAATAATCCCCTGCCGATGATCGAGTAGAAATTTCCAACCTGTATGTCCAGTCCGCTTTCTTGATATCGAAAACTGGCCTGGCTGATTCGTTGATAACTCAATGACTGATTCTGGTGCTGGAATTGTTCGAAACGGACCATCCCGATGACATGCTTTTG
>JAFGDT010000066.1 GCA_016931965.1 bacterium | reverse complement strand
GGCCATCTGAAATCAGATAATAGAATGTCAAGGAACTATCTGAAAGGTGTTGAAGGTGACCATATCAACGCCTTGTTGAGTGGTTGTGGATATAATATGAGAAAACTGCTGATGGTTTTCTTATTGCCTTATTTTATTGGATTGAAAATCATTAAGTTTTTTAAAAAAAATGATGTTCAATGTATGGAATTTCAATTTTCTCTGTAATAATGATTTTTTCAGTGACGACTAAAATAATTTGTAATATATTGTTTATTATAGTCCAAATTCTGGTCTCACATACCAGAGGTCGATGGTTCGACTCCATTACCGCCCACAAGGTAAAGCCAGTAAAAACAGTTTACTGGCTTTATTTATTTTGAAGTTCAGTCTTTGATCACTGAGGGGTTCTTGGACAGGCTCCACAGCCCCGGGGTGATCGAATGCTTGGATTAACCGGTAATTATATTCATTTCAACAAAATCATACGCGTTGTATTTTGATAGGAACCACAATGAATACGATATAAATAAAGTCCTGCAGATAACGGATTTCCAGAATCATCCTTACCATCCCATCTTACAGAATAATAACCAGTATCCTCAGCCATATCTACCAATGTTCTGACTTTTTCGCCAGCAATGTTATATACAACCAGATTGACATGACTCTTTTCTGGCAAGGTATAACTTATAACAGTTTCCGGATTGAACGGATTGGGATAATTTTGACTTAAAAAATAACTCGACGGCAACCCATTCCTGTTTTTGTCACCGGTAATACCATCTGTTGTCGCCAGCGTTAATTCTCCCAGCGGCATCGCAGCTTCCCAAAGCGCACCCACTGGCCATTCGGCAGCATATCCGTAGTGATAGGCATAAAAATTGGTAGGATCATCGAGCATAAAAGCAATGCCGATGGTTTCTCCCGGCGATGCATTTATCGGACTGGTCGCCAAATCAAAGGAGGCTTCATATTGAACGTGACCACTTCCATTTGATATATATTTGGTTATACCGGCAGGGGCAATCGGCACATCGGCGCCCAGACTATTGGGATAGGTTCCCCAGTAACCAGTGAATAATGACGCCGCATTGTTGATCGTAATAAGTCCCTCACCACTGGGACCACCAGTATCCCACATATCGTCATTGTTCTCATCAAAGATGATTCCCAAAAGATTACCGGGATCGTTGTTAATGTCATTAGAATCATCGATAGCGATATAGAGATTATCGGCATCGTTTTTCACATAAAGCGTAATCGCTGAAGGAGCATAAGGATTGGCAATATTGATCGAAGTAGCGCCTGCCCATTCGCCCGGGGTAATCAGACCATCGATCGTCGGTGGAGTCCCAGACCAACCTGACATGATTTCATATCCCTCAGCAGAAGGTGTGGCGCTCACCTCGACGGAACGTTGACTTTCGTAACCGGAAACCACGGCGCTGATTTTATAATAATAGGTGGTTCCGTTGGCCACGTCGGTATCGATGTAATCCCGCATCTGCCTTCCTAAAACGCCTCGAAGGGACAGGTCAACAGTAACAAGCGGATCATAGGGGCCGCCGGATATTGTACTGCGATAAATATTATACACATCAATGTCTGAATAAGCGTAAAGATGATCCCACGACAGCGGCACAATGCCCGGAAATCCAGTCCCCGCCGTTGGATTAAGCGGCGCAAGGGGACCCAAACCGAATCCGTAAATATCTTTATCTGTATTGCGAGTATCTTCCCAGACCGCAACGGCGATACCACGGTCATCAATCGCCAAGGACGGAAATGTTTGATCGCCAGAGACATCACTCACCCTGGAACTGGGTCCCAGCGGAGCTCCGGCATCATTGTAATTTCTTGTCCAAATATCAAACGTCCCATTCTTATCAGAACTCCAGGCCACACTCAAGCCGCCGTTCGGATGAGCGCATACCGATGGCATCACATTATTGGAAGATACGCCCCATTCGGGAATTTCAAAATAATCGACTAAAGACGAGCCGTCGCTGTCATAGAGATGGGCATAAAGCGCATACACCAGGCCCTCGATCATATAACAGATCATAAACTTGCCATCTTTTTGGAGGGCAATAGAAGGCATAATGTGATGCTTTTCACCGATGAGATCCAAATTCACCTGAAAATCGTCGCCCAGTGCTACACCATCATTGTCAAATCGACGGGCATAAATATAGCTAACGCAGGCATTCCGATAATCTTGCCAGACAATGATGAATGAGCCGTCTTCGTTCATGCAGATGTCGGGCCTGGAACGAGACCAGGGGACAGAGTTGTTTACCTTGAAATTTGATCCGAGGGCTGTTCCGTCCGAAGCGTAGCGTTGGGCATAAATGGCCGTATCTCCTTCGGACCAGCAGACGACGAAATGACCTTCACCATTCATGGCAATGGCGGGATAAAGCTGGGTCCTGCTTGCTATATCGTCATTGACTTTAAAACAACAACCTTTGGGAATAGCATTGGCAGTGTACATCTGACCGTAAATGTCAAAATCGCCATCTCGCTCGTCATCATAAACCACTACAAAATGACCGAGATCATTCATTGCTACATCCGGGTCTAATTGCTGCATGGTTCCGGACATCGGGTAGACTTCGATGTTATTTTTGACAGCGAATCCATTATCCCCAAAAAGCTGGAAATAGATTCTCGAATTTCCACTCCGCAAATCTCCCCAACAAGCCACAGCATAACCATATTTATTCATGGCAACCGCTGGAGATTCTTGATCGTCAGGTCCGATATCCTCATTGATTCTGAGATCGTTGATCATCACTTTGGAAATTTGTGCTATACCCTCTTTCGAAAATGAATCAGGTTCAGACTGAGCAAAAATAAAATGCAGTCCAAAAAGAAAAATCACGGAAAAAATAAAAAAAGCTTTTTTTAACACGTTCATCATACACCTCCTTGAGTTGTGGTTATTTTTTTGTTAGAAAGATGCTCTCCAATTTCAAGTTTGAGTCCATCTCCGTTTTTTTATTGTTCCAGTTCGTTAGTAAAAACTATGCACTTTAAGTGCAAGACTTTTAGTTTTTCAAAAAAATACTTACCTTTCTCTCATCATGAAAATGGGAGGGAGGTAAGATGGAAAATAGATATTCAAGTCATACAGTTACTCACTTGACAGTACATATTGTTTGGGTGACAAAATATCGATATAGAGTACTTGAAGGGGATATTCAAAAACTTTGTAGAGAG
>JAFGDT010000065.1 GCA_016931965.1 bacterium | reverse complement strand
TCTTGAAAGAGTGAACGCTATCAATATCTGAAATGAATAAAAAATCCTCTCTGTTGGTTGAAAACAAAAATGATGTAATTTTAATAAGCCATTTGATTGATCATTGCTTGAATATGATATTTATACTGTAATGTATTATTTTGGGTTCCTTGTATTTTATTTATTCGGATGGCGAAAAAGAAATAGCCATATGGATCTGTATCAATGCTGACAGTGATAACACTATCTCACAATCACAAATTTCTTGATCACAGTTTCACCTTCCGGTGTTTCAAAATGGGCGATGTAGAGGCCGCTGACGACCTGGAATCCGTTTTCTGTTAATTGGTGTTCATAGCGTGAGGCACCCCATGCTTCTTCACCAGAACCATAGTGATGAATTGTCTTGATCAGGTCAAGGCTTTCCGTATAAATCCTGATCGTACATTCGATAGGCAGATCCAAAAACATGATCTTGTTTGGCTCGCCCGGATAGTTCGTCTCTGAGGCAGAAATATTGAATGGATTGGAAACGATCCGAATTTGATCAAGCATTCTTCCGGGTGGCCGTCTTGGCACGGCAATCGCTGACGTCATATTGAGGTATTGACCACTTTCCAGAACCTGATTGTTATTGTAAACGTCCCGTCCGTTCTCCGTCCCGTTATCGAAAGCGGTTACGTAGTAATAATAGGAGGTACCGCATTCGGTTGTGGAATCGTCATAGAAATGGGTCTCTTTTCCCGTGACTTCAAAGATCTTTTCCCATCTTCCCAACTCAATGCCGTTATGTTTGTAATAGTGGGGATAACCGCTTGCCCGATAGACCCTGTAGCCTGCAAAATCGGCCGCCGATTCCGACTCGGTGCCCCAAGCGATCCGAATCCGACCCGGCAGAGGAAACACTTCGATGGAGGGTGGAGGGGGCGCAATCGGCACATTGTAGTCATTTTGAACGGCCCACTGGGCGGCATAGTTGTTTTTCAGCATGGAATCTCTGGCCGATACGACCCAGCGGTCCTTCGCCTGATCATTGGCTGTGGGCGCAACTTCCGGAAAATCCTTAAACGTGGGATACAAATCGGCCAGATCATTTTCCCCTCCGGCTTCCCAAGCAGGCCATGTGCAGGTGCCTGCACGCCAGGCTTCGTATACATCCCAGGCGATTTCAGGTTTAAGTGCGCCGCCAACAATAGCCCAAACATAGCGGAGGGATTCTCCGATCGGCAGATCGAAGGGTCCGCTTGCATTGGATGCCACCTGATGCCAGAACCACCACTCAAAATCATCCAGATAGGACACACCTCTCTTGGGGAGTTCTGTGTCGTGGGCCGTTCCCGGATAGATGTCCGCTTCCGGAAAGGTTATGTGCATAGGCACACATTGATGGAGTGTGCTGTAGCCTTCCTGCATGACTGTATAGACGAGAAACCAGTCCGATTCGGGTCTCTGTCCCGATTCGAGTTTGAAGGCGAGGTCATCGGGACCCGATACGCAGTGCATCCGGGGCTGTGAGGGATCATCCACAGGATTGTCCCACGATTTTTGCACAAAGAGCGTCCCTTCACCCACAAACGTGTGCATCAGCTGTTCGACCTGATCCTGTCCGAAGATCATCCTGTCTTGTCCAATGCCGTACCGATCCTCTGTATCGGCTTTCCTGCGGGTCGGTGTCGAATACATAATCCGCGAGGTGTCTGAAATGTTTTCGCCGTAAAATTCAGACCATTCGTTGCCTGCATTGGGGAAAATCTGCTGCTGACGCATGATATAGAGGCCGGAAAGCGGCCTGTTCAGTTCAACATCGGCATCCCGGTCGACATTGCCCGTATTGGTGAAGACCCAGTCGTAGATGATGTAATCGTCGTGATTTTTGGTGCTCCAGGCAAGCGATCTGGCGCGAATATCGATTCCCAGCCAGGTTCGAATGTAGGATTCTGTCATCACTTCCGCCGTTCCCGGAATTTTACTCGGCGCAACTTCATCTCCATCCAGTGGAAAACGATCCTGATAGGTAAATCCGTTCACCGTGATGGTCGGAGGTATATATCTGAAATACCGGACGATGGTCAGATCCGGATTGTCCGGATGGGGTATCTCAAACCAGTTCTCCAGGTTGTCGGCCGAACCGTAGGGTGCTCCTCCCAACTTGACGGAGTAAAAATTGCCGTTTTCATCCATCCAGTTCTTCACGGCAAGACGCGTCCCCGAACAGCGGACGACAGAGGATGTAAAACCTCTCTTGGTATAGTACCAGTTGACGCTCGTCCCGCTGTTTTCGGCAAACTGGCCGTGATCCTGTATTTTAGCCCACATTCGGCCGATCCGAATATACCGGGTGGTGACGGCATGGGCAAAGTTCGATGCAAACAGGAGAATCAGACTCAACGTCATGAAAACCGGTGACCGATTGATGCGTCTCATCTTTTCCTCATTCATTTTTATGTTGTTACGGAGATATCCGCTTCATGCAAAAGATCTTATTTTTAATTCGCGTGTTCATATTCATCATGATAGAGAATAAGACAATCTGTGTAATCGATTCAAATAAAAAAGCATCCATTTCCAAGAAATTCAAGTATTCCTAATCCTATCTCACAATCACAAATTTCTTGATTGCAGTTTCACCTTCCGGTGTTTCAAAATGGGCGATGTAGAGTCCGCTCTTGGCCAAATCATAAAATTCGTAAGGTTGATGCTCTTTTGTCGTAAAATCCCACATGTCTTCATGAAGCCCCTGATGATCGATGGTCTTGATCAGATCAAGACTTTCCGTATAAATCCGGATTGTACACTCCAGCGGCAAATTGATAAACATGATTTTATTGGGATCTTCAGGGAGGTACATACCATCCCTCTTTTTATGATAAGGATTCGGCACAATTCGAATATCATCCAGTGTTCCCTCTGTCCGTACGGCCGGGTAAACGGGATATTCTGTCATATTAATATAATCACTGCTCTCAAGAACTTCTCCGCCCGGGCTGTAGACATCCGGTCCATT
>JAFGDT010000064.1 GCA_016931965.1 bacterium | reverse complement strand
CAGGAAAGATGGATTCATCCGGTCCTTTTTCAGCTTGTTCATCTTTTTTATTGAAAAAGATCTTAAAGTTTATTAAAATTAAAAATGCAGCTTATTGTTAAAAGAATGTGCGGGATAAAAAGTTGAATTTTATGCGACATTCCAGAACCATCGTCCGATACGGGATTCTCTTTTATTTGATGGGATCTTTATTCCTGCAGGCGGGACAGATTCAGGATGACCAGAAATACTGGGTCTTTTTCAAAGATAAAGGGGAGAATGGTGTTCTTCAAAAGAATGGATTTGAAGCGGGTTTGACACTGAATATTTCTCAGCGGGCACTGATGCGGCGGGCTAAAGTTCAAAATGAAGAGAAACTCATCGATTTTTTTGATCTTCCCGTTTCTGCACAGTATATTCAACAATTGGAAGTAGTGGGATTGGAATGTCGTGTGGTTTCGCGATGGTTGAATGGTGTCAGTGTTGTTATTCCACAAGAAATACTTGAAGAGGTTCGCTCTCTGCCTTTTGTTTCCAGAGTACAGTCCGTCAATTACTTGTACGATATTCCCCTTTCTCAGGCGTTCGAAAAAATCGATGAATCCTTTCCTGTGGAGCCACCTCTTTTGGACTACGGACAGAGTTATACTCAAAATCAACTGATTCATATTCCGGAAGTGCATAACCGGGGTATAACGGGAAAAGGCGTACTGGTCGGGATTATTGATACGGGATTTGATTATCAGGGCCGCACTGTATTTTCCCATATTGATGTACTGGATGAGTATGATTTTCATTGGAACGATCATCTCACGGCCAATGAAGATGGGTACGATCCGAGAAACCAGCATGACCATGGAACGGAGGTGTTGTCCATTTTAGGCGGTTTTCATGAAGGATATCTAATCGGACCCGCATATGGTGCAACATTTGCCTTGGCCAAAACAGAGTGGTTGCCGACTGAAACACGCATTGAGGAGGATCACTGGGTTGCAGCCATCGAGTGGCTGGAAAATTTGGGAGCGGATGTGGTTTCAAGTTCTGTCGGATACGGCGAATTTGATGACGGATCAGGCTATACCTATGCAGATTTGGATGGCAACACCTGTGTCACGACGATTGCCGCCGATATTGCGGCAAGTAAGGGGGTTGTTGTTGTGAATGCTGCCGGCAATCGTGATTTTTCAGATTTTATCAATTCTCCGGCTGACGGTGATAGTGTGATTGCTGTTGGTTCTGTGAGCTCAAATGGCATTCTGGCCTATAACAGTTCTCTGGGACCGACGGCGGATGGTCGAACCAAACCGGATGTTGTGGCCATGGGAGTTGGTGTCATCGCTGTCAGTCCTTCAAGACATTTGCAGAGTTACCTGTCTGTGAGTGGTACATCCGCTGCATGTCCCTTGGTGGCAGGGGTGTGTGCACTGGTTCTTCAGGCGCATCCCGAACTGGGCTCAATGGATGTCAGGGATGCGATACGTGAAACGGCAAGCCAGAGTGATTCTCAAGATACAGAGAAGGGATGGGGTCTGGTGAATGCCTATGAAGCTATTTTTTATCACGGTATGATTTTTATGAATTTTGAAAAGGTGACATTGCCGGTTGAAAATCAGATTGGAATCGATGTGGATATCGTATCGAAATCGGGGATTGTTCCGGATTCGGTTTTTATATTCTATCAGGATGAGGAGTCAGAGGATTTTCAAAAGAAATCCTTATTTAAAGTGTATGGTGGAAATGTGCAGACCTATAGAGCATTGTTACCTCCGTCAATCGATATTGATCATTTAAGATTTTACCTCTCCGCAGTCGATGCAGAGGGTGTCACCCATTTCGGTCCCCGTGGTGCCCCCGGACTGTTGTACAGTTTTGAGGATACTTCTTCGTATGTAGTGGTAGGTTCAGAAACACCAGAAGCTTTCGCACTTTATCAGAATTATCCAAATCCCTTTAACGAAGAGACAATCATTGTTTTTGATCTTTCTCAAAGATCAAAAGTGACCATCACCATTTATAATATGGTCGGCCAGGAAGTCATCACGCTGACCGATGGCCTGCTCGGTCCGGGCAAAAAGGAAATCAGATGGAAAGCTCGAGACAGTTTTGGAAATAAGGTGGCCTCGGGCCTCTACTTTTATCGCATGCAGGTCGGAGAGTTTCATGATGTTCGAAAGATGATTCTGGTTAACTGAACCATTCTCATTTTTATCAAATCCGTCTGTTGTTGAATCGGTTTTAAGACCATCCTGTTTTGAATGGAATCTTTCGTCATTAATCTATTCTTGACCTTTTCATAGCTGTTGAAAAAGATTAAAAAACTGCCAGTCCAAAAAAGAAGTTCTTTAACATCCCTATCACTAAAAACTCCAACCTCTCTAGGGGGATACCTTGTTGGTTCTCTTTTCCACACTCATTCCAATTTTAAGTTGATTTTTGGTGTAGAAAGATTTATATTAATAAACTTTATTGAAAATAAATCCACATAACACAAAATTGAAAATGGATTTGTACAGAAAAAAGTCCAATTCAACGATGTAATGAGGAGGTGATGCTCAGTGAAATTAACGCCTCTTGAAATCAAGAAACAAAAATTTAAAACCAAAGTCCGAGGATTTGATCCTGCTGAAGTTGAGACCTTTCTTGAAATGGTTGCCAATGAGTATGAAACTGTTTTAAATGAGAAGAATCAATTTCGGGAGGAGGTTGTTAAACTCAAAACACAGCTGAAAGATTACCAGCAAGTCGAAAAAACACTTCAAGATACGCTTATGAATGCTCAGGAAACGGTCAGTCAATCAAAAGAGAATTCGAAACGAGAAGCAAAAATTATATTACGGGAAGCCGAGCTGAAGGCAGAACGCATTTTGGATGAGGCCAGAGAAAAACTGGATAAAATGAAAAATGAGCTTTCCATTCTCCGGGCTCAGAAAGAATCTTTCGCGCAGCGATTAAAACATTTGCTGGAATCACAGATCGAATTGATTCGGGTTCTGGAATTGGATGACATTCAATTGAAGGAAGGAAAAGGGCAGGCTGGCGAAGAAGGAATGTCCGGTAAAAGGGAAGCCAAAAAAATAGAAAGGGTTGCCATAAACAGTATTAAGGATTAGAGGATTTTTTCAGTCTCCCAAATCAATCATCTGATTTTTATGACTGTTGTTTATCCTTTTCCGTTTGGAGGAAATATGATTTTGAGGAAGATGATTTTATGTGTTTTGTTGATTGGTTTATCAGGTTGTGCGAAACGCATTCCCGTTACTTACGATCAGGTCGAACAGACGAATGATGTCGAAATTACATTGGTGTCGGGCAATCAAATTGAAGGAACGGTCATTCGTTCAGAACCCCATCAATTAACCATTGCACCCAAAGGACAGAGACAGATGGCCATTCCAAAAACAACGATCAGGTCTATTAAAAGAAAACCTCCGGTGATGGACGACTTTGGCAATGGTATTTCGGAAGAAGAAATTGAATCGGTCAAAACAAACAAGAATACCCTGATTTATGGCATCGGGGGAGGGGCTTTGAGCCTGGGTTTCAGTTTTTTTGCTGGATCTCTGGCAACACAGGATTCTTCAGGAGACGGATCGATTCTGGGAGCCACGACCCTCGTTGGAGGGGGTCTTGGGACCTACTTGTTTATTCGGGCCGGTCAGGCAAAAGATCGCCGGGAGGCCATTGAAGTGATTCGAGATGAAAGAAGATCAATTGAACTCAAACGGTTTGAAGAAGAAGCGGCAGAAACAACAAATGATATAGAACGTTTGATGGATGAAGAAAAAAAGAGACAAGAAGAGCTTCGTAAAGAGAGAGAAGCCATTCTCCGGGAACTTGAAGAAGAAGAATAAATGGACCTTGGATTTTTTGTATTCAGTTAATCGGTGTACTTTTTAAGAACACGTTATTAGAGAACGATAAGTTGGTTTGTATTTTTGGTGATGTTGATTATGAGAGTTAAATCGTGACAAAGCGGGTTGGTATTATCGGCGGAAGCGGATTGTATCATATCGGTGGATTGTCGAACAAAGAGCGAAGAAAAGTCGATACGCCCTTTGGCGAACCGTCGGATGAACTGTTCATTGGACAATTAGGTGAACGTGAGGTCGTATTTCTTCCCCGCCATGGCAGAGGCCACAGGCTGCTTCCTTCAGAAATCAATTACCGGGCCAATATCTGGGCGCTCAAGAAGTTGGGGGTGGAATGGATTATTTCTGTTTCGGCCGTCGGCTCGTTTAAAAAGAAAATAAAGCCTCTGGATATCGTTTTGATCGATCAATATTTTAATTGGACAAACGGAAGGCAACATCAAACTTTTTTTGGAGAAGGTATTGCGGCCCACATTATGTTTGCCCATCCTGTCTGTGAGAGTCTCAGAAAAATACTTTACGATGTGTGTCTTGAGGAAATGGATACATCGTCTGTTCATTGGGGAGGGACTTATTTGAATATGGAGGGGCCGCCCTTTTCAACGAAAGCCGAGTCTATGATCTATCAGTCCTGGGGTGTGGATGTGATCGGCATGACAAACATGTCCGAGGCAAGGCTGGCTCGAGAAGCGGAGATCTGCTATGCCACGTTGGCCATGGTAACCGATTATGATTGCTGGATCGAAGGAGATTCGGATGCCATTGTCAGTGTCGATATGGTTATCCAGAATTTAAATAAAAATGCCGAGCTCGCCAGAAAAATCATTCAAAGATCGATCCTTAACATTCCTCAGGAACGATCGTGTCCATGTGCTTCTGCACTCTCAAAAGCCATCATTACACAGCGTGATTTGATACCTGAAAAGACCAAACAAAAGTTGGAGTTGATTATAGGCAAGTATGTCCCATCATGATTGTAATCGGGAGTTTATGTCATCAATAGAAGGATGATTTTGATTGTTTCGTGAAGTCAAAAATAGTGTTGATTTTCCCAAATTGGAAGAGGAGATACTCCGTTTCTGGGAAAAGAACCGCATTTTTGAAAAATCGGTGGAAACACGACCGGAGAATAGGCCGTTTGTCTTTTATGAGGGGCCTCCTACAGCGAACGGGAAACCGGGCATTCATCATGTGATATCGAGAAGCATCAAGGATTTTGTCTGTCGGTACAAGGCCATGCAGGGCTATCGTGTTCACCGTAAGGCAGGATGGGATACACATGGGCTGCCCGTCGAAATCGAAGTTGAAAAAGAATTGGGATTTCAGAGCAAAGACCAGATTGAAGCCTACGGAGTGGACAAATTCAATCAAAAGTGCCGGGAGTCTGTTTTCCGTTATCTGAAGGAATGGAATGAATTAACCCGAAGAATCGGATTCTGGGTTGATCTGGAAAATCCCTATATTACCTATACCAATGAATACATCGAAACGGTCTGGTGGCTGCTCTCCGAAATGTGGAAAAAGGGTCTGCTCTACAAAGGATTTAAAATTCTGCCTTATTGTCCCCGATGCGAAACACCGCTTTCCAGCCATGAGACCTCTCTGGGGTATGAAGACGTCACCGAATGGGCCCTGACGGCCAAGTTTCCCCTGGTCGAAGGGGAGAACAGGTATGTCTTGGCCTGGACGACAACACCCTGGACTCTGCCGGGGAATGT
>JAFGDT010000063.1 GCA_016931965.1 bacterium | reverse complement strand
CGAAACGGCCAGGGATGAAATTCGTTTTTTCTTCAGCGAGAGAAAGCTTATATAAAATAATATTGTCTAATGAGAAGATCAACTAAGCTATGACAAAAGAACAACGATTATTGAACAAAGAATATTTTACCGAGGCTCTGAATCGTTTTGTATCTGGACTTGGTGAATATATCTCTATGGATAATGGACAGTGGACAGTAAAGGGTTTTATCGATATATACAAGAATATATACACAATTAGTTCGGATACGAAGATCATCTCGAAAATATTGGAAATTCATCTTTTTCCGAAAATTCTTCAGTTTGCAGAAGATAATGGCTATTTCATAGTTCTTGCCGAACACCAGAATTGGTATCCAGATTTCAGTTTTGTTAAAAAAGACAATCAGACTATTAAGTTTGCTGTTGACCTCAAGACTACATACCGAGATCCGGGGTTCCCAGGCCACGTTAATGGTTTTACTCTCGGGAGTCATGGTGCCTACTTTAAAAATCGCATGTCCAGCAAAAATATCCAGTTCCCTTATGCTGACTATTTAGGCCACTTTTGTCTTGGTATTATCTATACAAGGGTAGATTCTGAAGCTCCAGACAGGTCTAATGTGATCCATGTAAAGGAATTGGGCGAAGATAGTAGTTTAAAAACTGTACAAAGGTATCGAGTTGCTCATGTTGATAACCTTCACTCAATCACCTCAGTTGTAAAGAACTTCCGGTTTTTTGTGTGCGAGAAGTGGAGGTTGGCATCTGATCGACAAGGATCGGGAAATACTGCAAATATTGGTTCAATTACATGGATAGAAGATATACTTGCTGGAAATGGAGTCTTTGCTAAATTGGGTGAAGAATGGTTTGATGAATATTGGATGAATTATGGAGTCACGACAATGATGAAGAAGGGAAAGACTACTATCATCCGTTCCATTGAAGATTTTATTGACTTTAAGGGTGGAGACAAGACTAAGATCGTATTTATGCATTCGAAAAAAAAGGCTAAAGTGGGAAGGAACCAGTGCGAATAATAGTCCCTCCAATCAAGAGCCAGGGCATAAAGACAAAACTTGTACCTTGGATTCAAGCTTTGGTACCCAAAGTATCAGGACAATGGATAGAACCATTTCTGGGCACAGGAGTTGTTGCTTTTAATTCTGGATTCCGTAAAGCACTTCTAAGTGAAATTAATCCACATATAATAAGGTTCTATCAATCAATCAAAGACCACGATATTACTCCATCCAGTGTACGAAGATATTTGGAGAATGAAGGATTGCACTTAAGCAAAGCTGCGGAAAATGGTTATGCACACTTTAGGGTTGTTAAGGAAAGGTTTAATGCTCACAAGAATCCTCTTGACTTTCTTTTTCTTTCGCGGGCAGGATTCAATGGAATGATGCGTTTCAATCGAAATGGTGAATGGAACATTCCTTTTTGTAAGAAGCCTAATCGATTTAGACGTTCATACATTACGAAAATCGTTAATCAAGTTCACGATGTCGCCTGTTTAATACAACCAGAATGGGAATTTATTGTGGCACCTTTTGAAAAGATAATCCCTTTGGCAACCAAGGACGACATTATCTATTGTGATCCACCTTATCTGGGTAGATATGTTGATTATTATAGTGGTTGGAACGAAGGAGATGAAGAAAAATTATTTGATTTTTTATCTACAACCCCAGCGCGTTTTATACTATCCACATGGCATCACAATGATTTTAGAGAGAATCAAATGATAAGTAAATTATGGAGCAAGTTTAATATTGTTACACGGGATCATTTCTATCATTCTGGTGGTAATATTGAAAATCGCAGGGCTATTGTTGAGGCTCTTGTTTTTAATTTTCCAGCATCTATTAAAAAACACAATTATGGAATTGAGCCAAAACCTGAACAGTTGCTACTTCTAAAAGAAAGAAGTACATATATTGCAAAACAACTGGATCGAGAAGATGTGATATAGTTCTGTATGCTACTCCATATTGCTCAATCATGTTAATAGGAATGAAATTACATCGAGGTATAAAATCACATGGCAATCCGTAAAAAAGATGCACTCTGGTATCATGAAATGGACCGTCCGGGGAAATTGGAAGTGGTGGCCACAAAACCGTGTCTCACTCAGAGAGATCTGTCGTTGGCCTATACGCCGGGTGTTGCACAACCCTGCCTGGAGATCCAAAAAAATCCACTGAATGCTTTCAAGTATACCAATCGTGGAAATCTGGTGGCGGTTTTAACCAACGGAACGGCTGTCCTCGGTTTGGGGAACATTGGTGCATTGGCCGGAAAGCCGGTTATGGAGGGGAAAGGCGTTCTGTTTAAACGGTTTGGCGACATCGATGTTTTTGATATCGAGGTGAATACAGAAGATCCCGATGAAGTCATTCGCATTGCCAAGTTGATTGAGCCTACATTTGGAGGCATTAATTTAGAGGATATTAAGGCTCCTGAATGTTTTTATATTGAAGAAACTTTGAAGAAAGAGCTCTCCATTCCCGTATTTCATGACGATCAGCACGGAACAGCCATTATCGGCGGTGCCGGTCTGGTTAATGCTGTTGAATTGACCGAAAAGGATATCGATCGGGCCAGAATGGTCATTGTCGGAGCGGGTGCATCGGGGATTGCCTGTGCTAAAATATTTGTTCAACTGGGTATCAAAAAAGAGAATATCATCATGATTGATTCGAAAGGGGTGATTTATCGGGGTCGATCTGAAGGCATGAATCCTTACAAGGAGGAATTTGCCACAGAAGAAAGCTGCCGGACTTTGGAAGAAGCCATGGAAGGGGCTGAGATCTTTATTGGACTATCCAAACCCAATTTGATCTCAGAAAAAATGCTCAAAAGCATGGGTCCCAAACCCATCATTTTTGCCTTGGCCAATCCGGATCCTGAAGTCAATCCAATACTCGCGAAACGGGTGCGGCCCGATGCGATCGTGGCTACCGGCCGAAGCGACTATGCCAATCAGATCAATAATGTGTTGGGTTTCCCGTTTATTTTTCGCGGTGCACTGGATGTGCGGGCCACCGCCATTAATGAAGAGATGAAAATTGCAGCCAGCCATGCATTAGCCAAATTAGCCAAGGAGGACGTGCCCGATTCGGTTATTCAGGCTTATGGCGGCGTGACGATTCGTTTTGGACCCGATTATATTATACCCAAGCCGCTGGATCCCAGAATGCTCATCTGGGAAGCCTGCGCTGTTGCTCAGGCTGCCATGGAGTCTGGTGTTGCTCAAAAACAGATTGATTTAAATGCGTATCGTCAGCAATTGGAAAATCGATTGGGGCGCAGTTATGAAGTCATCCGTGTGGTGATCAACAAAGCGAAATCGGAACCCAAACGGATTGTCTATCCTGAAGGCGAGGAAGAGAAAGTCCTTCGGGCTACTCATATCGTGATTGATGAAAAAATTGCCCATCCCATTTTGTTGGGAGATGAAAAGATCATATTGAAAAAAGCGAAGATGCTTGGTCTCGAATTGGAGAAAGCCCAAATCATCAATCCATTGAAATCGAAGTTGTTTAACCAGTATTGTGAAGATTACTATAGAATGCGACAGCGATACGGCATCACTCGGGAAAGTGTTGAAAAGCTCATCCGGTTGCCCCACTATTTTGGCACCATGATGGTCAGTTGTGAGGATGCGGATGGTTTTGTCGGTGTCAATCAAAACTTTCATGAAGAGATATTGCCCGCCCAACAGGTGATCCCGCAAAAGAATCCAGGAGGGAAAGTCGCTACCCTGTACATCCTGGTCTTTAAAAAGAAAGTCTATTTTTTGGCGGATACACACGGCAACATTGATCCCACTTCTGAGGAGTTGGCAGAGATTGCTATTCAGAGTGCAAAGATTGTGCGTCTGTTTGACATGGAGCCCAGAATTGCCATGCTTTCATTTTCCAATTTTGGAAGCGTTGACCATCCACATACCCGGAAGATACAAAAAGCTGTGGAGATTGTTCTAAAAAGAGAGCCAGATTTGATGATTGATGGAGAGATGCAAGGGGATACGGCTGTTGTACCTGAGATTATTGAAGAAATTTTTCCTTTCAGCCGATTGAAGAATGGAGCCAATGTGCTTATTTTCCCGGAACTCCAGTCCGGTAATATTACCATGAATCTTTTGAAACGTTTGGGAGGGGCTGAATCCATCGGTCCGATTCAGATCGGTCTGGTGAATTCCATTCATGTGATTCGAAAGACAGCCACAGTGGAAGAAATTGTGCGTTTGACAGCAATTGCCGTGGTGGATGCCCAGAAATGGCTGTTGTAAAGTATTTGATTTTGTCGTTTAAATTTTGTTGCTATTAGCGGGAAGGGGATTATTGAATCCGTTTTATATCAGGATACGCGTTAAATCTTCCGGATATAGGTACGGTAAAATGAATAACAAAGGAGGTCTATTGTGCGAAAAAAGATAGCGCTTATCGGAGGGGGACAGATTGGACAAATTCAGGCGATGTTAGCTGCCCAAAGGGAACTGGGTGATGTGGTGATTCTGGATATTCCGGATCTTGAAAATCGTGTCAAGGGCAAAGCCCTCGACCTGATGGAGATGGCGCCTCACGGCAATTATGATGCAAACCTCACCGGGACCAGCAATTATCAGGATATCGCAGGAGCAGATGTGGTTATCATCACGGCGGGCATGCCCCGCAAGCCGGGCATGTCGCGGGAGGATTTACTCTCGACCAATATCGGTATCATCAAGCCTATTGCGGAAAATGTGAAAAAGGTCGTACCAAAAGCCTTCTGTATCATTGTAACCAATCCCCTGGATGCGATGGTCTATGTATTTCATAAAGTAACCGGATTTCCGAAAAATCAGGTTTGCGGAATGGCCGGCGCACTGGATACAGCCCGATGGCGGTCTTTTATTGCCATGGAACTGGGTGTTTCTGTGGAAGATGTTTCGGGTACGGTGTTGGGTGGTCACGGGCCGACGATGGTTCCCCTGCCGAGACTGACAACAGTCGGAGGTGTTCCATTAACCGAAATAATGGATCCCTTAACTGTTAAAAAAGTGGTTACCCGCACCCGTGAAGCCGGTACAGAGATTGTTAAATTGTTAGGCAATGGTTCCGCTTTCTTCAGTCCCTCCTGGAGTTCGATCGTGATGGCTGAATCGTATCTCAAAGATAAAAAACGCATCATAACCTGTGCCGCTCTTTGCGAAGGAGAGTATGGAATCCATGGGTTGTTTATCGGCGTTCCAGCCCGCATCGGCAGTGGCGGTGTAGAAAAAATCTATGAAATCAAGCTCAATGGTGAGGAAAAAGCCTCGCTCGCTCAGACAGTTGAGGCTGTGAAGAAAACGGTATCGGAATGTCAGATTTAAGAATCGCTTGGGATTTTTGATCGAATTTCGCGATTCTTTTCGTTGACAAATTTGATGAAAGAAGTTATATTGATGGTGCTGAATGTGAAAACTTTTCTATTCCTGTGATGACAGACCTATAGGATTTTTCATCAATATGACGGGCTAAAATCCGATCTGTATTTGCTGTTTGGTTATTTTTTATCTTTCGAAAAAGTTCTGCCTGAGTTGAAATCCTTTGAAGTGGATTCCTTTTCTTTTCATGTGATGATTGATTCTGCGATTTTTTCTCTATCATACGATAAGGCAATGCGTTTTTAAGTCTCTAATATATAAATTGTAAATAAGTTCTTTGAATCACATTGTAACGATATAACTCGAAAGGAGAGCTGAAAATGGCAAGTTTGCAAGAGAAGTTATCGGAATTGTTGCCCGCAAAAGGGGAAGAAATCAAACAACTTATTCAAGAATATGGCAACAGGGTCATTTCTGAAGTGACGGTGAAGCAAGCGTTTGGTGGAGCAAGAGGTGTAAAAATGCTGATTTGTGACACATCTCTTGTTGAACCCAATCAGGGTTTGCTTATTCGAGGTACACCTGTTCTTGATCTGGTGGATAAACTACCCGAGGAAATTTTTTATCTATTATTGACAGGAGAACTGCCTAATGCGGATGCATTGAAAACTCTCCAGAAAGACTTGAAAAACAGGGAGAAAGTCCCTCAATATGTATGGGATGTGCTTGATGCCACAGCAAGTGATATACATCCCATGACCATGTTCAGTGCATTGATACTGATTATGCAGCGTGATTCGGTTTTCGCACAAAAGTATCGTGAGGGAATCCCCAAGACGGCCTATTGGGAACCGGTTCTCGAAGACGCTCTGACACTGATAGCCCGTTTGCCTGCACTGGCAGCCGCTATTTATCGAAAACGTTTCGATAAGGGACCTCGCATTGATTCAAAGCCTGAACTGGATTGGGGTGCAAATCTTGCCCATATGTTGGGCATTGCAGATCCCAGGGGTGAATTTGCTGATTTGATGCGTTTGTACATGGTTTTGCATTCCGATCATGAAGGGGGGAATGTCAGTGCTCATACCTGTCACTGTGTTGCTTCCGCTTTATCTGATCCATATTATGCTGTATCTGCTGGTTTGAACGGCCTTGCAGGTCCTCTTCATGGCTTGGCCAATCAGGAATGCCTCAGATTTGTACTGGCCCTGAAAGATAAATTTGGCGGCGTTCCTACAAAAGAACAATTAAGCGATTTTGCGTGGGAAACCCTCAAATCAGGACAGGTTATTCCCGGCTACGGACATGCCGTGTTGCGTGTGACAGATCCGCGCTTTACTGCCTTGCGCAATTTTGGATTAAAGGTCTGTCCGGATGATGATGTTTTCAAAATAGTGGATCTGCTTTTTAATACCATTCCGGAAATACTCAAAGAACATGGAAAAGCTGCTGATCCCTATCCCAATGTGGATGCAGGTTCGGGAGCACTTCTTCATCATTTCGGCATGAAGGAATTTGATTTCTACACTGTTTTGTTCGGTGTTTCGCGCTCTCTGGGGATGCTTTCTCAACTTATCTTAAGCCGCGGGCTCGGTGAAGCCATTGAACGGCCGAAATCTGTCAGTACAAGCTGGGTAAAAGAACAGGTTTCTTAATGCTATTTGAGTGAGTTAATTCGAAAATAGGGAATGTACCGGAATTTTAGAGAATTCTGAAAAGGAAGTTGATTAGGATTTTGATCAATCCATAAGATTCCGGTTCATTCCGGTTTGATCCGTACACAACGAAACCATCCTTTTTTGAATATATTTTTTTAAAGGTTTTATTGTTTTCAGTTTTGATGTGGTGTTTTTTCTCCAATTTTTTTGGAGCAAACCAGACCCTTGAGTCGTTTATATTCAATAGATGACTGAAATGGATTGCTGATCGATGATGAATCCAAAAATTCGAAATCGAATATTGGTTAAGGGAATTGTGCAGGGGGTTGGATTCCGGCCTTTTGTTTATCGTCTTGCGATGCATGAAGATTTGAAAGGCTTTGTCAGCAATTCTTCTCGAGGTGTAGAAATCGAAGTGGAAGGACAACCAGAAGCATTGGATCGATTTTTAAGACAATTGCAATCCAATCCACCTGTCTTGTCAAAAATCACACAAGTCGATGTTTCAGAAACACCGGCCAGTGGTGATGTAGAATTTGTGATTCATTCGAGTCGTGCGGAAGATGAACGGTCCACACTTATCTCACCGGACATTTCTGTTTGCATGGATTGTTTGGATGAACTCTTTGATATTCATGATCGGCGTTTTCGATATCCCTTTATCAATTGTACAAATTGCGGCCCGCGCTATACCATTATTCAGGATATTCCCTACGATCGTGTCAAGACAACAATGTCTTCTTTTAAGATGTGTCCCGACTGTCAAAACGAGTATGACGATCCTTCAAACAGAAGATTTCATGCACAGCCCAATGCTTGTCCTGTCTGTGGTCCACGGGTCTGGCTGACAGACAACACAGGGAAGGAAATCCAAGTTGACGATCCGATTCTTGAAACGGTCGGTTATCTCAAAAAAGGAAAAATTGCAGCAATCAAGGGATTGGGCGGATTCCATCTGGCCTGCGATGCCACGAATGACGCTGCCGTATCCCGTCTTCGTAACCGAAAGAGGAAGGAGGAAAAACCCCTTGCGGTGATGGTCCGTGATTTTGAACAATTGAAAACATTTGCTGAGTTCGGTCTGAAAGAGTGGGAAGTACTGCTTTCCCCCCGTCGTCCCATTGTTTTGTTGAGAAAAAAAAATCCCCATCCATTGGCAGAATCTCTGGCACCCCGGAATGGCTATTTTGGCGTTATGCTGCCCTACACGCCGCTTCATTATCTTATTTTGAATGAAGGTTTTGTCGCTCTGGTTATGACGAGCGGCAACGTCACGGAAGAACCCATTGCCATCGGCAATGAAGAAGCTCTGAGCCGTCTGGGAGAAATAGCGGATTTCTTTCTCATGCACAATCGAGGCATCTATTTGAGGAACGATGATTCCGTCTGCAGGATTGCAGGGGGGCTGCCCCGGTTTATTCGCCGTTCAAGGGGATATGTACCGGTTCCGGTTTTTCTTCGAAAAAAACACCCTTCTGTTCTGGCAGTGGGAGGAGAATTAAAGAATACCATCTGCCTGATCAAAGGGGATCATGCTTTCTTCAGTCAACATGTGGGGGATCTGGAAAATGTGGAGACACTCCGCTTTTTCGAAGAGTCTGTTGATCATCTCAAACGTATCCTTCAGATAGAACCCGAAGCAATCGCCTACGATCTGCATCCCGATTATCTTTCGACGCGTTGGGCTTTGAAGCAAGATCAAATCCCCCGCATCGGTGTACAACACCATCATGCGCACATTGCTTCATGCTTGGCTGAATATGGTTATGATGAGAAAGTCATCGGTTTGTCCCTCGATGGAACCGGATACGGAACGGACGGACAGATCTGGGGTGGGGAGATTCTTCTTGCGGATCTGGTTTCGTTTGAACGCATCGGCCATTTTGCCTATCGCCCGATGCCAGGAGGTGCAAAGGCGATCCAGGAACCCTGGAGGATGGCGGTTGCCTATGCATATGAGGCATTGAAACATGATGATGGAACCCATCAATCCGAAGACCATTTTATTCGAAAACTGAAACAGCTTCCCTTCATGAAACTGATCGATCTCAATCGTCTTCGTTCTGTCCTCCGAATGATTCAACACAACATGAACCTTGTTCAAACGTCGAGTCTGGGAAGGCTTTTTGATGGTGCAGCCGCTCTGACCGGATTGAGAGAAAAGGTCGCTTTTGAGGGGCAGGCCGCCATGGAATTTGAGATGTCGATGGAGGGAGAGACATGGGATGGAGATATCAAAAAAGGATATGATTTTGAGATCGTAGAACGCAACCAAATGAGCATCATTTCTCCAGACCGAGTGATTCAACAGATTGTGAAAGACATCATCTCAGGGAAATCCGTGGGCGAGGTCAGTTATCGGTTTCATATCGGATTGCTCAAGCTGTTTTTGAATCTTTGCCAGCAAATTCGTGATCAAACAACCATTCGTGTTATTGCTTTGAGTGGTGGCTGTTTTCAGAATCGTTTTTTACTGGAAAATCTTTCAAGCGCATTGGAGAACAGAGGTTTCGAAGTCCTGACCCATTCTCATGTGCCAACCAATGATGGAGGGCTTGCATTGGGTCAGGCTGTTGTGGCATCTTACAATTTGAAATAATGTAATACATAATCTAATTAGTAATACTATTTACGCCTTGATTTACATGATTTTTTTTTGTATCTTTTGCTAATGTAAAAATTCATGCCACTTAGGAGGACAACTCCATGACCATTGCCACTGTTTCCACAAAGGGACAAATTGTCATTCCTGCTTGGATTCGCAAAAGTTTGGGATTAAAACCGCAATCCAAATTGGTCATCACACTTTCTGAAGACAAGCAGAAAGTTCTGGTCGAACCATTGCCGGAGGATCCCATTGAGTCGGCATGCGGAATTTTTTCAGGTGGGCATTCTCTGACTCAAACCCTTTTGGAAGAACACCGGCGAGAGATGAAAATTGGATCAAAAAATATTACTTGATGCATACGGGTTGCTGCTTTATCTGCAGAAAGATGGCCCTTATCGTGTGATCAAAACACTTTTTTGGGATGCACAGCAGGAAAAGAATCCCATACTCGTGAATGAGATGAGTATAGGTGAAGTTTTTCACATCATTTCTTCTGTCCATTCCATCGAAAAAGCAGAAACATTTATGCCCCTTTTGGAAATTCTTCCATTTGAGATCATTTCCAACTGTTTGGATGATATTATGCAAGCAGCACGCATTAAAGCCAGGTATGCGATTGGTACAGTGAGTTCTTTGGTAGTTGCTACGGCCATTGTCCAAAAAGCCACGCTGGTTACCGGGGATCCGGAGTTTAAAAAAGTAAATGGATTGATCCCCATCCGGTGGCTGGATTAAGTGAGCTAATGGGAAAGGTTATGCCGAATCCTTCGTACCATTTTAAATTATCCGGACATAAACCCACATTTTTTGAGAAAAAGTATGTACTGTGTCTCTTTGTCACATTGATTCTTTCTCTGGTTGATGGCACGATGACGATCTATCTGTTGGAATTGGGAGCATGGGAAGTCAATCCCTTTATGCGTCAGGCGCTGTCGTTGGGCCGTGAAGTCTTTTTCTTTTCAAAATATTTTCTTACGGCTGGCGGTCTCCTGTTGCTTCTGTTGAATGCGGATAAGCGGATCTTTAAGGGTATGCTTTCACTTGAGGAAATTAGCGCTTCTGTCGTTCTGTTCTACGAAGGATTGGTTATCTATGAAATTACACTCTATCATATATTTAAATAGGATATTTGTATGTGTTTGGCCGTACCGATGAAAATCATTCAAATAGAAGATAACAGAGGAATTGTTCACATTGGTGGGGTGAAAAGGGAGATCGGTCTGCAGCTTCTAAAAGATGTTCGAGTAGGAGATTATGTGATCGTTCATGCGGGTTTTGCCATTCAGCGTCTCGATGAGGCGGAAGCCTTAGAAACATTGTCCCTTTTTGCGGAAATGGAGAAACTGGCGTGAAATTTATTGATGAATTTCGCCAGGGAAATGTTGCACGCCATTTTGTAAAAACCATTCGTGAACTTGTTGATGGTCGAGAAATGACCTTCATGGAAGTCTGCGGCACCCATACGATGGCGATTGCACGTCACGGCATCAGGGAACTTTTACCCGAGCAGTTGATTCTCATTTCAGGACCGGGTTGTCCGGTTTGTGTTACATCGAACCAGACTTTGGACAGGGCCATTGCCTTATCCCGTCGTTCCGATGTTATTGTAGCGACATTCGGGGATATGATGAAAGTACCCGGATCGTCTTCCAGTTTAGACCTTGAACATGCTCGAGGAGCCGATATACGTGTTGTCGCTTCGACATTGGAAGCGCTCAGTATTGCTGCTCATGAACGAGAAAAGAAAGTTGTATTTATCGGAATCGGATTTGAGACGACGGTTCCAACGGTGGCTGCTTCACTCATCGAGGCCAGAAATCGGAGTGTCCTGAACTATTTCGTCTTATCCGCGCATAAAGTGATGCCACCGGCGATGGAGCTGTTAAGCCGAGGTGATGTTCGAATCGATGGTTATCTCTGTCCCGGTCATGTTAGTGCCATTATTGGATCCAGACCATATGAACCACTGGTGCAGAAATATGGCATCGGCTGTGTCATTGGAGGCTTTGAGCCACTCGATATTCTCCAATCCATCCAAATGCTTGTTGAACAGATCAATCATGATGATCCAAAAGTTGAGATTCAATATTCACGTGTTGTAAAAAAGGAAGGAAATCCAAAGGCGCAAGAGATAATCGATAAAGTGTTCGAAGTGTGTGATTCGCATTGGCGCGGATTGGGTGAGGTTAAGGAAAGCGGTCTTAAAATTCGTGAATCCTTCTCAGAGTGGGATGCGGAGATTCAAATTCCCATTGAGGTGGAACCCACCCACGAACCTGAAGGATGTTTATGCGGCCAAGTCCTGCAAGGAAGGGTGAGCCCTTCAGATTGCCGCCATTTTGGGACCACCTGTACTCCCGGTGATCCGGTTGGTCCGTGTATGGTATCCAGTGAGGGAACCTGTGCTGCATTTTTTAAATACCATCATATAATCAAATGAACCAGTCGTATGATGAACGAAATTCGATTAGCCCATGGGGGTGGAGGGCGATATTCACATCAACTCATTGAGGAAGTCTTCCTCCCCGTTTTGAAGAATGATTATCTGGATTCCAGGGATGACAGTGCTCTGATTGATGTGCCCTCAACCCGGTTGGCCTTTACCACCGATTCCTTTGTTGTTGAACCGTTGTTTTTTCCTGGAGGAGATATCGGGCGGTTGGCGGTATGCGGGACGGTGAATGATCTGGCCATGTTAGGTGCAAAACCTGCCTACCTCAGTATCGGTTTCATTATTGAAGAAGGATTTTTAATCGATGATTTAAAACGAATTGTTCAGTCAGTCAAAGAAGCTGCCGATGAGGCCGGTGTTCTCATTGTGACCGGAGATACCAAGGTCGTTCAACGGGGCAATGTGGATGGTCTTTTTATTAATACATCGGGTGTGGGAATCCTCCGAGAAAATGTAACCCTTTCAGGGGCGGGGGCACAGGCAGGAGATCACGTTGTTGTGAGCGGTCCGTTGGGGTGTCATGGAATGGCTGTGATGACGTCCAGGGAAGATTTGGGATTTCGAACCAAAATTCAGTCCGATGTGACACCCTTGAACGGACTTGTCGATGCCATGTTGGGCGTAACAAATCATATCCATGTCATGCGGGATGCCACGCGTGGAGGATTGGCTACCATATTGAATGAGATTGCCGGTCAATCCCATGTCGGTATTGAAATTGTAGAGGAGAATGTTCCTTTAACCGAAGAAGTCAAAGGCGCTTGTGAACTGCTTGGGTTTGATCCTCTTTATGTGGCGAATGAAGGTGTACTGGTTGCCTGCATATCTCCCGGAGTCGTGAAAGATGTCGTTAAAGCCATGAAACGGATTTCTTGTGGACGAAACAGTGCCGTCATCGGATCTGTTCTCAGCGAAAATAAAAACCGTGTTGTTATGCGAACCCAAATAGGCAGTCATCGCATTTTGGATATGCTGAGCGGCGAACAATTACCGCGAATTTGTTAAGTCACTTCATCACAGAAATCGATCAATAATAATGAAATTATAGGAGAGAATGTGCAGGTTGTTTTTATTCGTCTTCTAATTGTTTGAGTACTTCTTGATAGAATGTTTGCCAGCGTTCAGGTTTTTCGTTGAAATAGGAGAGGGATTGATTGTATTCTTCTTCAGTAAAATGGTAATGTTCAAGAATGGCGCGGGACGAATCCAGAAAAGCAGGATCTTGAACGGGAAGTCTTTCCTGCAGTTTTGTCAGCGTGATGTAAACTTGAATCAACTTTTCCTGATTGTTTAAGGATGTTGAATCTCCATTCCGGTTGCAAGTCGTCAGATTCAGTATCGATAAAAACAGAAAAAGATATTTTCGAATCATGATCATAAGCACCAATAAAGACAATTCAATTCAGAAAGTCAAGGAGTTTTTCTCATTTGGGTAAGGAAGCGCTCCATATCTTTCAAGTATGCTGTTCTCAATCCTGGGGGGGTATGGAAATGGTGGCCGTTCAACTGGCGAACAAATTAAAATCGGAAGGCATGCGGATCAGTTTTTTGGCTGCACAGGGTTCCATGTCAGAATCCATGCTCAGGAACTTTCCCATAACGCTCCTTACAAAATCATCTCATGGATATATTGATCCCCGAAGGATCAAAATGGTTCACCAATGGATTCAAAAGGAAGATGTCGACCTTGTACATACACACTTTTCAAAAGATTTGTGGTTTCTGGTGCCCGCTCTTTCAGGAAACAATACACATGTTCCTCTGGTTTTGACAAAACATGTGGGGACCATGAAATCGAAGAAAGATTTATTGCATCGATTCATTTACCGTCGGGTGGATGCTGTGGTGAGCATTTCGAAACTCATCCAGTGGAACGTCATTCAAACGCATCCTGTTCAGGCGGATAAGGTCAAATATATCCCAAATGGCGTCGATCTTGATGTTTATGATGGCCACAAAACAGGAAGAGAACAGATTCGTCGTTCATTTTCCATTCCTTCGGATGCTTTAGTTGTAGGCATTGTAGGCCGTTTGCAATGGTGGAAGGGGTATCGGGAATTCATTCAGATGGCCGAACGCCTTATCCGGACACGATCGGATGTCTGGTTTTTGGCTGTGGGCGGTGCTACAGTGGGCGAGGAGAAAGAGGCAGAGGATATCCAGAATTATGCACGGTCCCTTCATCTTAATGGTAGATTCATTTTTTCTGGATTCCAGAAAGATGTAAAACCGTTTCTTGCAGCGATGGATCTTTTTGTTTATCCAGCGTATGCCGAAGCTTTCGGACTTGTTCTTGTTGAGGCTATGGCAATGGCACTTCCGGTTGTTTCCACCCATTGCGATGGTGTTCCTGAAATCGTTGTAGATGGAGAAACGGGAAAACTCGTTCTCCCTCGAAATACAGAGGTATTAACCACGGCTGTTGTCGAGCTGCTGAACAGTCCGCATAAAATGAAAGCATTGGGACGGGCGGGAAGGATCAGAGCCGTGAATGTTTTTAATTGGCATCGGATTGTTTCCGAAACCCTTTTATTGTATCATCATCTTATTGAAAAACGAAGGACATTATGATAAAAGATAAATGGATTGATCTTCATCTTCACACAAACTATTCGGATGGTCTTTTAACACCCTCTCAGGTTGTTAAGAAGGCCAAAGAAGTCGGACTGAAAGCCGTGGCTATTGTCGATCACGACACCATTGATGGTATTGAGGAAGCCGTGGAGACAGGGAGCCGTATCGGTGTGGAGGTCGTTCCGGGTGTCGAATTAAGCAGCCAGTACAATGGGAAAGATATACACATACTGGCCTATTATTTTGATCCGGATCATACATATTTGAAGCGGTACTTGAAAAAATTTCGGGAGGAAAGATACAGACGGGCAGCCAAAATGATTCAGAATCTGAACCGTTTGGGCATTCATCTCACCATGGATGAGGTTGAAGAGAGATCGAAGGGGGGAAGTATCGGGCGACCCCATTTGGCGGAAGTGTTGATGGAAAAAGGGTATATTGAGACATTTCAGGAGGCATTTCATCATTACATTGGGTATCACTCAGAAGCGTACGAGGAAAAATACAAGATTCATCCTGAAGAGGCGTTCGATCTCATTTCAAAGGCAAAAGGACTCTCCTTTTTGGCCCATCCGGGTCATTTTATTTCTGATCATGAAATCTTATCGTTTGTCAAATCAGGTCTTGACGGCATCGAAATCATTCATCCCAAATTTAATGAGAATCGCACACAGCATCTTCAGCAGCTGGCTTGGGATAACGATCTTTTGATCTGTGGTGGATCAGACTGCCATGGTGGAAGGGACGGTCAGATTTACATCGGGAAATATAATGTTCCGTACACGGTCCTTCGAGATATGAAGTTGGTGCTTCGAAAGAGGTGGGATACCCATCCTTCGACTGGTTAGGAGATTGATTTTTGAAGGAAGATATTCGAAAAATACTGGTGATTAAACTCAGGGCTATTGGTGATGTGGTTCTTTCAACGGCGGTACTGCCAAGCTTGCGGAATGGATTTCCCGGATCTGAAATTCATTTTTTGGTTGACCATTCGGGAAGAGATGTATTAATCGGGAATCCCTGTGTGGATCGCATACTCTCTCCCCCCCATTCAAAGAAGGATAGATCAGGAAGGAAAATCAGACAAGGGGATGCGTTACGGTTTTTAAAAATGATACGAAAGGAAAAGTATGATCTGGTGTTCGATCTTTTTGGCAATCCCCGAAGCGCCTTTCTGACATGGATAACGGCTGCTCCAATGCGTGTTGGATTCACATTTAGGGGAAGAAAATATGCTTATAATTGTCGTGTCGTTCCTCGAGGTGATCGCATTCATGAGGTTGAATTTAATCTCGATGGGCTTCGAGCACTTGGTTTGCCTATTGTAGACGCTTTTCCACGATTTTATTACTCAGATAAGGATAAGGATGTTATTGACCGGTGGATGAAAAAACGGGGTCTTGAAAACACATTTCTGATTGGTTTACATTGTTGGGGAGGGTGGGAAACCAAACGGTGGGGGTTGGATCGGTTTGCTGCATTGAGCGATCTTTTGTCCAAAGTCAAGGAAGCGAAAATCCTTTTATTGTGGGGGCCTGGTGAGCGGAAACATGCAGAAAAAGTCCAGAGCTTGGCCCATTATCCAACGTTCATTGCTCCGGAAACTTCACTGAAACAGTTGGGCGTGCTTCTTTCGAGATGTCAAATCGTTATTGCCAATGATTCAGGGCCTATGCACATTTCCGCAGCGGTGGGTACACCCACAGTGGGGATATTCGGACCTACTCAGTGGAAGCTCCAGGGACCCTTCGGCAAGGGCCACCGCGTTGTTTATAAGAAAGGATTGTCCTGTTTGGGATGCAACCGCACATCGTGTAAGGAGATGATCTGCATGAAAAATCTGGGTGTTGATGATGTGATGCAGGTGGTTGAAAAAGTAATCCGTCAAAACAGTTATATCCAGGAGCATCAGAAGGAACTTAATTGTTTATAAAATGTTTCGGTCCATTTGGCCTGCTGAATCAGTCAAATATGAGAAATGCATGATGAATGAAATCAGAAAACGTTTTATTGTACCCGATTGCAAGCGGTTCACAGGTTACAAACCATGTGAACCCTACATGGTCTGCCCTTGCGATGAACCGATTCCTTATGGACGTCGAATTCTTATTGTAAATCTCGATCATTTGGGTGCAGTATTGATGACAACGGCAATGCTTCCTGCTATCAAAAGGAAGTATCCGGAAAGTACTATTCACTGGATGACCAAAAAGAATGCTTTGCCTCTCCTTGAAAATAATCCCTATCTGGATGAAGTTTGGGCATGGAACAGTGAAAATAGAATGATACTTCGTCAGATGAGTTTTGATGAGGTTTTAAATGCAGATAAAAACCGCAATTCTGCCGCTTTTACGAATTCCCTGAAAGCAGAAGTGAAACTCGGATTCCAATTGAATGAAAATGGTGTGATTGTGCCTTTGAATCCGGAAGCTGCTTACAATTATCGAATGGGTTTGGATGACAATTTGAAATTTTGGCAAAATACACGTACAGGTCTTGAGATTCTGGCCGAGACCTGGAAGTTGGATTATCAACAGGATGAGTATGTTCTTCGACTCACTGAGGAGGAGGAGAACTTTTGCAGGGAATTTCGAAAGGGATTGGGTGTTGGTGAAGGGAAATTTGTTGTCGGATTTAATACAGGATGTTCCTCGGAATTTCCTTTAAAAAAGATGACGGTTGAGCAGCATGTTATTTTAATCAAGAAGATTATGCGTGAGTTGCCAGAGACAAAGGTCCTCTTGCTTGGCGGGAAAGAGGATACCGAAATCAATCGGCAGATAAAAATGGGTGTGAAGGATAAGGCTATCGAAACACCCACAGCTGAAGGATTGAGAAATGGGCTTCTCTATGTCAATCTTTGCGATCTGGTTGTGAGCGGCGATTCTCTGGGTATGCATATTGCCATCGGATTAAAAAGGAATGTCATCGCTTGGTTCGGTCTTTCCTGTGGTGCAGAAATCGAGCTCTATAATCGTGGAACCAAAATTTTATCCGATTTGGAATGTTCTCCGTGCTGGAAAAAAGCATGTCAGGATCCTCGATGCATTAAGGAACTCAAACTCGATTTAATCTATAAGGCTGTTGCGAAGTATCATAAGGCATTTACCGGTTCAGTGATAGCTTGAATAAAACAATGTCCATCTAAATCGGAGAATCAATTTGGCAGTGTTATCGGCCATTGTGATTACAAAGAATGAAGCGGAACATATCGCTGAGTGTTTGGACAGTCTTTCATTTGTCGATGAAATTGTTGTCGTCGATTCGCATAGTGTGGATGGTACAGAAAAAATAGCCAAACGCTTCACCGATAAAGTTTATATCATCATGTGGAACGGGTATGCAAAGGCCAAGCAGTATGCTTTGGAAAAGTCAACCGGAGAATGGATTCTCTGGCTGGATGCGGATGAACGGATTCCTCCCCGGCTGGCTGAAGAGATCGGAGAGGTTATCAGGGAAAACAATTCTTTTTCTGGATACAGGATGCCAAGAAAGGCGTTTTTTCTGGGCAGGTGGATTCGACATGGGGGGTGGTATCCCGGTTATGTTGTCCGATTATTCAAGAAAGAAAAAGGCCGTTTTGGAGATGAAAGGGTGCATGAGAGGCTCATCTTAGATGGATCCATAGGGACATTGAAATCACCGCTCATCCATTATACCGATCAATCTATTGAGCATTACTATGATAAATTGAACAGGTATACTTCGTTGGCGGCATTGGATCTCCAAGAGCGGGGGAAACGTGTCACTGCGCTGGGGATGCTGTTCAGATCCATTCACATGTTTGTTCGCATGTATGTTCTTCGGGCAGGATTTCTTGATGGGATGGAAGGTTTTTTATTGGCTGTTTTTTCGGCGAATTATGTTTTTACAAAGTATGCAAAGCTGTGGAAATTGGGGATAAAAAACAGTATATGATCGCCAGGTGCCCCGGTTTATTTGATATTAATAAAT
>JAFGDT010000062.1 GCA_016931965.1 bacterium | reverse complement strand
TGACAGAAAAAATGATAGAAGAATATTTGAAACATCATAAAGTTTCCGCAAATGATACAACAGATTTTGAGCTTGAATAATTGAGGATTTTCAGTCATTTTTTAAAAACCTATGCACTTTCAGTGCATGGTGGTTTGGTTTGTATTACAGGATATCATTTATAGGCAGTTTTTGATTTTCTAATCCGGGTCATATCGATCTTTCATGATCCAATTGCAGTTATACACTCCATTTCTTGCTTATACCTGCAATTCGCCATTTTCAAGAATCTTCTTGCCGTCGATGATGAGTGTGGGTTTCAGGAGGATACAGTCAAAATGGCAATCCACATTAACCTTTCCTCCGAAAGAGATATTGTTGCCCAACGCCACATGAACCGTTCCGACGACTTTTTCATCTTCCAGTGTGCAACCCGTAAATTGTGCCCTGGGATTGGTGCCGATTCCAAGCTCTGCAATGTTGCGTCCCCATCTGCCAAAGGGTCTCAGTAATTTTCTTATGGTATCCGCTTCTTTTCCTCCCGATATGCGTATTACATGGCCGTCTTTTATCGTCATGCGAACAGGCGTGTTGATTTTACCCAGGATGGGGAATGACCCGTCTACCATCAGAATCCCCTGTGTTGAGCCCTGCACCGGAGCAGTGCACCCCTCACCAGCAGGCAGGTTGGAAAATTGTCCTGCTTCGTGGATTATGCCGGTATCGGCATAGCCGCGCATACGCACTAGTGAGAAAATCAAATTGGTACCGGCAGGTGTGGTTAAATGAGCGGATCGGCCGATGGTTAAGATGTCGGCCAGTTTGCGACTCTTGTTAATCATGCTTTTATAGTTACCGGTCAGAGTTCTAATGAGTGAGTCGGCCTTGATATTAGGCAGGCTGGCAATACGGGCTCCGCATTGACAGGCATGTCTCCGTGCTTTTGTGTGAGATAGAGAACGGCTCGTTGTGAGTATGACCACGTCACTGGAAGCCATCAAGGATGCTACCCCGTCCGGTATGTTGTTGTTATTTGATATTTTAGGAAGAAGAACAAGTGTGGAATGATCGTTCAAACGATTTGCTTCTTGATAAAAAGGGAAACCGATATCACTGAGCGGTTCATCGGCAATGATTAAAACTTTTTCGTGCTGATGCACATTTAGGCAATCTTTCAATCCTGAACGGATTGCTTGTTTCAAAGAAACCATTGAGCTGTCCTATACTTTCACACTCAAGATGCCGGCAATTTATTTCCATAGGATGAAAAAGGAGTTATCAAACGGTTATGATTCATCCGGTTTGATTTTAAAAGTGATTAATTTGTGATACGCCAGCAGTCTAATATATCCACCCAGTCTTTCATAAACGGGATCGACTTTATCGCCAAATCGTTCGCGTAATTTTTGGGCAATTTCGGATACCGATTGTGATCCATCGCAGTGATTCCATACAAAGCTGCCAAATTCATCCAGATGAATGTGAACCTGTGGAGGGATTCCCAGTTTTGCAACCATTTTGTTGAGCAGTGGATTCTTAAATCGATCTCTTTTCAGGAACACCTTCCCGTCGGCTTGTTTTCCCCATTCTTTATTGTGGATTGGAATGAGATCCAATACATTTTTATCATTTTTTGATTTTTCCATTTCGTATGGGAATGGAGATTAAAACATAGGCAATCACGCCAAATATAATCAAGGCGAGCCAGGGATTCCCCCCATCTATGATTTTGGGCAGAATCGCCTTACCAGCTCCCGCCCATAGCGTGAAGGCGATGATGATGCTCATAATCGCCTCTCCCGCAATGAATCCCGAAGAGAGCAGAATCCCCGTATTTTCTACTTTTTGGGAATCATACTCCCTCTTTTTTGTGATCTGGTTGACAATGGCTTTTATAACGCCACCCACAAATATACCCGCTGTTACGTAGAGCGGCAGATACATGCCCACGGCAATGAGCATGATGGAAGAGATTCCGATCAGAATAAGACCAACACTGAAGATCATTCCCATAATAACCAGAGGCCAGGCCATTTTTCCTCCAATGATACCTTCCGAAAGAGCGGCCATCAGGCTGGCCTGGGGTGCGGGGAGATCCGTACCGCCAATGCCGCCGTATTGCGTGTGCAGAAGCTGTAATGAAAATGCCATGATGAGGGCTGTGGCTAAAACACCCACAATTTCCGCTTTTTCCATGGCTTTCGGTGTTCCCCCAAGGATGTGCCCCACTTTGAGATCTTGAATCATGTCTCCAACCACCCCAGAGGAGACACAAACAACAGCTGCCACGCCCAGAACAGCGGCAATCCCAGGAGTGCCTGTGAGGCCAATGGCTAACATCAGAAAAGCGGCGACAACGAGCGTCGAGAGGGTGATCCCCGAAATGGGATTGTTGGAAGATCCAATCGTTCCGACCAGATAACCGACAACCGATGCGAAGAGGAATCCTGTAATGGTCATAACGATGGCCGCAACGATTGCACCGATCACACTGTGGCATAAAATATAATAGATGAGGGCAATCGGTATCACCATGGCGATGACGCCGATGATTGTGATCGAATAAGGAATATCCCTTTCCAGACGATCTGTTTCGTCAGTCTTTGTCTTACCTATCTGTTTGAGGTCGCGAAATGCGTTTGCAATGCCCGTAGCGAGAGATTTTCGCATTCTGAAAAGTGTGTAGAAGGCACCAACAAGCATGGCTCCGACCGCAAATGGCTTGACCTGATCGGTAAATACCGTATTCGAAATCTCAACCCAGCCGACATCATTTGAGATCAGATTGGCAAAGCTGCCGTTGATAAAAATAAAAAGCGGGATCAACATGAGATGACCGAAAACACCGCCTGCAAAGACGATGGATGCCAGTTTCGGACCCACGATATAACCCACACCCATCAGCATGGCAGATGCACCGGGAGATTGAATATAGATCCCTCCAGTGGGGGAAGAAACGAGTTCTCTGACTTGTTCCAGTTTGTCTTCAATAAACATACTGAAGTTGTTCACTTTTATAGGGATGAAGGATTGTACCGATTCTCGAATCGTCCACAGTCCTCTTTTGTTCTTAAAGAGTTCAAAAAAGGCTGAGAGAGCCATCGCTCCAAAGACATACTTTGCTCCGGTTTCATGGCCTTGTCCGGCTTTCACAATTTCAGCACAGGCAACACTTTCCGGAAACAACAGCGTTTTGTCATGAATGAGAATTCTTCTAAGGAATATGACAAAGAGAATCCCCAGGATGCCGCCCAGTACCATCAGAATGGTACTTTCAAGGTAATGAATATGGTCCCAGATTGGCATACCCGTTATCGGATTTTTCGCGATGAGAAGAGCTGGAATGGTAAAGACAACACCTGCAGCCAAGGCTTCGCCCACGGAGGCCGTTGTCCGGCAGATGTTCTCTTCCAAGATGGATCCCTTAAAAATACGCAGAATCGCTATCGCCATGACAGCAGCAGGAAAAGTGGCGGCTACCGTCATGCCTACCCTGAGACCAATGTAGGCATTGGCCGAACCCAGGATAATGGCCAAAATACTTCCCACAAAGACAGCTTTAAATGTGAATTCTTTCATTTTCGTGTCAGCAGGAATATAAGGTTTAAACTCTTTTTCATTATTCGAATTCTTTTTGTTGTAGGCCATAGTACACTCCATTCATATTTAACCAATACCAAAAGACGAAATAAAGGTTGGGAAATTTGTTTTTAAACATAAATGGAAAAGAGATAAAAGTCAAGAAGAAATTTGAATTATGGATCAATTTATTATTTGACTTTTACGAAAAAAGCCGTATATTTTCTACGATAAGGTCATCGTATCAACATCAAAAACAAATTGATGAGTCGAGATCACACGGGATAAGGTGAATTTTCGAAAAAACCATTTACGATGTTCAGAATACAGGATATTACGTTAGGGCAGTATGCTCCAAGAGAATCGATCGTGCACAAACTGGATCCGCGAACAAAAATCATATCAAGCCTGATTTTTATGGTCCTGCTGATGTTTGTACATCGCATCGAACTGTTTCTGGTATTTATAGCTGCAATCATGTTGTTTTTCTATTTGTCTAAACTGAGTTGGGCCTTATCCGTAAGAAACCTCAGACCTTTTCTATGGCTATTTATCTTGACATTGCTTTTTCATTCAATTTTTACAGAAGGAAAAATTCTATTAAGAATAGAGTTTATTGGACTCACGATTACAGAAGAGGGAATTGTTCGGGGTCTCTTCTATACCATTCGAATCGCGCTTCTGGCCGTACTGGCCAGCTTGTTAACATTGACCACTTCGCCCATGTCCCTTGCGGATGCATTCCAACTCTTTCTTTCTCCCTTCAAGAGAATCGGTGTTCCGGCACATGAAATTGCGATGATGTTGTCGATTTCACTTCGTTTTATACCGATTCTCATTCAGGAGGCAGAACGAATCAGAAAGGCCCAATTTTCCAGAGGATGTCAAATTTCCGGGAGTCTCATCAACAAATTAAGAAGTATTGTTCCGCTTATTGTCCCCCTCTTTTTATCTACTTTTCGTCGGGCCAATGATCTGGCTCTGGCTATGGATTCACGCTGTTACGGGAGGATTAAAGAGAGAACTAGTTATTATGTGTTGCGATTCCGCAGAGCCGATGCGGTGGCTTTTCTAGTTGTTTTTGCTTTTGGCTTTCCGGTTGTGATGATGCAGTTTTTCTATGTATAAAAATGTTTTTTAACGGGATATCAACAGATCTATTTATGACAAAGGCTATGATAAAAAATGGGCGACCATTCAAACTGGTGATAGAATATGATGGGTCCGATTTTGCAGGATGGCAGGTCCAGCCCAATCAAAGAACGGTTCAGGGAGAAATTGAAAAAGCTTTAAAGATTTTGACACAGAAGGAGGTCAGGGTAGCTGGTTCGGGACGGACGGATGCGGGTGTGCATGCACTGGGGCAGGTTGTCAGTTTTCAAGTTCACAGTTCATTGTCTTTTGATGAATTAAAAAAGGGACTCATTGGACTTTTACCTAAAGATATATCCATTGTGGGTATGGATGAACTTGGTGAGCCGTTCGATGCGAGGCGGGATGCGATCAGCCGTACCTATCGGTATGTTATCGCCAGGCGATCGAGAGCCATTAATCGACAATATGCATGGATTCCCCGAATAACTTTTTCTGTTGAGTCAATGCAGGAAGCCTCAAAATATTTGGTTGGTGAACATGATTTTACCTCTTTTTGTAAGGCCAACGGCCAGACGGACAATTTTATTTCCTGTGTTTCAGATGTCCATTGGCAAATCGATGATGGTGAAATTCATTTTGAAATTACGGCCGATCGATTTTTTCATCACATGGTCAGAAGCATTGTCGGTACACTGATGGAAGTGGGCAGAGGGAAAATTGCACCCGAAGATTTTCAACAAATTCTGAAAGCAAAAGATCGTACTTGCGCAGGGCCGACTGCGCCGCCGCAGGGTTTGTTCCTTGATCATGTCGAATATGGACAAAATCCTCATGTATTCATTTTAAACGATAAGGAACAGAAATGATAATCAAACTATTTTTTCAAAATGTACAAAATAGAAGATCGGTACAACATGCTTTGAAGTGTATATTTCTTTCATTAATTATTTCGATACTTGGCTTGCCAATCTTTCACTGTTCGGAAAGTCAAGAACAATCGGAAGAATCCTTTGCCGAGATCGCTACACCCCTTATTCCGGTAAACCAACTGGCGGATGACATTCAGATGGCCAATGAGGACATTACGCAGTCCAGACAGAATGCGATTACACGCGCCGTAGCGAGAGTCAATTCGGCCGTTGTAGGCATCAATGTGACACAAATTCTTCGTGTTCAACAGCGTTCTTTTTGGGATAATGATCCATTTTATAGATATTTCGCACCGCCTCAAAGTTATCGTGAATATGAGGTCAATGGATTGGGTTCCGGTTTTATCATTTCTCCCGATGGCTATATCCTGACCAATCAGCATGTGATCGATCAAGCTTCTGAAATCGTTGTCTCCATGACCAATGGGGAACATGTTAATGCGGAAGTGGTTGGAGAGGATCCAAAATATGATGTGGCCCTGTTAAAGGTTGACAAAAATGATCTGGATTATATCCCTTTCGGCAATTCGGATGATGTTATCATAGGAGAATGGGTGATCGCTATCGGCAATCCATTTGGTCTTTTTGATGTGAGTTCAAAACCCACGGTCACCGTGGGTGTGGTCAGTGCTACCGGCATGGATTTTGAAGGTGATGGCGGGCGCTCATACGAGGATATGATCCAGACCGATGCAGCTATTAATGGCGGCAACAGCGGTGGACCGCTGGTTAATAGTCTGGGACAATGTATCGGCATCAATACGCTCATTTATTCTGGAAGCAGTGAATGGGAGCCCGGAACATCGATCGGTATCGGATTCGCCATACCCATCAATCGAGTGAAAACCATTTTACCCGATTTGCAGAAGATCGGGCCTGTCGACCAATCCTTTGCTACCGGACTGGAAGTTGAAAACATCAGCAGGGTGGTGGCCCGAATGATGGGGATATCCCAGCGCGATGGCGTGGTCGTGACCCGGGTGAGCGCAAGAAGTCCTGCAGAAAGTGCCGGCATGCAGGTGGGTGATGTCATTGTGGCTATTGGTGGAGAACGTGTTCGTTCAACCGCAGATGTGCAGCAGGTGATCAATAGTGTCGATATCGAGAAAGACCGAAATCTGGAATTGACCGTTTTTCGGGATGGAAAACTTTATGAAGTTGTATTACAGTTATAAAAAGTAGTGAAAGAAATTTGAATCATTTATATTGTATGGAAATGATGGGTGTAAGATATTGGTTGATGAGGATAAAATGATGAAACAGATAAAAATTGTAGTTGAGAAACATCCCGATACATATGTTGCATATCCACTGGGGATAAAAGAGGTAATCGTAGGTGAAGGCAATACATATGAAGAAGCGATTGGAGATGTTAAATCTGCTATTCAATTTCATATGGAAACCTTTGGTGGTGAATCTATAAGTATTGAATCTCCTGTTTTGGAAGCTTTTATTGCAGAAACTGGAGTGGCTATTTAATGACAAAATTTCCAGTTGATGCTCCAATTAAAAAGGTAATTCATGCACTTGAGCATCTTGGTTTTAAGAAAATACGTCAAGGGAAACATATTGAGATTTAATAAACAAAAGGAGGGAAAAAGGATGAAGATTTTCAAATGTTTGTTCGTGAGCTCAATCTTGTTTTTTGCTATGGCTAATCTGAAAGCAGGCGAAACGCGTATTCAGACACTCGGTTATGAAGCCAATTTTTATGTGCAGGATGACAACAATGTTTGGTATTTTCCTTCTACGCTGCCCAACCACCGCAGTCTGGTGATTGCTGAATCGGAGTATCCCTATGGTGAGCTCTGGAGTGGTGGGGTACATGTTCCCGTGAATCAGAATTTGACTCTGGCTGTATATTTAATGAATAATACACAATTTGTAACCTACTCGGATACGAAATTTCGTGTGCCGCTCTATAATAATCCCATTCGGACAGAAATATACCCCGGTATGGATACAGATGAGGCCTCCCATCAATTTACCGTCATCGGCGGTCTTCGGATGAACAATATGGATCTCGGTTTACAGGTTACATCGTTCAATTCCAAGCTAACCTATGTCGATCCAAATGATACAGACAACAATTTTGAGGATAAATTAAGTACCATTTCTGCGGCAGGCGGTATCAGCTTTAAGGCCAATGAAAAAACCCGTTTTGACGGTACTATTTTTTATGAAACAAGCAGTTTTAAACACCTCGAATATGCAAATTATACATACGGCGATACTGCGCAATGGAAACAACCGTATGGGTACAGTACATACGGCGTGGGTGCACGGATGTTCTATGTCCTTAATCCAAAAGCGATTCTTGTCCCTTTTCTCAGTTATATGAGTGGGGGACAGGGATACCAGTGGCTTGTAAAGAGTCTTACAACAACTGGTGGGATCAGCACTCACAAAGACAAACAAACTCTATATGCTTTGGGTATTGCTGCGGACCTCATTCCCTATGCCAACAATCTGGTTACTTTGGCGGCTGGGTTATTTAACTGGACCTATACATATGAAACGACTTTATTAAGTGGTACTGCGCCTGTACCGGCGAAGGAGACCTGGAGAGCGCTTCCGTTTCTCAGTATCGGTCTGGAATCCGGGATCACCAAGTGGCTGGACTCACGATTTTCATTCTACGAATTATTGGAAACCTGGATTTTAGAGGATCCTGTTACGACAACGATTCTTGATAAGGGGAGGTTGACTGGCAGCAGCTATTCGGCCAATTTCGGGCTTGCCTTTCATGTAGGCCGGTTCGATATCGATACATTGATTGACATGGATGGAGCAGCCGATTTTCTGCACAACGGCCCTTATATTTTAAGTGGAAAAGAGTATAACGGACTATTTTCAAAGATATCCATAAAATATAATTTTAAGTAACGAATTTCATTTTATTTGTGTCGTTCTGTATCGTGTTAAATTGATTTCAGTATGATTTCGGGATCTGATTTAAAGAGGTCCTGAAACAATACTGGAACAATACTGAAACAAATTCAGCACAAGGTTCAATACAAGGTTCGGAAAACAGCGTTCTTTTATTGGATAGAATTTTTAAGTGTCTCAATAAATCGAAATTCGTAAATGATAGCCAATCGGTTGAGGTCATTTTAAAACAAGCAGGAGGCATCATTTGATCAAAAGATATACGCTGCCTGAAATGGGGAAAATTTGGAGCCAGGAGAATCGGTACCGAAAATGGCTTGACGTCGAATTGGCCGTCTGTGAAGTGCAGACAGAAAGAGGCGTGATTCCCAAAGAGGCGTGGGAAGAGATCCGCAGCAAAGCGGATTTTGACAGTCAGAGAATTGATGAAATTGAGACAACCGTACAGCACGATGTCATTGCTTTTTTGACCAGTGTGGCCGAAAAAGTCGGTCCCGCTTCCCGCTACATCCATCTGGGCATGACATCTTCCGATATGCTGGATACCGCCACTTCACTTCAACTCAAAGAGGCTGGAGAACTGTTGCTGAAAGATCTCGAGGATCTTCGGAGAGTTTTAGCGCGTCGGGCAGTTGAGTTCAAACATACCGTCTGTATCGGTCGATCGCACGGCATCCATGCCGAGCCGACAACCTTCGGTCTCAAATTGGCCCTGTGGTATGATGAGGCAGGACGCAATATCCAGCGCTTGAAAGAGGCGATAGAGGGGATTCGCGTCGGCATGATCTCGGGTGCTATCGGCACTTTCGCTCACCTGGATCCTATTATTGAGGAAGGTGTATGTAAAAAATTGGGGCTCAAACCGGCACCCGTATCGACACAGGTCGTTCAGCGGGACCGCCATGCGCACTATCTTAATGTTCTGGCAGTCATTGGCGCCAGTCTTGAAAAAATCGCCGTGGAGATCCGTCATCTTCAAAGAACGGAAGTACTGGAAGCCGAGGAATATTTTTCAAAAGGGCAAAAAGGCTCTTCAGCTATGCCTCACAAGCGCAATCCCATCACCTGTGAGCGGATTGCCGGATTGGCTAGATTGCTTCGGTCAAACGCCGTGGCGGGCCTGGAAAATGTGGCTCTGTGGCATGAACGTGATATATCTCACAGTTCAGTGGAACGCGTTATCCTGCCTGACAGCACGATTCTTCTCAATTACATACTCTGTAAAACAACAGACCTCATTGATCAGTTGCTTGTTTATCCTGGAAAGATGAAACAGAATTTAGAAATGACGCGAGGTTTGATATTCAGCCAGCCTCTATTGCTGGCTTTGGTTCAAAAGGGATTGTCCCGGGAAGAAGCGTATGGTCTTGTTCAAGATGAAGCCATGGCATGTTGGAAATCGGGAGAGCATTTTCAGAATAGAGTTCAAAAGAATAAACGTATTGGGGAAATACTCTCTTCAGATGAAATTGAGAAGTGTTTTGATTTAGACAACCAATTGAGAAATGTGGATAAGATTTTTAAACGAGTAAACTTATAGGAAAGGGGATTATTACATCATTCATTGGTTGGTATTGTGTAGTTAAAAAATCAAAAAAATATACCGAAGATCATAAGGAAAGGGAGATTTGTTTTGGATGTTAAAAAGGGTAAAATGATACGGGATGGAAGGTTCAAGAAAATCTATCCGACCAATCACCCGGATCAATATGTTATCCAATTTAAAGATGATCTTCCGGTGATAAAAGACGGCAAAAAAAAGGCATTGATTCATAAAGGGGAGTATAATGCAGCCATATCATCTGCTTTATTCCGATATTTGGAAGGCTATCATATTCATACACATTTCATAAAATTACTCAAACCAAATGAAATGTTGGTCAAAAGATTGGAAATGATTCCCATTGAAATCATGGTCTGGAATTTTTCATCCGGAGCAATCAGCAAACGGTATAGTATTGAAAATGGAAAGATATTTCCCTGTCCGATTGTTGAATTGTATTTGAAAGATAAGAAATTGCACTACCCGATGATGACCATCGACCATGTTTGTGCTTTTGGTTATGCCGGCTCTGAAGAGATTCAAAAAATGGATCAAACGGTCAGGAAAATAAATGCCGTTCTTAAATCTTACTTTGAGAGAAGAGGATTCCGATTGGCTGATTTTAAAATCGAGTTTGGACGATATCAAAACAACATTGTGTTGGGCGATGAAATGACTCCGGATACTTTTCATTTGTGGGATACTTCGGGTGAAGATATACAGACAATGGAACCGATTGCTTTCTATGCCGATCGCATTGAGGAAGAATATGAAGCATTGAAAAATCGCATTTGTTAGTCGGGTGCCATGTACAAAGAATCGTTCAACATCATCATGGTGGAAATCCTTTTGTTAATTTTGACCGTCTTCGGGTGGGGAATCCTCACACGAATAGAACTGCTGGTTTCGGCCAGTATTTTTGCAGTCATGATTTTTTTCACGATCTATTTTTTCAGGGATCCGGAGAGGAACATCCCAGAGAGAGACGATGTTGTGCTTGCACCAGCAGATGGTCGTGTGATTCGTATCCATGATGTTTCTCATTTTTCTCTCTCAGAAGCATCAGCCAAGATTGTAACAATTTATCTCTCGTTGTGGGACGTGCATATCAACCGAGTGCCCGTTTCGGGTCGTGTTACCTACTTGAACCACAGTCCGGGATGTTTCCATCCCGCTTTCGACAATCGTTCAGCAACCAGAAATGAAAATACAATGATCGGAATTTCAGGCGCAATGGGTAAGATTTTTTTAAAACAGATTGCCGGTATGATTGCCCGACGTATTGTATGCCGTCTTCAAATGGGCGATCAGGTCATACGGGGTCAGCGTTTTGGGATGATCAAATTCGGATCAAGGGTTGAAATGGTATTACCCCAATCTGTTTCAATCAAAGTGTCGGTGGGTGACCGGGTCAAAGGCGGAGAAAGTATTATCGCTGAGAAAATATGAGAACTAAGTCTTTTTTCATGCCGAGTTTGTTTACATTCCTCAATTTCTTCTGGGGATTTTTTGCCATTACTGAAATCCTGAGAGGCGATCTTCCAAATGCAGCGTGGTTTATTCTTATTGCTGTTTTGTGTGATGGTATGGACGGGAAATTGGCCCGGTGGACACATTCGGAGACCACTTTTGGATTTGAACTGGATTCATTGGCTGATCTCATTTCTTTTGGATTGGCTCCGGCACTGCTGGTTTATGTGGGTGTCTTGAGTCGATATTCATTATTTGGCTTTTCCGTCTGTTTTCTCTATGTTTTTGCAGGGGGATATAGGTTGGCACGATTCAATACCATTCAGAAGGGAGATAGAAGCAGTGGATATATCGGGCTGCCAATCCCTGTTGCCGGAATTGCCATTGCCGCGCTCTGGATTTTTAAATGGCCATTTCAGGTCATCCTTCCTGTTGAAGTGTGGATTGTGTTTATGTTCTTCTTGATCTTTATGATGATGAGCACCATTGCCTATGATTGGCCGAAAATATCATTCATTGAGGGTTGGTATATAGCACTGCAATCTGTCAGTATCCTTTTGTGTGTTCTTTTTATGGCGATTTTTCCACATAGGATCTTGTTTCCTGTATTATTATTTTATATATTGTTGGGTATGAAGAATTGGGTTGTTTCTCTCATTAGAGGAGAAGTCACATTTGTTGAGTTGATTATGCCATTACAGAAGAATAAAAATGATTGATGGGTGACAGATGTTTGGAATAAGTACATCAGAGTTACTCATTGTTCTTCTGGTTGCTTTGCTTGTATTTGGCAGTAAACAGTTGCCTCAAATTGCGCGCACATTGGGGAAAGCATGGCGAGATTTTCAGAAAGCGTCGAAGAGTGCACAGGATGAAATGAGAAAAATGATAGAAGATGATCATGATGAATTACGTGGATAAAATAGAAAATCAATCGCACATTTACTCAAGAAGGAGGAACTAAACAATGGGACTTGGATCAATCGGAATGCCCGAACTGTTAATCATTCTTCTCATCATTTTACTGGTGTTTGGAGCCAAGCGGCTTCCAGAACTAGCGAGAGGTTTGGGCAAGGGCATCAGAGAGTTCAAAGATGCTACAAAACATGTTGAAAATGAATTTAAAGAACTGGAAAAAGAAGAGGAAGAAGAAAAAAAGAAACAGAATTAAATCATCGTGATTCAAGTTGCTGTGATGAAATGACTATTTGATTGGGAACCTGTTTGGTGACAGGAAAATCAGATTTTCAATCCGTACGGCAACTGCTAGCAGCCGGGGATATAAACTGTCAGGATTTGACACAACAATATATTGAAAAGATCAATGAAGGCGATAAAAAATTCAACGCCTTCATTTCTATTTTAGGGGAAATGGCGCGAGAACAGGCGGTTGCTGTTGATCGGAAAATGGCTGAGGGTCGAGCCGGGCGTTTGACAGGCATGATTGTCGCTGTTAAGGACATCATTTCCATGAAAGGGACAAGAACGACCTGTGGCTCGAAAATATTAAAGAATTATATTTCACCCTATGACGCCACAGTGATAGAACGGTTGAAAGCGGAAGATGCCATTCTCATCGGGAAAACAAATATGGATGAGTTCGGTATGGGGTCTTCAAGCGAAAATTCAGCTTTTCAACCTGTGAAGAATCCGTATGATCTCGAAAGAATACCTGGTGGATCAAGTGGGGGTTCGGCTGTGGCTGTTTCCGCAGGAATGGCCATGTCTGCTCTCGGAACCGATACAGGGGGATCGGTCAGACAGCCTGCTGCGCTGACAGGTGTTGTGGGACTTCGGCCAACGTACGGACGCATTTCAAGGTATGGTCTCATTGCCTTTGCTTCATCATTGGATCAAATTGGTATTTTATCACAGACAGTGACAGATTGTGCCGAAATACTTCAAGTTATTGCTGGCCGTGATGATCGCGATTCAACCTCATCCGATCAGCCGATTCCTGAATACAATACATTTTTATCCCGAGATGTTAAAGGTCTTCAGATTGGAATGCCAAGTGAATTTTTTGGCGAGGGATTGGACAAAGAGATTAAACAGGAAATTGACAAGATCGCAGACCTGTTGCAGAATGGTGGGGCAAATGTTCGAGAAGTGTCTCTACCGCATGCGGATTATGGTATTGCCACCTATTATCTTATTTGCACTGCAGAAGCTTCATCCAATCTTGCACGATATGATGGTGTCCATTACGGTTTCCGGAAAGATCATCTGACGGAGCTGGAATCGATGTACACCATAACGCGCAGTCAGGGTTTTGGAGATGAAGTCAAAAGAAGGATCATGCTTGGCACCTATGTGCTTTCTGCTGGATATTATGAGGCCTATTATCGAAAAGCACAGAAAGTGCGTACAATTATCCGGCAGGATTATGAACGCGTTTTTAAGACGTGCGATATTATCATTGGTCCTACCACTCCCACAACAGCCTTTCGATTGGGTGAAAAGTCTCATGATCCATTGCGCATGTATCTTTCGGATATTTATACCGTCTCCGCCCCCCTGGCAGGGGTTCCATCCATTTCAGTTCCAATAGGAAAGGATTCCAAAGGGCTACCGATCGGGTTCCAGATTACGGCAAAACCCTTTGGCGAAGGCCAATGTCTGCGTGTGGCTCATTGGATCGAGAAGAATATCAATCATCAATGATGATGGTCTCTACCCACCAATCATTCGATTTTAGAGGAGAGAATGAAATGGAGAAACATATTACGCTGGTTGCAGCGATTCATATTGGATTTGGGATTTTAGGGATGTTTGTTGCTCTCATTGTCTTTACGGCTATTGTAGGGGGAGGTATTCTTTCGGGTGATTCCAACGCCATGGCCATCACGTCAATAGTCGGTACGGTGATTGCTTTCTTCTTATCATTAAAATCCATTCCTGAAATTATTGGCGGAATCGGTCTCCTGAAGAGAAAATCATGGGCAAGAATCGTTGTTCTCATTATTGGCTGTTTGGATTTAATTGAGATTCCCATCGGGACGGCAATTGGTGCTTATACAATCTGGGTTTTATTGAATGAAGAATCAGTGAAGCTATTTTCGAAAAATTATTCAAGGTAATTTTTAAAAAAATTGTATCTTTTTTTATTATCCCCATTTTATGATTTCGGTGTATTGATCCTTTGATATCTATTAATCTGTTTTTATTGGAGGTTCGCATGGAAATAAAAGTCGTCTCCATTGATAAGCCTGAAGATATGAACTTTGTTTTGGGCCAATCCCATTTTATTAAGACTGTGGAAGATGTGTATGAAGCGCTTGTGCAAACCGTTCCGGGCATTCAATTTGGATTTGCATTTTGTGAGTCTTCGGGACCACGATTGGTGCGATATACAGGTACCGATGATTCGTTAATCAAACTAGCACAACAAAATGCATTGTCCATTGGAGCGGGCCATCATTTTATTCTTTTTTTGGGTAATGCTTTTCCGATCAATGTATTGCCTGTTCTTAGAAATGTGACTGAAATATGCCGTATTTTTTGCGCAACGGCCAATCCAACACAGGTGATCTTAGGTGAAACAGAACAGGGGAGGGGTATTTTGGGTGTGGTGGATGGACACCCTCCGTTAGGCATAGAAAGGGAAGAGGATATCCGAAAACGCAAGCAATTACTCAGAGATATTGGATATAAAATAGCTTAATATTCTTATATGAGGTGTATTCATTTTTAGTTTTTTTGTGTAGACATCTAGTGAAATAAGTACCGGTAGAAAAAAAGGAATCAACTATTTTATGTTTTAATGAGAGTATTATTATAATAGGATTTTGAATAAAAAATGATATCCTATATCATTCATATTTTGTTGGTATATCAGTTTTTGTCCAATAATTTGTGTATATAGTTCAAAATTTCACTGGGAGAATTTGATCCTTTTACACGATAGTAATTGGCTCCCAAATCGAGTGCCTTCTGAATATCCTCTCCTGCTCCAAGAACTGAGAAGATAATCACCGGTATCTCTTTGGTTTCTTCATCTGTCCTGATTTTTTTCAGGACTTCATATCCACTCAGCTCCGGTAAAATCAAATCCAATAATACGAGATCCGGCTTTTTCTTTTTAACCAAATCCCAAGCGGTTAATCCATTTTCTGCTTCCAATACCTGATAACCTTCTTTTTCAAGCACTCCACGATAGATGAGTCGAAATACAGACTCGTCCTCGACAATTAAAATTGTAGCATTATGTATTTTTTCCATTTTTCCTCCTAACCTTCTTTTTAAATAGCGGGATTTTAAAACTGACACGGCATCCCATTCCGATTGATGATGTTATTCGAACATCTCCATTTTGTAATTTCATAAATTCTTTGGCTATGTATAAGCCAAGACCTGCACCACTTTTTGCTTTTGGTGCACCACTAAAAATCTGATCTTTCTGGAACAGGTTATTCAATTGGTTTTCTGGAATGCCTTTTCCTGTGTCAATGATATCAATGAGACCATACTTATCATCCTTTTTTGTGCTAATGGTAATGGAACCTTTCTCGGTAAATTTGATTGCATTGTCGATCACATTGCTTAATGCCTCAAATAGTTTATCCCGATCAGACAGAACTGTGATGTTATCATCCATATTATTGATATTCAATTTCAATCCTTTTTTTTCGATATATTTTTCATGTTCTCTTATGGCTGTATAAATGATATCATTTAAATTATGCGGAAGGATCTCTATTGAAATAATGCCTCTTTCTATTCTTGATATATTCAATAAATCGGAAATAATGCGATAACTTCTCGAACTCAGTTCGTGCATGATTTGAAGGTATTCAATCTGTTTTTCATTTAATGAACCCGTTAATCCTGATAGCATATTATCGATACAGCCCGTAATGCCAGCAATAGGTGTTTTGAGCTGGTGAGATACAAGAGAAACGAAATCACTTTTCATCTGTTCGATTTTTTTACGTTCCGTAATGTCACGTGCAATAATTGTAAAATAGATGGTTTCTTTTACTATCCAGGAAGCCAGAGAAAACTCCATTGGGAATTCAGTTCCGTCTTTTCTTAAACCGATACACTCGTTTGTTTTTGCACCAGCGTAATCTTCTTCTGTCAGGACCATGCGTTCCATTTCATTTTGGACTTTTTTCCGTAGTCTTTCGGGTATAATGAATGTAAAATGCCTGCTTTTTGCTTCATCGATTGTATACCCAAACATGGTTTCCGCCGCATGATTCCAGAAAAAGATATGCATATGGATATCAATGGTCATAATGGCTTCAATGGCCGAATCAACCACAGAGCGGTATTTTTCTTCTGATTCACGCAACCGTCTTTCCATATCCTTGCGATAGAGCGCCACTTCAATCGTTGTTTTCAATTCATTTTGTTGAAATGGTTTTTCAAGGAATCCATACGGATCGACGTCTTTTGTCTCCTGGATAATCTTATCTCCACCATAAGCCGTCATAAAAATAATGGGGATATCAAGTTCTTCTTTAATATTTTTTGCTGCAATAATTCCGTCCATTTCATTATTCGACATCACAATATCCATAAGGATGAGATCCGGACGTAATTCTCGTGCCAATTCAATTGCCTGTTCTCCCGATGAAGCACATTTTAATACTTTATATCCCATGCTGGTTAAATATTCTTTGACCTGGGCAGTGATAATGGCCTCATCATCAACGATTAATATTTTGCTCATAGTGGCCTTATCTTTTTGGGATTGATGAACAGTATAATCCGCTTCTTCTTATTCATAATGGTTGATATGATTTTCAAGGAGAAGTCCTATTCATACTATTAATTCAAAACTAATAATAATTAAGGACAAGTTCAAGGATTTTTTATATAAATCTGAAATTTATTATTTATCGACTTCAATCAAATAGACTCTAACTTATTATATTTAAATGTAATAGAACATGTTCCATCATGATTTTTCTTGACTTTTTGAAAAGAAATATTTATTTTTAAAAAATATATCATGAATGATACTATTCTTTGAATGACGGTCTTAGACCGTCATCTTTTTCTTCTCATGGTGGTGGTAAAATATCGACCAGGAACAAACGTGTTGAGACATGAAAATGGCAATAATAATGGTTACCATATGTAATTTGTTAACAATAGGTTACAATATATACAATAAAATCAATTTAATTTTGGCAGACTATTTGCTTATATGCAAACGTCAGTCTGCATTTCAAGGATATTTATTGCCTTAGGGAGGAAAGCGAGATGAGACAACGTGTCAATTTTTATATCATTGTTCTTTTAGGTGTGTTGATACATGCTTCATTAAATGGACAAGGTTTTCGGCTTACGCAACCGGCTGCAATCGGAGGGAGTTTTGTAGCCACACATCTGGATGGTATGCCGGAATTAACAGATGCCGGACCGGGTCTGGAATTATTCATCAAATATAATATTTCACCGCGAATATTTATTGCTCCTGCGGTTGGTGTCAGTACGATTACAGATGGCACGCTTACCATGGAGAATTTCAGGACCACGCTTCTTCCGACTGTTGAATTAAAAGCAGGAATCAATTTAATGCAGGGGTCCAATTTCCTGCCTTTTATTTATGCGGGGGCTCATGCATTTGGATCAAAGACGACAGTGTCGGCTCCTCCTTTACCCTCATTTACTACCGATACTGTCTATGATGGTGGTGCTTTTGTGGGTGGAGGTATCCAGTACAGTTTCAACGAACAATGGGCATTTCACATTATGGGTGATTATCGTTATAATTTTACAGAGACAGCCGATCCCAAATCGAAATTTTGGGTAGCCAAAACGGGCTTAACTTATTCCCTTCAGCCCAGAAGAACCATACCGTCAAGAGAAGAAATTGAGTATCCACTGGATGAAAATGAACTTTCATTGGACGATCTTTTCAGGGAGGATACATCGGGTAGTGGGAGAAGCGATGAAGAGGAGGCTCTGGCATTGCTCTTTCAGACTGAAAATGAGAGTATGAGTGCAAGGACCGAAGAAACAACCTATCCGAATACAGAAGTGGGACAGCTCATGAAGAAAATTGACGATTTAAAAAACGAAATGGATCGGCGTCAGAATCAAATCGATGACCTTGAGAATATTGTTAGAGCCCACGAACAAGCCCTCGCTGAGGTGACTGGAAGAATGGCGGGAGAAGTAGCAACAGGATCATTTGGTGTTCTCAGTGCGGAAAGCTTTACTGCGAATTATGAACAGGGTCTTCAAAAATTCTACGATCGACAATATAATGATGCAATTCTCATTTTTAAAAGTTTACTGACATCCAATCCAGACCATCGTTTGGCCAGTAATTGCCAGTATTGGATTGGTGAAAGTTACAACCAGCTTCAACAATATACAGAAGCCATCAGTGCATTTCGTACTGTGTTGCAGTATCAGTCATCTTACAAATTCGATGATGCCCTGCTTATGAGTGGTATCTGTTATATGAAAATAGGAGATCGTATAACGGCCCGAGATAATTTTCAGCAGCTGGTCAGTCGTTTCCCAGACAGTGAATATGCCCCAATGGCGATGCGGTACTTGGGTAGACTATAAATTCATAATGAGAATGGAACAGTACAGCCGTTGAGAATTTCCTCAACGGCTTTTTTATATCGATTGATTATGTGTATGCTATTTTGATTTGTTTTCCGTTTTGTCCTTATTATTTTTCTCTCTCTCAGAAGATGTAGACTCTTCTTCCCATGCTTTATCACTGGCTTTTTTCCTCCGAAAACCCAGCATTGAAACCCATATGCTGATTTCGTAAAGGAAGAGAAGCGGAAAAGCCATCATGAGTTGACTCATCGGATCAGGGGGGGTCACGAACGCAGAAAATATAAATACCAGAACGATACCATATCGACGATATTTTTTAAGTAAATTGGGTGTAATGAATCCTATCCTTGACAGGAAAAATGAGAGAACAGGAAGTTCAAAAATTAATCCGGCGACAAGAATCAATCTTAAGACAAAGCTCATATAATCATTAACTTCAATATTGGGATTAATGGATTCTGTACCCATTGAAAAAAGAAATGGCAGGATTGTCGGTATTAATATTGTGTAGGCAAATGTCGCTCCAATAAGGAAACAGGAGGTTGTGAAAAAGAGCGCAGGCAGAAAATATTTCTTTTCTTTAGCCAAAAGACCAGGGGCAACAAATTGCCAAAATTGATAAAAAATGATGGGTAGAGAGACGACAACACCAGCTGCAATTGCGATTTCCATGCGCACCATAAGCATACCAACGGGTTTGAGAAAGATAAGAGGTGCAGGATCGGGTAAGCGACTATTTGGCAATGTCAAGAAATTGAGTAAAAATCCGGTAAATGGAAATGCGATACAGGTGAACAGGATGACCGAACCCAGACTTTTCAGTATACGCCATCGGAGTTCTTCAAGATGATCAAGAAAGGGCATTTCTTTGCGATTCGGCTCTTTTTTTTGTTTTGATTTTTTGGGATTCATGATACATTATCCTATTTTAAGTCCTGTGAATCCTAAGAAGGCAAGTGACATACACCCTGCCAAAATAAATGCAATGGGGGCACCTCTCATTGCTCGTGGGACATTGGTCAATTCAAGTTTTTCTCGCAATCCGGCCATTAGAATCAATGCCAATGTAAATCCGATACCAGAGGCAAATCCATTGACAAGACTTTCAATGAAACCATATCCAGATTCAATGTTTAAAATAGATACACCCAAAATTGCACAGTTTGTCGTAATCAATGGAAGGTAAATTCCCAGCGTTCTGTTTAAACCAGGGCTTGTCTTTTGAATGACCATTTCAACAAATTGAACCAATGTGGCTATGACCAGAATAAAAGTAATTGTCCTGAGGTATGTCAGATCTGGAGGGGAACCCTGACCTTTCATGATCAATCGGTAGATGATATTGGTTGTACTGGGCTTGAGGAGATAAGTATATATTGTCCAGGTCACAACAGATGCCATACTCATCACAAAAATCACAGCCATTCCCATACCGAATGCTGCATGCAGTTTTTGAGATACCCCGATATATGGACAAATCCCTAAAAACCGTTCAAGAACAAAATTAGAGATAAATATGGCACCTACTGCAATGATGAGAAGAGATTGAAATTCCATAGGATTACCTCGCTTTGCTATGGACATGTTTATGTACTGTACGATAGTGATCGATCCAATGTAAAAGACCCATCAACAATCCTATTGTTAAAAATGCACCGGGTGGAAGTATCATCAGAATGGCAGGTTTAAATTTTGATCCAAATATTTGCATACCAAGCCATGTCCCATTACCTAGAATTTCTCTAAAGGAAGCAATTAAAACCAGTGAAAGCGTAAAACCAAAACCCATGCCCAAACCGTCAGCAACTGAAAAGATAATTTTATTTTTACTGGCAAATGTTTCCACACGGCCCAATATAATACAATTGACCACGATGAGAGGGATATAAAGTCCGAGAGATTTGTGAAGAAGCGGGCTGAATCCGGCCATCAGTAAATCCACAATAGTGACAAATGTTGCAATGATCATGATAAAAATTGGAATGCGAATTCTTCGTGGGATCATTTTTCGTATAAGTGAAACGATAAAGTTTGAACTGACCAAGACAAAGATGACAGCGGTGCCCATGCCTATCGCATTATGAACAGAAGAAGATACGGCAAGGACAGGGCAAAGTCCCAACATGAGACGAAAAACGGGATTGCTCTTGTATAGTCCCCTTGTTAATATGTTTAACATTCTAATTCTCAATTTGATAAACCCTATTCGTCTATTTTATCTGTTTTTGCACTGTTCATGGTTTCAATGAACACTTTCGTTTTATTGGCAATGCTATCGGTAATGGCTCTTGATGTGATTGTTGCTCCAGTAATGGATTGGATTAAACCGCCATCCTTATCAACAGCCAAATTGTTTATATTCATATTTTGAAATTGAGCTTGCCACCATGGAATGAGCTCTCCATTGCGTATCTCTTCACATCGTGACCCCAAACCTGGAGTTTCTTCCTGGAAGAGAATTTTAATACGAAGTATTGTCCCGCTGGTGTCTATGCCAACCAAAGTTCGAATTGTACTGGTATATCCCTTAGATTCAACGATAAGAGCATATCCATTTACTCTCGCTCTCATGGAATTTACATATCCGATATAATAGAGAATTTGACCTTCTTGCTGAATGGGTATAATGTCTTGACTGTTCGATCCCGGCAGGACCTCCATTAATGCGTCAGTTAAATTTTTTTGCTCCTGTGATAGTATTTCGGATTTGGTGATTTTATTGATCCAGGACAAAGAACCGGCGGAAATAATGGCAACGAATGTTAGTATGAGGGAAAATCGAATGATATCCTTCATATTCTTATTTGCCTCCAAAGATTTTCGGTTTTGTATATTTATCCAAAAGCGGCGTTGTCAGGTTCATCAAGAGAATAGAATAGGATACCCCCTCGGGATAACCTCCCCATAATCGAATAATGACGGTAATGATACCACACCCTGTACCGAAGAAAAGTCTCCCTTTGAATGTAACAGGTGTTGTAACCATGTCGGTTGCCATGAAAAATGCTCCCAAGATGAGTCCACCTGAAAATAGATGGAATATGGGATCACCCGTCAACAATCCTTCTGTACCACCGAAGATGTATGTCAGTATAGCCACTGTCCCCAGATAAGTGAAAGGGATTTTCCAGCCTATGATGCGTTTATACATTAAAAAAACGGCGCCCATTAGAAGAAGAACGACAGAAGTCTCACCAATACAACCACCTATCCGACCGATAAAAAGATCACTGTGCGTGCTGTAGAGTTCAGAGATGGCTTGAGTGGCTTCTGTGACCTGTTCGGTTGTATAATTGGAAGTGTGGAGGAGAATTTCGCGGGTTTCAGAAAATAGGTTTAGTGGTGTGGCACTTGAAATGCTGTCAATGCCGGATAATGTACCATTTCTCGGTAAGGTTTGGAACACAGTCATATGAGCAGGCCAGGAAGCCGTTAAAAAAGCCCGTCCAATTAAGGCTGGATTCATTGGATTGTACCCGATGCCGCCGAACACCATTTTCCCAATCAATATCGCAACAAACGAGCCTATAATGGGTAACCATAAAGGTACTTCGGGGGGGAGATTGTATGCTAAAAGAATGCCCGTAATGATCGCACTTCCATCCGTAATCCGAATGGATCTTTTCATGGAGACTTGGCATATCAGTTCGGTGATTACGGCACTGATGATTGAAGCAACCGTGATCCATATCACACGGATTCCAAAGAAATAGACTGCTCCGAGTCCGGCGGGCAAAAGCGAGATAATGACCCAGAACATGATTTTACGGATAGAATCTGTGTCTTTGATGTGGGGGGCAGGAGATATTAAAAATGGTTGTTCCATCGAGAAAGATCCTTCAATGAACCGAATCGATTATTGATTCATTTTCTCCTGTTTTTCATGCCAGAGTGCTTTTCCCAGATCAATATATTGCAATAGATTCCTTTTTGACGGACAGATATAACTGCAACAACCACATTTCATACAGTTTAAAATACCCAGTCGGTAAGCCTCTTCGATTCTGTTGTATTCTACAAAATCCGCAATTTGATTGGGCAACAGTTTCATTGGACATACATCAACGCAGCGTGTGCAACGGATACAGGGACTTTGGGGTTTGAGATTGGCTGTTTTTCTGTCAAGAACAAGGATACCCAATGTTCCTTTAATTAAGGGAACCTCTGATGTTACTTGAGAAACACCCACCATGGGACCTCCGTTTATCAATTTGACCACAGCTCCCGTATAACCACCGCAGTATTCAATCAGATATTGAAAGGGTGTTCCTATGCGAACCCTGAGATTTTTTGGATGTCTGATGCCTGGACCAGTGATGGTTGTAATTCTTTCTATCAATGGTTTCTGTAATGCGACAGCTTCAAAAATGGCAAAGGTCGTTCCCACATTATGAACCGAACATCCAATATCCATAGGAAAACCTTTGTAAGGCACTTCTCTTCCCATGACCGCACGGATGAGTTGTTTTTCTTCTCCTTGTGGATATTTTACCGTCAAAGGTACAACGGATATATTCCTTTCGGGAAGTGTTTTTTTTCTCATCAATCGAATGGCATTGCGCTTGTTTTTTTGTATACCCAAAAATGCCCGTTTTGCGTGAAAAATTTTCATAAGGATTTTCACACCTGACAGAATCTCATCTGATTTTTCAAGCATGAGACGGTGATCTGCTGTGATATAAGGTTCACATTCTGAACCATTGATGATTACATTTTCAATCGGTTTCTCAGGCGGCGGTGACAGCTTTACATGTGCTGGGAAAGCTGCTCCTCCCATACCCACTATACCGGCCTCCTGGACGCGATGAATCATATCGCCAGGAGAGAGATCCATGAAATTCTTATCCGGTTTCACTGTATCAATCCACTCATCATATCCATCACTTTCAATGACAATTGATAGTAAATTTTTACCTAATGGATGTGGACGGGGTTCAATCGCGTGGACTCTTCCTGAAATCGATGCATGAACAGGTGCTGAAACAAAAGCATCTGATTTGCCGATCATTTGACCCGTTTGAACCGAATCCCCTTTCTGGACAATGGGTATAGCTGGCGTACCAATGTGTTGTTGTAACGGAATGATGACTTTTTGCGGATGGGGTAAGTTTTCAACCGGATATTTTTCTGTTAAGCGTTTATTTGTCGGGGGATGTGTACCTCCCCGGAAACGCTTTGTATAAAACATGGATTTTCCTTCGATATAAACAACAGATTAATCGGTGTTTTTGATCCAGTTTTTATAGGGAGTGTTTCAGCTTTTTTAACTCCGTGAGAAATTCTTTTTTATCTTCAAATTTGCGATATACAGAGGCAAATCTTACATATGCAATTTCGTCCAATTGGCGAAGATAATGGATAACGAGTTCACCGATTTTTTGACTTTCGATTTCCTTAATAAAATGAGATTCGATTTCAGCTTCTATCTTATCGACTATCGTTTCGATTTGATCGATCGAGACCGGTCTTTTACTGCAAGAAACCTGTATTCCTTTCGTTAATTTTTTACGATCATACGGTTCTCTTCTTCCGTCGCACTTGATAACATATAAGCCCTTGTCTTCAATTTCCTCAATGGTGATAAAACGGCGCCCACATTTCAGACAAAGTCTGCGTCGGCGGGTTACCTTTCCGTTGTTTCGAGAACGTGTGTCCATTACCCGATTTAGGTTATGCCCGCAGTATGGGCATCTCATTTGCTTTTGTTCCCATTTTGATTAAATCGTATCATTTGAAGTGAACCCGATTCCGCCAATGTTTTTGCCAGTTGGTCTGGATAACCCTCACAATAATAGACTTTTTTGATCCCAGCGTTTAAAATCATTTTAATACATAAAGAGCATGGATAGTGTGTGGAATAAAGCACGGCTCCATCAATATTCACACCAGAAGTGGCGGCTTGAATAATCGCATTCTGTTCTGCATGAATCCCTCTGCAAAGTTCGTGGCGTTCTCCTGAAGGCACGTGATGCTCTTCACGGAGGCAGCCCACATCCAAACAATGAGGGAGATTTTTAGGTGCACCGTTGTATCCAGTACTCAAAATACGCTTGTCTTTGACAATCAAAGCACCTACTTTTCTTCTTTTGCAAGTTGACCTTGTTGAAATGAGACGGGTCAGTTCCATAAAATATTCATCCCATGAAGGCCGATTTTTCCGATTTGGTTTGCTCATCGTATTGATTGATAGATGGGAAAATGTTTGTTGAGTTCTATCACTTCTTCTCTGGTTTTGGAGATGATCGATTCATCATCTATATTGGATAGGACTTTATGAATAAGCTTCCCGATCGTTTTCATTTCTTCTTCTTTCATTCCTTTGGTTGTTAATGCAGGTGTGCCTAATCGTATACCACTGGTGATGAAGGGACTTTTCGTGTCGAATGGTACCATATTTTTGTTTACGGTTATTCCGGCGTGCTCGAGTGTTTTCTCCGCAGTTTTGCCTGAAAGATTTTTATTTGTCAGATCCAGGAGTATGAGATGGTTATCGGTACCATTGGAAACGAGATGGTATCCGTCATCGATCAATTGTTGTGCCAGCGCTTTTGCATTTTGAATGATTTGTTTGCAGTAATCCTCGTATTCAGGTTGAAGGTCTTCCAGGAATGAAACGGCTTTTGCCGCGATGACGTGCATCAGAGGACCGCCCTGTATGCCTGGCATCACATTGCTGTCCATGACTTCTGAAAGTTGTTTGAGCCGCCCCGATTTGGGAGCCGTGATGCCCATGGGATTTTCTTTGTCTTTTCCCATCAGAATCATTCCGCCTCTCGGACCACGCAGTGTCTTATGTGTGGTGGTTGTGACGATATCGCAGAAAGGGAGGGGATCGGGATGGAGTCCAGTAGCCACCAGGCCTGCCGGATGAGCGATATCTGCCATTAAAAAAGCTCCGATGTTGTCAGCAATTTCTCTGAATCGACTGAAATCGATGAATCGGGGATAGGCGCTGGCTCCTGTTACAATCAATTTGGGCTTATGTTCACGGGCCTGTTGCCAAACCTGATCCATGTCAATGATACCCGTCTCTTTTTTAACGCCATAGGAAACAAAATTGTAAAGTTGACCGGAAAAGTTGACCGGGCTTCCGTGAGTCAGGTGACCGCCATGGGTCAGATCCATACCCAGTACGGTATCTCCCGGTTTTAAAAAGGCCATGTAAACAGCCATGTTTGCTTGTGAGCCTGAATGCGGTTGTACGTTTGCATATTCACATTTGAAAAGCTTTTTGGCTCTTTCCCGTGCTAAATTTTCAGCTTGATCGACATATTCACAACCGCCATAATATCGATTTCCAGGATATCCCTCAGCGTACTTGTTGGTCATGACACAACCAAGGGCTTCGAGGACCGCTTCACTCACAAAATTTTCGGAGGCAATGAGTTCGAGTGTGTTGTTTTCACGATCGATCTCTCCGCATATCGATTTGTAAACATCGGGGTCGCGTCTTATCAATGTGTTCACAAGAGAATCCTTTGTAAAAGTTTGATAAATAAATGGGACTTAAGTCCCATTTGCACAACTTATTATTCTTTAAAAATTAATATCATGCACTATTTACATGTCGGTTAAAACATGAATCTGTTTTACTCGTCTTTCGTGGCGTCCGCCTGATTCAAATTCTGTGAAGAGGAAGGTTTTCACAATTTTTTTTATCTCTTGCCAATCTGTTTCTCTGCTTCCCAGAGAAAGGATATTGGCATTGTTGTGACTTCTGCTTTTTTCTGCCATTTTGGCTGATGTACACAGAGCCGACCGGATCCCTTTTATCTTGTTTGCCACTATATCCATACCGATACCCGTTCCACATATGACTATCCCATACCGATATTCGGAACCTGCTACAGCTTTGGCGACGTCAACAGCGATTCTTGGATAGTCACAAGGATCCACAGAATCTGTACCAAAATCCTTGTATTGAATATGGAGACTTTCCAGAAGGGTTTTTATTTTTTCCTTTACTTCGTAACCAGCATGGTCTGAACCCAACGCTATAACCATTGTGCTTTTAAGCATACCATTAATTCATCCAACTATAGCACGGGCTTGTCGGCCTTGTTTTATTAGGATTCATAAATCTATCTTCGGCTGTTGGAATAATATTGGCCAGGGCGTTGGCGGCTCTTGTGGCTTCCCGCTGTGTTTCAAATGATGCTTTGGCTTTGTTATATTCGTCGTATGCCATTTGATAGACGAGCTTATCGTCGAATGTTCTTTTCCCGTCATTTTCAGCAACACATCTGTCTGCGGCGGTTTCGTATATGAATCCGCGTGTCATAAATGCGACACCATATTGTGCATCGAGTGCAAGTGCTTTGTTTGCGTTTTGAAGGGCTGAAGAGAACCGCCCCAGTGATGCCTGCGATAGGGCTAAATCGCATAGTGTATTTTTATCTTCTGCATTTATGGCCAATACCTTATTGAGTGTTGTTATGGCTATGTTAAACTGATCGGTTTCCTGATATGATTTACCCAGCATTTTTAGAGCTGCCAGGTTATCAGGCTCTTCAGATGTAACCATTTCCAATTGTTCAATTGCTTTATCAAATTCTCCGACCGTGAAATAGGATTCTGCCAGATCCTGTCGCAATTGCATATCATTTGGAAATTGCTTGATCATATTTTCTCTATGTGTGATAACCGCATCGATATCCTGTGTTTCATAAAGCTGGCTCAGCATATCCTGTGCATCTTTATCATTGGGATTTCTCTGAATGATTTCCTGATAAGCCCCAATGGCATTATTCGGTTCATGCAAAGCCACATAGAGTTCCCCCAGTGTACGATAATTTTCTGTTGAATCGGGTTCCAACTTAATCAGTCTTTCGTAAAGTTCTACAGCTTGTTCTGTTTTTCCTTCCATGCGGTATAAATAGCCCAGTGCCTTATAAGAATAGGGGCTGCTGGGATTGCGTTCGATTCCCATTTCATAGGCCCATTTCGCACTGTCCGGTATTTGGAGCTGAAGATAGCAGGTACCCAAAAATTCATACAATCTTTTATCGGCGATACCCGCTGTATCTGCCCGTGCTACTCTTAAAAAGTGATTCTTTGCTCTTTGATAATTCCCTTGTTTATAGGGTTCATATCCAAAGCTGAACCAAAGCGCTATTCTTTTTGCATGTTCTGCATTTAATGAATCCTGAATAGCCTGCTGCCTTTCCGGACTTAATTCTTGTTTAGGTGCGGTGGAAGCACAACCGAAAAAATGTGTGTTCATGACAAGTATCCATAGAATCAAGATAGTCATAAAAATGCTGAGCTCTGTTTTCTTCTTCACGGATACGTCCTCCTTGTGGTTAAATATATCTAAAGTTATTAATAATTACATATTTTAATAAAATGATTAAATAAAATCAAGAAAAATTTACAGAACCACACACTATCGAATTTGGGAAAACCATTTTTCACCTCCCGATACAGATATACTGAGTCGAAATAAATTTTCCTGTAGACCATTTATGGAAAGAGAACCCCGTCTTCCATAACCCAAAGCAATATCCATTTGGGAGTTGTTCATGATGAATGGTAGCCCAAATCCGACAGTAATCACCCGTTCTGATATTGAATGACCTTCTGTATCCAAAACAAAATAAGGTTGATAGGATATGCCCAATCGAAAAACAATTCGACTCCAATATGAGCTTAATGGATCGGTATTTGATGGGAACTCAAACCCCAGGGCCAATCTGAAGGTGTCCCGTAAATTTTCTATTTCCTGTTTGTCAATAGAAAATTGTGACCAATTCCATCTTTCGTAATCAACACCCAACATACTGTTTTTCCATATCCGGAGAATACCACCCATCCCCCAAGATTGTGGGTAATGGATTGAACCCTCTATTGTTTCATACCTTGTGCGTAGATAATGAGAGACTTCCGTACGGTTATTTAATTCTGTACTCGGAGAAAAGATGGCACCCAGTTTAAGAGCGGGAAATGGAGCGTAATTTATTCCCATGGTGATTCCGTAACCCCAGTTTTTCGTGGATAATATATCATGACTTGAATTGAATCCAGAACCGATATATTCAATTTGCCAGTCTTCTTCTATTTTTCCGAACAAATATTTTGCCGAGCAACCAAAAGATAAATGAGAATGTAATCTCCATATGATCGATAGCAAGAATGAATTGAGTCCTCCTTCACCCTGAATGGATTTTATGTACGGTTCATCATTAAGACTGTTATCAAATGAAAGATGGTAGTCAATACGTGTAAGAGGGAGAAGTCCTCCCGATATACTCAAACCGGATCCGAACGGTAGTATAAAAACAAAGCCGTCAAAATTGCCATATTCAGATATTGCAGCATCATGATGATCTTTGTAATTGTTCAGTTCATAAAAATATTGAATTGAGAGAGAGGTTGATGAAATACCAGACATATTGGCTGGATTTATTCTGGAAATAGAGCGATCATCCTGAACAGCAATTGATACTCCTCCCATGCCTAATGATCGCGTATGTGGAAATGAGTATGGATAACCCACCCCCATTGAGGATAAAATAGTGCCTCCGATTGCATTTTGTAAAATCAGGAAAGTAAAAATCAGGTAGACTAAATAGGACCGAAATTTGTACATGGTTCTTCTCCTGTAGATCAGATTCGTTGATTACAGTCTGCTTGATGGAGGTGTGCTGTAGAAAATTTCCAGATAAGGTCGTAGAGCGGAGTCCGCAGATGTACTGTAAAATCCTCTTGCCAATATGTTGTCCGGTTCATCCACACCCATAAGAATTAAACCTGCATTTTCTTCTAATAATTGGTATTTCCACCCTTCTACAAGTGTGGTAATATTTAAATTCAATACACTTGAATTCTCATCGAGAAAGCCTGCTACCGATAGCGATGAATCATAGGGAACGAGTGGAGTTGGCCAGGTTATGTCTGTAATAGCGTATCCATAAACATAAAAAGGATTGCTGTTGTGTGGAAAAGAGAGAGATGTATCGGCATGCAGTATGAGTGATGCATTGTTGATCGTTGCATTCTGAGGAATGGTATCGATGTCAAATGCGATCAGTGATCGGAATGCAACACTGTTTGCAATGAAAAGATAATCTGAGCCTGGTTCTTTTTGTAAGGTTGAGATATATGTGTCTTTGGATGGATTAATATCTTTTGTTATCAATGTGTCTTCTTGATAGAATAATGTTAGCTTTGGATATACTTCTTCGTAAGAATTTGTACTATAGTATTGTAGAAGTGTACCTGTGTCAAGGGCAGTATATGAAATCAGGATGCCATTATTTTCAGTTTGATCGGTTGTGTCTATCCAAGCTTGTATCAATGATGGAGGTAATGTGAATACAACGCTGTCTGTATCGGCTGTTGTCTCAGTAAGCGTCAGCGCATCACCCATGATGTTGGCTGTTTCAAAATTATCCCAATTGGTTTCAGAAGGTTCCCAGGCTCCAGTAATCGGATGAATAGTGGGGATGAATGGCTCTGAAGCGGATCCCAGTATGTTATTGATATAAAGTGTAACAATGGCGCTGTCAATAGTGATTGTATCGGCAATATCCGTTATTGAAAAATGGATGAGACTGCGGCTGAAATTGGCGCGGTAGCCTCCAACATATAAATAACCACTCTTATCTGTAAAAACCGATGTTTTATAGGATGTGTCTGTTGGAGAAGGTTGGAATATGGCATAAGTTTCAGATCCATAATTTTCCCTCTGAAAAAATTCGCTTCCCACTGGATTCTCTTTATATTTTGTACATTGGTTGAGAATAAAAAATAGGATTATCAGTAGCCCAATTGTGATCAAGTATTTTTTCATAAATAATCCCTATTCGAAAGAATAATACAATTGTATATTATAAGCACAAAGATTAAGTAGGTTCCATGAAATCTGCTTTACAATCGGCTTTCACTAATTGAGACATTAGTTTACAATATTTTTAAGACATTGTCAAGTGCGTAAATCATTTATCTTGTAAAAATAAAGCAGTCTTTTTTATAGATCTCAATTTCTTCTTGACAAAGTTATGAATTCATTGTAATTTAAAACAATCTATTAAGGATAAAAAACCGATGAAAAGAGAATTTTTTCAACAGATCATTTTAATCCTTTTCCTGTTTATGTTATTGGGATGCGCTTATTTTAATACGTTTTACAATGCAAAACGGTATTACACTATGGCGTATAATGATACAATGAACAATGCGACAAAAAAACCCACTGCTCAAGCTTTACAAAATTATCAACTGGCAATCGACAAGGGATTAAAATTAATCGAACTTTATCCCGACAGCAAATGGGTCGATGATGCGCTTTTATTGTTAGGAAAGAGTTACTATTATCGGGAAGAATATTTTCAATCTCGAAATTTTTTATTGGAACTCATGACTCACCATTCGCAAAGTGAACTCATTTCGGATGCAGAATTCTGGATGGCAAAAACGGATCTGGCACTGAACAATTATTCAGCTGCAGAGGAGAGATTTCATCATATATTAGAAAAGGAGATTCCCGATAAACTTAGAGAAGAACTCTACTACTCTTTGGGCAATGTTTTTGAGGAGAGAGGAGATTTTAAAAACGCTGTGAATGCTTATCAAATGTCTCTGGATGTCGGCATGGAGGTATTGAAAACCGAGGCCCTTTTTGCCATCGCCATGAATTACGATACCATGGGGATTTACGATAGGGCAGCTGAATTTTTTCAACGGGTGATTGATACCGATCCGATACCAGAAACACTTTATCAGGCCAGGTTTAAATATGCAGAAATGATGAAAAAGTTAAAGCATTATGATGAAGCCATTGCACTTTTCGAAGTTTTGCTTGGCGGTGAGACAAATACTTCTAAGATTGTAAGGCTCAATTTTGAAATTGCCGAATGCCTTGCTTTACTTGGCGATATTGATGGAGCGATTACAGTCTATCAGGACGTGATACAAAAATGGAAGAGGACGGCTTATTCGGCAAGAGCCTATTATGCTCTCGGGAGATTATATGAGCAGCATCGAGAGGATTATGATCGGGCTTTGGATAACTATAACCAGGTGAAACTGGAGCTGCCACGCTCAGCTTATGCGGATTCGGCAGCGGTCTTGGGAAGAGATATACAGAGACTTCAGGCTCTTCAGCAAGTTGTTGAAGCCGGCATAATGGGCGAGAAAGGTGAGCTGATATTAACCAGGGAAGAAATCGAAGAGGATAGCCTTCAGTTGGGACAAGTTTATACGAAAATGGATACACTGTCTGATAGCCGTGATGCGAGGTATCAGCTGATGGTTGAGTTGGGTGGAAAATTATTTGCCGATTCTGTAAAATATGAATACGAAGAACTTGAACGCAGAGGACAATATTTGAATCATACGATGGCTGCAGATCAGCAAACTGTCAATTGGTGCGCGTGGTTTGGAGAAGGTATTGTACCCAGTTATTCGGCATTGGAATTTGAATTTCCTAAATTGCGGGATCGAATGGAAGATTATGTGCAGAGGATGGCAGAAAATCCGGAATTGAAATCTTTTCTCGTCGAAGAAACAGATAAAAATTTGTTCCTTTTGGGGGAGCTTTATTTGTTCCGGTTTTCCAAACCTGACATGGCTATCGATCAGTATCATCTCATACTCAATCAATTTCCAGAAAGTGCGTATGCACCCCAGGCTCTTTATAATCTGTGCTTTATCATGAATGATGTTTATCTTGATACGGCAAAGGCCGACAGCTGTTTTCGTGAATTGATTGAGCGGTATCCTGAAACGACATTTGCGAATATCGTCCGTGCACATTTGGGTTTTGAGTCAATCGTTACAAGGGAAGATTCTATTCAACACATTTTTACGTTGGCAGAGAACTCGTTGTTGATAGAAAATAATCCCCAAAAAGCAATCAAACAATACGGCATGATTCTGGAAAGATTTCCGAATTCAGTGTATGCACCTCAGGCTGCCTATACAATGGGTTGGATTTATGAAAACCAGCTGGATTCCCTGAACCGTGCATATGTTTTTTATAGCGATCTCTTGAAAAATTATCCGGAAACCCCCTATGCCCAGCAGGTGAAAGAAAAAGTACGGGCCGTTGAGATGGAAAATCAAAGACAGACCGAAGCGATCGAATCCAAAAATGAATCGACAGAGGTCATTGAAGAAACAATTCAATCCCAACAATTGGAAGTTCCCTGATCGAAAGGGAAAAATCGTATCCTTTGAATAACAGGAGCGCATTTGGGAGCGTATCACTGTCAGGTTATTCAACAGATTCAAATCGATGAGCACATTTATCGACTCGTATTGCAAGCCCATGAAATTGCTCAGACTGCTTACCCTGGGCAATTTGTTCATTTGAGAATTGCCGATCAATTGAATCCCCTGCTAAGACGACCGTTCAGCATTCACCGTGTCCTTCGCGATAAGGGACAAATCGAATTACTCTATCGTGTTATCGGTCGGGGGACGAGCCTTATGAAACAGACAAAACCAGGAGATTCTTATCATTTGATGGGTCCGCTGGGAAAAGGATTTGTTTTTGATGGGAAGTTCACCACTGCAATCGTTGTGGCTGGGGGTATGGGTGTTGCTCCTGTTTTTTTTCTCATCGATGAACTTCTTGCCCTGGGAAAGAGCGTGATTTTTTTCTGGGGTGCCCGATGTGGATCTGAGCTCTTTGGCGTTTTGCAATGGAACCAATCGGCAATCGAAATTCATCTGGCAACGGAAGATGGTTCTCAAGGATATCATGGCATGGTTACCGACCCACTACAAACATTTCTGAATCATCGTTCAGAAGATGCATCTTTAGCCGGTTTCGTATGCGGACCAAGAGCCATGCTAAAAAAAATTCAGTTGTTATCGACGAGAACATCGTTTGAGTGGCAGGTTTCGTTGGAAGAAACGATGGCCTGTGGTGTGGGTGTTTGTCAGGGTTGTGCGGTCATGTTAAAGAATGAAGGTTTCCGCATGGTCTGTTCGGACGGTCCAGTTTTTGACTTAAAAAATGTCGCATTCGATGGTTGATCTGTCTGTAAAAATCGGCAATTTACACCTTAAAAATCCTGTTTTAATGGCTTCAGGTACATTTGGTTATGGGACTGAGTACAGGGACTATTTTGATGTGAGTTTATTGGGCGGTATCATCACCAAAACAGTTACAGGAAAGATGAGAGAAGGCAATCCCATGCCGCGGATAGTGGAAACGCCATGCGGAATGCTCAATTCGATCGGTCTTGCCAATGTGGGTGTTGACCGATTCTGTCAGGAGAAAATGCCGGAATTGGATCATTTGGATACGGTCGTTATTGTCAATGTAGCCGGTAGTACGATTGAGGAGTACAGTGAAGTGGTGGAAAAGATGCAGGGATATGATCGGGTCGACGGATTTGAAATCAATATATCCTGTCCAAATGTGAAGAAGGGGGGATTGGAATTTGGGACAGATCCTGAGATAACGGAAACAGTCGTTTCCGGTGTCAGGAAAGCCACCGATAAGACAATCCTTGTTAAATTGACACCCAATGTAACCGATATTGTCACAATTGCAAGGGCTTCTGTCAATGGTGGTGCAGACGGACTTTCACTGATCAATACCGTTCTGGGAATGGGTGTGGATATTGAAACCAGAAAGCCGCATCTGGCTCGCATTGTCGGTGGTCTTTCCGGACCTGCCATTAAACCGATTGCCCTGGCCAAAGTCTACCAGGTGGTTAAAGCGATTTCAATTCCGGTGATCGGTATAGGGGGAATCATGAAATGGGAGGATGCGGTTGCGTTTTTCATTGTGGGCGCAACAGCGATACAGGTAGGCACATTGAATTTTATTGAACCGGATGGGGCGGTTAAGATCATTCAGGGAATTGAACGCTATTGTGAGAAAAATGGAATGCGTTCAATAGGTGAATTGACAGGATCATTGCAGAAAGGATAGAAAACTCGGTGTCAGAGCATTTTGATGTCTTGCAGGTGATTCGAAACCGCAGAAGCGTCCGGCAATTTGAGCCGAAGCCGGTGGAACGGGAAAAAATTTTGACTTGCATTGAGGCGGCACGATTGGCACCGTCGGCAGATCATGTTCAACCCTGGCGTTTTGTTATATTAGATGAGCCGGATGTCAAAAACCATTTTAGTAGGGAAGTGTTTTCCGGTCCCTATCGGTTTACGCGTTGGGCTATGAAAGCTCCGGTACTTGTGGTTCTTCTGGCGGATTTGAATTTTGTTGTTCACAGATTGGCCAAGGTGATTCAGAAGATTCCGTACTATCTTCTCGACATGGGGATAGGCGGAGAACATTTTGTGCTTCAGGCCCAGAGTCTCGGATTGGGCACCTGCTGGATTGGCTGGTTCAATTTCAAGCGCGCAAAGCAATTTCTCAATATCTCCAAAGGAGTGCGGATTTGCGGTATGATTGCCGTGGGCTATCCAGCTTCGAAATTGATACCAAAAGAAAAAAAACGAAAACCCCTTGATGAGCTTGTTCATCTCAATCGATGGGGGAATCGCATTACCATGTAAGGTATTCCCCGATATTTTTCTGTCACTTTTTTACTTATGCATATCGATGCCACCTTAAAAACAACCATCCAAAAGAAAATTCTCTCCTGGTATCTAACGAACAAGCGGGATATGCCCTGGAGAAAAACGCGGGATCCCTACAAGATCTGGATTTCCGAAATCATGCTGCAGCAGACACAGGTCACTACGGTAATCGGGTATTACCAACGGTTTATTGCTGCCTTTCCAACTGTTCAATATCTGGCCAGTGCGGAAATGGGTCAGGTAATGAAAGTATGGGAGGGATTGGGGTATTACGGACGGGCTCGCAATCTACATCGGGCGGCTCGGAAAGTGATGGAACGATTTGGAGGCCAGATACCCGATAATGAAAACGATCTTTCCAGTTTACCGGGTATCGGCCGCTATACAACGGGAGCGATCTTGAGTATCGCATTTGAAAAACCGGTTCCTGTCCTGGATGGCAATATCATCCGCCTTCTTTCAAGAATCTTTCATGTCACTGAGAATATCGACCAGATTGAAACGAAAAAGGCACTCTGGTCTTTATCCAAACAGGTTCTTCCCCAAAGAAAAGTCCGGGATTTTAATCAGGGATTGATGGAACTGGGTGCAATCATCTGCAAACCGAAGCATCCACTTTGTGGAGAATGTCCTCTGGCCGATGTTTGTGAGGCAAATCGGCTCTCCATTCAAACGGAACTGCCGGTTCGATCGCCGAAAAAAAAGATACCTCATTATGATGTCACTGCGGGGATCATCTGGAAGAAGGATAAATTTTTAATCACACTGCGTCCCCCAAAAGGACTTTTGGGAGGTTTGTGGGAGTTTCCCGGTGGTAAACGGAAAGAGGGGGAGAGTTTGAAAAATTGTCTCAAACGTGAAATCCGGGAAGAGTTAAATATTGACATCAAAGTGAACGACCTTCTTATCTCAGTGAAACATGCTTATACGCATTTTAGAATTACATTACATGTATTCGATTGTCAGTATATTGGTGGAACGATACGGCTCCGCGGATGTGATGATTATCGCTGGATCACGTCTGCCGAACTGGATGATTTTGCATTTCCCGGTGCGGACCGAAAGGTAATCCAATTCTTGGAGGGTGAACAGAGGAATTGATTATTAAGTAAGGTCAAGCCAATCAAACATTGAAGATGATATCATTATGGTTGACGGTTAAACTGACTTGACCTTACCGAATATTCGACGGCTGCAATTCTGAATTTACATGATGAATAGCAAAAAAACCGAATTTTATTGGGTGTTGACCTCTTTCTACCGAACAAGAACCATTTTTTTGCTGTCTACCAATACATGATTAGAGTAAAACCTGTAGAAATAAATTCCCGTTGAAAGTTCTGTCGCATCCACGTTGACGAGGTACGTATTTGGGTTTTGAAACTCATCGACCAGTGTCAGGATTTCCTTTCCCAATAAATCGTAGACTTTCAATGTCACAAAAACGGTTCGTTTTATGGAATAGCGTATGGATGTGGTTGGGTTGAAGGGATTGGGATAATTCTGACTGAGCATATAAAATTTCGGCAATAGTCCATTGCGAGAATCAATCGCTGTCGTGCTTGTATCGCCCTGAGAAATACCCATCGATATTATTGGATCCTCTTCCGTTCTCACCATGATGTAACTTTGACCGTCAGAGTGAACCATTCCACGAAGCATTATCTCACTGTCCGCATTGACGACCAATTCGCCATTATCCTCTACAGCGTATGTGAAGCTTCCGTCTTGATTAATGTCATTCGTACTGTGAAGACCTTGATATGTGCCGTTCTCGATGCCGTCAACATCAACCTCACCGTAAAACGCATAGGAACCACCCCCTGTATCGGCGGTGTACTGAATATTGATGTATTTACCGTTAAAAAGTGTTTCGGAAAGGCCAGACGATTTTTTAATGCCTATCGAAATGACTTGGATAGGTTGCGTTATCATCATGATATAACTCTGGCCGTCAGGGTGAACGATTCCACGAAGCACTACCTGATCGCTGGTATTGACGATCAATGTACCATCATCTCCAATGGTATATGTAAAGGTGCCGCTTGAGAGAACATCATCCGAAGTGTAGAGATGTTCCCATGTACCGTTCCCGCTGCCGTCAATATCAGTCGCACTGTAAGCCGTATATGGACCCCCTTCGCCGACGGAATATTCGACGTTGATGAATTCGCCGTTCAAGAGGGCCTCAGAATAACCAGACGATTTTTTGATGCCCATTACAATGATTGGGCTGGGGTCCGTTTTTACCATCATATAACTCTGGCCGTCAGGATGAGCAATACCGTAAAGCAGCGTTTCAGCATCGATATTGACGGTAAAGGTACGGTCGTTATTTATGGAATATGTGAAATCACCACTTTGAAGAATATCATCCGAACTGTAGAGATCATTGTATGAGCCATTCCCGTTGCCGTCAATAACGGTGTTACTGTAAACTGAATGGGGTGTACCTTCTCCATCGACAGAGTACTGTATGGTAATATATTCACCACAGAGAAGTGAATCAGCAGATTGTGCATAGAGATTTGCACTAAAAAACAAGAATAAAATAATAATGCACTTTGGCTTTTCCATGGTTGGTCCTCCTCATTATAAGTTAAGATAAGTTATCTGTATTGTTTGGATACCAGGCCGATTTTATTCATTTTGCTGTTCGTTGGTTTGTGTATGGGGGAGTATGTTTCAAATTGAACGCTCACTGTTTTCTTAAAAGTAAAATATATTCTTTGTTACTTTTAGAATTTATAAGAATATAGTATATTATCGAAATGATATCAAGCAAAATCAAAAAGTTCACATTTGTTATTGCAGAAAAGACTTAAATATAGAGAACTATAAATGAAAAATGTTCTTATTGAGGGAAGACCAGGGATTGGTAAAACAACGCTTTTGTGCCGCCTCGCAGAACGTTTTTCTCATGTGAAAATAGGCGGCTTTTTTACAGAAGAAATCAGAGAAGAAGGCCGGAGGGTGGGATTCCGGATTGAAACATTCTCCGGACAGAGCGGGATTCTTGCTCATATCTCCTTTCAAAAAGGACCGCAAGTGGGAAAGTACCGAGTCGATGTTTCTCAGTTTGAATCCATCGGTGTGGCATCTCTGGAAAATGCACTGGAAAATGTAGATCTGATTTTGATGGATGAAATCGGCAAGATGGAGCTTTTTTCAAAACGTTTTCAGGAGTTGATTCTCACCTGTCTGGATTCTGATAAACCTGTGATTGCCACGGTCATGAGTCGTTCACATCCGTTTGTCGACCGAATAAAATCTTGTTCCGATGTCCGGATTATAGAGGTTACATTGGAAAACAGAGACAGATTGGTCGAACAATTAATTGATCGAATGAATCATTTTTCGTCAACGTAAAGAATCTGATTGACCTGGATAAATTCACAAAAAGTGTGGTATCGGCAGATTTTATTTAAATCGGTAGGCGTTTTGCTTAAGATTGGATATGATCGCTAAAGCTGTTTCTCCATGAAAATCCAATTATGTTGAAATTCAGGAGGGATTTCACTTTCTGGATAGGGTTCAATTTCACAGAAACCAGCCGAACGGTAGAGGGAATGGGCAGATTTCATAAATCGGGAACTGTCCAGACGAATTCTGGGATAACCGATCATTCGGGCTTCGGAAATGAGTTTTTCCAATAGAGCGCGACCGATCCCTTTTCCACGAAACCTAGATCTGACATACATCCGCTTGATCTCCCCAATGTCCCTTTGGATTTTTCTCATGCACGCAACACCGACTGTCCCATTTTCCGTGTTGGCCAGCAGCAGACGTCCGGTTGGAGGGAAGAAGATGTCGAGTTTGCGCATATCCTGTTCAACGATCGATTTAATATCAAATTGGATATCATATTCATCATTCAGACGTGAATTGGCCCATTTGAGGTATTCCCAGAACAAATCATGGATTACTGCACGATCCTTATCCATTTTGGCCTGTTGGATGCTTATCTCTGTAAATGATCCTGGATTTGACTGGAGGCTGGCCATCGAATTCAAAATTTTTTTATTTTTTTCTCAATCTCATCCATCAATTGGTACCAGTGCTGGATTGTGTTTTCGAGATAGAAATAATGAGTAAGGTAGGGAACAAGGAGGACAAAGAACAAACCCATCAGAATCATTATCAATGTGTACGCTTTTGTTAATGTACTCACAAATGTAATCAGCAGGAACAAACCAAATGCAAGCGTGACGATGAGGTGGATCAACCTTTCATGCTGCATATGTTTTATCATTCTTTCATGCTTTTCTTTTATCCTATTCCAATCCTGCCTTCCGTCTTTCAGAAGCTGTTCCTTTATGTATGACTCATGTTCCTTCATATACTTTTTTATATGCATCGTGATTCACCGTTTTGTGAGGTGATCTGTCCAAATCCCTTCAATCTATCAAAATGCACTCTCTGTCGCTAATTGTAAAACAGTCGTTTGAGCGTATGAAATTGTGAAAAAATGTACTCTACTTATCGGCACACATTGCGTTCAGTTTTTGACAGATACTTGCCCAGTGCAGGTTGCTTAAGCCAAAAGCGGTTATGATAAAGATGAAGGCCAAAAGCCACATTGAAGAATTTCCTTTCCGATAGATGACTTCAATCAGTATGGCCAACCAGGCGACAATGATGAATACATATGCAATTATTTTTCTTAGCTTAAGATTCATCCTGGCCACCCTTTCCAGAGTCCGCCTTTCAGTTTTTGTTAGCTCATCCATTTGCTCCTCCCTCATTCTAAACAATATAACTCTGAATAGTGTAAATCATAAAGAGATTCACTTCCAGAATAAGGTCATGATCTCTTTGAATGATGTTTAGTCATCAAATTTCCAAAAAATTGCATAAAAATAACGCTCTATCAATATTTTGATCTTTACCAGGGTGGGGATGATACCCTATCGCTATTTTTCGATCTTCTGAGCAATTCTTTCAATTGCATTGGATATTTTTTCGGTAGCCTTCACCAATCGTATTACCAGAGAAATCATAAAAATAACAATCACAATCTGAATGATGACCAATAAAGTAGCGAGACCTTCCAATTTTAACCTCCCTCTATTAACATGTTTTATTGATTCAGGATGATATGGCTTTTATTCATGATCTATACCTTTTTTCCATAGATAGATAATTTGGAGTGTGGGCCGCAAATCCACTATCATTCTAATATTCTCTCCATGTAAGTAATGAAATTGTCAGAGTATAATAAATAATTTTCGAAATATCAAGAATAAATTGTCAGTTTTATAGACAGAAGTTGGGTCGAAGATCCACAACCTTCTTAATTCATTTTGTATTGCACCGGAGAATATTTTAAAGAATAAAAAATATACTTGCATATTGAAATAAAAAATTGTATAATGCAACATATATATTACAAAATGCAAATAATATATTGCCTGATATGAATATAAATAATCGGATTAGACTCAAACTCGCCAGGGTTGAAAATAATCTCACACAGGAAGAGTTGGCCAAAAAGGTGGGTGTAACGCGACAGACGATTGGATTAATCGAAAACGGGCGGTATAATCCAACACTTAACTTATGTATTGCCATTGCAAAAGCGCTCCATAAAACGTTGGATGACATTTTTTGGGAGGCGTAAAATGATTAAAGATGAAAGAATCATATCAACCCGAAACAAATATTTGGCACATGGTTTTTATATTTTCTACTTTTCATCATTACTTGCATTTCTTTACAGGCTTTTTATTCTAAAACAAACGATCAATGAATTCTTGGATTTATTCATTATTTTCCATTTGGGTGTGTTTTATGTATATTTCAATTTAATTTCCCATGGAGCATGGTATTCGGGTCATATGAAAAAAAGATTTATCAGGATGGCTTTGGCTATATTTGTTGGTAATATAGCAGCTGTTTATTTAAGGGAAAATCTTATTTCTTTGTCAGATGTTTTCGCAACAATTTTAGGAATGATTTCCGGATTATTAATCATTGTTCCGATAATGTTATATTTGAATTATAGGTGGAAAAAAAGAAATGAATTGGAATGAAACATCCTTTCAGTTGGCTGAAAATTTTTTACCAGAGCGGGTTTTGTTTGAGGACTGAGCCTTATTTTATTAAACGCTCAGTGGCATAATCCTTGAGTGATTAAAATGCTCAGTCGTCAGAGCCCTTGACATCTTCTGCTGTTCGTTGTTAGGTATTTTACAGCACATTTTGAATGAATTCACCATAATGAATATCGGGAATGAGATTGTACGGAGGATAAAATTTTCCATGCCTGGAATACAATCCGTAAATAAAAACAAATGGTTCTAAATAGATCTCTATGGGCGGTTCTGTATTCCAATCGATAGGAAGCGCATGCTTCACACAGGCATGAATATGGTCAATGGAGAGAGGTTGATTATCTGTATCCGTAGATATCCAAGGAGCCGTTGAGTCCACAACCAACCACCCTTTTTTAGTTAAAACTTCTGTTACTGCATGAGACGAGATTTCAGATGTAATGAGTGACTTTATTACTGAACCTGTCTTTTCTGTTGAATAGATTGAGATATGTCTCGTTTCAAAACCGGAATATCTCAGTATCTTCTCGATAACCCTGCTTTTATCAAAAGACCAACCGGTTTTTGCTTCATATAGATCCTTCGGCTCTCGTTTTTGACCAGGTGGTATTTCATCATTATTCGGGGCGATATTTAGGACGGATTGCTGCACTGAAATGAAGTAATCCAGTTCCTCTCGATATGAGGTATCTTCTGGCAAAGATTCGACGCTACTCAGGTATATCTGAATATAATGGATGTCTTCTTCCGTGAGTGAGTTGTCTACGGCGTGATAGCCCAAAATAACCGCCACACAGAAAATGACAATACTTATTGATAAAAGTACCAACTTTTTCTTGCTGAACTTTTTCACTTTATCAACTGTTCTTTATGTTTAATACGCCGTATCTAGAAGATGAGGCAACCCGTTGGTAGTTTAGATTTTAGACCCAGCAATATTCTGATATTTTCTTAATGGAAACACTGAAAATATTAAAGTATAATGAACTATTTGAGAAATATCAAGAAAAAATTGTCTGCTAAAGTTCGCTCTTGGATTCTATCCTAGGATGAATTCACACGGATGCGACCCTGGTCGAGAGTGATTATGTGGATTCCGTCCACCTGCGCTTGGGCGAGCTAACCACCCGCTACACGCAGATCGATTTTAATCAAATTGAAATTCTGACTTACTTTACAGATGGTCAGGGTCCACAATGAAATTTTTCATCATTTTCAACTTCAACGAATTTTTTTGTTTTTCAGAATGGGCTCTTTACAATAGTCTCTAATGCATTCAAATGGATGGATATTGATTGTATTTTTTATGCCCAAGTTATTTTCAATTCAGTAATGTTAGATTTATATCATAAAAAGAATGGCTTGTTTATCACAAGCCATTCTTTGTCGTACAGTGTAATTCAATCATTATTTAAAGTTTAGTGCATATGACCATAGGAATTCTTAAATTGGATAGAACTATAAAAAACATCAAGGAGAATCCCTATGGTAGAT
>JAFGDT010000061.1 GCA_016931965.1 bacterium | reverse complement strand
ACGGCGTTTTGAACATAAGCCGTCATCTTTCCCTTTGCATGACGGCACAGTTTCGTATGGAGGTGGTAATCAGCAAACATGTTATTGGATTCTCGTTGTCCGGCTTAAAATGGTATTGTTGGATGATTCATCTTGGTTTAGTTGATTCTGACCAGGCTGCCTCGGATGGTATTGACCGAAGAGCCTTCTACAGTGACCTGGGTTCCTTTGACCTGATTTTCAAAAGAGGCTTGACTGATCACCCTTGTACCTTCAATTTTGGTCTCCACATCTGCGGAAATCGTAATATTGGTTCCCTTCAGATTGAGATCGCCGGTTGATCTCAATTCGATCTGGCTGCTCTCGATTGTGATTTTACCCGAAGCATCCATCACAATTCGACTTGTGCCGGCCAGGATCTCCACCTCACTGGCAGTGCTTTCGATCGTAATCCCTTTTGAGGTGATGATTTTCTGTTCCTTGTCCACTTCCAGAACATCATCTGCTTGCGGCGTGCTTATGGGGGAGATGATCTGCTGACCCGATGCGGTCGATTTCAGGACCGAAGGAGCTTCAATGACTTGAGGGGATGTCAGCCGACTCTCGGATTCTGCTTTTGCTGGGATAATACCCTCATCGGTCTCTGCATCGTGCGATTGATCTTCTTGCGTGTATTGGTCACCTATAAGAACTGTCGCATAGCCGGTTAAAATCTCATCAGGAGGTCCATTTGAGCAGGTTGCCATATCACCCACCCGGGCAGCAGGCATCCCTCCGATGAACACTGTGGAAGAACCGTTTGCGATGGGGCCGCCAATGTGGGGGTGAGGGGGAACAGTTGGCGTCACCATCGGGCAAATGTGCATATCACCCTTACGTGCTGCCGGCATGCCACCGATGAGAACAGACGACTCTCCAGCTGTAATGGAACCACCGTGCGCTGTGGTATCCCCCAACCGGGCGGCGGGTTCGCCAGAATATGTAGATTTTATACAGAAGATGATAAAAACGGAGATGATGAATGATGTTGTCAATCTCATTGTTTATTCCTCCCTTTTTCTGGGTTTTACTATTGATAAACTCTGTATATCCTGTTTTATCAAACTGATATGGATTCTCGTGTTGGGTTCATTAAAGATTCATTGCCCAAGAAGTATCGGATTTTTTCAATAGTATTACCGGGAAAAGACCCATTTAAATTATGAGATGCACGGTTAATATGCAAGCATTTTTCTGAAATTCTCATTTTGATAATAAGCCATTGACATTCACTTTTTAATCGGTTATCTTAATTTAATCATTTGAGAAATATGAAGTCCGGTTATTTGTTGTATCTATACAATTGTATTAAACAGTACGGATTAGTCCATTTGAAAAAGAAAATCATTCATTTGATAAAGTATTCCCATTTTATTCTTCTGTGGGATATATTTTTTATTCTGTTGATGGTTCGATGTGGTACCTATGAAGAGAGGAGAGGGTATCTCCCCGATGAATATTATTATCATCAGAGCAGACCGATTCCGATCATGGGACGGGGCCGTGCTTCAGTGGATCAATTGATCCAATTTTTTTCAGCAACGCGTAAGCAGTTCGACTATCGGTATGTACAAAATGTCGCACGCACGTTTGTTCAGGAAAGCAATATTGAAGGTGTGAACTCGGATGTTGCATTTTGCCAGATGTGCATCGAAACCAACTATCTGCGATTCGGGGGACAGGTTCAACAATCTCAGAACAATTTTTGCGGTTTGGGTGCGACAGACGGAGGAAGTCGGGGCGAATCATTTGAATCGATTCGGCTGGGTGTTCGGGCGCATATTCAGCATCTCAAAGCTTATGCCAGTACGAAACCATTGAATCGGAAAACGGTTGATCCACGATTTGATCGTGTGAAGAGGGGAAGCATCGTCACGGTTCAGGATCTTGCAGGCACCTGGGCCACAGATCCGCAGTATGGCCATAAAATTGCCCAAAAGCTTTATGAGTTAAATCAATATTTTTAGTTACTCAAATATTTTAATTGTAATTATTGCTGTCCCAAATAGGAAATGGACATATTGAAAACAAATGAGTTACACTGTTTTTTATTCAAATTTAAATATCGGGTTATCAAAGCACTACACCTGGATTCCCGATTAAAAATTGCGGGAATGCCACCCTTCCCCTGTCATTCCGGTGGTGTTTTGAGCCGGAATCCCCCAATAACCTGGAACCTTAATAAAGACTGCAAGAAACAATCAATTAAACTATTTACTATTTTGGGCAAGAGTGAATTGTAATCACTTCTGAAAAATGAGTAATGTCAACAAAAATACCTGTCAACCTAAATCTATTTCAGTGTCTTAAATCCACAAACGTCTGGATTAATGCAGAATGACAATGTATTTGAATCATTTTCAGAGGATGAAAAAGGAAGCGATCAATTAAAGGAGGATGCGCGTGATGGGTTTTCAGTTTAAAGCGGGTTATCTCAACTGTGAAGAGGTCAGAGTAAAAGACATACAGAATCAAATTTCGGGAAGTCCCTTTTTTCTCTACAGTCTTAAAAAAATCAAAGAGAATTATCAAGCCTATATCACAGCCCTTGAGGGAATTCGGTCGATTGTATCTTATGCATTTAAGGCCAACAACAACCTGGCGATTCTGAAACATCTTCAAAAGCTGGGCAGCGGTGCGGTTCTGGTCAGCGGGAACGAACTGAAATTAGCCAAAGCCGCGGGATTCGATCCGCATCGAACCATTTTTAATGGAAACGGGAAAACAATGGATGAACTGATCCTTGCGGTTCAGAATGAAGTGAGAGTGAATATCGACAGTGCGTTCGATCTCCAACATATTCAACGCGCGGCAAAGACAGTTGGAAAACGGGTTGATGTGCTCATCCGCATCAATCCGGAGATTGATGCGGAGGTTCATCCGTATTTGACCACTGCGCTTCATGATTCGAAATTCGGTATTCGGAACGATCGCTTGACCGACCTTCTTGAGAGCATTCGCTCTTCCGATCTGCTCAATCTGGTAGGGGTGCATTGTCATCTCGGTACGACGATTAAGAAAGTCAGTATTTTTCGTGATGCAACTCGGGTTATGATGAAAATGATCGAAGTCATCCGGGATAAAGGATTTGATATCCAGTATCTCAACCTCGGTGGTGGATTGGGAATCGATTATGAAAAAACAGAGTCTGTGCCGACCCAGTCCGATTTGATTGATTCGATCCGGGAATTGATACCGGATGATCTTGTGCTGATCATTGAGCCAGGAAGATCCATTATGGGAAATGCAGGAATCCTTGTGACGCGTGTGATCGGCGTGAAAACGGGTGAATATAAAAATTTTATCGTCATTGATGGCAGTATGACAGAATTGATCCGACCGGCGCTCTACAATGCCTATCACCATATTGGTTTCATCGAGCCGGTTGACGGTGAGGTCAATACCTACGACGTGGTCGGACCGGTTTGTGAATCGACTGATTTTTTAGCCAAAGATCGTGATTTGCCCACACCTCATGAGGGCGCCGGACTGGTCGTTTACGATGCAGGTGCTTACTGTTATGTGATGAGCTCCAATTATAATATGAGGATGAGGTCCCCCGAGTATCTGGTTAATGGGGACCGGGTGATTCAAATCCGGCGCGGCGAGACGTT
>JAFGDT010000060.1 GCA_016931965.1 bacterium | reverse complement strand
TCTATGTTTTAACCTTATAAGTCAGTAGGAGGTATAGAAAGATGAAAGAATTGGAACTCTCTCTAACCAAAGAGACCAATGGCAGGGAAGTCAAGAACAACTCCAAAATGTTTGGCAGCAGTGGCACTCCTTATATTGAATTGCGTAGGGGCAAAAAGTATGGGGAAATATGGTTTGAAACACCCTGCGATATCGCCTTCAATCCAAAACCGGTTTTTGATTTAAGGGAATGGTATGAATCGTACTGGCTCAAACGAATAGAATATAAAGGTCTTCATCCTTATCGATTTTGTATAGGTCCAACCGCCGTATGGTTTAAATTTACATTAGACGATTTGGATTTGGTCAAAGAACAATTAATGAAATTGACTTGGGACCATACAACCTGCGAAAGCAGAAACCTCTCTCAAATCAAAGATGCTTCGAACAGACTATTTTGGAACTACGCTGAAAAATATTTTGAAAAAAGCAGATCCCTACGACGTGGTTTAGGACAAAAAGCATCTACCTAAAGTTGGGACTCTACCCAAGATTGAATTATTCTATTCAAGTCCAAATCGCATAAAGGAATTCGTGATGGAATTTGTGCAAGGCATCGTCTTAGAAGTACCTCTTTGGTACATAGCTGTTTTACTCTCTTTTATGACGGTGTGTTTAGCCGTTGGAAGAAACACGTTGGGATTGATAGGTGCTACTTTGTTTCTTGTATATACCGTCTATATTTTCAACTTTGACAAACTATTTAATCAATCATTCGGATTTAACTGCTTCACATTATGTCTGATCCTCACGGGAGGAATTATTGCGGTTCTAATTTTGGTTATATTTAAATATGCTTTCTCTTTAAAAGATTAGCTTATAAATGTGATCCCTAATATGTTAATGGAGAGATTGCAGGTAATGGATGATAATCATTTCTTTCATCAAAATCGTAAACCAAACTCACTGATAAGCCTGGAAAGGTATGTTCTTTGAATTTCCATGATTTCAGCAGCTTTTTTCCGGTTACCATGGGTATAAGCCAGCGTTTTTTTTAAAAATTCCTTCTTAAATAAGTCCTGTGCATCCCTTAATGTCATGCCGACTTCCACCCCCCCATCAAATCCTCCATCCGTTTTCCCAATGGGCAAATCGCTCACCATTATAGGATTACCATCTCCCATGACAACGGCTCTTTCAATTGCATTTTCCAACTCACGGACATTTCCAGGCCAATCGTAGCTCAGCATCACTTTCATGGCTTCTGATGAAATCTCCATTTTTTTCAACCCTCGATCCCCACTGTATTCCAAGAGAAAGTACTCAGCCAAAAGAGCGATATCCTCCCTTCTCTCCCTAAGCGCTGGCATTTTCAATTGAATGACATTTATCCTGTAGAATAAATCTTCTCTGAATTTCCCCTCCTTGGTTCTTTTACTCAAATCTTTATTCGTTGCAGAAATAACCCTGACATCAACCGTTATTGGAACCGAGCTGCCAATTCTATTAAACGTAGATTCTTGTAAAACCCTTAACAGTTTTACCTGCATTGTCTGACTCATCTCACCTATTTCATCAAGAAAAATGGTACCACCATCAGCCGTTTCAAATAAGCCAATCTTCTTATATAACGCTCCAGTAAACGATCCCCTTTCATGACCGAAGAGTTCGGCTTCTAAAAGGGTTTCGGGCAAAGCTCCACAATTGACAATAACAAAAGCCTTGTCTCTGCGAGGGCCCGATCGATGGATAAGTCTGGCTATGAGTTCCTTTCCGGTACCGCTTTCGCCTTCAATCAATACAGTGGATTTGGAATTGGCCACTTTAATGGCATCAGCAATCACTTTTTTTATTTCGCTACTTTCCCCCACAATCTGATATCTCTCATCCAACTGACTTTTGAGGCCCACATTTTCAGCCACCATCTTTTTGTATTCCGTTGCTTTCATAATGGCCGATGCAGCTAAATTCGCAAATGCCATGAGAATATCCATGTCCCCACTTCGAATGGGCTTACCATCCTCTCTATCGATGATTTCAACAACCCCGATAACCTCCTCACCAATTTTCATCGGCACACACGCAATGGATTTCGTATCAAACCCAATGGACTCGCTAATCTTCTTATCCCACACAGACCCTTTTTCAACATCTTCCACTAAGAGAGGTTTCCCTGTTTTAGCCACATATCCGGCAATCCCTTTTCCTAAACTGACTTCAAACTTTTTCACATCGTCTTTCTTATCTCCAGTAGCAGCTTGAAAATACAATTTTTCTTTCTTTTTATCCAACAACAATAGTGAACTTGCTCGAGCTCCCATCACCTCAGTTGCCGATTCAATGATTAACTCTAAAAGACGATCCAAATCAGAAACCGACGTTACAAGAGAAGAGATATTGTTTAAAAACGTTAACCTCGGATCCTCAGACTTTTTTCTCTCTTTCATTGATCCTCCCAATCGTGTGGAACATCTGTCTCTTTTTTTAAACGAACCACCATTGATTGTTCATCATTCATCTGAACATAAATTTTTATACGCGCTCGATCACAACATGCCTTTGGATCATAAAAAATATGAAATATCATACACCGTATCGACATTTAACCGGCAATACTTTAATTTTTTAAATTTAGTGCAATTTATCAAAACAATCAAAAAAACAGTTTGTATGAACGAGGCATTATCCATAATAAGCAAGCACTGTTTTCCCCTAAAGTTATCAACATAGTCACCGATATGATTAGCATAAATAGTTCTGAAATTTTCAAAACCATTGAATGAACCGCCGATATGGATTTAACTCAACTCCTGCAATCCATGAACGATCGAGGTGCTTCCGATATGCATCTTCATGCAATGTGCCCACCCATATTGCGCATTGAGGGAAAGCTATTACGCACCGATGACCCACCATTATCCATTGAAGAAATAGACATCATTGCCCAATCCATCATGAACGATATTCAAAAAAAGGGGTTTGAGGTCAAGCACTCAACGGACACATCGTATTCGGTTCGGGGATTGGGGCGATTTAGAGTCAGCATATTTCGTCAAAGAGGAACAACGTCCCTGGTCTTTAGAAACATACCCGTTTCCATTCCCACGATTGAATCACTGAACTTACCACAGTCGATAAAATCATTTTGTAATAAACCGCAAGGATTGATACTGGTTACCGGACCAACGGGTTCCGGCAAATCGTCCACTCTCGCTGCTATGGTACAAGTTATCAATGAAACGAGAAATCTTCATATCATTTCCATAGAAGATCCCATTGAATATCTTTTTAGAAACAAGAACTCGTTTATCACGCAGCGGGAAGTTGGGATTGATACGCCAAGTTTCTCCCATGCTCTAAAAGACGCCCTTCGCCAAGATCCTGACGTCATACTCATCGGTGAAATGAGGGATATAGAAACCACGTCCATTGCCATGAATGCAGCAGAAACTGGGCATCTTATTCTAAGCACCATGCATTCCAACAATACGTATGAGGCTGTTTCACGCATCATCGATATGTTTCCCAAAGACCAGCAAAACCAAATCAAAATTCAGCTCTCCAATGTATTGGTTGGTGCAATCTCCCAACGATTATTAAACACTGTCAATGGTAGTGGACGGTTACCGGCCATTGAAATCCTCATTGGAACACCAGCCATCCGCAAAATGATAGCACAAAGCCAGTACAAAGATATTCTTGATCAGATTGAAAAATCTGTGGTTCATTACGGCATGCAGTCTCTGGAACAATCCCTCATCGCCTTACTGGCAAACAAAATGATAACATCGGAAGAAGCCAGGAATAGCACTTTAAGACAGGGGGAATTTGACTTAATGCGAGAGCAGCTTGGTATTAGTGAAGAGGGAGGGTTTTGTTTCTTGCAGTAACAATTCAATATTTCTGGAGGTAAGATGATGGCTCAGGAATCCTATGCTGATTTTTCGATTATTCAAAAATACCTCGATCAGAAAAGACATCACGAAGAAGAAGTCATCAAATACAAGGATAAGATAGCAGAGCTGGGAAATACCATTGATACCCTGAGGGATGAATCCAATGCGAAGGATCAGGCCATCAGTCAACTAAACCATCAATTGGAGGAGAGCAAATCTCTGCTGAAGGAAAAAGACAAAAATCTTCAGGAACTCAGTATTCAAATACACCGATTTAAAAAACATATTGAGCAAACGCAATCAGAAACCACAGAACCGATTACTGAAGAGTATATGAACAAAAAAGCAAAATTCGGATTTTTGAAAAAGTAAGAACCGGAATTAAATCGTCTTACATGCCTTCCTTAACAAGCTCTTCTAGCAAATCACGTTGTTTCCTATCCAGTTTTTTGGGTATGTTCACAATAATCCGAACATAGAGATCACCCCTTCCCTTATTTTTAAAGTGAGGGAGGCCATACCCTTTTAGTCTGATCTTGCTATGACTTTGAGTTCCCGGAGGAACTTTTATTTTGCACGCCTTTTCGAGGGTGGGTACGTCAATGGTTGATCCCAGTGCTGCTTGAGTAAACTGTATTTCTTTATCCAGATGGAGATCGCTCCCTTCTCTTTTGAAAACAGGATGGTCGTTCACGGATATTTTAATATACAAATCTCCAGATTCCCCTCCCGATTCCCCTTTTAATCCTCGTCCAGGAATTCTCAGCTTTTTACCAGTACTTATCCCGGGAGGGATTTTAACATTTACCTTTTCCAATTCTCCATCCTGCTTACGAAAGGCAATCTGCTTAGAAGGTCCTGATGCCACTTCCTCTAACGTTATCGAGAGATCATAGAGCAAATCCGCACCC
>JAFGDT010000059.1 GCA_016931965.1 bacterium | reverse complement strand
GGATCCGCCGAAGTCCGCATCGACAACGATTGTCTTCCTGTTGAGCATCACAAACCCCACACCCATGGAGGCAGCAATAACGGATTTACCGACGCCGCCTTTTCCACTGGCAATCGCAATGATCTTTGGGTTGGGATTGGATTGTGTATTATTAAAATTCATCCTGTTAAATTTATCGACGGTCAATCGCTCCAAGATAGTAGAAAATCATAATTATCGGAACCGCAATAGAAGTAATGACTCGCAGTCCATCCGCGAGATTCATTAAAAATCTTGTCTTACGTTCAACAACAATCACATTTCCCGGATTGACAATGGGAATTTCCTCAAAACGATTTTCTTTTATCAATTCATCAAGATAAATACGCTGATCTTTTTTCTCACGATTATCGTATAAGCGAATACGATTTAAGTCTGCATTTCCACTTGGTCCGCCCGCTAAAAACAGGACATCCAGCAGACTTGTGCCAGGCGGTACAGTCAAATTTCCGGGAGATCTTACTTCTCCCAGTACCTTGACATCGCTGATCCCGGGCAAACCGGGAACAAAGATGACATCTCCATCCTGTAATGAAGGCAATAATCCAAGGTCACCTTTTTCTGAAAATGCATATAAATCGACAAAGAGTGTATCCCTTGCTTTCCCTTCACCGCGAAATACCTTTATCTTATCCAGTTCTGCCTGGGAGGTAGCTCCTCCGGCAAGAACCAGGGCGCCCTGAATGGTGGAATTCTTCGGCATGACGATTTCACCCGGCTGCTGAACCTGTCCCAAAATCACGACCTGAATGCTTAAACGGTGGGAATATTGAACGGTAATAATCGGTGTTTCGCCCGTATACTTTGCCAGCTGTGTAAAAACCAAATCCCTGAATTCTGAAATAGACAGAGCATCCACAGGAATTCCGGAAATAAAAGGATAATCGACTGTTCCATCTTCTCTGACGATGACTGTTTTTGATAATTCCGGACGGTTGTATACAATTATTTCCAGAACATCGCCTCTGGATATTTTCTGTGTCTGTCCGCTCAAACCGAGGGTAAGACAGAAAAGTATATGTAAAAATATGATCTTTTTCATTGATTTAATCCTCTTCAAGAATCAAATAATCACTGATTTTATAGCTTGTAAATTATTAAATAATACCTTAAAATGCAAGCATTGAAAACCTGATGCATTGACAATTGGATTGTTTTTTTCTTGATAAAACTGTTTACAGACCCCGATATAATTTGGAGACTTTAAAAAATTTTCTTTTCCGGAACATCTTCAACGGGCAGATATCAAGTAAAATTGGATTGCCGACTAAATGTATATCAAATAGCAGTAAATTTCCCCCAGGACTTAATTTTTTTAAATTTACTTACTTAGGGCATTAAAGTCAAGCTAAAAAAGGCTTGATTTGAAACTTGTTTGACATTAATTTATCTCAAGTTATCTTCATCATTCGATCTGTCTTTCATCGGTGCAGAACCTGAAAAAACAAGATGAATTCAGCAATTAATTCAGAGTGACATGATCATGGAATCGGTTCGATTAAAACCAGGTAAAGAAAAAGTAATTCACCAGGGTCATCCCTGGATTTTCTCCGGAGCGATATTACAGAAAGCGAACGTCCCTCCGGGAACGATTGTGCAGGTCCGTTCTGGTGATGGCAGCAATATGGGTGTTGCCTTCTTTAATCCAAAAACCAATATCGCTCTGCGCATGATCAGCAGAACAACAAATGTGATGCCTGATGAACATTTTTGGCATGAGAGACTCCAACGGGCCATTGAATTACGCCAGTGGATCATTCCCGGACAAACCACGGCATATCGGCTGATTCACGCAGAAGCAGACGGTTTTCCGGGTTTTATTGTAGACCGATATGAGGATATCTGTGTGATCTCAATCACCACTGCAGGTATTGAAAAAATACGGGATATTCTGATAAAAATAATTCAGGAATTAATCAGGCCTGCAGCAATCTATGAAAAAAGTGAAGGCAGTTCCCGAAAATTGGAAGGCCTGTCAGCGCGCACAGGCTGGATTTTCAACAATTCAGACAAAGAGGAATGGACTGTCCGGGAGAACGGCCACCTGTTTATCATCAATCCTGTTCATGGACAGAAAACCGGCTTCTTCATTGATCAGCGAAATAATAGGCAGCTGATCGGATCACTTTCTCAGGGTAAAAAAGTCCTGAATTGTTTTTCGTATACAGGAGGCTTCACGGTTTATTGTGCAAAACAGGGTGCACAAAGGACCATTTCAATCGACAGCTCCAAAGATGCCAATCAGATGGCAATTCGAAATATACGGATCAATAATATCTCCGAAAAAGATCATTCTGTGATTGAGGCGAATGTATTCGATTTTCTCCGTGATGATGGCGAAAGATTTGACTTGATCATTCTCGATCCGCCTGCATTCTCCAAATCAAGACACGACCTAGAAAAAGCTGCACGAGGATATAAAGATATCAATCTGCATGCCATGCGAAAACTAAATCCAGGTGGATTACTGGCCACATTTTCATGCTCCAACTTTGTTCACGACGAATTATTCCTGAAAATTGTCCAAAGTGCCGCTGCGGATGCAGGCAAACAGAGTCAGCTGCTCCAAACCCTGGGTCCGGGACCCGATCATCCCACATTACTCCCCCATATCGAAGGCCGCTATTTAAAAGGTTTATTGTTAAGAATCCTCCCCGGATGATGTACTTGACCCGTTGTGCATAATTGAGTAGATTTTAAAATATTACCTTTTTACGGAACTGCATAGATTCCCCAGACACGACACAAAAATAAAGGCCATATTGACCGTCAGCTCGTCATTTTTACAATAAATCTGCCATATTGAACATCATAATAATTCGAACTGCCATTATGGCAATATTCCAAAAATTTGATTTCCAGATTATTACTCTTTTATTTACATATGGTTAAACACTTTTTTTCATTTCTGGCATGATCATTGATGATACTCAAATCAAGAATGAAAAAAGAAAATACAAAAAAGGAGGAACATAAAATGTTAGTACGATTAAATCCAGAACGGCGGTTGGTTTCCCTACCCAGTGAAATTGACCGGTTTTTCAGCAACTGGGGATTCGATCAGGGTAACAGCGATTCAGTCTGGTCTCCCTCAGTGGATGTGGTTGAATCAGAGAAAAACTATGAAGTGGTGGCCGAGGTGCCCGGTTTAAAGAAAGACGATATCCGGATCTCAATCGAAGATGGTTATTTGACTCTGAGCGGTGAACGCAAGAAAGAAGAAGAATCCAAAGATAAAAACTATCATCGTATTGAAAGATCCTATGGAAAATTCGAGAGAAGCTTCAGGCTGCCGAAAGAAGTTGATACGGAATCAATCAAAGCGCAATACAAAAATGGTGTCTTAAAGGTAGAGATTCCAAAAACCGAAAAAGTATTGCCAAAGGAAATTACAATCAGTTAACCCACCCATATAAACCGCATTACAAAAGCCCCGCCCAAAAG
>JAFGDT010000058.1 GCA_016931965.1 bacterium | reverse complement strand
GGATTGCCACTATTGACATCGGTTACCCTCCCTGATATCTTGCCTGTTGTGGCGGCAAACAGCATGACCGACAATCCCAGACAAAATAAGAGGATAAAAATAACCGCAAATTTGACGTGTTTTAACATGTCTCTTCCTCCTACGTTTGGTTTAATTCAAAAACCGCTTTGAAAACGAGTTCCTCTCACAACAATGAATAGTATGGTTCCGCATCACCTCCTTATTGAAGAATAGTTACGGTTCTCTACAAACCTTGTTTTTACATCACCTCCTCAATCTTCGTCATTGCATACTTCTTCATATTCAATATGATTATGCTCACAGTGACTCTATTAAAAACAATGCATCTTTAAATCTGTTGAAAATAGTCCGATTATTGAGGATAGTCATTTTATAAAAATCATTCGTTATTTTATCACTCATACCCAAATCGCCTTGATATCTACAATACACAAACAAATCATAATTTGAAACAAATGATTGAAAGTGACCTCTCCCCCCTCCACCCCTCTGAAATGATATATGCGAGCGTTATTTCTTTAATTAAATGTTTTTTAAATACTTTTTTGGAATAAATGAAAAACCTTTTGTCAACCTTACAATAAATATAAAGTCCCATATTTTAAAAATCAAGTTCTTTTTTCAATATGTATTTTTAATGCTTTTCTTTATTTTTGAATTATTCGACAGAATAGAATCCTCTCAAATTTCATTTGAAAAGGACATGGGGCTTGAACAATTTGACTGTGTTGTATTAGTGAGTTTCATAATAATAAAAAATATTGCCTTTGTCAACCCTTTTCTAAAAAATTTGAATGATCAGTTTTTATTCATTTCACTATTCAAAAATAGACTGGGCGTGGCCAACCGTTTTATCTATCACACAATAATATGCTTTAAAATTTCAGTACAGGGAGTGGATGAAAAGATTGATCGTTCACAGGAACCTAATTAAAATACCGGTTTTCAAAAAAGCCGGTTCTTTTGATTCTTTTCTTCCCAAAGGAAAAAAAATTTGCATATTTTATAAATTTTTATAAATTGAATAGGTTTTATCTATATTGAGGAGGAACCATGTTCTGCCCAAAATGCCGATACGAATATACCGATCAGGTTTATGTCTGTCCTGACTGCAACCTGAAATTGGTTCCACAGTTGCCGACAAAAAATGAAGATACGGTTTCAACCGCACGTTTCGTTCCCCTTCCAAACCTGCCCGGTCGGGTCTACGCCGAAATGGTTAAAGGCGCTCTGGAAAAAGAGAACATCCCCTGTTATATCCAGGCTGCCGGTATTGGCAATGCCTATCAATTTTCCGGCACCATGCCGCTTGAGGGTGTGCAGCTCTATGTGCCGGAAGATCAGCTCGAAACATGCATTGAAATTCAACACAACATGATGGACCATATTTAAGATGGATTTGAATGAAACGACAACTTGTTATATATAATATTGAAGAAAGATAATGACAAAGAGACTGTTTCAATCTCCAAAAGGGATTAAAGATATTCTCCCTGACCAGCAGCCCCACTGGCAATTCGTGGAAAAAAAGATTCATCGAATCGGTCAGCTTTACGGGTATGAAAAACTGGAGCTCCCCGTTTTTGAAGAAACAGCCCTTTTCCAGAGAGGGGTAGGTGAAGGAACCGACATTGTTGAAAAAGAAATGTACACATTCAAGGATAAAAGCGGGACATCGGTTACCCTCCGGCCAGAGTTTACAGCGGGAGTGGTTCGTGCCTATTTACAGCACGGCCTGTCGAATCTGCCCAGCCCCGTAAAGATCTGGTCTCTTGGACCTGTGTTTCGCTACGAAAGGCCCCAGGCGGGGAGATTCCGGCAACACAGCCAGTTTAACGTGGAAGCCCTGGGTGAGCAGGATCCCGCTCTCGATTTTGAAATCATGTCCATCGCCTATCACCTTTTCGAGGATTTGGGATTTCGGAAAATCCATTTCCAGATCAACAGCATCGGCTGCCCGATGTGTCGCCCAAATTACCTGAGAGCCCTGATCGATTATTATCAGCCGATTCAGGCCAAAATCTGCAGAGAATGTCAAAAACGTCTGAAAAAAAATCCATTACGATTGTTGGATTGTAAAAATCCCCTCTGCCGGTCACCCATTGAAAAAGCCCCCCCTTCTGTACACTTTTTATGTAAGGAATGTGAAATTCACTTTGAAACCCTGAAAACATATCTCGATCGGCTGAAACGGCCTTATACGCAAAACCACCGTTTGGTCCGCGGACTTGATTACTATACCAAAACGGTATTCGAAGTATGGGTGGAGGGAATCGGTGCTCAAAATGCAGTCTGCGGAGGAGGCCGCTACGACGGCCTTGCTGAAGCGCTTGGCGGTCCTCCGACTCCGGGAGTGGGTTTTGCCTCCGGCCTGGAACGGATCATATTGACCCTGAAAGAGCAAAAGGTTGAAATTCCCGAACCTGTTAGACCCAATGTCTATTTTGCCTTCCAGGGAGATGATGCAAAAAATAAGGTCGTGGAATTTCTTTCCATTCTGAGAAAACACAACATAGAAGCAATCATGGGATTTGGATCCCGCAGTTTGAAATCACAACTCCGGGAAGCCAACCGCAGAAATATCCAATTTGTCATCATCCTGGGTGAAAACGAAATGGCTCAAAAAAAGGTTTTGATTAAAACCATGGAAGGTGGTGTTCAAGAATCTGTCTCCTGGGATGGTCTCATCCCGTTCTTTGAAAAACGGATAGGATCCAGTTGAAAAGTGGAGAAAACCATTACCCGACCGCTCAAAGCGCATTGTTGATCATCATCATGACGCTTTTGCTGGTGACCGGTATCGGCATCCTGTGGGAGTTGCGGGAGGCGAAATGGGAGTTGCTCCTTCTCGAATTATTGATGGCGATGCCTGTTCTGATTTTCATCCTCGTCCGGAAATATTCTTTCTCTGATTTGTTGAAATGGAAAAAAGTCCGCGTCAACGTCCTCCTCGCCAGCAGCCTCATCGGTTTGGGATTCATCCCTCTCTCCGATGAAGTCGACACCCTTATCCAGTCGGCTTTCCCCATGCCGTATGAGGTCACAAGTGCGTTGGAAAAGTTTCTGATGATCAACACAACGGAGGAATGGATCATCATACTTCTGGCCGGCGTTTTGATTGCCAGCATCTCTGAAGAATTGCTGTTTCGGGGATTTCTGCTGACCTCGCTGGAACAAACCATGCGTCCCACAGTGGCGATTGTAATCTCCGCCTGTTTGTTTGCGGTTGTTCACTTCAATCCCTGGTGGATGATGACGATATGGATGACGGGCCTGCTTCTTGGTTTTCTCGCCTTGCGCAGCGGGAGCATTTTCCCGGCGATGGTGGTTCATGGACTCAACAATGGCGTGTCCATTCTGTTGGCCAATGTGAACAGCGCCCGTTTGGAAGCATCCTATTATTTAAATGGCCATGTTTCGCCGTTGTGGATTGCTGCGAGTCTGATCTCTTTGGGTTTTGGTTTGTACCTTTTTTGTCGATTCACAAAAAACGGAGGATAAAATTGATAAAACAAACCATAATCATATTTTTCTTCTTTTTGGGATTTGCGATGATCCTGAGTGCACAGGTTAAATCCGTAGAGACCTATCTCACCGAATCAGAGAATCTGAGAATGGAAAGCCGGTTCGAAGAAGCGAAGAACCTGCTTCTTGAAGCGGTGGCGATCTATCCTTTTGATTCGGACATCCATTTACATCTTGGATTGACCTGGGCAGAGCTGGCCCAGCAAACTTCGCAAACAGGGGATATGGTCAACGACATGATGACGACGATGGAAGGATTAAACAAAGCTTTCGCTGAATTCGAGGAAGCGGTCAGACTGGCTCCGGGCAATTACAACGCCCATTTCTATTTTGGTGCATACGGGGTCGATGTACCTGTTTTTTTCGGCAAACTGGATCAGGGGGTGTCCCATCTGGAAACGGCAAAATCGCTTCTCGAAATCAAATTTCCTGACGGGGAACCGGAAGCCTTTACCGCCATTTATCGTTATTTGGGTCAGGGATATTACTTGCAGGAACGATACGATGAAGCTCAAAAAGCCTGGGAAAAAGTGTTGGAACTGGCCCCCGAAAGTGAAAACGGCGATGCTGCACGGGCCGGCCTTGAAATATTGAGCACATTCAATGTCACAACGGGCAACGAAAATGAAACGAATTAGATTGAATACCGTATCAAGGTATGATATCCTAATCCCATCAGCGAACAACATGACAAAAAACGAATCGTGGAGGAAGATCCGATGAAACGCATGACATTCATTCTGATCATACTGGGATTTGCGGTGATGCTGAATGGCCAGCAAAAATCCTTTGAAACGTTTATTTCGGAAGCGCAAGATTTGAAAACAAAACGTCAGTTTCAGGAAGCGGTCGATCTGCTACTCGAAGCGGTAGAGATCTACCCGAACGAATCAAACGTTCATCTGCAACTCGGTTTGGCCTGGGGCGACCTGGCACAGCAGGCCGGAGAAACAAACGACATGATGCTTGCCATGAAAGGCGTGAACGAAGCATTTGCTGAATTTGAAAAGGCAGTTCAGCTCGATCCCGACCATTTTGAGGCACACCTCAACTACGGAGCATACGGCGTGAATGTGCCTGCTTTGTTTGGAAAATTGGATCAGGGAGTCCTTCATCTGGAAAAAGCAGCATCGCTCCTCGAAAAAATATTCCCGGACGGCAATCCGGAAGTATCCGGTGTGATTTATCGATTTTTAGGGCAGGGGTACCAAATGCAGGAACGTTTGGAAGAGGCCCGAACCGCGTGGGAAAAAGTACTGGAATTCACCCCCGATAACGAAAATGGTTTGGCTGCTCAGGAAGGACTTGAGAATCTTAAACAAGGGAAAGCCAATGCTGAGGTTCAAAAACCGGAATCCAAACAGGAAAGCCCAGAAATCGTCGTTATAAAACAGAAGATCGAGAAATCGCAGGGCGATTTCCAGCTCCATTTGGCATTGGGCAAAACCTATATGGAAGAGAAACATTGGGCCGATGCACAACAGGCCTTAAAACAAGCCATTCGGATCGATCCAAACAGCATTGAAGCGCAACGGCTTCTTGTAAATGCAATCGGTCAGGACGCCGTACTCGGATACGATGAACGCATTTATGAAGACCAGGAGCTGAGAACCAATCTGGCCTTTGAGGTGATCCGGCAGATGGAACGGCTTCTCGAACTCGACCCCCATAATCCCGAATATCAGCTCGAATACGGTCTTATGTGCACCTACATGCCCTTTTTTGTTCAAAAGATCGATCAGGGACTCGACCTGCTTGAATCCCTGGCCAATGATTCATCCCTGCCCGATTCGATCAGAACAGAGGCGCTGTACGGACTGGGATTCGGCCTTCGAAAAAAGGGAACAGCCATCTGGATGCAGCTGGTCCAGAATTATCCAAAAACCGAAGATGCTCAACTGGTTTACGAAGAGTACGGTCTGCGCGAACACGGAAAAGAACAGCTCTCCATTCATGGAGAAAAAGTGTTGGTTACCTTTCATCTCGGCTTTCAGGATGAAATTGAACCCCAGACAGCGGTCTGGGTTGAAGATGCAAGTGGTCGATTTGTCAAAACCCTTTATGTGTCGGGATTCTCAGGTTTTGCCAAGGAGAAACAGGTGAATCTCCCCATCTGGGCAAACAACAGTCGATTCGAAACGGATGGCACGACCGGAGCCAGCATCGACTGGGGCAAACACAATTATACATGGAATCTGAAAGATCACGATGAAAAACGAGTCCCAAGTGGCTTATACAAAATCACTGTCGAAACATCATGGTGGCCGAGCATGACATACGGAAGGGTTTCAGCGGATATCCATGTTGGAAACACAAGCGATGAGAAAATTGTGGAATCAGGCCCTCCAATTCCGCTGTTGCACGTTCAATACATAAAATAACCATTCAAAATAAAAGGAGAAGTCGTATATGAACATCATTGTCTGTATCAAACAAGTACCCGAAACCACTGAAGTGAAGATCGATCCCAAAACAAATACACTGATTCGTGAAGGGGTCGATAGCATGACCAATCCGTTCGATCTGTGGGCCATTGAAGAAGGGGTGCAGATCAAAGAAAAGCTTGGGGGAAAAGTGACAGCCCTCAGCATGGGACCTCCACAGGCAGAACAGGTCTTAAGAGACGCCATTGCCGTCAACGTCGATGAAGGGATTCTCCTGAGTGATCCCGCTTTCGCCGGGGCGGACACACTGGCCACCTCATACACGCTGGCGCAGGCCATTCGGAAAATCGGTGCATTCGATTTGATTCTCTGTGGAAAACAGGCCACCGATGGGGACACCGCACAGGTCGGTCCGGGCATTGCTGTCCATCTGGACATCCCCCAGATCGTCTTTGTGAAAAAAATCCGTGAGATCACCAAAGACCGAATTGTTGCGGAACGGATGGTGGAAGAGGGTATCGAAGTGGTGGAATCTTCTCTGCCCTGCCTGGTCACCGTTGTCAAAGATATCAATCAACCCCGCATGCCCTCTCTCCGAGGTAAGATGATGGCCAAAAAAGCCGTTGTCCCGGTTTGGGGTGTCAAGAATATCGAAGTGGATCCGGAAAAACTCGGACTGCAGGGATCCCCTACATGGGTAGACAAGGTTTTTTCACCGCCTTCGCGCTCCAAGGGGAAAATTTTTGAAGGAGAAACGGAAGCGGTGGTCAAAGGTTTCATAGAAGCATTGCAGGAAGACAAACTGCTTCAATAAACTCACCATTCAAACAAGGGAGAAGGAATTCATGTCAGCTATTCAAGTTTTAGAAGATAAATGTATCGGTTGCAAAATATGTGTTAAAACATGTCCCTATAATGCCATCACCATGCAGGAAAAATTGGCCGTAATCGATATCACCAAATGCACCTTGTGCGGCTCCTGTGTCGATGCCTGTCCGGTGGATGCGATTGTGATTCAGGTGGAACGCAAGCGCATCGAAGGATTTGACGATTATCAGGGTGTATGGGTGTTTGCGGAACAAAGAGACGGTGTAATACAACCTGTTGTGTATGAACTGCTCGGTGTGGGGCAGCGGTTGGCCAAAACGCGCAATACAGAACTCTGCGCAGTCTTGATAGGAAGCGGCGTCTCAGAAAAAACAAAGGCGCTTTTTCAGCGGGGTGCGGATAAAGTCTATTTGGTTGACCATCCAAAATTGGGCCAGTATGTGGATGAAGCCTATGCAAGAGTCATCACAAAGATCGTAAAACAGTACAAACCCGAAATTGTCCTTGCCGGTGCGACGGCTCTGGGACGCGCAATGATCCCGCGGGTGGCTGTTGAATTGAAAACGGGTTTAACGGCTGATTGCACGGGACTGGAGATCGATCCCGAAAGCGGTCACCTCCTCCAGACACGTCCGGCATTCGGGGGCAACATCATGGCCACAATCCGGTGCGAGAATTTCCGCCCGCAGATGGCCACCGTCCGACATAAAGTGATGACAGAGGCATCTGTAAATCCAGAAAGAACAGAAGGCGAAATCATCAAGATCGAAGTAAAGGATCCGGATATTGCCTCTCGTACCTCCATTCTGGAAGTGATCAAAGATGTGGAAGAAACCGTTAAACTCACGGAAGCCGACATTATCGTCTCTGGAGGACGTGGGATGGTCGGTCCTGAAAATTTCAAAATCATAACTGAAATGGCCAAGGTCCTGGGCGGTGCGGTAGGTGCTTCGAGAGCCGCTGTTGATGCCGGCTGGATTGAATATTCTCATCAGGTTGGACAAACGGGAAAAACCGTGAAACCGAAAATCTATATCGCCTGCGGCATCTCAGGAGCCATCCAGCATCTTGTCGGCATGTCCTCCGCAGACGTCATCATCGCCATCAATAAAAATCCCGATGCGCCCATTTTCCAGGTGGCCGACTACGGCCTCGTCGGCGATCTGTTTCAGATCATCCCGAGCTTGACAGAACATTTTAAAGAAATTTTGAAAAAATAACGACAACATCATATCCAGAAAAATGAAAAGCCTTATCTACGACGATAAGGCTTTTTTATTCTTTACTTATTACATCCCCGGTTGTCCGAAGGACACCGGGTGTGTACGGATCGCGTATGTACGAACACCGGGTGCGTACACTCAAAAATCAAACTTAAAAACACCTGGTGTTTCGCTTCGCTCAACACCCAGGGTTCATAAAAGAAAATCAATCATCATCAAAAATATAAGGTTCTAATTCAGATTTATCCCAAAGTGAGTGAATAAATCCATGATAATTCGAATGAGAACCAATAAATTTTTCAAAAAAACGTTTATCCCACAATTCGAGATTACGTCGGCCAATAAAATCAAGATAATTCGAAAACGGCCAGTCTTCCAGAGATTGAACAAGTCCCGCTTTTAATGGATTCAAATGAATATAGCAACAAAGCTTTAGCAAATATTGTTCTTTTTCAATAACCTTCGCTTTAAATCGATTGACAAAATATCTTCCACTTTCATGCCTTGATGTATTCAAAGATTTCAAGTACTTATTAAAGAAAAACATCATCTTCTTTGAGAATAATTTTGGATCAACGATATGAACCAGATAGTGGTAGTGATTCGGCATAAGACAATAAGCTATTAAACGACAGCATAATGAAAAATCGATTTCTTTAAACAGAGTAAGATAATGGATATAGTCATCATTCGAATGGAATAACTTCCGTCCTTGAATCACTCTATTAAAGATATGATAATAATGATTATTTAATAAGGGGATACTTCTTCTCGGCATTTTATTTTACCACTTTAACTGATTCTACACTCTTACACCCCGGTTGTCTGTAGGACACCGGGTGTGCTTTAACCGTAAAATCATTTCACCGCACCCACACCCGCCCTGAATATTTTCAATCCATCCTCAGAACCGAGCCACGGATAGATTGCCCGCTCGGGATGCGGCATAAGGCCCAGTATCCGTCCTGAGGGATCGCATATACCAGCGCGTCCGCCAGGAGAACCATTGGGATTTTGGGGATAGTCTTCTGTTCCATCTGGTGAGCCGTATCGCAGGACTGTCTGTTTTTCATCATACGGGCCAAAAAGACGAAGTCTCCCTTCCCCATGAGCAACAGGAAGAGTAAGCGATTGACCGGAAAGACCGCTTGTCCAGAGACAGTGTGTATCCTGCACATGGAGCGTTACCCACCGGCTCTCGAATAAGGCCGACGCATTCCGGTCCAGGATGGCACTCGGTTGACCTATGCCTTGCTTGGTCCCGGGTAATAATCCTGTATTGATGAGAACCTGAAATCCATTGCAGATACCAATGAGAGGGATCTCTTTTTCAAGGATTTTCAGAAGCTGATCTTTCAGCCGGTAAATGAGATCGATCGCAAAGATGCGGCCCGCCGCCACGTGATCCCCGAAGGCAAAGCCGCCCGGTACGGCCAACAGGTCACAATCAGTCAATTTTTCTCTGCCGGAAAGAACATCGGACGTGAGATTACAGATGGAGGGTTCCGCACCGGCCAACCGAAAAGCATCGACTGTCTCATGATGACAGTTGACTCCTGGGGCATAAAGGACTTTGACTCTGGGGCGCATCATAGCAAAACCTTACGGAACGGTGCTTCCCAGATAGCGATCAGTTCTTTCATCTCCAGACAAAGAACCTGCTGAGGGATTTTTATTTCAAGGGATGTTCCTTCCGTTACCTGGCCTATACAAATTCCGTTGAGCGCATTTTCAACAGAGGGACACGCCTCTTCTTCGACTTCGATGATCTGGGCACCGATCATCTCGGCAAACAAGACGATTTCCGGCTGCTGGACACCCAATGGGTTGACTAAAGCAGACAGATCGATTCGGCATCCCAAACCGCTTCCCAGCGCCATTTCAAAAAGCCGCCTGATGAGCCCGCCTTCAGACAGAACGGAACAGGACCGAATGACATGATCCTTTTGCAATGGTTTGAGACGATCCCACATTGTTTTAAAATCATCTAAACTGGGATCAGGAAGCCGATCTCCTCTTTCACCCAGCGTATCCAGATAAATCGATCCGCCAAGATGTGGGGTTAAGGGTCCCACAAGGTAGAGTTTATTCCCGGGCTTTTGCCATGGTTTGGGTATCAGATTGCTCACATCGGGAATACGACCCATTGCCATAACGGCCAGAGTCGGCGGAATGTCAAGCCGCCTCCCATCTTCTCCAATGAATGTTCCACTGGAACTGTCTTTCCCACTGATAAAAGGAATCCCCAACGCTTTTGAAACGCGGCAACATGCCGAGACCATCTCCCTTAGCATCCAGGCAATTTCCGGTGTAACCCGCGGTGTATAAAAGTTGTCACACAGCACCATGTCGTTTTGATCAACAGACGCAGCGATCAAATTCGAGACGGATTCCACAATCATCAATTTGGCCATAACGGCGGGATCAACTTCTCCATAAAAAGGATTAAACGCAACAGAGGCAACCACGCCATAGGATTGACCTCTGATCGGTGTACAGGCCCATATATCATTTGGCATCCGTTTGTCTTTTCCCCCGTATGGACCGAGGACAACCATCCCCTGAACCGTATTGTCAAATTGATTGCCCGCAGGGGATTGATCACATATGTTGAGATGGCCAAGTACCGATTGAATAGCCGATATCCATTGATCCTTTGTTACCAGTGGAGGGGGATGAAATGATTTGTCTTTTTTGTTAGGTTTTTGTATCCCAATTTTAGGATAAGGGCAGCCTTTTCTGAGATCATTGAAATCGAGATCAACCACTTTTTCGCCCGAAAAACCAGGATCATCTGTCAAGCGACTCGGATCGTTTGATATCAAATTGTCAAAAACAACCTGACATCGCTTCCTGTTGGTAAATTGACCGACAATTGCACCACGGACTTCATAATGTTCCAATATTTCAAAAGCCTCTTCTATTTTGTCTTTCGGAATACAGAGCAGCATACGCTCCTGACTTTCAGATATCCAGATTTCCCATGGATGCAATCCCTCCGTTTTGAGTGGAACCCAGGCCAGATTGATCCATACACCTGTTTTGGCACCCATTTCACCCGCTGCGGAGGAAAGCCCTGCTGCGCCCAAATCGGTGATCGCTCTCAAACAATCCCGGTCTCTCAACACGGGGATGGCTTCCATAAATTTCCGTTCTTCAATGGGATGGCCAATCTGAACATGCGCCGCATCCATGGTCGAAGTTCTGCTGGTCATCGAACTGGAACTCACTGTCGCTCCATGAAGACCGTCTCTGCCGGTCAGCCCGCCGATCAAAACGGCAAAATCACCCGGTTGAGGAGATCCTTTTTGCGCTCGGTCTTCTGGTACAATGCCCAGAGAATGCCCGAGCGCAAAACACTTGCCTGTGTACCCGTGGTGAAATCGGTAGACCGGAAACATCATCGGAATACCCATCGGATTGTTATAATCGGCTGTCCCCCGAATCGACTCCGCAAGAATGGTTTTTGGATGCAGAGCACCCCGGGGCACATCTGTCCACTTCATCTGAGGATTGCCCAATCCCATAATCGTACTGCCGCCAATGGGCCAGGCACCCCGACCGCAACCCAGAGTATCCCGAATAACACCGCCATGTTTGGTCATGATGCCGCCATACGGACTGATCGCAGAAGGCGAGTTATGTGTTTCGCCCTTGATTGTGATCGCCCATTCATCATAAAATGTCATGGCACCTGCATTGTCCTCAAAAACTGAAATGACAAGAGGATGATGAATCTGATTGGTGGTGTCCCACAATTGTTGAAGCAGACCGAGGCTTTTCCACGTTGTATGAAAACAATGATCTGACCAGGTTTGAGCAAACATTTCCAGCTCCGCATCGGTCAATGAACGACCCATTCGGTGGGAAATGTGTTGAAGCGCCGTCATCTGATTAGCATCCAGAAACAACCGTCTTTCTTGACTGATTTGAAGCAGCTCATTCTGGCTTAATCTTTCGAGAATGATTTCTTCAACCGGTCCAGATTCGCCCTGCGGTCTCAGGGTATCCCATGTTTCTCCGGATGCAATAACAATTTGAACCTGCGGATTGTAGAAATAACGGCTCACGATTTGTTCAGCGGTCTCCCTGTCGACTCCCTGGAACTGATACCGGTGAGCAATTCGAACCCAAATCAGACCCTCCACACCGAGCGATTGGGCACTTCTCAATATGGAGAAAAGTTCTGGATCAGTCACAGCCCGCTGATATCCGACTTCGAGAATAGGTCCATTTTCTCTTCGCAGAGCCGATTGGGGGGAAATGTTTTCCGTGATGGGATGGCAGAAAAGCGGAGTCAATTTCAACGCTTGCTGCTGGTTAATGCCTTCCAATCTGAAAACCTTTTCAATGAAAAGATTCCGAAGGTGTAAAAATCCTTCCGATCGCAGACGTCTCAATAAAATATGAGCCTCAGGATCGTCTTTCCCTCTCTGCGTATACAACGTGGATATCAAAATGTAACTCCATTTTGAAAGATTGTTAATTCTAAGACCAAAAAATCAAAATGTCAAGGAGAAAATGAAATCATATCGCAATAAGGCAAAAAAATATGGCATGATTGTTGTACAATCTTCTCCTGTAAACTCTTTCAATATAAGGTGTTTCAGGAATGAAGGGTAAAAAATCTTTTTGTCAAGAGGAAAAAACGATCAGACATATAATGGAAGGATTCTTCAAAAAATTTTGTTACAGGCGGATAGATGAAACTGCAAACTGAAAAACTCAATGCTGTAACCCAGAACGTTATTCTTGGTTCCATTACGGGAATCATTGTCGGATATAATTTAAGATTGATCTTTCTGCGTATCGGAGGAGTGGAACTCGTCTGGATTTTATTTTTTTTGCTGGGACCGATCATCGGATTTTTAAGCGGAAAAGAACGGATGCGACTGGAAAGGTTAAAGAATGAAAAAATGCATCTCGAAAAGAACTTGGACAAGATCCAGGATGCATTAAATGCATCTACAAAGAAATACCGCTTATTGGTGGAACATGCGAATGATGCCATTTTTCTCACTTCTGAGGAGGGTAAATTTCTCCTTTTCAACCAAGCCACTTGTTTACTTTCAGGATATAGCAAAGAAGAACTGAAAAACATGTCTCTTTCACAACTTGCATGGGAAAAAGACGGAGAAAACAAATTACACAAAGCCTGGTTGGACAACGGTGTTTGCAGATATGAAGAATGTTGGAAAAACAAAAACGGCGGTCATGCCTTTGTAGATATCAGTGCAAAGTGGATTCAGTTTTCCAGTTACAGGCTCATTCTTTATATCGCTCGCGACATTCAAAGAAAGAGAGCATCAAACATAAAAAACATGACAAAGCATATCGAATATTATCAAAGAAACAAATTAACGGAGATCACACAGATTCATTGCAGTTATAACAGACACGTACTGAGTCTTTTATCCAATACAGTTCATAAAATACACGACCTGAAAAACAGCAACCCAGCATTATTAAACCACTTTTCCCATTTATTAACAGAGTGGGAACAAACCCAAAAAAGTTTGGAAATGATATCATTGAAAAATGCGAGAGATCTGAGCACTTCACCGGCACAGTGGAATCTAAATGATACGATTATGCAAGAACTGCATTGTCTGGAATTTCTTACCGATTCTGATGCATTTATCGCAAGAACAACGCTGGATCCAAAAATACCCATGGTATTCTGTAAAGGAAAAGATTTATCTTTGATTTTTGAGATCATTTTCCAAAGTATTTTGAACGCCATGAATAAATCCGCTCAAAAAGAAATGCACATTTTGACCCGACCACTGGACAATAACGTGGGTGTGGACATACGGACAAACCATCCAATTCCTTTTGAAGAGCATATGAGCAAAGTCCTCAATCCAGCCGTACAATCAAACATTCGGTTTCCCTCAGATCAGCTTGAAGAAGAATTTTCATATTGTCAAACATTCGTGGAATCACTGGGAATGACCATGAACATCAGTCATCAAGAAAAAGACAAGTCGATCATCAGAATCATCATACCAACAGCGAAGACCCCTAAAAACATGAAACAAGAAACACTCCTGGATCACGCTGAAAAAACAGTAACATACTGAAAAAACAACCCATTTCTCAGCCATAATCAAAAATCAATCCACCTTTGTCTACCTCCCGAACAACCAACCCGCTCCCGCTCGGATGACCATATCAATAATCATATAATTTGCCAATGTAACATCGATAAAGGGCATTCGAATATCAATTGAGATCCAATACCAGACTCTTTGGAGTTGGATGCATTCGCTTGGGTCCCCATGAAAAGACCAAGGTGGATTTTTCAGTTCATGGATGCCAATCCAAGTGGAGGTTTTAAGGTTGACTTTTAAATAAAATTTGTTTATAATAGACTTATGCTTATATTTAATCACAGCCAACAATAACTGAGAGGATTGAAGTGACAAAACAAAAAGAGTGGCTTATCGGACTTGGGATTGCTACAGTGACTATCGTTTTGATTGCGATACTGGCTTCGATAAAAAGTGGAAGCAAACCCTATGATGGAGTCAGTATTTCTTCCAGAGGGGATAAAATTGCCGTTGTCGAGCTGTTTGGAACCATCACGGAATCGGGTAGCATTGTGGAACAATTTCAGGAGTACGGTGAAAACGAATCGGTAAAAGCGATACTCTTTCATATAAACAGCGGAGGCGGACTGGTTGCAGCATCCCAGGAAATATATGAAACCGTCAGGAGAATTAGAGACGGAGGAAAACCTGTTGTTGTCTCAATGGAAAGTGTCGCCGCATCCGGCGGATACTATGTTGCATGTGGAGCTGACACGATTATGGCCAACCCGGGAACGACCACAGGCAGTATCGGTGTCATTGCCGAATTTGTTAACTTGACAGATTTAATGGAAAAAATGGGTATCCAATATGAAGTAATTAAGAGCGGCCGTTTTAAAGATACCGGTTCTCCTTTCCGTGACCCGACTCCAGCCGATAAAAACCATCTGCAAAACTGGGTGGACGATGCCTATCAGCAGTTTGTTGACGTCGTCGTGCGTGAAAGAAAACTCCCCAGAGAAAAAGTACTTGAGCTGGCGGATGGACGCATTTTTACAGGAAGACAAGCCTATGAGCAGGGACTGATCGATCTTTTAGGAGACTACGAAGAAGCGGTTCGTTTAACAGCACAATTGGGAGGCATCAAGGGCAAACCGAAAATCGTGAAATTGCGTCGCAGCCGATTTGCTCTTTTTGATCTCTTTTTTCAGAAAATAGAGGGAATCCTTCAGGGAGTCAATCAGATGTCCCTCAAATACAGTCTCTATTAAGGAAATTACCCCTGCGATTGTGGAGGCCGATATGACCAAAGCGGATATAGTCGATATTATTTCAAAGGGCACCGGACTAACAAAATTGGAAACCGCTGCAGTAATAGATGGATTTTTAGCGACAGTGAGTTATGCCTTACAAAACGGGAAAAGAGTCGAAATCCGGGGATTTGGCACTTTTTGTCTCCGGGAAAGAAAAGAAAAACATGTGCCCAATCCTCGAACAGGGAAAATGATGATCATCCCTCATCGAATTGTACCCGATTTCAAACCTTCCCCACAATTGAAAAACACAGTTATGGAGGGCATGAAAAAGAGCGGAAAATTCGTTTCCAGAACAGAGGAAAGCCAAACAGACATATTTTCAGAATTGGATCGACTTGAATAAAGAAAGGAGGAATGCATATTGCCCTGTGGTAAAAAGAAAAAACGGCATAAAATAGCCACACATAAACGTAAAAAGCGATTGCGTAAAAATCGCCATAAAAAGAAACTACAATGAAAGACGATCCGACGTATCCCAGAAATGAGGGGCATGAAGTGTGCCCTTCTACAGATAAAATCTATACGGTTTCGGAAATCACGCGTGAAATCAAGCTGACACTCGAGGATACATTTCCTCCGATATGGATTGAAGGTGAAGTATCCAATTTTAAGAGACATACTTCGGGTCATCTCTATTTTTCTTTGAAAGATCAAGAATCCCAAATATCCTGCGTCATGTGGCGGGGAAGAAATCAGAACCTTCTTTTTCAGCCTGAGGATGGCATGAAAGTTAGGGTATGGGGAAATGTGACTGTTTATGAACGCCAGGGCCGATATCAGCTGGATGTTATACTGATCCGTTCAGCTGGAAGAGGCGAACTGCAACTGGCATTTGAAGCCATGAAAAAACGACTGGAAGCAGAAGGGCTTTTCCGATCGGAATTTAAAAAACGGTTGCCCCCATTCCCTGAACGAATCGGTATTATCACATCTCCAACGGGGGCTGTTATTCAAGATATTATCAGCGTAACAAGACGGCGTTTTCCATCTGTTCAGCTCATTCTGCGACCTGTTCGCGTTCAAGGCGAAGGTGCAGCAGAGGAGATTGCCGAAGCGATTAAGGATTTTAATGCCTATCAGCAGGTGGATGTTCTCATCGTTGGCCGTGGAGGGGGATCACTGGAAGATCTATGGGCTTTCAATGAAGAAATCGTTGCCCGAGCCATTTTCGACTCGACGATTCCCATTGTTTCTTCCGTAGGCCACGAAACTGACTTTTCTATCGCCGATTTTGTCGCCGATGTACGGGCACCGACACCCTCTGCAGCCGCCGAACTGGTCGTCAGAGACCGTGAAGAATTGCTCCAGACAATGAGCCATTGGAATTACACACTCAATCGTGCACTTGAAGACCGTATTGTTCTGAATCGTGAAAAAATTGAAATGATCAAACGCAGTTACGGTTTCCGATGGCCGATAGACCGTATCAGAGAATATCGGCAACGGTTAGATGAAGTATCCAAAAATCAAGAGACGATTTTCCTTCATCAAATGGATCGTTTAAAATCGGACATCATCCGGCTGAAAAGTAAACTGCAGGCTCTGTGTCCCCAAGAAGTCCTCCAAAGGGGGTACAGTATCACCACACGTATTTCGGACAACCGTGTAATTAAGACCTCATCGGAAGTCAGTGAAAAAGAAAACATTCGTATTCGTTTTGCTAAAGGTACGATTCGAAGCATGGTTGAAGTTATCGAGGAGTGATTAGGGAAAATGGCAAAACCGAAAAAAGAAAGCCTCACCTTCGAAGATGCTTTCCAAAAACTGGAATCCATCGTAGAGCATCTTGAGAAAGGAGAATCTACACTGGAAGAAGCCATGAAGGCATTTGAGAAAGGAATGGATTTGATCAATATTTGCATGGCTAAATTAAATGATGCTGAAAAGAGAATGAAAAAATTATTAAAGAGAGAAGACGGATCATATCAGGAAGAATTCATGGAGTAATCCCAATTAGGAAGAACTTTTCATTTAACAGATTATATGGAAAAATTATTAGACACAATTCATTCCCCTCGAGACCTCAAAAATCTTGATGTGGGCGATCTGAAAAGACTTACCGAAGAAATTCGGGAATTTATCGTTTCGGTCGTATCAAAAACAGGAGGTCATCTCGCCCCAAATTTGGGCGTGGTCGAACTTACACTGGCTCTTCATACTGTTTTTGATGCACCCAAAGATAAAATTGTATGGGATGTGGGCCATCAATCCTACATCCATAAAATTCTGACAGGGAGAAAAGACCAATTCCATACCCTTCGGCAATATGGAGGTATCAGCGGCTTTCCGAAGATGGCCGAGAGTGAGTATGATGCTTTTGGAGCAGGACATGCATCAACGGCCATTTCTGCGGCTCTGGGCATGGCCACTGCAAGGGATCTCCAGGGCAAAAATCATAAGGTCATTGCCGTAGTCGGAGATGGCGCACTCACAGGGGGCCTCGCCTTTGAAGGTCTCAATAATGCCGGAGGATCAAAACGCAATTTTATTGTGATCCTGAATGATAACAATATGTCCATATCACCCAATGTCGGTGCAATGGCAAAACATTTGACCCAGGTCATTACAACTCCCCTTTATAATAAAATCAAAAAAGACATCTGGCAACTCACTGGAAAACTGCCAAGAGGTTCAAAAATGGTTCGGGATACCGTCCGTCGCATAGAAGAAGGATTAAAATCGATGGTGGTTCCCGGTTTACTGTTTGAACGGTTGGGATTTCGATATTTTGGTCCCGTTGACGGTCACAACTTGATCCAACTATTGCGTGTGCTCAAGAGCATCCAAAAGATTCAAGGTCCTGTTCTGGTCCATGTCATATCCAAAAAGGGGAAAGGATACAAATTCGCAGAAGAAAATGCCACAAAATTCCATGGATTGGGTTCTTTCTGTCGGGAAACCGGAGATACAGAGTCAAAAACCAGACCCACCTATACCGAAATATTTGGAAAAACGATGGTCGAACTGGCTGAAAAAGATGAACGGATTGTAGGGATTACGGCGGCCATGGCGGATGGTACAGGTTTGATTCATTTTGCAGAACGCTTCCCTGAGCGGTTTTTTGACGTGGGTATCGCAGAACAGCATGCCGTTACATTTGCCGCAGGTTTGGCCTTGGATGGATTTAAACCGGTTGTAGCAATCTATTCGACTTTTCTTCAAAGAGCCCTTGATCAATTGATACACGATGTGGCGCTTCAAAAAATTCCCTTGGTCTTTGCGTTGGATCGCGGGGGCTTGGTCGGCGAAGATGGTCCAACACATCACGGCAGTTTTGATCTCAGTTACCTCAGGTTGATTCCAGATCTTGTGGTGATGGCGCCCAAAGATGAAGTTGAACTGCGCGATATGTTTTGGACAGCGCTTCAATATCAAAATGGGCCTGTGGCAATCCGGTATCCTCGAGGAGAATGTCTGGGATTACGTCTAAAAAAGGATTTTGATAACATCCCTATCGGGAAAAGTGAAATCATCAAAAAAGGGCACGATATGGCCATTTTGGCCATAGGAGACCGTGTGATGCCCGCTGTCGAGTTAAGTCAAAAATTGGAAGCAGAGGGAATATCAGCCCAAGTGGTCAATGCCAGGTTTGTCAAGCCAATCGATCGCGAGATGGTGAAAGAGATGATCCAGAATTTTCGTTTCATCGTGACCGTGGAGAACAACTCCATTATCGGGGGATTCGGCAGTGGCATAGCTGAAATGATATCAGAATCGGATGGAAAGGGAATTGTGTTCCGGCGATTCGGTTTGCCCGATCGTTTTGTTCCCCACGGGAACATGCACGATCTTTTAGTCGATGTAAAACTGGATTTGGATCATTTGAGTCAGGCAATACAATCGTTCCTGGCGCATGGTCATAAAATGAAAAAATCCATTTCATATCAATCCATATCCTAAGTTCTCTCTTATGAAAATCGGCATCATTGCAAATATTCGAAAGCCGCAAATCAAACAAACACTCAAGTCTCTGTTGGATTGGCTGGCGGACAAACAGATTGATGTCGTCATCAGCAAACAACTGCACCATTACTTACAAATGGATTTCAACCACGTTGAAGCAGCCGACCTGAACCGCGTTCCGGAAATGAGCGATGTCACCATTTCCATGGGAGGCGATGGCACCATGCTGACTGCGGCCCGTGTTATCGGAAAAGCGGAAAAACCTCTGATGGGAATCAATTTGGGAGGCTTGGGTTTTTTAACAGAGACATCTGTTGAAGATCTATTCCCGAAAATGGAAAAGATTTTAAAAAGAGACTACACCCTCGAAAAACGAATGGTCCTCAGTGCACACATTTCCGAACATCCCGAAAAGCATTATTATGCCATGAATGATATTGTTTTGAATCGGATGGGCAGTATTCGTGTGATACGCATTGATGTAACGATCAACAATCACTATTTTAATACCTATGTATCTGATGGCATTATCGTTTCAACACCCACAGGATCCACTGCCTATTCGCTTTCTGCAGGGGGACCCATCGTTGTGCCTTCTCTTGAATCGATTATCCTGAATCCAATCTGTCCGCATTCATTGACCAATCGTCCCACTGTGATACCGGCTTCTAGTCAGATAAAACTCCAAATTCAGCCCAACGATTCAGAAGTGCTTCTCAGCGTTGATGGACAGGAAGATGTACGGATCTCATCTCCTTATACAGTTGAAATTCAAAAAGCAGATTTCAACGTGCATCTGGTCACTTTTAAGGACTACTGTTTTTTCGATCTGCTCCGCAAGAAACTGCAGTGGGGCAACCTGCCTCGAAAACAAGTATGATATTGATGATGATCAATGACATCAAATAAAATGGTATCTAACGTGATTCTTGACTTTCCTGTTTTTTATTTTATATTTAACAATGCAACATAAACAACCCATCTATCAGGGAGAAAATCATGGGATCTGTTCTGACCAACCTCAAACCTGCCCTTTTGTGGCACCATTTTGATGAAATCCGAAAAATCCCGCACTGTTCAAAACAGGAAGCTCTGCTGGCCAAATATGTCCTTTCAATTGCGGAAAAAAATGGGATCGATTCAAAGCAAGACACTGTGGGCAATATCGTGATACAAAAACCGGCCAGCATGGGGTGTGAAAAGGCCATTTCAATTGTGATACAGAGTCACCTCGACATGGTCTGTGAAAAGAACGCCGACGTGGATCATGATTTTACAAAGGATCCCATTCAAGTCAAAATTGAAGGGGAATGGGTGACGGCATGCGGCACCACGTTGGGCGCCGACAATGGGATTGGTATGGCCGCTGCCCTGGCCGTTTTGGAAGACAGCAACCTCCGACACGGTCCCCTTGAGCTTCTCTTTACAGTAGATGAAGAAAGCGGCCTGACCGGAGCCGGCCATCTCAAACCCGATTTTCTTCATGGGAGAACATTGTTGAACCTTGACAGTGAAGAGGAAGGTTCTTTTTTTATTGGATGCGCGGGGGGTGGAGACACAGAGCTGACACTACCCATAAAACGGTTGGCTTCTGATGAAGGGGAACATCTATGTGTTGTCTTCTCAGGATGTCGTGGCGGGCATTCGGGTATTGATATCCATACCGGTCGGGGAAACGCGATACAACTCCTGGCCAGATTGCTCTTCAATTTGAAGATCCCATTTAACTTGATCAATTTGGAAGGTGGTAACAAACACAATGCCATTCCAAGAGAAGCCTCTGCCACGGTTGTTGTCCCGAAAACGGATGTTGATAAGTTTAAAAGGAAAGTGAAAGATCGCTTTCAAGAAATTCGTTTTGAGTATAAGACTGTTGAAAAAGAGATGACTTTGAATATATCTCCTGCCAGTAGAGATAAAACCCCTCCGATGAAACCGGAATTCAGTGAATTATTGCTGGCCATTTTGCTTGCCATACCTCATGGCGTCCTGGCCATGAGTCAGGAAATTCCTGACCTGGTGGAGACATCCAACAATTTGGCCATCATCCGGACCAAAGAAAATGAGGTCACCATATCGACGAGCAGCAGAAGTTCGGTGGGTTCTGCCTTGGAAGCAGCCCGCACAAAAATCGAGGCCATCGGGAAATTGGGTGGGGCTCAAATAAAACATCTGGAAGGGTATCCGGCCTGGACACCCAATCTCCAATCGCCCCTCTTGAATACAATGAAAACGATCTATCAAAAATTGGTTGGAAAAAAACCGGAAGTCAAAGCGATTCATGCCGGTCTGGAGTGCGGGATTATTGGAGAAAAGTACCCGGAGATGGATATGATCTCATTCGGTCCTGATTTGAAACATCCCCACTCCCCGGATGAAAAAGTGCACATCGGTTCCGTTGAACGTTTTTGGAAATTGCTTGTCGCTACACTGGAAAATTTATCACAACAACAATAATGGAGAACATGAAAAAATGGCAACGCAAAAAACAACCGTATCAAAAACAGAAAAAAAACAGTCAAGGGATCCCATCCTTCTATCAACTCTGGCTCATCTTTCGATTTTGGCCTCGCTTGTCATCCCTTTTTTCGCCATGGCGATACCTCTTCTCATCTGGCTTCTGGAGCGGAACAAACCCGATAAATCTGAAACCATTGAATTTAACGGCAAACAGGCGTTTTTTTATCAGGTAGCCGTTTACCTGATCACGGTTCTGCTGGGCATTATCACCGTTATTCTTTCTCTGGTATTGGTGGGAGTTTTACTCATTCCCATACTGATTATCTTCCCCATCGTGGCTATTGCATACGGCGTCTACGGAGGCATCCGTGTATCGCAGGGAGAGAATTTCCGTTATATCTACATAGCCGATTTCATCGAAGCTGGATGAATAAAAAGACGACGCCCGAGAAAAAAATTCGCATCGGCAAATCAATTCTGGATGCTGCCAAAGCCTTTCTCTGCTGGGATATGTTTCCCGATTTGACAATCCGGCTCATTCAACTTCAGGAATCCGTATCCTATTTCCATCCCCCTAATGACAGAAGCACAATTGTTCTTTTTTGCCAAAAAGACAATCGTGATTATTCAATTCCCCTTTTTTTATTGTTTCACGAAATCGGACATTATATCCAATATGAACAAATGAAAAAAGCGGGAACCGAATCACTCTTCTGGCAGCATATCAACACGCCGACCGGAAAGGCAAGGTCGGCCTTTGAACAGGAAAGCTGGCAAAAGGGAAAAGTCTATTTCAACCAATTCATAGAAAAAAACAGTCTGCACCCATCGATTCTGAGCGCGTATGATCAATATGCAAAAATGAGTACGGAAAGTTATCATGATCTGAATGATTGAAATGGATCTTACAAAAATTTCTAATGGAAGAATCTAACAAAATCCTCGTTTTTGACTTTGACGGTGTCATTGCCAACTCCATTCATGAATCGTTTATGACAGCCGTCAACACCTATATCCAGGTCGTTCCCGATCATTCACTGCCTATCTCAAATCCGTTAACACCCGATAGGGTCTTTGAGTTTGAAAAAAAACATGCCGATCTATACCAAAAATATCTTCAAGCCATGCCGTTGGGAAGCCGGGCAGAGGAATATTTTGTGGTTTTTCAAATGATCGAAAAAGACGATTTCGATCAAATCAGAAATCAATCGCATTTTACGGATTATAAAATAACCATACCGGAAGAAAAACGGAAAAATTATGATAGGGGCTTTTACGAGAACCGAGCCATCCTCCAAAAAAAAGATCCGCAGGCATGGGCGAAACTGATTCCTCCCTTCACAGGTGTCGTGGAAGCGATTCCCGCTTTATCCAACCGCTTTACGCTCTGTATCGCCACTTCCAAAGACAGATCATCTATCAATATATTACTCGAAAGTTATGACCTTCTCGATTATTTTGATGCAGAGAATATTCTTGATAAAGATTTTGCCGACTCCAAGCGGGAGCATCTTATGCGTTTTCATAAAGACCATCATGTCCCTTATTCCAATATGCACTTTATCGATGATAAAGTTCTCCATCTACAATCTGTAAAAAACCTGGGAGTCCACACCTACCTGGCTCTCTGGGGTTTCAATGATGAGAGAGAATATGAAACAGCCCGGGAAGAGGGTTTTATTCTCCTGTCATTGGATGACCTGAAAAATATTGGAAACGGGTGATATTGATCGGTCATCGCCGAAACCAACAAATGATTTATCCCTCCGAAATAATTTAATACCTTACAATTTCCGACTCGCTATTGCAACAATAAAATAGTCGATCCTCCGTTTATTTAAATGAAAGGTTTCAAATAAGAATTTCATCCTTCTGGGAGGTTTAATGATGAGAAAAAATAATCGAATGCAAATGTTGGTTCTCCTTATTAATTTTTTATTCATTTCTGTAACTCAGGGAGCTGAAAAAGAAGATCCAATCGTCGAACTTCAGCGTGATATTGTCCTTCTCAATCTGGTCAACGGACTCTATTTAACGACGGATCAAACGGAAACATTGATTCAAGCAATTGAAAGGGCCGACGAAATCAAAGAGGATTATCAGAAAGAGATCAACCGCTGGCAAAGTGATTTTCAGGATGTTCTGGAGGAGATCAAAGATATTCTTCTGCGAGGAGAAGAATTGCCTGAAGATCTAAAAAAGCAACATCATGAAATGAAAAAAATCCAGTTTGAAATCGAAAATGAATTCGGTGAAAAACTCGCTGGACTTGAATCCGAAGTAACCGATTTACTGACATTGAATCAGCTTACGGTCATTGATCAATACAAACCGTGTACGATCCCTCCCTATCAGGGCAAAATCGGCCAGTCGGTTGAAACTGCCGCCGAAGGGATCGTCCGTTTGTTGGAGAGAATTCGCATGATGCCGGATATGCGATACGAACGCATGAAAGAGATGCTTATCGATTCACAAATTGAACTGGTAGAAAGACACATCGGCTTTCAGGATCAGGAGGAGAAAGAAGCCTTCAAACAAACGGCATTGGATATATTCGCTGAAGCAAAGGCGCTTTCCGATCAGGAATTTATTGTACAAAAAGGTGAAATGGCCAGAAGCCTTCTGCCCGAGGACAGCCAGATCCGAAAATACCGGAAAAACGAACTCGGCCGTGTGGGACAATTTCTGCTGGACTCCGCACTGCTACCGATTTTGAAAAATCGGCTCAATGATAATACATAAACAGCTTTATATTGATCTCTGCAATGAATCGGTTATAAAATAGCGACATTCCTAGATGAGCATCCAATAAGCGTCGAATCATACGGAATAAATACCCTGCAGTATAATCCTACCACAATCAAATTTATACAACAACCCTTTCATCATCCAAAATAATTTTCTCCCGGTAATCGATGGAGATGATAGTCTTCTTTTTTGGCGTTAATAAATCCACAACCTTGAGAAAGGTTTTATTTTTCTTTTTCCACAATCGATTCAACCTTCGGGCATAGTGCGCCAAGCCGACATCCACCAGTTTCCATTTCAATATTTTCTTGACGGTTTCCATCAAGGAATAAAACTTTTGATGACTGTAAATTTGTGCTTTTTGCAGATCAAAAAGGGAAAATCGAGCCGGTCGAAAAACCACATGATGGGCATCGTATAAATTCCAGTCGCGAAACTGGATTCGTTTTTCAGTACACATTTGATTGTAAAACTCGGATCCTGGAAGCGGTGTGAGAATGAGAAATTGTGTAGAGTTCAATTTTGCTCTTTTGGCAAACTTGACGGTCTCCTTAACCGTCTGCCAATCATCCTCGTCGAATCCGTAGACAAACATCCCATGGATGTGAATGCGGTGCTTTTGAAGGACTTTGATGGCATTAACAATTTCGTCGATCGTCTGCTGCTTTTTCATCGCCTTCAGGCTCTCCGGATTGACGGACTCAAAACCGATGAACAGTGTATAGCAGCCGGCCTTTTTCATGAGCTTAACCAGTTCAATATCTTTGCCGATATCCGCCCGTACCTGCGTGGACCATTTAAATTTGAATTTTTCCTGAATCATTTTTTCAAGCAGTATTTTTGCACGCCGCCGATTGGCCGTGAAATGGTCGTCATAAAAGAAAACGAAATTGCGCCGGTCATCATACTGCTTCAATTCTGCAATGATATTTTCCGGAGAGCGAAACCGATACTTTCTGCCGAACATCCCCGTAACCGAACAAAAGGAACAGTTATAGGGACAGCCGCGCGAGGTCTGAATCGGGATAATTGTCTGACCTCCGATACGCTTGGTGTTGTTTTGCAGCAAGGCCAGTTCGGGAAAAGGAATATCATCTAAATTGGCAATAAAAGACTCCATCGGATTATGGATCGCCTTTCCATTCTTTTTATAAGAGAGGTTGGGTACATGGGTGTATTCTTTTCGATTTTCCCATGCGTCTATAAACATCATGATCGGATGCTCGGCTTCCCCCCGAATGACAAAATCCGCATAATCCAATCCCTCTTCAGGTAAAAAGGTCACATGGGGACCACCAAGAATAACCGGGATGCCCATTTCTCTTACTTTTTTTGCAATGGCATAGGCCCTTGGAGCGGTTGAGGTGATTGTCGAGATACCCACCAGATCCGCTGACTTGACATCATTGAAATCAACAGCTCTCTGCTCTTCGACGATAATATCAACATCCCATCCACGCTTTTTCATCAATGTCCCCAAAATGAAACTGCCCAGACGGGGTAATGGGAATTGAGAATAGATATGCAAGTTGGGCGACTTGGGTTCGATAAAAATAATTTTACTCACGTTTCCTTCCTTTTTTTATGTCGGATCTCTTCTGATTCTGGTTTTTTAAATTGAGGATCTCTTTCTTTTTCTTTTTCAATAAGTCCTCCCATCTTTGAATCCCTTCCTTAAAGAGCTTCATTTTATCAAAAAGCACTTGGATCTCTTGTAACATGGATTCCAATTTCATGTCTATTTCGGTTTTTTTATAGACATGAATATTTTTCTGAATATTAAGAAAATCACGAAAGTAACTGGAGATGATTTTAATTTCTTCCAGACTATACCCAAAAAGCTGCAAATCTTTGATCAACTGACACAGATAAACATAAGCCTCAGAATAGAGACGAAAGCCACCTTCACTTCTCATATCGGGTTCAATAATACCCTTATCTTCCCAGTGTTTAACTGTGCGCGGACTGATACCCACTTTATCAGCCAGATGACCAACCGTTAAATATTGATTCGATGGCATGTCCGGTTCTTGTTTATCTGAAGATTGGGGCATGCCTATTTTTTTGATTATTTTTTGAACATCCTTCATCTCATAACCCAGTTCCAGCAATTTTTGGATATTTAGTGCCTTCTCGATTGAACTTTCTGAGTATAAAGGAATTTTTTCATCCGTAAATCCAACCGGCGCAATCAAACGGAACTTCTCCCATTCCTGCAAAAGTCTTTTCGAAACATTGGCTTTACTACATAACTCATCAAGGATAAAAAGATGCTTTTCCATAGTGCTCCTGTACGTACACTTGTTATTTAATAACATGACAGTATACGCATAAGATAAACATTAAAATGACCGTTGTCAACCCTTTTTTTATGAATGTGAAATAAATTTTAAATTCACATTTTTCGACAAATACACATTGTCTTTCAAATGAGGGCCATACTTTCCCCTGTTTGGATGAACAGCAATCATGTCGTCAAACTACAGAAAAACATTGAATGCTACTTATGAAATGATTATATTTTAAGAGAAAAAAGGAGATCAAAAACACCCTCAACTTACAGGGAGGTTGTATGCATATTCTTGTAACAGGCGGTGCCGGTTTTATTGGAAGTCACCTGTGTGAAAAATTAATTGAAAACAAACACCGTGTCATTGCTGTTGATAACCTATCAACAGGAAATTATCAAAACATAGAACATCTGGTGAAACATAAAGATTTTACTTTTGTTTTCGATACCATTGAGAATGAAGCCGTATTAGACCGAATTATCAGCGATGTCGATTACGTCTTTCATCTGGCTGCTGCAGTGGGGGTGGACCTCATCGTAAGAGATCCTGTCAATGTGATACGGTCCAATGTATTGGGGACTGAAGTTATATTGAAAACGGCCAATCGTTATAGAAAAAAAACGATTATCGCTTCTACCTCGGAAGTCTACGGAAAGAGTGAAAAAATCCCATTCAGGGAAGATGATGATTCAATACTCGGTCCGACCACCAAAAACAGATGGAGTTATGCCTGTTCAAAACTCATCGATGAATTCTCGGCACTTGCCTATCATCACAAATACAACCTGCCGGTTGTGATTGTAAGATTTTTTAACACGGTTGGGCCGAGACAGACAGGCCGCTATGGAATGGTCATTCCGAGGATGATTAATCAGGCACTCATGAAAAAACCTTTAACCGTATTTGGCACCGGAAAACAAAAGCGATGTTTTTGCCATGTATCGGATACAATTGGCGCATTGATAAAGCTCACCCAAACGGAAGCAGCGATTGGGAATATCTACAATATCGGTTCTACCGAAGAAATCACAATTGAAGATCTTGCTCACAAAATAAAACGGTTAACACACTCCAATTCCGAGTTGAAATATATTTCTTATGACGAAGCCTATGAAACAGGATTTGAAGACATTATGAGAAGGATACCTTCGATTGATCGCATTCATCAATTGATCGGTTTCAAACCGAAAATCAATTTAGACAATACAATTCAAGATATGATTTCATATGAGAAAATGAAAATCGCTCAACAATCCGAATAAGCACAAGAAAACATAGATGCCTGAATGACCTCTTTTGTTTACAATCTTGGACGAAAAGCCGGTCACGTCTTCTGGAAGGGACACTGGTGGTATAAATCACTCTTTGGTACCGAAGAAGAGGCCTTACAGGCAGAATACATCGTTGGCCGACAGATTGACGGCGAAATTTATCAGCAGTATCCTCAAGAAACGAATAAAAATCTCCAGGATTTTGTCAATTCCATTGGTTTTCGGTTGATAGCAAAACTCAAGGACAAAAAACGACTGTTCCATTTTAGAATTTTATCCAATATCGAGTTCAACGCCTTCGCTCTCCCCGGTGGATTTATCTATTGTACACAAGCGCTGTTAGAACTTTGTCAAATGAATCAGGATGAAATCGCTTTCGTTCTGGCACACGAAATAGCACATGTCGTGAAAAAACACGCTTTCAAACGTGTATTGATGAACGCTTCACTAAACATTCTGTCAAACCTCGGAAAAACAAGCAGCGCTCTGGGTAGTATCACCAAACAGACAATTCAAAAGATGCTTCGAAGTGGTTATTCTCAAGACCAGGAATCAGAAGCAGACCGTTTTGCCGTTCAAATGATGATCGTGGCAGGATACAACCCGAACAGCTCTATTTGCTTCCTCAAAAAATTAAAGAAAAATGAATCAAATGAAAAATCGATTTCATTCTATTTATCATCCCATCCGGCTTTTAATGATCGGATAGAGACCATTGGGGAAATGATAAAAAGAAAAACACAATCCGCTTATAAAATAGATAAAGTAAAGAAGACGATACATTAAACAGTTCACCCGCGACAGATGGTGTTACTCGATGAGAAAATAAAAAACCCCGTTGTTATGAAAACAACGGGGTTGAATTGGCTTCGGTTTATTTTACAGCTTTTTTACATTTGCTGCCTGAGGTCCTTTTTCACCTTCTATAACTTCGAACTCGACTGAGTCCCCTTCATCTAACACTTTGAATCCCTCGCCTTGAATAGCACTGAAGTGGACGAATACATCGTCGCCTTCTTCTCGTTCGATAAATCCAAAACCTTTGGTTCTATTAAACCACTTGACAGTTCCCTTTTCCATATTCTTTCCTTCTTATTAAAACAAAAACCTCTGTAAACAACTTATCCTCTGACGGAAGATCCCTCCTTGAATCAAAGTTGAATACAACGAAACGGTTTAATGTACAAACTTTTTTCTTGAGAACCAAGTCTTTTTTTATATTTATCAATTTTTTCTATACTTACACACTTTGATCAAAAATTCGGTTAAAATCATCAATTTCGACTCCTCAACCAGAGTGACACGATGAGGTAGACCACCCAGATAATGACAAACAATTGAACTCCCTGCCATATCGACTTCCCGCTTTGGTGTAACGATTTCTTGATTGATTTTATATCAATAGATTCGCCCTTCTGTATTAATCTGAGAAAACGTTCAATAACGACAAATAAAAGAATAACAATAACAAAAAGAAACAATAATCTGGTCATTTTTCAACAAATTCCATGATTTTGAATTCCACTGATATCACCAATGGCAAACACAATATTGAATCACACCCTTTTCGTTTCTGTTGTGTTCAAATAAAAATAATGGATGATCAAACAAATGTCAATCATTTATTCTAATTTTTTAATTTTTAGGAACCGTATCTCTATCACAGGACTATAAATGTATTGTATAATAGAAATCCCCAATCAAGACATTAGGATTCATTTTTCTATTGACATTCAAGTGTCTTTTTATGCATATTAAAAAGTTTACACAACGCATGCTTTATTTATGGAACGTATAGGTATTTCCTGTGAAACTTAGAATCCGCCCTAGAATGCTTATCGGTTTTTCAGCGATGAGTGGATTGCTGATTATTGTCAGTATTCTGGCAATTCTATATACAAATCGGATGCAACGGAATTCAACGCGTATTCTCGCAGAAAATGTTACCAGTTTAAAATCAGCCGAAGAGCTGGAAATTGCCCTTTTGGATATGAAAGGATTGATGGGTTATTACCTGTTGGATGGAAACAATCAATGGCTCGATATTTTTGATGAGAAAAAAATCACATTTTACACTTGGCTTGACAGTGCACAAAAGCGAACCCATGTCGAAAAGGAAGTCACTATCCTTAAGAAAATCGATGAGACTTTTCAGGAGTACCTGAAATATAAAGAAGAGGTTGAACGGTTATTTCAGTCACATCAACCTGATCTTGCAGAAAAAATATTAATCGATAACATGCGAGATTCATTTAATGATATTTATAATCAATGTGAAGAACTCTTGCTCCTTAATGAAATCCTAATGAACCAAACCAGTCTATCCATATCGAAAGACAACAGTTCAATCAACCAGATTATGGTAGGAATAGGCATTATCGGTGTTATTGCCGGATTGGCTCTGGGACTGGTTCTGGCGCGCAGTATACTCCATCCGATAACCGAACTTGTTTTAAAGATAAAGAGCGCCACTGGTGAAGCGGTTGTCGAAAAAGTGGATGTCGCGGAAGTTTCTGAAATCGAAAATTTAAACCACTTCGTTATGGATCTCGTCGAGAAGATCAAACAAACCAACCAGGATCTAGAACAGAGTCAAAAGATGCTGATGCGATCGGAACATTTGGCTTCCTTAGGACGGATGTCAGCTGGTCTGGCCCATGAAATACGCAATCCATTGACAGCCATTAAAATGCTTATTTTTTCCCTGCAAAAAGAAATGGGTAACGAATCTGAAAAGAAACAAGACTTTCAGGTCATTGTTGAGGAAATCATGCGCATTGAAAAACTATTGCAGGCTTTTCTTGATTTCGCACGCCCTCCTATTCCAAACTTCACTTCAATTCAAATGAACAATCTTATCCGAAGTACCATGACGCTCCTTGACCCACAATTAAGAAACCATCACATCCGATTATCTCAAAAGTTGGATAGGGATGATACAACCATCTGGGGAGATGAGGAACAATTAAAGATGGTTTTGATTAACATTATCCTCAATGCAATTCAATCAATGGAAAAAGGGGGACGCCTTACAATCAAAACCGCCAACATTCGGCTCCCCAACCGGGCAGAAACCGTATTTAGAATATCAATCGAAGATACGGGACATGGTATACCTGATGAGATAAAGGATTCGATTTACAATCCGTTTGTTACTACAAAAGAGAGTGGTATGGGTTTAGGACTCTCCATCACCAATCAAATTATTCAGAATCACCATGGCTGGATTGTCGCGAAGAATAATCCAAAAGGGGGTGCAATTTTCACGATTTTTTTACCACAAACAAAAGTCGAGATGGCATGAGAAAAATACTTATAGTTGATGACGAAAAAAGTGTGAGATATTCCTTCGAACGGTTTTTAAAAGAGCCTGAATACCAGGTTGAATCCGCTAAAAACGGTTCAGAAGCACTTCAAAAATTCAAACAGGGAAATTATGATTTGATCATTCTGGATGTTCATCTTCCCGATATTATGGGATTGGATGTCCTCCGCCAGATGAAGACCTCCGATCCTAAAGCAGTTGTGCTCATTATTACGGCATTCGGAACAACGGATCTTGCCATTGAAGCCACAAAAGCCGGTGCCTACGATTACATTCAAAAACCTTTCGATATCCCCGCTATGAAAAAATTAATCGATGACGCTCTTTTATGCAGTTATCAAATGAAAACAAATGTCATCATTGAAAGAAACGGATCCACTGATGAAATGGGCGATCGCATCATCGGCAACAGCCTTGCCATGCAGGAAGTATACAAAATGATAGGCCGTGTTGCTGAAAGTGATGTTAATATACTCATTAGAGGGGAAAGTGGAACAGGCAAGGAACTCATTGCACGGGCAATTTATCAGCACAGCAAACGATCGCAAGCACCATTTCTTGCTGTGAATTGTGCCGCAATACCAGAGACGCTTTTAGAAAGCGAGCTCTTTGGTTACGAGAAAGGAGCCTTCACAGGTGCCGTTCGTCGTAAAATCGGAAAATTCGAGCAGGCCCACGGTGGTACGATATTCTTGGATGAAATCGGAGACATGTCATTATCCACACAATCAAAAATACTTCGCGTTTTGCAGGAGGGGTGTTTCGAGCGATTGGGTGGGGAACAGACGCTCCATACGGAAGTGCGCGTTATTGCTGCAACAAACAGAAATCTTGAAAAAGCAATAATTGAAGGCCGGTTTCGAGAAGATTTGTATTATCGAATAAAAGTAGTGACCATGACACTCCCTCCACTTCGGTTGCGACGTGAAGATATCCCCGAATTGGTTGAGCATTTCCTTAAGAAATACAGTATCCCCCTGCGTGGTGAAAAAATCACAGCATCTTCTGAGGCAAGAAATTGGCTTTTTCAGCATTCATGGCCGGGAAATATTCGAGAATTGGAAAATTTTATTAAGAGTGCCATCGTTCTTTGCAAAGGAAATGTCATTTCGGAGGAGTCTATAGAAGACCATCTTACAGAATCAAAAGATCAGAAAGATGTCGGAAATAGTACTCCCTTAGATAAACTCATTTCTATGCACGAGGGTAAACTCCATGATATAATCATGTCGGATGCCGAGTCCAATCTGATACAGAAGGTTTTGCATCACACAAAGGGAAATCAGGTTAAGGCGGCCAAAATCCTTGGCATTTCACGAACAATGCTTATAAACAGGATTCAAAAATATAACATTGACATTGCAACTGTTGTAACTAAAAAAGATTCATTATAAACGATCAGTATGTATTAAACATAGACAACTTGCTTAATCTGCAAACACGATTGATCACTTTTCCACTTTTACTTCATTTCTTCAAAACTACCCATCCTTCATAGAATTAACATCTTATGCATATCCCTTTTTTATTGATATCTTGGCACAGTTGTTGGATATTCTTCATTCAACAGAAGAAAAGCAATAGCCTGTTTACTGACTCCTGGTATTTGACACGAAGAATCAGTGATACAGCATCATATTTTGGAAGAAAGGATAATTGAGATGTATAAGCGTTATATCAGTAGTAAAATGGGGAGCATTATTGTTCTATTTATGTTTTTTATGATAAGTGTACACACACCCATTATGGGCCAATCGCAGGACAATGCTCCATTTGAACCCTGCCGGCTGTTCACAATACCGACAACAGAGACATTACCATTGGGTACATTCAGCTTGGGTGGTGGACAATCTTTTGGAAAGTTCGGGAGCGATCTATTTGGAAGGATAGCTGTTGGCATTGCACCCTATACAGAAGTCCAGATCAACACACAAAAAGTAGTATATGATTTTATTAACAAGGAAAAAATCTTTACCTCACTGACACCGGCTCTGAAATTGCAAATACCCTATTTAGGCGAGAACTCAGAATGGATTCCCATGTTTGGCATTGCTCTCCGGCACAATTTCCGTTGGTTGTCTGACGATCAAAAACTCAATGGTACCGTTTACAGATATGATAAATCCTGGACGAATCTATTTATTTCAGGATCCAAAACAGTCCTCTTTGACAATAATATTGAATTATACCTGAGTCTTGGATACAAAATCAATTCCGTTCGAATTCGATTGAACAATAAAAATGGAAATCGTGTATTGCCCGCTGAAGAAGATTACTACCATCAAAATGTGAATGGAATTTTTGGTGGTACGATGTTGAGAACAGGGAAAAACTCATGGATGATGATGGAAGTAGAACCCATACCAAACATTGGTTCGCCCGAGTTGAAAAATAATCAGCCTTTTATTGATAAAAACACGATTACTAAAATATGGCTTGTTACACTGGGTACGCGATATTATTTGAAACATTGGATAGGATTTGATATCGGCATCCAGTACAGAAGTGATAAAAAGGACATAGCCGATATAAGTATTCTCTGCGGTCTCAACGTAACGGTTCCTCTGAAGAAGATGGCTGTTTCAAAGATTGAAGTGAATTCAAAAACAACAAAATATCACAACTCCTGTAGGATATATCGTTTGTGATGAGATAAAACTAAGGATTAATATTGTGAAAATAATTGAAATAATGTATCTATTGTTCAATCTGGTACGCATGAAAGGATCGATCAAATGGTGAAGGACGGTATCGTTGTGATTGATGATGATCAAAGTGTACTCAAAGCCTTCGAGAAGGTGTTATCCGCCCAGGATTTTTCAATCACAACATATAACCGGTCCGAGAGCGTTCTCAATATGATCCGTCAGAAGAAACCAAAAATCGTTATCATAGACATGAAAATGTCAGACGAAAATAATCGTGAACTGATGAACAAAATCAAACAGATAGATGACAATATCGTCATCATTGTAATGACTTCGTATTCCAACATTTTAACAAAAAGAAATGCCTATTTGCTGGGTGCAGATGACTATTTACAAAAACCATTCGAGATCAGTGCGATGATTTCCAGTCTGAAACGGCTCATCAGTAAAGAGCGACATACAAAATTGGTATCAAAAGGATAAAGTTATAGGAGTGTATCATGCAGGCATGGGTAAGATCGATTTTGCAAGGGAGTTTATTTGCCAAGGCAATTCTCAGCATTCTTTTCTTTCTATCAATTGTATCGTGGGCAATTATTGTCAATAAACTATATTTTTTCAGAAAAGTAAGAACCGCATCGGAACGGTTCCTTCGATTATATAAAAATGAATTGCGATCGCCCGATTTCACGAAGCAGGTGCGATTACTAAAATACACACCATTCATGGAAGTGATGAAACGCGGTTATCGGCTTTTACTGCCCCACCGCAACACGACAAAATTAGATAAAACGATGACATCCGGAATTCAAACCAAGCTTGCCCATCCGCATAATCATGAAATGGATTATCATGAAATTCATGAGATCCTCCATGCGACAGCGGACAATGAGCTTTCTAAAATGGAAAGCCAGCTGCCTCTCTTGGCCACAACCGTCAGTGTGAGTCCTTTCCTGGGCTTGTTGGGTACTGTCTGGGGTATCATGACTTCATTTCTCAGCATGGGCATGAGGGGAGCAGCAAACATACAGGTTGTCGGCCCTGGAATCGCCGATGCACTGGTCACGACAATTGCAGGTCTCACTGTAGCGATACCGGCTCTGATTGCATATAATTTTTTCTTAAACCGAATCCGTTACTACGATCGAAAAATAGATCATTTTATTGTTGACTTTACCATTCATCTTCAAAACGAGCGGAAGACGCAATGAATAGACAATTAAAAACCCTATCGGAAATCAATGTCACGAACCTGGTGGACGTGACGATGGTCCTGCTGATCATTTTTATGATAACCGCACCACTGATCCGGAGCGGAATTGAAATCGATTTGCCTAAAACACAGGCGGATCTTCTCAACGATGTGGACTATATTCTCATCAGTTTGACAAAAGAGGAAAAAATTTTTATTGATGAAGAAGAAGTTTCTGTTGACCGTTTCAGCGAAACCCTCAGTCAAAAATACAAGGCGCAGGGTGGGAAACCTGTTGTCCTTAAGGCGGACAAAGAAATTCCCTACGGTTCAGTGGTTCGTGTGATGGGACAGATCCAATCCGTTGGTATTGGAAATCTCGGACTGGTTGTTGAGCCTGAAGAGATGCAATGAAAATACCGATTCTGATATCATTGACTGTGCATCTGATGTTGATTGCCGCGATGGTTATGATTCAACCAAAATGGAAGAGAATACCCATGAAAGATATTTATCATGTAACCCTTGTACAGGCGCAGACAAAACCGGTCACAACTTTTATTGAATCAGAAAATTCACCATTACCAATCGAAGCGGTACAGGAATCCGTACCGGTTATTCAGGAGATAAAAAATTTGGAAGACACGCCAGCCAGACCTGTTGAAGAGAATCTTCAATCATCACCGTCCGGGCCCCTGGCTCCGGAGTCAGGTGCAATGACAGATCCGGTAAAAGTGAGCGTTAATGATTTCCCTTTTCTCTATTATCTCAATATGCTCCGATATCGTATTCAGGAGCATTGGGAGCCTCCTTATCAGGATATGGGGGAAAATCTACTGATTTCGGCAGTTGTGAGCTTCCGCGTGATGCGGAATGGTGAGATTCAGGAGATTGTCCTTGATCGCTCTTCCGGACGATTTCTGTTCGACATCGCGGCGCAGAGAGCAGTCTATGCTGCCAATCCGCTTCCTTCCTTGCCTGAGGCGTACACCTCTGATCGCTTGACAGTGCATATTGAATTTGAGGCGGTTTGGTGAGAACAAAAATAGTAAAATGGATTGGGTGGTTCTTCTATCTCATTCTGTGTATTCACACATCTGTCAGCATTTGTCAGGATGAAGTGTACATGAAAATTCATACAGAGGGATTCGAACCGATTACTTTATTTATTTCTCCATTCTCATCTGACCTGCCTGGCATTGAAGAAACGCTGCGCGATATTATTGCCAATGATTTGAAGATTTCAGGATTTTTTCAGGTCACTAAAAAATCAACTGTTGATATCGCTAAAATGGATAATAATGCGTTCTCACAAATCGAACTCTCATGCCTTCTCGAAGGGAAAATAGAAATAAAGGGTCAAATTGTCCAATTTATCCACGAACTCTATCAGTTGCCCGAACGGCATTTAATCTCACATAAAAGTTGGACATCTTCTATTTCCCAAATCCGCGATTTGGCTCACGCGGTTTCCGATGAAATAACCTACTGCCTGACCGGAATTGCTGGTGTGGCCTGTACCAAAATTGCCTTCACACGAAAAAGGGGGAATGCAAATGAAGTCATGGTGATGGACTTTGATGGAGAGAGATATCAGGCGGTGACACAGGGGGGCGATTTGAATCTCATGCCAAGCTGGGCACCTGATGGAAAACATCTGGCTTTCATCAGCTACGAATCAGGACGACCCTGTTTAAATATTTATTCTTTCGACAATGGAATATCAAAGAGAATGCTTAATGTGCAGGGCCTTCAAAGTGCACCAACCTGGTCACCGGACGGATTAAAAATCGTACTTTCGCTTTCCATTGATGATAATATCGATCTTTATATGATGGATGTGCAAACCGGAACCTTGAAACGTTTAACAAACCATCCCGCCATCGAGACATCTCCGGCCTGGTCGCCGGATGGGGAAGAAATCGCTTTTACATCAGACCGCAGTGGAAGCCCCCAGGTTTACCTGATGGAAGCTGACGGGCGGAGACAAATGCGGTTGACCTATTATGGTAGCTACAATGATTCACCAACCTGGTCACCAAACGGTGATGTGCTGGTCTTTGTTTCAAGAGAAGAAAAAGGGTTTCAAGTATATACAATAAATGTCAACGGGACCGATCAAAGGAGGATTACAGACGGCCTGGCGAGTTATGAAAATCCTTCGTGGTCTCCTGACGGTCTGCGGCTTGCATTTGCATCAAATCGGGAAAAAAATTGGAATATATTCATATGCAACTCGGACGGTTCAGGAATTCGAAAACTGACCCCATGGAATGGATGCGAATGCCCGCGATGGTCCCCAAGATTAAATCTTAAACAATTATTTTAAGAAGAAAGGAAAATAAAAATGAACAATTCAATTTCAAATAAGCGATTTTTTTTACCCTTGCTTTTCGTCTTCTTGTTTGGAATGCATCTCGCCCATACTCAAACAATCACGGAATTCCCCATTGCAGTCGGGGATGACACCACTTATGCGTTTTCCGCAGCATTTGACGGCATCAACTATTGTATTCCCATTGTGGGAGACAATGGTGGTCAGTATAATCTTACAGTTCAGTTTGTATCGAAATCCGGCACTCTAAGCGGTCAGAGAATTTCTCTGGGCAGACAAGCCGTCCCGGGGGCGCTTGCAGCATTTGACGGAGCCAATTATTTGGTTTGCTGGAATGACTTCGATACGAAATTATGGGGACAATTTGTGTCCACAGCAGGCACATTGACAGGAGCTCCCTTTGTCATCGCCTCATGGGGATGGATAGGGTTCGGATCACTTATCTATGGTGATGTATCGTATTTTGTTATTTATGAGGATACGCTGACTACACCCAATCATGAGCGGCTCATCTACGGCAAGTTCATCAGTAAGATCGGCGTGGTGGGTAATGCTATTCAGATCAGTGATTCAGAAGGGTATCTCGATGGAGATATCGCCTTTGACGGAACGAATTATCTTGCTGTCTGGAGAGGCGGCGGATACAATTCCCCATTCGTTTACGGTCAATTCATCAACAAAACAGGGGCTGTCGTGGGAAATAATTTCATCATCGACAGCAGCCCCGATTATAGTGATAATCCCGTATCAGCTGGTTTTGACGGCACAAGATATCTTGTCTGTTTTGAAGACGAAGTGGATACAACCAGTGATATCTGGCATTTATACGGAAGATTTGTCACTCCCGCTGGAATCGTTGAGGAAAAAATGACAGTCTCCGATATCGGGAACAATCACTTTTGTAATTTATCGTTTGACGGAAGCCATTATCTTATCACCTATATGAATTTTGTCAACATCCTGAGTAACCAGGTTTATTGTAAAGGGCGATATTTCAATCCTTCTGGTATTCCTTTAGAGGATGCGTTTACTATTTTTTCGCCAGTCGAAAACAAAATCCCCATTGGAGGCGTGATGCTGTTTGATGGCAACAATTTCGTGATCGGCGCAAACAGGGTGTCGATGGAGATCTCACCTGAGGATGATATCATTTTTACTGATGGTGATGTGTATGGAGCACTGGTTTCTCCATATCCCACCAGTGTAAATAACAACCGATTATCCGAGACACCCGGAAAATTCAAGATTTGGCAGAATTATCCCAATCCATTTAATCCTGAGACTTTAATACAGTACGCACTCCCAAAATCGAGTCAGGTAAGAATCGACGTGTTTAACATCAAAGGCGAAAGGATAATCACACTTGTCAATGAGGAAAAACAAGCAGGGTATTATACAACAATATGGAACGGTCGAGATAAAATGGGCAGGCAGGTAGCGGGAGGTGTGTATTTATGCAGAATTCAGACTGCAAAGTACAGTAATACTATCCGGATGATTTTACAGAAGTAAGGCGATTGAACAATCGGAAAATTGGATTGGGCCCCCAGCGCTATATTGGACTCTTTTTCCCCACTAAGAGATGAGTGTTACGAGAAGAGCGTAGTCTGAAGGGCTGAGTGTTATTTTAAAATGGGGTGTGCTTAAACCCGAATAGAATCGGAACAATGAATCATAGGAGAACAAACATGAAAACAAGAACATGTATATTAGTGACTGCATTTTTTGGTCTGGTCCTGTATGCCGGATGTAACAGACAGACAATGAAACCCCAGGATACAACACAAAGAGAAATAGTAAAACCGGCAGAACGACAACCTGCAGAACAACCGAGACAGCCGGTTGTCGAAACGGAAACACGTACGGAACCGCGAACAACCGCACTATCTTTTGAAAATATCCACTTCGATTTTGACAAGTATAATTTGAAACCCGAAGCCATGGAAATTCTGGCAAAACATGCAACTGTTCTCAAAGCAAATCCCGAAGTAAAGATTGTCATCGAAGGTCACTGTGATGAACGGGGTACCATTGAATACAACCTGGCTCTGGGTGAGAAACGAGCGGGTGCGGCCAGGGATTATCTGCTCCGCATGGGAATTGCCTCCCAGCGGATATCCACTATCAGCTATGGCAAGGAGCGGCCTTTGGATACAAATCATACAGCGGAAGCATGGGCAAAAAATCGCCGCGCAGTATTTGTGGTCACCCGTTAGACAGAAAAGGAAATGCAAATGATACCCAAAACCCATTTTCCATTATGGATTCTCTTGACTTTTTTCGTGATCATGGGTTGTGCTTCGAGAGGAGACATTGTTCAGTTTAAAGAGGATATGGTCTATTTGCGTGGACAGGTCGAGAGACTGCGGGACGAAAACAATGAAATCAAAGAACAACTCCGCAGCCTCAGCCGGTCGGATGCAACGGAACTGGACAACGTACAAAGATTGAGGGCTGACCTGTTATCCCAGATCGATGCATTGAATCAAAAGTCTCTATTCATAGACAGCAAACTGGAAGATGTCTTAAACAGGATTATGATGCTTACTGATGAGGTCGAACAGCAGTCGGCTCGCCGCTTTGTACCGGATTCTTTACAAACAGAAAACAATGAAGAAAGTGTGAGCGGATCGTCCAAGGAGTTATATGATTCTGCAATCCTCGATTTAAGACAGAGTAATCACCCATTGGCGCTCCAGGGTTTTCAGGAATTGTTACGGCAGTATCCGGAGAGCGCCCATGCCAACAGTGCTCAGTACTTGATTGGAGAAATCTTTTATGCAAAAGCAGAATACGACACAGCCTTTCGTGAATTCCAAAAAGTCATTACAGAATACCCGAATGGTGAAAAAGTGGGCGCGGCTCTTCTAAAAATGGGGTATTGTCTTCTTCAACAAAATAATCCGGAAGAAGCTCAGCAGTATTTAAATGCGGTAATCCAACAGTTTCCAGATACAGAAGAGGCCAATCTTGCCCGTGCAAAATTGAGTGGGATCCAATAGCTGTGATATAAAGGTTTGTGTTTTATAATGAATCGATTGAAACATATGGTTTAAGATATCATGAAGCTGAAGCGAAACGGTCAATTCTTAAAGTGCATGTTAATCATGCTCACACTGATCTATTCTGACTTCAGCCATAATCAGGAACTAACAGATCAGGTAGATGAATGCATCAGAAATCGTATTGAAAACGGCGGCATTCCTTTATCTATTATCATCGGCAATGAGATCATCTACACACAAGCCATGTTGCCACTCTTTTATGAACAGCGCGCCTACCGTCCTGCAAGGAGTGATGACAGAGGCCCTCTGACTTTAGTTGATGATTTGATTGAATCCATTCAGCAAGCCCATTACGAAGGCTTGAAACCCAAAGATTATCATATCGAAAAAATCACAGCTATCTTTTCAGAGATAAGGCAATTCCAACAATCGAGGAAAACCGTTTCCTTTGATCGACTGGTTGATCTGGATTTACTATGTACGGATGCATTTCTGGTTTATAGCTCTCATTTGTTATCCGGGCGAGTGGACCCTGAGACATTCGATCCTCAGTGGGTACCAAGCCGAAGGGGCCTCAACCTGGTTCCATTTTTAGAAAAAACTTTGGAACAAAAATCCATTCAAAAGAATCTCGAGAGTCTTCTTCCGCCACAAAAAGGTTATCAAAGACTCAAGTCGGCCCTTGCTCAATATCTGCAGATTTTAGAAAATGGAGGTTGGCCTACTGTTCCTGATGGACCTGCGTTAAAAAAAGGGGATACGGATAATCGCATTCAGATGTTATGCACCCGTCTGAACATAACAAACGATCTTCAAAATGATCCACATAATATCAGTCAAATTTATGATAAAACTATTGAAACAGCCGTCAAACGATTTCAAAAAAGACATGGCTTGGAGGAGACGGGAGAGTTGGATGCTGTCACACTCGTTGAACTGAATATTTCTATCGAGAAACGTATCGACCAGATCAAATTAAATATGGAACGGTGGAAGTGGCTTCCTCAGGATCTCGGTAAAAAACACCTTTTGATTAATATCGCAAATTTTGAATTAGACGTAGTTGATAATGAAAAAACAATCATGACAATGCACGCGGTTGTCGGAAAACCTTACAGACGAACACCCGTTTTTAGTGACCGCATCACCTACCTTGTCTTGAATCCCTACTGGAACGTACCTCATAATATCGCTGTCCAGGATCTATTACCCATGATCCAAAAGGATGACCAGTATTTGAATCAACGAAATATAAAAGTCTTCCGGGGCTGGGAATCCGATGCTGTCGAGTTTGATCCGTCAACCATTGATTGGTCAACTTTGTCATCAGATCAATTCCCCTATCGATTTCGCCAGGAGCCAGGTCCGTTAAATGCACTGGGGCAGATCAAATTCATGTTCCCCAATAAATTTAATGTATATCTGCATGATACACCTTCCCGTGAGCTCTTCGCAAAGACGGAACGCACATTCAGTTCGGGTTGCATCCGAATTGAAAACCCTATCGAATTGGCTGTATACTTCCTACAAGATAGAACAGATTGGACGCGAGAAAAAATCCTGATGGCAATTCAAAAGAACAGTGAGCAAACCATCAGTTTACCCGAACCTGTACCCATTCATCTCCTCTACTGGACAGCCTGGGTGGAAGAAAACGGATCAATTCAATTCAGAAAAGATATTTATGATCGAGATCCAATGTTGGAAGAAGCACTCAATGAAATGCCAGTTAGATCGTTTTTATTTTAAAACGAGAATATTCAGTTTTGTAGAGAACAGAAGATGACAAATCATTTATCTAGACTAACTATTGGATTACTATTCACAATACATATGGGTAGCTTTTTTCAGTTATTCGCACAAGAGCCAGTAAAATTATTTTCATCAGAAAAAGTCTCATATTCAATTCAATTCAAGAATGAAATCCCGTCTTATAAAGTGATGGGTGTTTTTATTATTCCTGATGAGCAGATTGCTATCCAGATTGTGGGTGACGAAAAAACCGATACATATGAAATATATCTTTCGGGAGGATCCATCACATCCCTTGATAAAAATGAGTGGCGTTTTCAACCACCTCAAAACCCAGGCCTCTATCCGATAACTATTATTCGATCTGCTATGCAAGATTCAATGATTTTAAACGTCTTCGTTATGGTTCCCTATAAAGAATTGAAAGGAGAATACTTGAATGGATATCGGATTGGTGAATATCCAACCACGCTTTTAAATGAATTGCTGATCTACAGCCCGCCAAAAGGTTTCATAGAGGTGACAAAAGAAAACGAAGACACGTTTATCTCTCCTCATTTTCAATTGAAATCATTTGTTAGTAAACAGGATGGGGATTATCCAAAATATGTTGTGTTAAGGGAGCGCCTATTACTGAAACTGGAATTGATTTTAGAGAAAATAAATGAGAAAGGCTATGCGTGTGGAACCCTGCACATCATGAGCGGCTACAGAACACCTTATTATAACAAATTGATCGGCAATGTCAAATACAGCCGACACGTGTGGGGCGGCGCTGCGGATATCTTTGTTGATGTAAATCCACGGGATGGCATGATGGATGACTTGAATCAAGATGGTCAAATCAATTATCACGATGCAGAAATTATCTACGATATTATTGATAAAATGTACGGGAGACCATTTTATGAAATGTTTATTGGTGGATTGGGCTGGTACAGAAGAACATTATCTCATGGGCCTTTTGTTCATGTTGATGTGAGAGGATTTCGAGCAAGATGGTGAGATTAAAGATAAATGGTTAAAATGTATATATTTTATTATTGAGTACCTTAAAACAATTTTTTTAATTTATCTATAAGCAATTTCCTGTTAATAGGTTTTTTGATATAATCGACAGCGCCCAGTTTTTTACTCTTCAATTGATATTCGTGATTATGATACCCTGTAATCAGTATAACCGGAATGTGAATCTTTTTTTCATTCATCTTTTCCAACAACTGAAAACCGTCCAGGTTGGGCATGCGAATATCGGAGATGATTAAATCGAAATGCTCCTGCGCAACATGCATCAGTGCGTCGATACCGTCGGAGGCAACTTCCACCTGATACCCTTCTTTCATGAGAATTTGATGGATCGTTTCCCGAGTCACGGCATCATCTTCCACCAACAGTATGGAATGTTCATCTCCAACCGATTTCTGCTTTCTTTTACGGGACAATCGAGGACGCAATTCGTGGAGCAGTTCATCCAGCAACACTACAGCAAAGGCAGAAGCATAGTCGGACATCGTATAGGGAATGATCAGCTCATTGTTATGAACAATGGAACCACAGGAATAGACGACATTCGGCACATAACCCGCACGCTCTTCCTCATTGGCAACAAGCAGGGGCTCCTTCAAACGTCCAATGAGCCGTGTGGGTTTATCGAGATCCAGAAGAACAGCACCCAGGCAGTAGGTGCGCATGACACCCACACCGTGGGTAATAACGAGCCATCCTTGATCGGTTTCAATAGGCGATCCTGCATTGCCTACTTGAACCAATTCCCACGGATACATCGGTTCTTGTATTTTTTCAGCATGACGCCAGAGATGGATCTCATCGGAAAACATCACATAATTGTTGATGCCATCGATACGGGAGAGCATGGTATATTGACCATCAATTTTTCGCGGGAAAAGGGCCATCCCTTTGTTCTGTGCATATTCTCCGTTTATTGGCTGAACTTTAAAATGGTAGAAATCCTCGGTTTCAATAAGCTTGGGAAGAATAGCGAATCCATTATATGCTGTATAAGTGGCATAGTAAGTAATACGTTCACCATCATTTGTAAAACGGACAAATCGGGCATCTTCAATGCCGTTGCTCTCTGTATAGGATACGGGAAACAGAACCCGCTCAGAGAGTGCTGTGTCCATAGAGAAGGTGACTTCATAGTGAGAGGTGGCAAGCCAGTTGATAGCGTGGAGAACTTTTTCACTTGTAAAAGAAAGGTCTTGCTTCATGACCTTGGCTATGGCTGCCTGGAGTTCTCCATAGACAAACTCTTCGTTCAGCTGATCCATAACCATTTTAATAACATCTTTTTTGATTCGCATCTCATCAAGTTTACGGAGAAAAAGGGCTTTCTGATAGACATGACGGGTCACAATCTCAGGCACATCAACCAGCTCACTGGGTGTTTTGAAAACCAGATTGTTGTCCTTGTCAATGATGCCACTCCGAAAAGTAATCGACGAGATGTGTCCTTCGCCTGTGGCACGAAAACTAACGATCACCCTTTTTTGGCCGTTTGACAGATTCAATTGATAAGGATCTTCAACAATGGAGGGATTAAAAAAAGCTGCCGATTCAATGGAATATTCTTTGGTAAAATAGGAGCCAATGACAAGCTTTTTTTCTTTAGACAAAGTGTCAGCATCGATATTTGTCTTATTGAGAACGTGTCGGACGTTATTGAAATTATTTTCAAAAATTCGTGTGATGTTCCGGTGACGACGAGAGAAATCCCGTAACGTCTGATTGAGTATCATACGGTGTTCTTCATCGGACATGTCCAGTATTTTTTTTATAATTTGTCTGGCCCTTTCTTCATCACCGGGCATAAAAAAATGTGTGATAACACGTTTTGGATCAGGAGAAAAACGAACCGGTATTCTTTTGACATTAATAGCCATGTAAATCCCTCTTGGTTGTTCACCTCATTTGTGCATGGGTCAACTCAAATGAATTCTGACAATTGCATGACGATAAATATACAATATTGTATCTAAATTACAAAGTAAAATTCTACCAATGGCTTTTGTTCATTTTTATTTGTATATTAGAAAAGCATTTTTTTAGCATGAAGAGAACGGATTGAAACATAAAAGGGATATACTTCATAGAGCATGTATTCTCGTAGCCCATCCGGATGATGAAACACTTTGGGCAGGCGGATTGATTATCATGCATCCCGATTGGTTATGGAAAATTTATACACTGTGCCGTGCCTCCGATCCGGATCGAGCCCCAAAATTTTTGAAAGCGCTATCCATGTTAAATGCTAAAGGAGAAATGGCCGACCTTGATGACGGCCCCGAACAAGAGCCGCTTTCCGGAAGCGATATCCAAAATCAAATACTGACTTGGACAGGCCAGGATCATTACGACCTTCTCATCTCTCACGGCCCCCAAGGCGAATACACCCGACATCGAAGGCACGAAGAAACTTCAAGAGCTGTACAGACCCTCTGGAAAGAGGGGAAAATTGATGCTGCCGAACTCTGGCTGTTTGCATATCAGGATAACGAAGGGGCGAACTTGCCCCAAGCCGCAGCGGGTGCTCCGATACAGTTTGAGCTGCCAGACGATGTCTGGCAGAAAAAATATCGCCTGATTACCGAAGTATACGGATTTACACCGGATAGCTGGGAGGCTCGAACAACACCGAGAGTCGAAGCCTACTGGCATTTTAACAGAGAAAATCGTCATCAAATACAAAAAACAAAATTGGAAGACAGATTATGAAAGTATTGGTATTGTACGATTATCCGCCTTCACCAGGCGGTTTGGCCACGCAGGGTGATCTGCTCTACAAGGGATTGAAACATCTGGGTGTCGATGTACACCCCGTTCATTTTGAATCAGCCCAGGAAAAGGAATGGTATTACCGCTGGTTTGAACCGGATGTGGTTGTGGGTGTAGGTTACTGGGGACACACACCCCATCTCATTCTCCACCCCCAACGATACGGCATTCAGCCCATACCCTGGCTCGTGGCTGATGGGTATATCGCCAATTATGCGGATGTATTAAACAATCTTCCTCTTATACTGGTGACTTCCAGATGGGTAAGAGACACATACATCAGGGATGGCATTAAAAAGGAAATCGTTGAGATCCTTCCGGTTGGGTGCGATACCGACGCATTTTGTCCACGGGATATGACAGACAGGAAAATCACAGCCGTACGGGAAGCCCTCGGTGTGGCTCCCGATCAAATCATGATTCTGACTGTAGGGGGAGACGCAGCCTCAAAAGGGGCACAGGAAGTCATGCAGGCAATGAGCTTGATCGACTCCAAAGTTCCGGACTGGAAATATGTGTGCAAAGTGTGGCCGCAACCCCGTACTGTATCACAAAATTTGTCCGATCTCCAGCTGGCCACCGATTTGGGCATTGAAAAAAATATGGTTTACACAACAAATATCATTTCAAGAAATTTCATGCCCTACCTTATCGGTGCCTGTGACATCTATGCAGCCCCTTCCCGTTTGGAAGGATTCGGGATGCCCCAGGTGGAAGCAGGAAGCTGCGGCAAGCCGGTTATCGGGATCAAAGCCATGGCCATGCTGGATACCCTGGTACACAGTGAAACTGCATTCCTGGCTGGTGTCGCACAGGAGATCCGTCTGCGGGAGGCCATCGTTGGAGAAGAATCGGGATATGAAAATGGACACAGAGTTCTCTTTCCCAGACCCCGAACAGCTGATTACCGGGCCAGTATCTATGACATTGCCGACTATCTGCTGAAATTGATGCAGGACAGCGAACTGCGCCGAAAGATGGGAGAAGCAGGCCGCAAACGGGTTGTAGAGCTTTTTGACTACCGTATTGTGGCTCAAAAATTTGTAGATATTGTTTCCAAACGATTGGATATCAATTAAATTGAAGAAAAACGGGTACGTCCCAATTGAAGAGGCAAAAACAGCCGCTTTGAATGTGCTTCTTCATAATTGTCGCGGTCCCTACCAGGGATTGCCACGAACAGCCGGTTGGGGATACCCCGAACCCTATACGCGGGATTGGATGATTGCCTCACTCGGCATCTTGGCCTCAGGGAATGAAAAGCTTATCGGCACGTTGAGACAGGTCCTGATTACCGTGGCAAAAAATCAGTCCGAGCATGGTCATATTCCTTCGCTTGTTCATGATCCAGAAGATCGGGGCGCCAGCGACACGACACCGCTTTTCCTTTTGGCTGCAGCCCTCTTCTGTCAAGCAACCGGAGAAATCCATTTTTTAGACGAAGCCGTTCAAAAAGCCCTTATCTGGATGGATTATCAGAGTCCCGACGATCGAATTATCCTGTCCCAACTGCCCACGAGTGATTGGCGCGATGAACAATGGATTCTTGGGTATGGTCTCTTTATCAATACCATTTACTATGCGGTTCTCCGACTCTTTGGATACGATACAAAGGCCTCTCGTCTCAAAGAATTGATGAGTCGATTTGTCGTGCGGGGCGAGCGCCAGCACCGCCACGTTCACGAGGGATTGGTGATGCCGCATAAACCCTATTATGCAATATGGTCCTATAAAGTACACAGAAGTGAACGGTTTGATCTATTGGGAAACAGCCTGGCCATTCTGACTGGCATTGCCAGTCCAACCCGATCCAAATCTCTGGTTCAATGGATTGAAAGGGAATGCGATGGATTGCGTAAAAAAGGAAAGCTCTCAGGTGATTTGCCGCCTTGTCTTTTCCCCTTTATCCAATCCACAGATCCGGACTGGCGGCCTCGATATGAAATGTACAATAGACCGGGTGAATATCATAATGGGGGTATTTGGCCCTTTATCTGTGCATTTTACATTGTCGCTGTACTGGCTTCCGGTCAAAAACAGCTGGCCGAAAAAAAATTATATTCACTGACAGAGTTGGTCCGGCATTCACGAAATCAAGAACTTGACTTTGGATTTAATGAATGGCACAAAGCTCAAAACGCATCTCCGTCCGGACAGGATTGGCAGACATGGTCGGCAGCCATGTACCTCTACGCTACCATCTGTTTGGAAAAAGGAAAAATCTTATTTTTCGAACAAGAGGAGAAAGTGAAAGGTTGATTATGAAAAAAATAAATACATTAAGTGCTGCATTCATCTCGACTTATCCACCACGGAAATGTGGGATCGGTACATATACGAATGACCTTATTCAGAGCTTGGAACATCTCTCGGAAACTGGCACAAACAGGGAAAACCACTTCCAGGTCATTGCAATGAATGATATTCCTGAGGGGTACGATTATCCTGCAGAAGTGAATTTTGTCATTCGAGACCAGTATAAAAGTGATTATCGGGAGGCGGCAGAATTCTTGAATCTCTCTCCTGTGGATGTGGTCAGCCTTCAGCATGAGTATGGTATTTTTGGCGGCAACGATGGAAATCACATCCTATACCTTCTGGATAAGCTGGAAAAACCTGTTGTGACCACACTCCACACCGTTTTAAACGAACCTTCAGAAAGTCAAAAAGAGACTTTACAAGAGATTGTTACTCGTTCGAATATTGTCATTGTATTGGCCGAAAAAGCAATTGAAATACTGACACGTGTCTATCAAATTTCTAAGAAAAACATGATTATGATACCGCATGGCGCACCTGATGTGCCTTTTCTCGATACATCATATTATAAGGACAATTTCCAAGCAGAAGACCGTCGGGTGTTGCTTACTTTTGGGCTCCTCAATCCCAATAAGGGCATCGAATATGTCATTGATGCTCTGCCCCGGGTCGTGAAGGATTTTCCCGATGTGCTCTATATGGTTTTAGGAACCACACACCCTAATGTCAAACGGCACTATGGCGAGAAATACCGTATTTCCCTGGAACGCCGGGTTGAAGAACTCGGTCTTCAAAACAACGTTGTTTTTCACAACCGATTTGTTTCACTGGAGCGGCTAATCCAGTTTTTGGTCGCCACAGATATTTATATCACACCGTATCTTGGCCGAGAACAAATTTCTTCGGGTACTCTGGCATATGCTCTGGCATGTGGAAAGGCCATCATTTCGACACCCTATTGGTATGCTGAAGAACTTCTCAAAGAGAACCGGGGGATACTCGTACCCTTTCAAAACAGTCAGGAATTGACTGAAAAAATAATGGAATTACTTACCAACGAGTCGAAATGTAACAGGATGCGTAAAGATGCATATCAATTTGGACGACGAATGATTTGGCAGGAGGTGGCCAACCGGTATGATACTGTTTTTGAAAAATCCGTGACCGAATATGGAAGAAGAAAAATTATCAAACAGAAACGTCAGGAGACTATCGGTCAACCGGTTCTTCCCGAGATCAAACTAAAACATTTGCAGCTCCTGACAGATGATACAGGCATTATTCAGCATGCTGTATATCGCACACCCAGTCGAGGAGATGGTTATTCAACTGATGACAATGCGCGTGCTTTGATGGTCACGGCCATGCATTATGAAATGTTTCAGGAAGAACACGTATTGAAACTACTTCATACTTATTTAGCCTTCATCAACCATGCTCTGAATCCGAACATCCAGCGATTCCACAATTTCATGTCATACAGCCGGAAATGGTTGGACGAAGTGGGTTCGGAAGACAGTCACGGGCGGGTGCTCTGGAGCTTGGGTTATACCATTTGGGCAGCACCCAGCGATGCTGTTTTAAGTCTGGCAAACCAATTGTTTAAACAAAGTTTGAAATCCTCTCTTCATTTCAACTCTCCAAGGGCATGGTCATACACAATACTGGGTTCTTTATATTATCTCACCCGTTTCGGAGGTGACACTGAAACAAGGAGTGTTGTGGTTGATCTGGGGGAAAGGCTATTAAACCTATATCTTCATAATTGTGATGGAGATTGGCTCTGGTTTGAAAATATTGTGACCTATGCCAACGCGAGGATGTCTCAGGCACTGATTGCTGCAGGCGAATATATGAATGATGAAAAAATGATAAAACACGGATTGGAATCCCTGGATTGGATCATCAAGATCCAGACATCTCCCGATAATAAGCACCTTTCTCTGATTGGGAACAACGGCTGGTATAGAAAAGGAGGGGTCAAGCCACAGTACGATCAGCAGCCCGTTGAAATTTTGTCCATCATGGAAGCCTGTGCTCAAGCTTGTCAGATAGACAATGAAAACCGATGGCGAAAGGAATTGGATCGGGCTTTTGCCTGGTTTCTGGGCAAAAACGACATCCATGAATATCTCTACGATTTCAGAACAGGGGGTTGCTATGATGGAATCCAGAGAGGCGGCGTCAATATGAACCAGGGAGCTGAATCAACCTTAACATGGCTGGCCGCTCTTCATCTGATGTATCGAATGATCTATAAAGACATGATTCCAAAACAAGCGGTTAAACCAGAGAAGGCGATCCAGGTAAGTTTGGAAAAATGACCGCTGAAAAATGATGCAAACCAACCAATTCAAATGATGAAATGATCCTTTTGTGATATCCATTCTATAATTTGATGCCAAAGATAGTGGGACACCACAGTGATAAAATATTCATGAAATCATGCCACTAAAACCAAAAATCATATTGAAGCAGATCATACACGGGAAAAAAGCCCGGGTAATTAAAACGGGGAAAGAGATCCCTTCGTGGATTATGCGCTTGCGAAAATGGATCTATCTTCTTGCATTGCTGGCCATTCTGTTTCTTGTTCTAGAATCGGGTCTTCGATGGCAACTTCCCGGATTCCTCATCACTTTTTCATCAATTCTCGATTATACGGTCTTTCTCTGTTTTCTTTTGGATGCCGGTTTGATGTTTTACTATACCTATCCAAAAAGTTTATATTTTAAAGATAACTGGCTCGATATTCTGGTTTTTGCACCGCTCATACTCAGATTGATCTCTTTACGAAGCGGGGCAGGCCTGATCATGATCCGCTATCTCATCATTTTCATAAAAACATTTACCCGAACGCGAAAATTCTCAAATCTCCTTCACAATGTCAGATTGAATACGGCACAAATTGTTGCGATCAGTTTTGTGGGAACCATCCTTGTTGGAACCATTCTATTGACGTTTCCATCGGCCACTGCTGATGGGAATGGTGCCAGTTTTGTGGATGCATTGTTTACTTCGACATCCGCCACCTGTGTCACAGGATTGATTGTACAGGACACGCCCAACTATTTCAGCTCTTTCGGCCAAATCGTGATTCTGGTTCTCATTCAGCTCGGGGGTTTGGGTATCATGACCTACTCAGCCTTTTTGGCTTTGATTGTTGGACGTTTCAGTTTTGGACAGAGAAGAATCGTACAAGAAATGTTCGAGGAGGAACGCAATATCTACAATATGATATTCTATATTTTTAAAATGACCTTGATTATCGAATGTCTTGGAATCCTCTTGTTATTTGCACGATGGATTTTTGTTTTCAATGATCCATTAAAATGCATCTATCTGAGTATTTTCCATTCTATATCCGCATTCTGCAATGCTGGCTTTTCCCTCTTTTCCGATTCGCTTTCTCGGTTCGTATCCGATCCCATCACCAACATCATCATGATGTTTTTAATTATCGTGGGAGGAATCGGTTTTATTACCATTCATGAGATTGCCCATTTACCAACACGGTCAAAAAGGGCGCTTTCAACCCATACAAAAACAGTGCTCATCACATCATTTTTTCTTATCGGAATTGGATTCTTGGCGGTTTTCTTTTTCGAGTTTGACGGTATTCTCCTCAAATACTCCATTCCAGCTAAGTTATGGGCATCCCTTTTTCAATCGGTCACGACACGAACAGCCGGTTTCAATACCTTGCCTATCGAATCGTTGACGAATGTGACACTTACGATCATGATTTTCTTCATGTTCATCGGTGCTTCACCGGGATCGACCGGCGGGGGAATTAAAACAACGACCTTCGCTGTTCTTCTGCTTTCGGTAAGAAGTGTTTTCAAAGGAGAGGGATCCGTTAAAGCGGACAGAAAAACAATCCCTGCAGCGGGCATCATCAAAGCCCTGGCCTTACTCGTCAGCGCTCTGATATTGGTCTTGGTTATTTTTCTCCTGCTTCTCTTTACTGAGGACAAACCCTACCTTTCATTATTATTTGAGACCATATCTGCATTTGGAACGGTGGGGCTCTCTACAGGGATCACTCCAGAATTGACGGTTCAGGGGAAACTCTTAATCACCTTACTGATGTACATCGGGAGAATCGGCCCCTTGACCATGGGTCTGGCCTTAACCAAGGAAATCATGAAAGAAAAGATTGAATATCCTGAAACGAGAATCCTTATTGGATAACAGGAGGCGCTATGCAGTATGTCGTTATCGGTCTCGGTACATTCGGAATGAAAGTCATTCAAACACTGACAAAATTCGGTGCTGAAGTCATTGCCATCGACCAAGACAAGGAAAAAGTAGAGTCTGTGAAAGATATCACCACCGTCTCTCTCATACTGGACTCTACAGACGAGACCGCGATGAAAGCCGCCCACATTGAGAATGTGGATGCCGCGGTATTGGCACTGGGTGATTCACAGGAAGAAGCGATATTGACCACCGTCATCTTGAAAAGCATGGGTATCTATCCGATCATCGCAAGGGCGGCCAATTCGCTTTATGCCCGCGTTCTCAAACTTGTTGGAGCGGATCAGGTAATTATCATTGAGGAAAAAATGGGGGAGGAGGTAGCAAAAAAATTATTGGCACCCGGCATTCATGAAAAGATTACACTGTCTACGGATCACAACCTGGTTGAAATAGAGGCGCAAAAGGGATTCGTCGGGAAAACGTTGAAAGAACTCAACATACGCAACCAATTCGGTGTCAACATCATTGCAATCCAAAAGAAAATAACCAAAATTGATGATGAAGGTAAAGTATCGCAAATCGTTGAAATGAATGATCTTCCTGGACCGGATGACAAAATCGAAGAGGGCGATATTCTCGTCATTGTCGGATCCGAAGCCGATATTGAAAAAATGACTTTCGCAAAAGAGGTAAAGTAAATGCTGTCAGGCAAATCCAAAATACGCCTTACCCTTATCGGGATCGCATTGATCTCCCTGGGCACTTCTTTTCTCATACTCATTTATATGAATCGAATGGTCAAAAAGTTGGATCAGGTTGCCTTCACAGATGCAAAAATAATAGAATTGGGTGAAACCATTTCAATTGACATACTGGATGCCAGAAGGGAAGAAAAGAATTTTATCATCTACTCTGACTCAGTCTATATCGACCGGACAAGAAAAATTATTGAAGAAATTCAAACACTTGTAGACCACGCACGAACAATAACCTCTCTCTATGCACAGCAGTTGGATTCCATCGATACCTACTTAGATCGATATAGTCAAAATATCGAAACGCTCATCAAGACGTTTCAGGAAGATCCACGTACTTTGAACAGGCTTCAACAGCAGGTATTCAACTATCAGGAAGAGTTGCGTCAGCTTGTTCAGGAACGCAGACTCAGTATGGAGGACTTGCCCGAGTTGACCTCCGATATCAATGTATTGCTTCTCGGGGTTTCCACAAATTTGTCAGCCGATAAAGTGAGATTGTTTTCCGAATTAAAAGAAAATGCCGATCACATTCTCGCATTGGCTCAGGAAATGACAACGGGGGCAAAGGAAACGCTATCAGAAAACAGTGAGGCCGGAATACAATACGGTGTGATTGCACAGAGGAATACATTGATGATTCTGTTGATCACCATCATCATACTCGTTTATATGATCATTTACCTTCCTTTAAAAATTTTTCTCCCCTACAAAAGAATTTCAAAAGCACTCGAAGCGATCAGCAGAGGTGAATCGGAGTTCAGTTTGCCCAACCTAAAAGCCAAGGACGAAGTGGGAGATCTTTCCCGCTCATTTGAAAAAGCAATCCATCAGCTCCAACTTTTCAATAAATTAAAAACAGTAAAAATCAATGAGATTCAAAGGAATTTTCATCGTGTATTGGAAGAGATCAATGAAGGTGTGATCATACTCTCACCTGAACACCAAATTTTGTACTTGAATGATAAGGCAAAAAACATTTTTTCACTCAGAGAAAATATCATCGGTAAATTCATAAAAACAGTGTCTCCATTATGGCAACCCTTGGCAGATCTATTGGAGCATATCGATGAGAAAGGCAAGTCGGAAACCAGTCTGAAGTTAAACAAAATGCAGATACGGAAAAAAACAATTTCCATGATGCCCATTACAGGAAGTACCGGAAAACTGGATAGCATTCTTATTGTTGTAAAATAAATGATGTCGAGATAAAAAATCCACAAGAATTTTTTTTCGTAATTGTAGGATCAGTTCATTATACTCTTTCACATGGATGAAGCAAAAAAAATCAACAAAAACATAATCGCAGGTGACCATAAAAAATAGTACGCTCCAATTGAACAGCATCCGAGTTATTTAAGAATAAGGAAAATGACAATTGAAAACCGTAACCATCCCTCCGACAAGAATTGTACAAATTCTCATAGGGATTGAACTCCTGCTAATCATTGCCAGTATCGCAGGACAGTTTTCCGTTTTTATAATCGATCATCCCAGATCCCTGGGTCTTCCACCCATGTTTTATCTTGAGGATGAATACAATATACCGACCTATTTTTCCTCATTTCTTCTTGGAATGGCGGCTTTTTTATTAGGTTTAATTGCATTTTCAGAGGAAAAAGGAGAGGATCATTTCAGAAGACATTGGATCTTTTTAGCTGCTCTATTCTTATTTTTCTCAATTGACGAAGCGATCTGTTTACACGAAAGGCTGAACATGGCCATACGTAATATATTTGGTTGGAAAGAATTGGTGGGATGGAGGAAATTTTTCTTTTCCACCTGGATTGTTCCCGGAACCATTTTCAGCATTATCTTGGTTCTAAATAATTTTCGATTTTTTCTACAATTACCTAAAAGAACAAAACATTTATTTTTCCTGGCAGCTCTCATCTGTTTTTCAGGAGTTATTGGAATCGAACTGATTACAATCTTGTATAGAAATACATTCGGCCCTCTCAATTTTAATTACACCATGATTGTGACGGTTGAAGAAACACTGGAGATGTCCGGTGTGATTCTATTTATTTATGCATTGCTTGATACAATCAATCAAAAAGGATTAACCATTCAATTTAAAAAATAAACCGCCCATAAAATCCCACTTTTATAGATTTTCTCCTGTTGAGGTCATCACCAGCTTACCGTGTTTGACTCCTTTGGTGCTGATCAATTCGTCTGCGATCTTTTTAATATCTTTCGCTTTTCCTTTGACAGCAAGCACCTCCAGACAGTTGTGAACATCCAGGTGAACATGCAGGGTCGAAATGATGGAATCATACCGATGATGTTGATGATCGATGATCGTTTCGGCAAGTTCCCGTTTATGATGATCATAGATAATCGTAATGGTACCGACCGTTTCCAATTCTTCACTTTCCCACTCTTCCTTCACAAGACGATCTCTGACCAGGTCTCGGAATGCTTCCGACCGATTCGAGTAACCCTGTTCGGATATAAGTTTATCGAATCGATTTAAAAGTTTGCTATCCATAGAAATACCGAAACGTGTAATAGGGCTCATAATCGTTCCTCCATGATGATTTGATTTCAATCTGAATTGATTGCTCGATGGGATTGAACGTTTCCGTAGCGTGTATGGGAAAGCGTTTCCATGGGTTGCATAGAATCCAATATCACTGCTGATAGACGAGAACCCATCTGACCGGGATTGATAGAAAGGGTCTCTCCGATTTTTTGCCAGTAAAATCCTGAAACCATGGGTGATTCGTGAATATGCCCGTGGAGAGTAATTGACGGCTGTTCTTTGTTAATAAAATGACGGATGGCTTTGCTCCCTATAGACCGCCCTTTCCCCAAACGATCCAAAGCGGTATCATAAGGAGGGGCGTGTATCACATAAACGGCTTTTTGATGATTCGGGATTCGGGGCAAAAGAATCATGTCTTCCTCTATCGAACTCTGTCGAGAAAAATAAACAACCTCATCGATTTTTTCAATCAATCCCGATCTGCTTACAGCAGGAAAATCCGTCGTATGAATGGGTGAATCATTTTTCAAGTCCCGCTTTTCAAAATCTTTCGGCGAAAAAGGCGTAGGTGGCACATAGGGGTAACCGGTGATGCTCCACCCATCCGACAATTGAAAAACCTGGTGATCAAGAAGATGAACAAGACGATCCGATTCAAACCGATGCAAAAGGGGAAGTGTGGCTGCCCAGTCGTCATTTCCCAAGATGCAGTAAATCGAAGCCCCTGTTCGATCTTTCAATTCAATCAAGAATGGACAAAACAGATCTTCAATAAATTGCATTTGAATTTCCAAACTGTCTATGAATCGCCCTTGCTTCGGGAAAAGATCTCCACCCAATACCACGGCATTGATTTTTTGCTGTATGGAGAGAATGATGATTTCCTGATATAAATCTGTCCGCCCATGAAGATCGGATGTATATAAAATTCTCATCTTGAAGCCAACAGATATTCGGCCTCAATCATCAACAGACGTTCGATATCGGATCGATATCCTTTGTGTTCAAATTGAATCTCTCCGTTTTGATCAATCAGAAAGAGCGTCGGAACGCCCTGCAGTTGATAATCCTCGTCCGTTCCATCATTGAAGAGTACGGGAAGCGCAATCCGGTGCTCAATGACATAATCTCGGATATCCGATTCATCCATATCAACCGCAATGGTGAGAAAAAGGACCTTTTGCCCCAGATTCTCATATAACAGTTTGAGTGTTTCAAGCAGCATCTCCGAAGAGGTGCTCCACGTGGCCCAGAAACAGAGTAGGACAACGGATCTTTTCTGATCGGACAACTTTATCCGCTCATTTCTGAGGCTGGAAAGCTCAAAATCAGGAGCACGCCGGTTTATCCTTTGTGAAAGCACATTGTCTCTGTAATGGTTATCTATCCACTCTTTTTGTTGACGATAAAACAGATCCATATCCTCCGTTTCCGGCTTGAACTGAAGCCAGTGATCCGTAAATTTATCGTATGCATTGTCTGCAATTTCTCCGTCAAAAGCGGCGGCTCTGGCATAATATAAAATGGCTTCATCAGTATTACCTGATGCATTGAGCGCTTCAGCCAAATGATAATAGACCCCGGGTTGCGAGGTTTCCTCCGCAGCCTTTCTCAGTTCCGTGATGCTGCTTTCGATTTTCCCCTGCTGGAAATGAATCCAGCCTAAAATATCTCGGTAACGCGCTTCGGTCAAATGTATTCTTTCCTCCCATTCTTTCTCCGTCATCTCAGGAGGCGGTTCCATCGAGAGTGTCGATGAACGAATGAGTGTCAGTGCTCTGTCGATATAGGCTGAAGCCCGGTTCAGTTCGATTTGTTTTTCAGATAAAACACCGGCTATGCCGGCCAAACCACTCGCAGCGGTCGGTGTGGTTGACGCATAGAGCAGTCGATCGCCGATATCGGTTAATCGCGCCAAATCATCCAGCTCTATAACTGCGGAGGCGAGATTGGATAGGGCCAGTTCCATCAATGGAGATTCCGGAAACGCAACTAAAAAACCATCCAACCGTTGGGCTCGGTCTTCGGTATTTTCAATTTGCATGATTTCATCAAAAGTTTTGACGGAGGCTTGATTTCCTTTTGGATTTTGTTCAATGAGATCATCCTCCACCTTTTGGGCTACATCCATTTCGCCGATAAGTCGGTAACCGCCGATAGCAAAATTCATGGTATTTTCGTCTGTCGGATTCCGATAAAGCATTTCATCAATTTCTCTTTTAATCTGATTTCGGATACGACTGGAGTAATTGTTCGCCTTGAGCAGGAGTGTATAGAACAGATTCCGGGCTGAGAGATTGTCGGGATAAAGTTCAAGTTCCTTTTCAATTTCCTGGACGGCCAGATCCAGATCTTCGTTCCTTAATCCTCCCAGACCCGTATAGGAAAGCGCCCTGGCCTGATGTGCCCCCTGAACAGGTCTGTTGGCTTCATCGTAGACGAGCATATCCTGAAACACATTCTGAGAACCAATTATAGACTGTTTTTCAGAAACTTCAACCTGAACAGTGAACATCAGCATTTTAACACTTGTATCCGTCAAAGTGTAAACCGCCTCCCAAATCCCATTCCTTTTTTTCATATCGATCATTTCTGGTGTATCGAGAAGATGGGCATAGACGAAAAGTTGCAATTGACTGATATCTTGAGGGGATTCAATATAGTTCAATTTGGAAGGATCGATTTGAATAAACACCGGTTCACCATAGTAAACCATCTGGGAGGAATCATCTCTTTGCACCGCAACAGTGACAGCCTCTTCTTCGATGATTAAAAATAAGCAGATCAAAAATGTCGAAAACAAAAAAGATAACATCTTCATTTGAAATATCCTTTTCATAATGGCTCCTGTCTATTGATGATGAAGTGAATCCAATTTGAATGCTCTCAGAGCAATCCCCAAGCGCAATCCCTGATCGCTGATCATCACCTCTTTGAATTTTCCCGCTAACAAAATCGTTTTCAAAATCATCGATCCCGCTAAAATGATATCCGAACGCGCGGGATCGAACCTGAGTAACCGCTTCCTCTCCGAAATCGGAACAGAGAGAAGTTGATCCATTGAATCCTCAAGATCTTCCAGAGACATCACATAACCATTGACACGATTGGGATCATATCGGTCCGATCGGAGTTGAAGCGCCCCTAATGTGGTGACTGTCCCCCCTGTTGCGATCAATTGCTTTCCCTTTTGATAAAAGGTGTAGATGCTTTTGGGCAACATCGCATAAACGACCTCTGTAAGTGCATTCATTTCCTCTTTCAGCGGAGGATCATGATGGATGCATCTCTCTGTGAGATTGACAGCACCAAGATTTATACTGACAAGATCTTCAATTTGGTTCCCTTCTCCAAATATGAATTCTGTGCTGCCTCCACCGATATCCACAACAAGGACGGATCGATCCAACTCCCTCCCGTAAACCGCTCCTAAATAACTCCATCGCGCCTCTTCTCGGTCGGAAAGCACTTCAATGTTAAGACCTGTCTTTTTTCGTATTGCTTCGCGGACCTGCTCCCGATTTTTGGCCGCCCGAAAAACGTGTGTACCCACGGCAATGACCTGATCGACATGTTGATCAAAAGCTTGACGAACAAAATCCTTGAGTACGTGAACGGCTTTTTTAAGTGGGTCATCTTGAATCATTCCACTGTCCTCAACACCCCGACCCAAGCGAACGGCTCGAACGATTTGATCGATAACAAACACGCCGTTTTTGGGATTGATTTCCACCAGAAGATAAAGGATGGAATGGGTTCCAATATCGATGACGGCCAGTCGCTTCAAAATTCTATTCCTCTTCCTCTAAAACAACAGAGCCGTTTTCTATATGAAAAGCCGGACTCTCGGCAGTGATCGCCCGATCTCCGAAACCGGTCAAGTTAAGGACAAGTCCCAACAACCAGTCGCCGGCTTTTTCATCAGGGGATTCTGTTGATTTCAGATTCCTGGGATTGAGTTCCTGAACCTCGCCGGCCAGCCATCTTTTAATTTCTTCATAATTGTCCACGGAAAGAGGCTGTAAGATCATTTTCACAACAAGGGTATATCGACCCTTGGCTTTCAATTGATTCAGATCGACCAAATGAAAACCATCCAATCGGGAACACCGATCCTGGATATGACTTTCACTCAGCAAAACTGGCCCCTCTTCCGGACGTGTCAGAATAAATGATTGCTCCCAGCTGTCATAACCCACCTTCATCCGTATTGATTTTTCGGCGACCACCCGATCAAACCAGTGCCTCCGCTCTTCCCAGAGTTGCACTTGATATTCAATAGCTGCCGTCATCCCTTTTCTCAGCCCTCTGATAATGTCCTCGCTGAATAGATCAAATAACTCAAAATCAAATATCAGAACACCCTCTTCAACTCCGATGTTCTCAAACCCATATTTTTTCCCGTTGGAGAATCCTAAGCTTGAAAAAACCAACAGAATGGCAAAGATATAATAAGTCCCTTTATGATTCATGAAGATCGGCTGAAAATCATTCCAATTTAATTTAAAAATCTGAATAGCAGATATTTTTTTACGGATAAAACCGTATCGAGTTGCTCGAAAAAATAGGCCGGTCCCCCCAAATGAAGGACCAGCCTTTTCTTGTATCAGTTCAGGAATTTCTATGTTTGTAGATAAATCCTCAGATCAATCCATCTATTTCATCATCACCATTTTTCGGGTCTGAACAAGGGTCTGATGGCCACTCAGGGGAACCGCTTTCAATTGATAGAAATAGACACCTCCCGGAACGTCGTTGTTATGGAGATCTTTTCCATTCCACACAGTCTCCTGTACACCCGCATTTTTAATTCCGGATTCGATGAGGGCGATTTCCTGACCAAGAAGGTTGAATATTCTTAACTCGACTCTGGCCGGTTCTGGCAATGCATACTGTATATAAGTTACAGGATTAAATGGATTGGGATAATTCTGACCCAATACAAATGCCGAGGGGACAGAAGCATTCGGATCACATGTCGGATCACACCCAATGCCTGAAACATTGGTAGCCAGAATCACATACAGGGCTTCTGTAAAATCCTCCCCCAAGGAAGCATCCGCAGTAACAGACAACACCGTTTCAAAATCGTGGGTCAGCCACACATAAGTATACGTTTCAAGATACTCATCACGGCCCTGAGGAAGTATAAAAGCTATTGGAGGAATATGAATCTCTCTGAACTCATGACGTTTTAAGCGCAGACACTGATATGTCCCTGCCGGTATGGTTAATTCACCCCAGGCATCAACGCTCACAATACTGCTGTCCTCTATCGTTCCGTTAATGAGGTTGATAAATTTCGGTTCAAAATACCTTTCTTCAGTCCATGTCGGCGAATCGTATTCAAGAGGATTTGGATAAACTTGACTCGGTGAAGGATAAACAAATGGTGACCCTCCTATCAGTGTAGCCGTTGTTCCCATACCCTGTTCTTTGATCCAATTTCCTTCAAGATAACGGTACGAGAACATTTCTCCAATTGTGGGTGGGTCCAAAAATTCAGGAATATACGTCCAGTTGTGATCGATCCACTGCGCATCTCCAAATGTTGATTCGTAAGGTGATCCCGCAACATCCATAATTCCAAAGTTAACATCCCAGGCATCCAATGTTTCATTGAAATTCCAGGTCTGCGGCCCGCCTGACACACCCAGATTCAATGATGCAACTGAAATGACTGTATCAATCTTCGTTTCAGTGGTACGGCCAATCGGAAAAGGATTCGGCCAGGTGATGGTGATCTGCGATAGGCTGATATCGGATAACAGAAAAGATCCGACAATTAAAAAACCTAACATGAAAGACCATTTACGCGTATTCATAATAAAACTCCCCAAATTTTGAAATTTCTTTCAATTTTTATAAAAGGTTAACGATCATTCTGTTTATTGTACACATCGCCATCATAAAAGTCAAGTGGAAAATAGACGCCTTAAAAGTTCTATGCCTTACCTGTAAATTGTTTGATTTCTTGGATGAATACCTCACAGAGTTTTTCGGAATCCTCTTTTGTTCTGGCTTCAGTGATGACCCGAATAATCGGTTCCGTGTTGGATTTACGGACATGAATCCAGGAATCGGCCCGGTCAATTTTCAGGCCGTCTGCAAGATTGGTTTTCTCGCTTCGGTATTTTGTTTCCATAGACCGGATGATCTGATCCGGATCGGATGTACCGATGTCGATCTTTTTCTTTGTCATCACATACCGGGGAAGCGATTTCCAGATCATAGAGACCGGTTTGCCGTATTCTAAGAGATATTGAAGCGTCAGCGCAATGGCTACAGGTGCGTCCCTTCCGAGGTGCATCTCGGGCAGGATCACACCACCATTCCCCTCGCCACCTATCACGGCATGGGCTTCTCTCATTTTTTCAGCCACATGGATTTCACCGACAGGGGTTCGGATCAGTTCCCCCCCAGCCTGGACAGTAACGTCTTCCACAGCCCGCGTGGTGGACATGTTCACAACGACCTTTCCCTTTTTCTTCTGTAGGATAAATTTTGTACAAAGGGTAACTGTATACTCTTCGCCCAACGGCTCCCCGTTTTCCGCCACGATGGCCAGACGGTCCACATCGGGATCAACGGCAAAACCGATATCGGCTTTGCTGCCGACCACACATCGACAGAGATCCTTGAGATTCGCCGAAACAGGCTCGGGCGTGTGGGCGAAACGCCCGGTAGGTTCTTCGTTGAACGGATAGGTTACACAACCCAGTGTATTGAGAAGCTTGGGCAATATTGTCCCTCCGGCACCGTTTACACAATCAAAAGCGACTTGAAAACGACGCTGACGGATCTTGGGAACATCGAGATAGGGCAGCTCCAGGATGGCACCGATATGATCATCAATCGCATGTGCGTATGTGGACACACGACCGATCTGATTCCAGACAACAAACGGAAATGTCTCTTCTTCAACAATCTGTTTGACCCGGTTGCCCTCTTCCTGATTCAGAAAAAGACCATCCGGACCCAACAGCTTCAGGGCATTCCACTCTACAGGATTGTGACTTGCAGTGATCACAATCCCCCCCAGAGCATCCGATTGCTGGACTGCCATTTGAACGGTGGGCGTGGGACAGACGCCCAAATCGACAGGATGGCAACCGACCGACATGAGGCCTGAAAAAACTGCTGCCTTGACCATTTCACCACTCTCCCTTGAATCCCGGCCGACCATCACCTTGCCTCTTCCGTAAGTGCTGCCGACACCAGCCGAAAAGCGGACAATCAACTGGGGCGTCAGCCCCTCTCCCACGATTCCCCGAATACCAGAAACACTAATCATAACCGGTTTGGACATCTCTGTCTCCAATAATATTCTAAACGCCTACACAGATAACCCCTCGGGCTACTTCTGGGTCTTCTCTGTCCCTTCGGGAAGCAAAACAAACTGAACATAATTATTCATATCAAAATATTTTTTTGCAGCATTCTGAATCGATTCAGCCGACAGATTGTTGACATAATCCATGTAATCCAAAATATTAAGGGGGCTGCTGCCATGATAAGCGGTCGTGTACAGTGCATTCTGCCAGAAAACATTGTCTTTGAGATCAAGTTCATACTGCCTGGTCTGGGCTTCCCTGACTTTGTTGACATCGACTTCCCGTGGACCAACCGTTTTCAGACTGTCAATCTCAATAAAAACGGTCTCAATCAATTCACCCACCCTTTCAGGTGAACATCCAAATGAAATCGAGAGTGTGTACTCTTCTTTCGGAAAATGTGATGTGGAAGACCCCACACCAACCCCATAGGTACCGCCCAGATCTTCTCTTAACGATTCCCGCAGCTTGATGCGCAGCAGGCTGGACATCGAACCGATATCATAGTTGTTTTGCCGCTTCCACTCATAGGGACCGGTGAAAATGATTCTGACACTGGCTTTCGGTTCAATGCCTCTTCTGACCGTTTTATGAATGATACCTTTGGGTGGCTCTACACCCACGTCCCGCCACATTTCGTCTCTTCCCATTGACGGCAATCCCCCAATGTAGGTCAGGATAAAAGGTTTGATCATTTCAAGATCAATATTGCCTACAAAAATAAACGTAAAATCACTGGCATCGGCGAAACGCTCCCGATAAATCTGAAAGGACCTGTTCAGATCCATTTCTTCGAGCAGATTCAGTGTCCACGGCCGCGATCTCGGGTGATACTGAGCCATGGTCACCTGTATGGTATCGCTGTAGGCCGACTCCGGGCTGCTGTTTCGGTTTTCGATAACAAGCTTCATTCGATTTTTAAAGGAGAGAAATGCAGTGCTGTCTCTGCGCGGCGATGTAAAATAGAGATAAATCAGTTGAAACAGTGTCTCGATGTCCTGTACCGACCCACTGCCCGAAATGCCTTCCGTCAATGAGCCGATAAAAGGGGAAACATTGACGATTTTTCCGGCAAGCTTTTTCCCCAATGCAATTTCATCAAACTGGCCCAAACCGCTTTCGCCAATAATGGATATGGCAGTGATAGCCGAAATATAATCTTCGTCGGGAGCCAGTGAATGGCCGCCAGGGCTGAAAGCCGTAAAGCTGATTTCATCATTCTTAAAATCGGTGGGTTTGAGAAGAATACGAATACCATTTGAGAGTTTCCATTCAGTGACATCGAGCGGTTCTATTCTATTATCCTCAACAATGTCACCCGGCTTGGGCAATACTTCAACGAGAAGTTGAGCAGTAACATCATCGGCCCACGGTTCGACTGTCTTTTGTTTGACATTATGAAAGATGGCGAGCAGTTCATCCTCTGTGGGAATATGGACGTCTTCCTTTTCCGGTCCATCGACCAGAATCACCCGGTTATGATCTGTAAGGGTCTGACCGGCAAGCCGGTTGATTTCATCGAGCTCAACTTTAGGAATAAATTGCTGATAGAACCGATATTCTACCTCAATACCCGGCATCGGTTCATCCACCAAAAAATGACGGGTGATCTCCGCAGCATAGTTGGCTGATTGGGTTTTGTCCCGCTCCAAATAGGCTTTTTCCATATACCGTAGCATTTGGCTTTTCGCACGATCCAATTCGGTTTGCGTAAATCCGTGGCTTTTAGCCCGCCTGGCTTCTGTCAACAGGGTTTCAAGTCCATATTCCAGCCCGTTGTTTTTAACGGCAGCCTCCAGATAATAGACGCCCTTCGAGCGAACAAACCTGCCTGTTCCGGAAAGGGCATACAGATAAGGCGGATCCGGCAACTGCCTCAATTCATTGAGCCGCTCGTTCATCATATAATCGTACAGGTTTTCGACCAAAAGCCGCCTGTAATCACCATAGGTTTGTTCGGGGAGCAACTCCTTTTTAAAATAGAGACTGACATTGGACTGGGTTGCCTCCGGATCTGTTGCAATGGCAAACCGTGTCTCTTCATGATCGGGAATTGGGAAAACAGGACGTTCGCGCACACCCTCACCCAGCGGAATGGAGGCAAAATGATTTTGAATCAAACGTTTAATCCATGCTTGATCAAAATCCCCAACAGCGATGATGGCCATCAAGTCGGGCCGATACCAGTCACGGTAAAACCGGCGCAGGGTTTCATAATGACAGGTGTCAACCACCTCCATTTGCCCGATAGGGAGCCGATCCGCATACTGCGATCCCTGAAACAAAATCGGATACTGTTGGTCTTCAATGCGCGCCTGTGCACCCCTCCCCTGTCTCCATTCTTCAATGATCACACCCCGTTCCTTGTCGATCTCTTCATCCTCAAAGCTGACCTGATGTGCCCAGTCTTCCAGAACCTGAAAGGCTTTCTCCATAATCTCAACGCTGTCCGTTGGGACTTCCAGCATATAGACGGTTTCGTCAAAACCGGTATAGGCATTGATTTCCGGACCAAATTGCATACCGATCGATTCAAGATAATCCACAAGTTCGTGTTTCTCGAAATTTTTCGTTCCGTTAAATGCCATATGCTCTGTAAAGTGAGCCAGACCCTGTTGATCCTCGTCTTCCAGTACAGAACCGACATTGACAACCAGCCTCAGCAAAGCCCTATTTTCCGGTTTTTGATTCTCCTTAATAAAGTAACGCAAACCATTTTCAAACTGACCCACTGTGATTTCAGGATTGACAGGAATCGATTCATCAAGATTAAAAACAGGCTGAATCTTTTCTGGCGCGTACGGGACACGGTCAACAGATGCACAAGAGAAGAAAAAACCAATAAACAAGATAGTCATAATGATGATTACACGTTTCATCCTATTTCTCCTGTTTTATCGTATAGATTGGGGGAAAACCCAATTTGGAATCGATAATTTTTATCAATAAGCATCAAGATGGTACCATTCCGCATTTTCAAGCCATGTATCGGGTTTGGCTTTTTGATAGAGATCAACTTCTTTTCCGATAAAGGAGAGATCCTGTTTATGATCTTTCATTTGTCCCTCATGGTCTGCTTTATTACTCAATTCTCGATAAAAAGTTTCCCCATCCTTTTCCATTTTCATGGCAAATGCAAATAGTTCCATATCTATTTCCTTTATTCTCGAAACCACATGTTTAATTTATTTGTAATGAATTGCAGTATTTGTTCATGTTCTTTTTTACCATTGCCTGATATAAGAATCGGATCACCAAAATGGATGTAAACCGGTTTGCGCGGATCGATTTTTCCAAAATCCTTGATCAATCGCCCGTTTCCCCAGGCATCTGTTCGCAATGCAAAAGGAACAATGGGGACGCCGGCGCGCTTGGCCAGTTTGATGCCGATGGTGTTGAATTTTTGAAGCGTGGGAGCAACCGTTCTTGTGGTCTGGGGAAAGACAACGACGGAAATATTTTCTTTCAAACGGCGGACTCCCTCCTCCAGTACGGTTGCCAGATCTTCCCGAGGATTCTCTCTGCTGACAAAAATGGGATCAATGGTCATTAAAACATTTTTAAAAACAGGATATTTTGACAAACTCTGTTTCACAATGAATGTATTTTCTTTATAAGGTTGGATGATGGCTGGAAAAATGAATGTTTCCAAAGTGCTCATATGATTGCCCACAAATACACAGGGAGTATTCAAGTTTCGAAAGGCATCGAAGTTCTCTATTTCAAATTGAACACCCAGAGATTCAAGAGCCCGGATAATGCCTATGCTGCTCTCTATCCATTTTGCTTTTGTCAATGATTCTCTTTTAACCAGCCTTGACAAATGCCAAATGATTGAAACCATTTTCAAGTAAAAAAACAACCCGGGTACTGTTCTGGACATAAAAGAGGGTTTCTTACCATTCGATCGATAGATATTTTGGTTCGTTAAATAATCCATTTCAAACCAATAACACTCAAAATACAATCTCGTTTTTTAATTATACTGAATAGAAATTTGAGTTGATGAAAACAGTTCAGTGGCTTCAGTTTCGTTCTGGTTTTCTTGATCGTCATTTTCAAGGAGGACCATTAAAGCAAGATCGGCATAAAACACATGGATACTGGATAAAAACGGCTCCTTTTTCCCGATGAGAAGGCCACAGGTACGGATGATCTGATCGTAGGTGACCGGCTCTTCCAGCGAATGGACATCCAGTCTTTCTCTTGTACTTCCGTCATCATTGCTCAGATCCTGAAAAGCTTGGATGATTTCATCCATCTGGGGATTGGCTTGCGCATCCCCGCTATTCAGTACACCGACCACCTGCCGCGTAATCCAGAGATACTCCGAAGGGGACATCAGTGCGGTTTCCAGAGATCCAGCGAACAAATCAGCCATTTCAAATGTTTGTTCGCGAATTTGAAAAATAGTCTGAATCGAAAAATTCCCAATGGAATCCACCATTCCATTGATTTGTTCCGACAGATCCATGCGCAGCTGAATCCACAAATCAAATCGATGAGGCGGAATCAGGCCATCCTCCGGCTCGGTAAATGGAATTTGCACATCTAAAGTTTCATACTGTTCGTTGACCTCTTTCAGCTGAAAACCGATGTCCTGAGCAAAACGATAAACCCGATATCCAGCATAAACGATGATGATCAATATGATCACCGACGTAACGCCACATCCGATAAGGACCTTTTTCATGGCACCCATCTCCCTTTCTTAATCATCTAAGTGAACACATCATTGACGATAAGCAAAAAATGAAGCGGTGTGTATCCCTGCTGGTGCATTTCAATCCGATGGTTAAATGATAACAAATAAATCGTTTAATTTCAAGAATAAAAATAAAGAAGGGCAAAGGATAATCCTTTGCCCTTAAAAATAGGACGATTGATAAAAAATGTTATTCAATCTGATTCAGAATCCTTAACGCACGCTGAGCAAATTCTTCAGCTTTTGTTAAATGAAAATATCCGCGTCTCAATTCATTCGCACTCAAGGCTTCCTCGGCCAATTCCAGATGCAGCACGGCTCTTTCGTATAATCTTTGGGCATAATCATACTCATGACCCTCTAACAATGCACTGACTTCATCCAACAGACCCTGGACCCCTTCTTTTTTCTCAACCAGACGCTGTAATACAGCTCCTTTGATCTCTTCAGAAGTCATTTCCCCCTTGACGATTCGGACGGCTTCCTGAGCCAAAAAATGGCTTTCCCGGATAAACCCAAAAGCCCGTCTGTAATCTCCCTCATGTGATGTATGAATGGCGCGCTGTTGTGCTGCCCTCGCTTCCTGGTAGAGCATGATGGCATCATCTATTTCACTGGCCATGACAACAACTCGGACTCTGTTGAGCATCTCATCCAACTTGACCAAAGCCATTCGCAACCGATTCGGCATGCCGTCGGGTGAATCATCCGTTAAACCCAATTCATCCAATTGCTCAATCTCATTGGCCAAAGCAATGATCTCTGTAAAGGATTCATCGTCCAAAAGCTCCATGACAGGTTCCGACTCAGTGGGATTTTTAGTACATTGGGTAACCATAAAAACAAGCAATAAAAAAATTAAAAGGGATGTCATTCGTGTTTTCATTTTCTTCTCCTTTCCCAATTCGTTTGTCAGTGTTCCGACACCTTCCCATGTTACAGTATATTGAACGCACAGATAACCGTTTTATTGTGTAAGATTCAAAAATCATATTCCTCCAAGGCTGTTCAAAAGTATAATAGGATAAATAAAAAATTAAAACAAATTTCATGATAATTTCAATTGCATAGTTGATCATATTTACCTATATTGTATGATGTTACATCTCAAAATGCCTTTAAATGAAAAATGAATATGATCGACAGGGATCCATTTCAGCGAAATAGCTTAGCCATTCTCGCACTGGCATACCGGGACAGCTGGCGTGAACAAAATAATCTGACACGTGTCAAAATCAATTTGACGTTATGGTTCTTCCTTTGTATCACCAATGTAACCGATTTGATCGTATCTTATTCTCTCTTTTCACGGGGGGCTATCGAAATCAATCCCGCTATGTCCTTCCTCTGCAGCCATTTCGGCAACATCTCTCTGGCTTTTTACAAAGGATTTCTTTTGGGTACACTCTTTATCTTGCTGCCGTTTATCAAAAATAAATTACAGATCTTATTGATATCAACCTGCGGCATTTATCTGATACTGGTCTTTACCCATATTATGAGATTTTAAGCCGAAGAAAAATATCCCAAATTATCCTCATCCATTTTTTTCGCCGTACGAATCCGATTTCATTGAATCCCCTCAGGACAGCCAATGGGAACAGATACCCTTTTCCTATTGCTTGGACTGTTGCGTGTTCGTGTTGCCAGTTTCAATGAGAAACTGCTTGATATATTGGAAAGAAAGTTGTATGTTTAGTCAGTTTTAGATGAGGGCTGAAATGAGGTTGAAACATTATAAAAATAATATGCTTATTATATCTCGACGGAACAGCGTGATCTGGGTCATGATATCTTTGGATGAGATCGTAGAGGGAACAAGTCCGCATGATAGATCTTGAAAATCAGAAAAAGGCGTAAAGAGTGTCAACAATACTTGAGATCAAGACAGTATGGTTTTTCAAATCAGTAAATCGACATGGACAACAGGGTTGATCATTTTTTTCATTTCCTCCCTCATGGTCATGGGGGGTATCCTTCTCTGGACGACGGATCAAAAAACATGGTCACAAATGACCCATTTCCAATGGATATTCCTTCCCCTGCTTCTCGTTTTGGGAACACTGCGGTGGTTTCTTGACGGCATGGCATTCGTAACAATGGCCAAAAGGGGGGGCCATTCTGGGATTCAATGTAAACGAGCGGCGGTCATTCGCCTTGAGGGCAGTCTGGTAGCTGCCGTGGTACCGGTGCTTGTGGGCACTTTTTCCATGCATACCTATCTTCTCCACAAAGAAAAATTGACATTGAGTGAAAGCATGGCCATTACGGTTGTGCGGGCGATACTGCCAATTTTAATTTTTCTTTTCAATATTCCAATCCTCATTTTCATGAAAACAGATCCCTCAAGCGGACAATTTTTCGCTCAGTTCATGAAAATGATTTCTCTTCCTGTTGTGATAATCATTGCCTTTTTGGTAATCACACTTTTTTACCCTCACACCATTAAAAATAGTGCTTCCAGTGTGGTGAGATGGTGGTCAAAAATTAAGTTCATACACATCAGCAGAATCATTGAAATCGAGATGAAACTCTTTCATGAGATTGAACAGTTCAGCGAAATCTTCCGGACCTATCTCAAAGAAAAAAAACGCATGCTTGTACGCACTGCGGGGTGGATTCTGTCTGCCTTTATCACTGATTATCTGGTTGCTTTCTGTATCATATGGGGATTCGGATATCATCCCCTAATCGTGAAAGGACTGGCCATTCAATGCCTGATGCGACCCATCATTTACTTTGCCCCAACACCCGGAGGAGCGGGCATCTGGGAAGCGACCTACCTGGGATTTTTCTCTCTTTTTATGCCCAGACATTTAATCGGGATCGCCGTACTCCTGTGGAGATTGATATTGACCTATTTCCCTTCAATTGCAGGCATCCTTTTTTTAACAAGGGAATTTCACAGGGATAAAAATTTAAGAAAGTTATGGATTGAAAAGAGATCATTACCCAACCAGAATACTGAAAATCGAGATGATACATCATCAAAATGTGCTGTCGCATCGATCGAAACATGTAAAAGGGGTAACCATTGAAAGAAATCATTGAAGAAATCTTGGGGGAAGAAAAAAAAGCGCGGGAACGGATCGAATCTGCCAAAGAGAAGGCTAAACAGATTCGGGTCGAAACCGAAGAAAAGGCAAACAAAATTAGAACAAAAGCTCGAGAAAAAGCCATAAAAGAAGCCAAAGCTTTTATTGCAAAAACAGAGAAAGAAGCCCAAAAGCAGAAAGAGAAAGAACTTCAGCAGGCCTACAATAAGATGCAATCATTATGGGATAAAAAAGAGGGGGCGTTTAAACAAACTGTCAATGTTCTTTTCAAAATGGTTCTGGGAGACCTCGAATCATCAAAATGACATCAATAGGTACATACGGACTCGTGAATGCCAAGGTCAGGGCGATGCGTTCTTTTTTGTTGACAACAGCGCTCTACCGTTCAATGATAGAAGCCCAGAGCTTCCGAGAACTCTTGAATGTGTTATCGAAAACCGATTATCAAAAATTGATCAAACAACTGGAATCATCGGACCCATTGGCAATCGAGCGTATCCTTTTAACAGAAGAAATCCATCGACTTCAAAAAATTGCACGCATCAGCAAGAATGATCCCCACCAAATGGTTCAGCTCTTTATCGAAAAGTACGATGTTGAAAAATTGAAAACATTGCTGCGATTATGGCATAAAAAGGGAGAAAAAAACACAAAGATATACGAAAAAAAGATCGTATATGACTTACCTGTGGATGCAATCCTGTCAGCAAAGGATGCAGGAGAAATCGTTCTTTTATTGGAAGGCACCCCATTTCAGAAAACATTAGAAAAACATATTGCTGAGTACAATGAACAAAAAACTGTCTTCCCTTTAGAATTGGCTTTGGATAAAGATTATTACAGTCGATTATGGCACACGGCGACAAAACTCAACCGAAGAGACCGTCGCATTGCACAGAGGCTTTTTGGGATTGAAATTGATCTAAAAAATTTAGATTGGATCAATCGATTTCGAACCTATTATGACACACCCTCATCTGAAATTGAAAGTTACCTTTTGCCTCACGGTTATCGGTTGGGCTCGAAAGAATTCCAAACCGTTTTTGGGGGAGGAAATGTATCAAAGATTCTTATAAAAATAATTGATGGGTCAGATCTTTCTCTACCCGAAGAATTGGGTGAAAACACAGTCTCACAGATCATAGAACATTTCCTCTATCAGGTATTGGCTGTCGAGGCAAAACGCGCTTTCAGTGAGTTTCCGTTTTCAATCGGAGCCATTCTGGGCTTTATGGTTCTTCAACGTATCGAAAGCAAAAATTTGAAAACACTCATTTATGCAAAATCGTACAATCTACCCCCCGATAAAATCGAGGATCACCTTGTTTTATGAGGTAAAACATGTTCACACCTGAGAAAATGGAGCAGATCCACGTTGTCTTTTCTGAAAAGGATTCAGACCGTGTCATTGATGTGGTGCTGAAACAGGGATCCCTCCAGCTGGTCGACGCGGCAGACATGGAATTGTGGGCCCAACATCTCTCAAAAGCAGGAGACGAAGAAGAAACAGCAGCCATGCGAACACGAAGAGAACGCATAGAAGATCTATTAAAGCATTTGTCGTTGCTTCCCCAAACGAAAGAGATCCAATCCATTGAAAAACCATGGGATGAAATCGATCAAAAAATTGCCGATATTGAACAAGTATTAAATGATTATCTTGACCAGAGAGGCAAACTGGAAACGGAACTCGAACGGTTAAATGAACTCAAAAACAGGGTGGGTTCCGTTCCATTTATGAAAATTCCATTAAAAAGCAGTGAAACCTACTCCTACCTTACTGTTGAAGTCGGTCACTTGACCGAAAAAAATCTGGAAAATCTGAGACAAAACCTTTCTTCGATTCTCCACATTTTATCCCCCATCGGTCGTTTTGGAGACATGGTCACCATCATGGTAATTGTTTTAAAACAGGATGAGGCAAAACTCTACTCCGCTCTCAGGGAGGCCGGATTTCAAACCATTGAGGTGGAGGATGAAGATCAACAGCTTTCTCCTGAAATTTTCCAAGAAATGGACACGAAAATCGTTCAAATACAAAAAGATCTGACAGGTATAGAGGACAAGATAAAAAAACTCGCCAGTGATCATGGTTCGTTTCTCCAGTCTGTTCACTACCGGATCCGCTTTATCAATATGAAAAGACAGATGATGAAATTTTTTCGAAAAACAGACCGGACTGTCCTCATTTCCGGCTGGCTCCCTCAGGACGAAAGAGACCCTTTTATAGGTGAAATCAGACAGGCAACCCGCAATCAATGTATTATCGAAGAAATTCCGGCTGAAGCAATCCCCATGGTGAGAGAAGGAAAACTTCATGTTCCCGTCAAATTAAAGAATCCCTCAATTTTCAAACCTTTTGAATTGATCACCAGTGCATACGGCATCCCGGCCTATCAAACCATGGACCCCACACCGATATTGGGCATCAGCTTCCTATTGATGTTTGGGATGATGTTCGGTGATGTGGGTCACGGCCTGGTTCTCGCTCTTGTTGGCGCTCTGTTGGCCCTCAAAGGCAAACCAGGAAATCAACGCAATGCCGGTATGCTCATATTTTATGGCGGGTGTGCTAGTATTGTTTTCGGACTTCTTTTCGGCAGTATTTTTGGAATGGAAGATTTACTTCCCACCATCTGGATCAAACCCATGGAATCGATAGACCGGCTCTTCAAAGTAGCCATTTTCTTTGGAATCGGCATGGTATTTATGGCTATTGGAATCAATGTCATCAACGGCATTAAAAAACGGGATTTCCTGGGACTGCTTTTTGACAAGGCGGGTCTTCTGGCTGCCATTCTATACTGGTGTGGTATTATCGTTGCCACGCGAATGATTACCACCGAAGCAGAGACACGGGGAAAAATTCCACTTATTGTGACTATCCTAATGCTGGCTTCTGTGGCCTTACTCTTCTTGAAAGAGCCGATTGTGCACCTGATCCAGGGAAAACGGAAGCTGTTTCCTGAAGGTGTGGCCACCGGAATCATGGGGGGTATTGTGGAAATATTGGAAATTTTTCTTGGTTTTCTGGCAAACACCGTTTCTTTTATTCGTGTAGCCGCTTTCGGATTGGCCCATGCGGGTCTTTTTATGGCCATTTTTGCACTTTCCGATGCTGTGAAAAATATGGCAGCTGGACTGGTATCCCTGCTTGTACTCATCTTCGGCAATATCCTCATTATTTTACTTGAGGGACTGGTCGTGAGCATTCAGGCCGTACGGCTTGAGTTTTATGAATTTTTTAGTCGCTTTTTTGTACAAAGTGATGTGGTCTATCGACCATTAAGTGCGGAACTGAAAGGAAATTAAACTGGTACCCATAGACTGCGGATTGTCAATCGATCCATATGAATGCTGCCTGTTTATAAGAGGAGAAAAGATAAATTGGTCAAACACATTGTCATGTGGAAATTGGCGGAACTTATCAGAAAAATGCGTTTAGAAAGAAAATATGTTGATTACGAAACAGAATCGGTTTAACGTAAAAAGGAGGTTTACTTCTATGACAGTCACACAAACACTATTTAAGAGAAAGCTCGTGGGATTTAGCGTCCTGTTGGTATTCTTTATGTTCTCCATATTCTGTCTGAGCATTTATAAAGCTGTGGCCCAAACCCAGGAACATTCAACAACAGATCAGTCCATTGGTTCTGTTGAGGGAGAATCGCAGGCCAAAGAAACAGATCCCGGAGTCGTTAAATTTGCATTCCTCGCAGCCGCAATCGCCGTATCGGTTGGATCGGTGGGAGCCGGTGCGGCTGTCGGATATGTCGGAGCAGCAGCCATGGGTGCTATCGGAGAAAAACCCGAACTGGCCGGGCGGGCGCTGATCTTTGTGGGCCTGGCCGAAGGGATTGCGATTTACGGGCTGATCATTGCCATTATGATTTTGGGCAAGGTATAAACAATTCAAATGAGTAATCAAAACAACAGCATTTTTCTTTTGCACAGTGAAACAATCTGACGGAGTTGATTTTTGAAATTTTATGTTATCGGAGATGAAGAAACCGTATTGGGATTTCAACTGGTCGGTATTAAGGGGAAGGTGGCTCGCACACCAGAGGAAACGCGTGAAAGTTTGGAAAACGCCTTTAAAGAAGAGGGATTGGGTATTATTATCATTACAGAGCGCACCGCTTCAACAGTACGCTCTCTGGTGGATCAGTATATTTACAAGACAACGTTTCCCCTCATTATCGAAATACCGGATCGCGAAGGGAAAATGGAAGGAAGGGGATCGGTTAGAGATCTGATTCGAGCCGCTGTTGGGATTCATCTCTAACAAGGGATTGTTTTGGAGTGTTGAATTGTGGGTATCTGACACTATTTTTAAAGGAAGATTATGGAAGATCAGCATGCATCGTCTGAGGTTTTGCGTCAGGAAATCCTGAGCCAGTCTGAAAAAGAAGTTCAAATGATTCTGGACCGGGCGGGAAAAGAATCACAAGCGCTGCTGGACAATGTTCGGGAGGAAGAAAAAAAAATCCTTGCGGACAGTCTTCAGAGGGCAAAAGTTCAAGCCGATGGGATTCGTAAAAAAATATTGTCCGGAGTACATCTGGAAATCAAGAGACAAACACTTCGAGCCCGGGAAGAATTGATCGAAAACCTTTTCCAGGCTGTTGAAGAGAAATTGGATCGTTTCAGATCTGAGAAAGACTATGTTCCGTTTTTAAAAAAGCTCATCATTGAAGGTATACTGGCACTCGACGGGAATGAGATCAAAATTCTGCCTGGGGAAAAAGAAAGAAAAATCCTAACAGGTGCGTTTATCACTCAGCTCGAAAAAACGGTTCAAAAAGAATACCAAAAAAAGGCCAAGCTGGCTCTCATGAAACAATCCCTTCCGGAAGGCGGCGTGGTCCTGGTGACTGATGACGAGAAAATGCGATTCGACAACCGTTTTTCGACTCGGATGAAACGGCTACAGAATGCCATGCGGCTTGAATCTATGAAAAGAATGCTCGAAAAACAAATAAACAAAACAATATGAACAAAAAGAAAATCTGGCAAATAAACAGCCAGAAACTTGCAGAAGATATTAAGAAAATTGCCCATAAAGCTGATTCCGAAGAGGATCTCAAAATGGGCATGGAGCCACTTCTTCAGAATGCACTTAAGAAGATGGGTGTAGACGTCAGTATTGTGAAATATGAAAAAACACACACTAGCTTTAAAGGAAGAATTGATGCTGTATATGGGTATTTGACCATAGAATATAAAGTACCCGGCAAATTATTTAAAAAAGCGGATATCAACTCAGCAATTAAGCAATTACAACACTATTTGGGAGAACAAGCCAAATATTTTCAAAAAAACAAGGAGGATTTTTTAGAAAAAGCGGTCGGCGTTGCAACCGACGGGAAGCGTATACTCTTCTTAAGATTCACAAAAGTATCGACAGTATTGCAAACCCCTATCCCCGTTGAAAGTGAACAAGCGATGCTTTTCCCTGAGTTAGAAGCTCGTCGGGGATTTCAAATTTTAGGTCCTTATCCCATCAATAAATCCAGCATCAGCAATCTGTTGATTTTTTTCAGAGCCTCCGCCAGAAGACCTTTGACAGCAGAATACCTGGCAGAAGTATTTGCGCCGTCTTGTCAAATTGTGCAACAGACAATTGCTCAACTCTATACCATATTGGTGAAAACGCAGAGACGCCAAACCCCTTCTCGCATTAAAATGTTCTTTCAAGAATGGGATAGAATATTTGGCGTTGTCTATGGCCAGGAACTTGAAAAAGCGGAAAAATCTGCTGCAGAAACAGCTAAAATATATCAAATGTCGAGCGGCATAAGGTTGAAACAATTCCTCTTTGCAATTCATACTTTTTATGCATTTCTGATGAAAATCATTTCCGTCGAACTGATATCTTTACAAAGCGGAAGTACGGTTAAATCTTTTGTGAAAGGTCTTACCGGACAAAATGATGTTGCGTTAAAAGAAAGGTTAAATTATCTGGAGAGTGGAGCTGATTTTATCAATAAGGGGATAGAAAATTTCTTGGAAGCCGATTTTTTCTCCTGGTATCTAGATGGATGGAATGAACATATCGCAAGTGCCTTCCGCAATATATTGAATGCACTATCGGACTTTGAGCCGGCCACGCCCATACTGGAACCTGAATGGACGCGAGACTTATTGCAGAAACTGTATGAAATGCTCGTACCCAAAAAGCTGAGACACGACTTGGGTGAATATTATACACCAGAATGGCTGGCGGGTTATGTTGTGGACAGAAGTGGATACAAAGGTCATTTGAATTCACGTTTTCTCGACCCTGCATGTGGTTCGGGTACTTTTCTGGTTCATGCAATCAATAGAACCATTAGAAATGCCAAAGATAATCCAGAAGCAATTTCAAAATATATCATTGAAAATATTGTCGGTTTTGATTTGAATCCGATTGCGGTTCTATCCGCAAGAACCAATTATCTCATAGCTTTTTCAAGGCTCCTGCCATTCATCCGTCCAATTTCCATACCGGTATATCTTTGCGATTCGGTTCTGACACCAACACGATATATTGAAGAAGGCAAGCTTGATTTGGAAAATACAATTGTTTTCACAACCACAAAAGGCAACTACACATTTCCGGTTTCTATGAAGTACAAAAGTCAGATCGACCAATTTACAACCATGATGGATGTAGCTCTAAGAGGAAAAGTTGAACCCAATTTATTCGAAAAGAATCTCTATAAAGTTTTTAGCCTGCCAGAAAAAGAAACTTCTATGCTGGCCGTTGTCTACAAACGGATAAAAGAATTGGATGATCAAGGGGAAAATGGAATCTGGGCCCGATATATTAAAAATGCATTCGCTCCTGTCTATTTAGGTAAATTTGACTATGTGATTGGAAATCCTCCCTGGATTCGGTGGGGCTATCTTTCTGATGATTATCGTCAAAAAACACTGAGACTCTGGAAAAAGTACGGACTTTTTTCACTGAAGGGTTATGCAACACGATTGGGTGGAGGAGAAAAAGATTTCTCGATGTTATTTACTTATGCGTCAGCGGATAACTATTTGAAAGACAACGGTACTTTAGGATTTCTCATTACAATGGAAGTTTTTAAGTCCAAGGGGGCGGGCGAAGGTTTCAGAAAATTTGAGCTGGGCGATACAAGAATTCCCCTTAAAGCATTGTGCATGGAAGACATGGTCGATTTAAAGCCTTTCCAGTCAGCCAATAAAACAGCCATTCTGTTTTTAAAAAAGGGTGAAAAGACGACCTACCCTGTCGATGTTATTGAGTGGAAGCGAAAATCTGGTATCGGCCGGATTCAGCCTCACTGGACACTCGATGAAGTCAAAAAAAACAGCGACGCCCGAAAAATACTGGCGACGCCTGTTGATCCAAAAAGATTGAATTCTTCATGGCAAACCGCAAAACAATCATCACTCCGAATATATAAAAATGTAAAAGGAAAAAATTCATATAAAGCTCATTTAGGAGCGAGAGTTGAGCCTTATGGCATTTTCTGGTTAAAAATAAACGAAGTAAGACCGGATGGTATTCTGGTTGTTGAAAATATACATGACAGGGGTAAACGAAAGATAAAATCTACCCAAACATCCATAGAATCTAAATTGGTATACCCGGCGGTCAGCGGTGGTGATATCGTTAAATTTGGTGTAAAAAATCATTTCTATTTGTTGATATCACAAAACCCTGAAAAGCGAGCCCCATATAATGAAGATTGGATGATTCAGAAGGCGCCCTTGACTTATGCCTATTTGAAGCAATTTGAAGATGTATTGCTATCAAGGGGTTCTCGCATCGTTAAAGAACTCGCCGAAAAAACAGAATTTTATGCCATGTATGGTATTGGTGAATATACGTTTTCCAAATATCGGGTTGTATGGAAAAGAATGGCCTCAAAAATGTCAGCTGTAGTCATTTCGAGCATCAAAACCGATTTCGGTATGAAAATAATCGTGCCTACGGACACAACTGCATTTTTTGCTTTGAACGATAAGGATGAAGCACACTATCTCTGCTCAATATTAAACTCAAAAATAGTCAATGATTTTATCAAAAGTTTTTCATCGGCCGGCAGAGGTTTCGGCGCTCCTTCGATAATGAACAATCTGGCGATCCCTCGATTTGATAACAATAATCAACTGCACCAGCAACTTGTCAGTCTTTCAGAAAAATCACATAATCTGGTCAAAGCCGGCAAACAAATCGACAAAGTCGAAAATGAAATCAATGGATTGGTGAGAAAATTATGGAATATCAGATAATCACACCAAAAGACCAAGCATATCCCAAAAAACTCATTGAACGACTGGGCGATGAATGCCCCGATAAAATCTATTATAATGGTCCCCTGGAATTACTCAATAGTTACAGTATGGCAGTCATCTCCGCCGATTCGATTTATGGACAGGTGATGATTGAAACGAATCAGATTCTTTTTACGATCAGAGAATATGAAATGAATTATATCGGCAGCTGGCATTCTGTGATGGAAACCGAAATTTTTCGATTGAGTCTATTCAGAAAAAACACAACAACGACCCTTTTTTCAGCAAAAGGTCTGAATAAAGAAAATTTTGAGTCTTATTTGCGTGATCGATTTTATCCACCTCTGCATGAATTCCCCGAAGAAGAGGAATACTGGCGCAGAGCACAAAATGGTGAGCTGCTTATCCTCTCGATCAGCGATCCAGATGAAGGAAGGCACCTGAGAAAAAACATCATGGCAAGAAATTGGATTGCTTGCATTCTTGCCGATATTGTTTTTGTCCCTTATGGACCCAAAGGCTCAAAGACATATACTACTGCGAAAAGAGTTTTCAAAAAAGGTATACCCATATTTACAAATGAAGGTGTCGGATGTAATGATCTTCACGAAATTGGAATTCCAAGATTTAATCGGCAAACAATCGGGAAATTTCTTGAAAATAGAGGAGCAAAAATTTCAATTCCTAAAAAAGAAATGCAAAATAATATTGTAGGTGAAAAACAAATGACGTTTGCGAAGATATCAAATCAGACAGAGCTGAATTTCGATAGGAAGGGAATTGATAAGGATTAATTTTTTTATTTGATTCAAAGGAGAACCTGTTGACCGAAATGATCGGAAAAGTGAGCCGGGTATTGGGGCCGGTTGTGCATGCCAAGGGCGTGGCCCACGCCCAGATGCTGGAACTGGTTGAAGTCGGCAAGGACCGGCTCATCGGAGAAATTGTTCGCCTCCGAGGCAATAACATCATTGTCCAGGTGTATGAAGATACAACGGGCCTCGCCGCTGGAGCCCCTGTCTATGGTTCAGGAATGCCGCTTTCGGTGGAATTGGGACCGGGTCTGATGGGTTCGATTTATGATGGTGTTCAGCGACCCCTTGAAGCCATTAAAAAAGTGACAAAACAATATATCCGAAAAGGAGTTAAAATCGAGCCCCTGGACAGAAAACAAAAATGGTCTTTTCATCCCCAGGTCAAGACGGGTGATACGGTTAAACCCGGCGATATTTTAGGCAGTGTCCAGGAAACACAAAGCATCCTTCATCACGTTCTTGTTCCGCCGAATATGTCGGGCAAAGTGGAAAAAATCGTGAAAGAGGGGGAATACCATGTTGACGATGAAATCTGCATTCTCAAAGATGGAGCCTATCAACACAAAATGACCCTTTTCCATCGGTGGCCTGTCCGGCAGGCAAGACCCCTCAAAAACAGACTACAATCCGATATTCCCCTGATTACAGGTCAGCGGGTCATCGACACCTTATTCCCCGTCACAAGAGGTGGAACGGTTGTCGTGCCCGGAGGATTCGGTACGGGAAAAACGCTGATCGAGCACCAATTAGCCAAATGGTCCGATGCCGATGTCGTTGTGTATATCGGATGCGGAGAACGCGGCAATGAGATCACCAATGTCCTCAACGAATTCCCGAAGCTTTCCGATCCGAGGACGAACCGGCCTTTAATGGAAAGAACCATATTGATTGCCAATACGTCGAATATGCCCGTAGCCGCCAGAGAAGCCTCGATCTATACCGGCATTACGATTTCGGAATATTACAGAGACCAGGGATACCACGTGGCCATTATGGCCGACTCCACGTCGCGTTGGGCAGAGGCCCTGCGGGAACTTTCAGGGCGCATGGAAGAAATGCCGGCAGAAGAAGGATTCCCTGCCTATTTACCAACCCGTTTGGCCGAATTTTATGAGCGCGGTGGTTATGGGGAAACCCTTGGGGGCAAAAAGGGTTCCATTACGATCATCGGTGCCGTCTCCCCACCCGGAGGAGATTTTTCAGAACCGGTTACACAACATACAAAGCGGTTTGTTCGAGCATTCTGGGCACTCGACCGTGATCTGGCCAATGCCCGACACTATCCGGCCATTTCCTGGTTGGACTCCTATTCAGAATACACCGAAGACGTGATTTCCTGGTGGCACGAACACGGAGATCCGGAATGGATCTCTTACCGCAGCGAGATACTCGATTTGCTGCAGAGGGAAGAACGTCTTCAGCAGGTGGTTAAACTGGTAGGAGCGGATGTGTTGCCCGACAGCCAGAAACTCATTCTTGAAGTCTGTACCCTCTTTAAAAATACATTTCTACAGCAGTCCGCTTTTGACAAGATCGATATGTACTCAACCGTACAAAAACAGGTGAAAATGCTCAAAATCATCATCACCTTCTACCGAATGGGTGCAGAAGCCCTCAAAAAAGGAGCCACATTGATTAAAATCAAACGGCTGAAAATCGTCAATGAAATAACACGAATGAAACTCAGTGTTTCCAATGACGAAGTGGAAAAACTGGATGAGCTTCAGAGCCGACTGGAAAGAGAAATGACACGTTTAGGGGAGATCTATGCCAATTTCTGATAGAGAAACATTACTCAGGTCAAGGGAATACCAGGGCATCCAGGAAATCAAGGGACCTCTTATTTTTGTTGAAAATATCCACAATGTAGGATACAACGAACTGGTCGAAATTTCCGGCCATCCCGAAAATAGAATGGGTATTATCCTGGAAGCCAATGAAGGGGCAGCTGTCATTCAGGTGTTCGAAGGAACAACGGGGCTCACTTTACCCGATACAACTCTTCGTTTCTGCGGGGAGCCACTCAAACTGCCTGTCTGCCGGGAGATGTTAGGCAGGGTGTTCAACGGTCTGGGGCAGCCGATCGACGACGGGCCCGATCCCATCACTGAAGAACGCTGGGACGTCAATGGCATGCCAATCAATCCCACTGCCAGAACCTATCCCACAAAATTTATTCAGACAGGCATCTCCGCTATCGACGGTATGAACACCCTTGTCCGTGGCCAGAAACTTCCCGTCTTTTCAGGATCGGGACTTCCCCACAACCGTGTGACTTCTCAAATCGTCCGACAGGCCAAAATCGTGGGAGAAGAGGTTTCATTTGCAATTGTATTTTGTGCGATGGGTGTAAAGCATGACGTGGCACGGGCTTTTATCAATAATTTTGAAGAGACCGGTGTTTTGGAGAATGTCGTTCTCTTCCTTTCTCTTGCCGATGCCCCTTCCGTGGAACGCCTCATCACGCCCCGAACCGCTCTGACCATGGCGGAATACCTGGCTTTTCGGGAGAACATGCATGTGCTGGTCATCCTGACGGATATGACGAACTACTGCGAAGCCCTGCGTGAGATCTCAACCGTTCGGGGTGAAATCCCGTCGAGAAAGAGTTATCCGGGATATCTCTACTCCGACCTGGCTTCGCTCTACGAACGGGCGGG